>PERL01000008.1 GCA_002928735.1 Hyphomicrobium sp. | reverse complement strand
GCCGCCCGAACCGATCACTTCGCGGATCTTATCGGTCGGGATCTTGATCGTTTCGATGCGCGGGGCGTGCTCGCCCAACTCTTCGCGGGCGCCGGTGATGGATTTCGCCATCTCGCCCAGGATGTGGAGGCGGCCGTGGTTCGCCTGCGCCAGAGCGACCTTCATGATCTCTTCGGTGATGCCGGTGATCTTGATGTCCATCTGGAGAGCGGTGACGCCGTTCTCGGTGCCGGCGACCTTGAAGTCCATGTCGCCGAGGTGGTCTTCATCACCCAGGATATCGGAGAGCACGACATAGTCGTTGCCTTCCTTGATCAGACCCATGGCGATGCCGGCCACGGGCGCCTTCAAGGGCACGCCGGCATCCATGAGCGAGAGTGAGGCGCCGCAGACGGTGGCCATCGACGAGGAGCCGTTCGACTCCATGATCTCGGACACGACGCGCAGCGTGTAGGGGAAGTCTTCGTGCTTGGGCAGCAGCGGACGCACGGCGCGCCATGCGAGCTTGCCGTGGCCGATTTCGCGGCGGCCGGGCGAACCCATGCGGCCCGTTTCGCCGACAGAGAAGGGAGGGAAGTTGTAGTGCAGCAGGAAGCGTTCCTTGCGGGTGCCTTCCAGGCTGTCCACATACTGCTCGTCTTCGCCGGTGCCGAGCGTTGCGACCACGAGGGCCTGCGTTTCGCCGCGCGTGAAGAGTGCTGAACCGTGGGCGCGGGGGAGGACGTGGACTTCGGACACGATCGGGCGGACGGTGACGAGGTCACGGCCGTCGATGCGCTTCTTGGTCTTCAGAACGTCGCCACGCATGATGTCCATTTCGAGCGCCTTGAAGGCGTCGCCGAGCAGGACCTTCTCGCCGGGATCGTCGGGGATCTGGATTTCGGAGAAGACGCGCTTCTTTGCTTGCGAAACGAGATCGTTGCGCTTGGCCTTTTCCTTGGTCGAGAACGCTTCGGTAAGCGTCGCGCCGGCAACGGCTTTGACTTGATCGTAGTACTTGGCCTTGTCGGGGATCTGGATATCCCAGGGCTCCTTGGCGGCCGTTTCGGCGAGTTTGATGATCGCCTGGATGACCGGCTGGAAATGCCGGTGGCCGAACATGACGGCGCCGAGCATGATCTCTTCGGACAACTCCTTGGCTTCCGATTCCACCATCATAACGGCATCGTGCGTGCCGGCGACGACGAGATCGAGCGCGGTTTCGGACATTTCGTCGACGAGCGGGTTCAGAACGTATTCGCCGGCGATGTAGCCGACGCGGGCCGCAGCGATCGGCCCGAGGAAGGGCAGACCCGAGAGCGTGAGGGCGGCAGAAGCCGCGACCATGCCGAGGACGTCGGGATCATTTTCGAGGTCGTGCGAGAGAACGGTGACGACGACTTGGACTTCGTTCTTGAAGCCTTCGACGAAGAGCGGGCGGATGGGACGGTCGATGAGGCGGGAGACGAGCGTCTCCTTCTCGGAGGGACGGCCTTCGCGCTTGAAGTAGCCACCGGGGATCTTGCCGGCTGCGTACGTGCGCTCCTGGTAGTTCACGGTGAGGGGGAAGAAGTCGATGCCGGCCTTGGGCGACTTGGCGCCGACAACGGTTGCGAGAACGGTGGTCTCGCCATACTGGGCATAAACGGCGGCGTCGGCCTGGCGGGCCATGTGGCCGGTTTCGAGCTTAAGCTTGCGCCCGCCCCATTCGATCTCGACGCGGTGGATATCAAACATGTTTTTCAGCTTTCGTTTCGGTTCTTCGGTCTTTTGTTTTCGCAGCGGTCTTTAGCATGAATGCGCATCGCGCCGGGAAGCGTTTAGAGCCCCCGGCGCGATAGTTTTCAGAATGAATTCCGGTGCCATCCGAACGATCGCGCGGTGCCATTGGCCAGATGCGGCCCTGGTGCAGCGCGGATCAGCGGCGGATGCCGAGCTTTTCGATGATGCCCTGATAGCGGGCGACATCCTTGCGCTTCACGTAATCGAGCAACTGGCGGCGCTGGCTCACCATTTTGAGGAGGCCGCGGCGCGAGTGGTTGTCTTTCTTGTGAGCCTTGAAGTGGTCGGTCAATTCATTGATGCGGTGGGTCAGAACCGCGATCTGGACTTCAGGCGAGCCGGTGTCGTTGGCCTTGGTGGCATTCGACTTGATAACCTCGGCCTTCGCCGCCTTACGGTGGGGTGCTACTTCCGACATCGGGTGCTCCTTTCAAATTTGGAGTTGTAGAGCTCGCCAAAAGGGAGCCCAGGGCACGGCCACAGCCGGGATGTCGTCCAGCCGGGTCGAAAACGAACGTCGCGGGCCCTCGGGGAGCCCGCGACGTGGGGTCTTATACATGGGGGGCCTGCGGGCGCGAAGTGCTTTTTCGCCGCTTAGGGGCCCGAAATCCTTACTTCTTGCAGAACGTCACGGCGGCGCGGCAGGTGATCTGGCCGCCGTCGGGCTTGCAGGAATACTTGTCGTTGACGGAGTAGCCTTCGACTTTGCCGTTGGAGAGGAAGCCCGGCCACAGGCCCCAGCTCAGCGCCTGGACGGTCGTTTCGAGGGCGTACCACTTGGCCCACTCTTCGGAGCCGGCAGTTGCAACGGCACCCTTCTTGACGCATGCGGCTTCTGCGATGGGGGCGCCGAGCGCCACCGTCATCGCTGCTGCCGCGACCAGACCTTTTACAAACTTCATCGTGAGCACTCCATAGAGCCGCGAGGATATCGACGGGCACATTATGGAGAGCGCCTTAGGGTGGTCAACGCGCGGGGACGCCGTGACAGTTTTTTCCCTGATGGGTGTGGCCGTCAGCCCAGGTTGAAGACGCGGACGGGGTGCAATGCCCCTTTTTCGACCTCGCCGAGGGCAACGATGCGTCCGTGGCAGGTGGCGTACATGAGGCCGGAGAGGACGGGGGCGTCTCGTCCGCGGATGAGCACCGCCATGCCGCGCACGAGTTTGGAGGCATCCGACGCGGTGACCATCAGTTCGGGCAGACCGCGCAACGGCATCTCGACGGGCAACAGCGGGCCGTCGGCGTCGAAGAGGCGGCCGGCTTCGGCTTCTGCGGCCAGTTCTTCCAGTCCCCAGGCGTCACCTTCCTCGAACGGGCCGACGCGGGTGCGGCGTAATTCGATGACGTGACCGTAGCAGCCGAATGCGCGGCCCATGTCGCGGGCGATGGCGCGGACGTAGGTGCCCTTGCCGCAGTCGGCTTCGAAAATGGCAGTGTCGGCGTTGGGCATATCGATGAGGCGGAGATCGTCGATCTGGATCGGGCGGGGTTCGAGGACGACCGTTTCGCCATCGCGGGCGAGATCGTAGGCGCGTTCGCCGTCGATCTTGACGGCGGAGAAGGCGGGCGGCGTTTGCATGATTTCGCCGATGAAGCGGGGAAGAAGCGCGCGGATGTCGCCCTCGGTGGGGCGGGTGTCGGAAGTTTGCGTGACGGCGCCTTCTTTGTCGTCTGTCGTCGTCTCGGCGCCCCAGCGGACGGCGAAGGCATATGACTTGGCGCCATCGACGGCGAAGGAAACGGTTTTCGTCGCTTCGCCAAAGGCGATCGGGAGAATGCCAGTGGCGAGGGGATCGAGCGTGCCGGCGTGGCCGGCTTTTTGGGCGTCGAAGAGGCGTTTCACGCGGGCGAGCGCGTGCGTGCTCGTGAGGCCGAGCGGCTTGTCGAGGATGAGCCAGCCGTTGATGGGCTGACCTTTCTTGCGGCGGGCCATGTCTATTTCTTCTCGACGTCGCGGCGGACTTTTTCGGAATAGAGCAGTTCGTCGATGCGGCTCACCTCTTCGAAGGTCTCGTCTTCGCGGAAGCGGATCTCGGGGGCGTAGCGCAGATCAAGTGTTTGGGCGATCTCGGCGCGGATGAATCCCTTGTGCTTGGTGAGGGCGGCCAGCACCTTTTCCGTGTCCTTGCCGCCGAGCGGCATGACGTAGGCGGTGGCAAGCTTGAGGTCGTTGGAGATGCGCACCTCGGTGATCGAGATGACGTGCGAGGCCAAGACATCGTCGTGGATTTCGCCGCGGATGAGGAGTTCGGCGAGCTTGTGGCGGACCATTTCGCCGATGCGCAGCATGCGCTGCGTCGGTCCCTTGCCCGAGGTGGATTTTTTGCGAGACATTTTTTATTCGCCGCGGGATTGGACCGCGCGCGTCCTGTTGGGATTGTGAGAGGTCAGTGGACCGGGCCGGATGACTATGCATCCGGCGCCGGGGATCAGGTCGATTAGAGCGTGCGGGTGACCGTCTCGACGTTGAAGCACTCGATGATGTCGCCGGCGCGGAGGTCCTGGTAGTTGGCGAAGGACATGCCGCATTCCTGGCCCGTCGGGACTTCCTTGACGTCGTCCTTGAAGCGCTTGAGCACCGAGAGCGAACCCTCGTGGATGACGACGTTGTCGCGGATGAGGCGCACCTTGCCGCCGCGCATGACCTTGCCTTCGGTGACGCGACAGCCGGCGACCTTGCCGACCTTGGAGATGTTGAAGACCTGCAGCACTTCCGCGTTGCCGAGGAAGACTTCGCGGATGGTCGGCGCAAGGAGGCCGGACATGGCCGCTTTCACGTCGTCGAGCAGATCGTAGATGATGTTGTAGTAGCGGATCTCGATGCCGGCCGTGTCGGCGGCCTGCTTGGCCTGACCGTTGGCGCGAACATTGAAGCCGATGACGACGGCCTTCGACGCGTTGGCGAGTGCGATATCGGATTCGGTGATGCCGCCGACGCCGGAGTGAACGATGCGGGCTTCGACTTCGTCGGTGCCGAGCTTCTTGAGCGCGCCCATGATGGCTTCGACCGAGCCCTGCACGTCGCCCTTGATGAGGAGGTTGAAGTCCTTTTTGCCGGCTTCCTTCAACTGCTGCATCATCTGCTCGAGCGTGCTCTTGGAACCGGCGGCTCCAAGCGTCTCGCGGCGCTTGCGGATGCGGTAGTCGGTGATTTCGCGGGCGCGGGCTTCGTTCTCGACGACAGCGATCTGGTCGCCGGCTTCGGGCGCGGCGTCAAAGCCCAAGACTTCGACGGGCACGGACGGACCGGCTTCGTCGATGTTCTGGCCCTTGTCGTTGATGAGGGCGCGGACGCGGCCCCAGGCGGAACCGGCCACGACGATATCGCCGACATGGAGCGAACCACGCTGCACGAGCACAGTGCCGACGGGACCGCGGCCCCGTTCGAGCTTGGCTTCGATGACGATGCCTTCAGCGGTGCGATCCGGGTTGGCCTTCAAGTCGAGGACTTCGGCCTGGAGGTGGATTGCTTCCAGAAGTTTATCGAGGTTGGTGCGCTTCAAGGCCGAGACCGGCACTTCCAGTGTGTCGCCGCCCATGCTTTCGACCACGACTTCGTGGCTTAAGAGGTCGGTCTTGACGCGGGTGGGATCGGCCTGAGGTTTGTCGATCTTGTTGATCGCGACGATCATGGGAACGCCGGCAGCCTTGGCGTGATTGATGGCTTCCACCGTTTGGGGCATGACGCCGTCATCGGCTGCAACCACGAGCACGACGATGTCGGTCACCTTGGCGCCGCGGGCGCGCATGGCGGTGAACGCGGCGTGGCCGGGCGTGTCGATGAAGGTGATCTTGCCGCCGGAGGGCAGCGTGACCTGGTAAGCGCCGATGTGCTGCGTGATGCCGCCGGCTTCACCGGAGACCACGTTGGCTTGGCGGATGGCGTCGAGCAGCGAGGTCTTGCCGTGGTCGACGTGGCCCATGATGGTGACGACGGGCGCGCGCGGGCGCACGTTCTCGTCTTCCTCGGCGGCTCGGAAGAAGCCGCTTTCGACGTCGGACTCGGACACGCGCTTTACGGTGTGGCCGAATTCCTGGACGATCAGTTCAGCGGTGTCGGCATCGATCACGTCGGTGATCTTGTGCATCGCGCCCTGTTTCATCAGGAGCTTGATGACGTCGACGCCGCGCTCGGCCATGCGGTTCGACAGTTCCTGAATGGTGATTGCTTCGGGAACGATGACTTCGCGCACGATTTTATCGCGTGGCTGCTGCACGCCCATGGCCTTGAGGCGTTCGCGCTCGCGCTTGCGCTTCAGGGAGGCAAGCGAGCGCTCGCGCTGGTCCTGGTCGAAGGCGTTGTTGATGGTGAGCTTGACGCGCTCTTTCACCGGTTCCGGCGTTGTCTTGACCGGCGTGCGAACGATCTTGCCGCCGCGCTTGATAACGCGGGTTTCCTCGTCCTCCACCATTTCGGGGCGGGCACGCGGTTCGCCGCGGACTTCCTTGCCCTTCGGCGGCTCGATAGCGGGACGCTCGGGAGCGGGGGCGGGGCGCGCGGTAGGAAATCTAATTTCCTGCGGGCGACCGCCTTCGCGGGTCATATTGGCGGTGTTGTAGCCTTGACCGGCGGGACGCGGGCCGCCCCGGCCTTCGAAGCGGCCAGCCGGACGGGCGCCGCCTTCGTTCGAGCGCGGGGGTGGTCCGTCGCGGCGCGGGGCCGACGACGGAGACGGTGCGCGGGCCTGCGTGGGAGCGGATGCGGGCGTTTCGGCGCGGGGTGTGGGCGCCGCCGGTGCGGGTGTAGCAGCGGGTGCCGCGGCAACGGGCGCTGCAGGAGCAGGCGCAACCGCGGGAGCCGGAGCGGGCGTTTCGGCCGGACGGGCGGCGGCCTCGGCGCGCTCGCGTTCGGCGCGTTCGGCACCTTCGATTTCGGTCTGGCGGCGGGCTTCGGCCAGTGCGCGGGCGCGGGCATCGCGCTCTTCGGGACGCAGCGTGCGGCCGGCTTCGGCGCGCTGCTCCGGCGCGCGGGGCTGTTCAGGTGCCCGGGCTGCAACCGGCGGCTTCACGGAAGCTGGTGCGGGAGCGGCGGGGACGGGCGCATCGGTGCCGCCCAATTTGCGCGACTTGCGCTTTTCAACGATCACCGGTTTGGACCGGCCATGGCTGAAATTCTGCCGCACATGCCCAGACTCGACCGTCCGCTGCAGTGACAACGGTTTGCGTGTCCCTGCACCGGCTGTTCCCGACCCTGAGGCGCCGGCGGCGCCGGGGCGGGCTGTCTTGTCGGTCGTGTCGTCCTTCGTATCCATTCGGTCTTTCCGCAGATCTCGTCGGCGCCTTATGCGTCCGGAATAGTAATTTCTTCAACCAAAGCAGGCCGGTAGCGCTCTAGGCGCCCGGCCTCGCTCAAGAATTTCTCGGTCGCTCCGCCCTGTGTGAGGGCAGCATGTACCACATTTGACCGGCCTATGGCCAAGCTCATTTGTTCGACCGTAAAAAGTGTCACGATGCGGTGGTCCCGGTGGTTTGCCCGCGACACTGCGATGTATTTACGATCCAATTTGCCGGCACCGTCGGGAGAGGCTTCGCGCGCATGCAGCAGGATGGCGACGGGGCTCTTGGCAACCAGGGCGTCGAGCTTATCGAACCCCGTGGTGACGAGGCCCGCTTTGTTGGCGATTGAGAGCGCATCGAGGGCGCGCCGCTCTAACAAGTCACCAACTTTGTCGGCGAGATCGGCCGGGACCTTGACCTCTGCCTTGAGTGAGCGGGCAAAGACTTTGGCTTTGACGGCTTCAGCGATTTTTGCAGCGGTGGCGGTGACCCAAACGCCGCGGCCCGGGAGCTTAGCGCCCGGGTCGGGGTAGAGTGTGCCGTCAGGACCGCGGACAAAGCGGATCAGATCGTCCTTGGGAAGGGCAACCCGCGTCAGCGCGCACAGACGCTGCGAGCCATCGCCCGCTTCGTCTTCGTCAGCATCGCGTGCTCGACGGCTGCGCGCCAATCCTTTGGGCCTCCCGCCTCATCCTACTGCTCAGGCTTCCGTCGCGGCGGCGTCCGGGGCGTCGTCCGCCTCGGCACCGGCTTCGTCGGCTTCTTCCGGAGTCTCTTCTTCGGCCGTGATCCAGCCAGCCAGAACACGTGCGGAGAGGATCATCTCTTCGGCACCGGCGCGGTCGATTTCAAAGCCGTCGAGGATGCCCTTATGGCGGACAGGCTCGCTATCCTTGTCCTTCTTGCGCTCGGTCCAGCCGATCAGATCGTCGGTTGCGCAATCGGCGAGGTCTTCGAGCGATTTGATGCCGTGTTCGCCGAAGGCCACCAGCATGGCGGACGTGACGCCCTGGACTTCGGCTACTTCGTCGGCAACGCCCAGTTCGCGGCGCTTGGCGTCGCGTTCGGCTTCCTGCTGTTCAAGGTGTTCGCGGGCGCGGGTCTGGATCTGCTCGGCGGTGCCTTCATCGAAACCTTCGATATTGGCGATTTCACCGAGATCGACGAACGCCACTTCTTCCACCGTGGCGAAGCCTTCGGTGACGAGGAGCTGGGCGATGACTTCGTCGACGTCGAGGGCATCCATGAGCATCTGCGTGCGTTCGCTGAATTCCTTCTGGCGGCGCTCGCTTTCTTCCTGCTCGGTCAGAATGTCGATGTCCCAACCGGTCAACTGGGAAGCGAGGCGCACGTTCTGGCCGCGGCGGCCGATGGCGAGCGAGAGCTGCGATTCGGGCACGACGACTTCGATGCGGTTGGTGTCTTCATCGAGAACGACCTTCGACACCTCGGCCGGGGCCAGCGCGTTGACGATGAAGCTCGCGGCATCCGGGTTCCACTGGATGATGTCGACCTTCTCGCCCTGGAGTTCGTTGACGACGGCCTGGACGCGGGCGCCGCGCATACCAACGCATGCACCGACGGGGTCGATCGAGTTGTCCTTGGAAACAACGGCGATTTTGGCGCGCGAACCGGGGTCACGCGCGACCGACTTGATTTCGACGACGCCGTCATAGATTTCCGGCACTTCCTGCGCGAACAGGCGGGCCATGAATTCGGGGCGGGCGCGCGAGAGGAAGATCTGGGGGCCGCGCTGTTCGCGGCGGACGTCGTAGATATAGGCGCGGACGCGGTCGCCGTACTTGGGCGTTTCGCGCGGGATCATCTCATCGCGGCGGATGATGCCTTCGGCGCGGCCGAGATCGACGATGACGTTGCCGTATTCGGCGCGCTTGACGGTGCCGTTGATGATTTCCCCGATGCGGTCTTTATACTCGCCGAACTGGCGATCACGCTCGGCTTCGCGGACCTGCTGGACGATGACCTGCTTGGCGTTCTGGGCGGCGACACGGCCGAATTCCAGCGGCGGCAGGCTTTCGGCGATGAGATCGCCGACGTTGACTTCGGGGTTGCGGCGCTTGGCATCGGCGAGGCGAATTTCGGTCGCTTCGTTCTCGACGTTTTCGACGACGGCGAGAACGCGCGTGAGGCGGGTTTCGCCGGTCTTGGGGTCGATTTCGCAACGAATGTCGTTTTCGGCGCCATAACGGGATTTGGCCGCCTTCTGGATCGCGTTTTCCATCGCCTGTATGACGATCTTGCGGTCGATCGATTTTTCGCGCGCGACCGAGTCTGCAATCTGCAAAAGCTCGAGCCTGTTGGCGCTGATACCTGCAATGCCGGCCATGCTCAGTTCTCCACCTCAAATTCGTCCGGTTCCGCGCCATCGGCGAAACCGGTGCGTCCTTGTTTCTTTGCGCGCGTGAGCGCTTCGCGGATCAGTTCGTCCGTCATGACCAGCCGGGCCTCGGAAACGAGGCTCAGCGGGAATCCAATTGTTGTTGCGCCGATCTCAGGCAGTTCGAGTTCAACGCGGACTTCGCCATCTTCGAAGCCTTCGAGTTTCCCCTGGAAGCGGCGGCGGCCGTCGACGGGTTGGCGAAGTTCGATCTTGGCCTGATGGCCCGACCAGTTTTCGAAATCGGACGCGCGGACCAAGGGTCGGTCGATGCCGGGCGAGGAGACCTCCAGGCGGTAGGCATCGGAGACGGGATCGTGAGCATCGAGCAGAGGCGACAATTCCTTGGAGACCTTTTCGCAGTCTTCGATGGTCATGGAGCCATCGGGGCGTTCGGCCATGATCTGCACGGTCTGGCCGTCTCGGCCGGAAATCTTCACGCGCACTAGACGATAGCCGAGATTTTCAAGCACAGGCTCCACAAGCCCGGCGAGCGTCGCGGCCAAGCCGGTTTCGCTGTAAAATCTCGCGTCGTTCGCGTGCGCTTCGGCCTGCATTCCGCCACTGGCCCGGGTTGATCCGATCGTTCAGACCCATGATCGGCAACCCCTAAAACAAAAAGAGCGGACCCTTGCGGGCCCACTCTCAAGAGTTGAGATGATCATGAGCGACATCAAGCTACGCAATGGCGCGGTTTCTGGCAAGGCCGATGTGGGCAGTTTTTGCGCGTTAACCCGAACTTTTTTGTAAAGCGCCGTTCAGACGCGATGGAACGTGAGGAACATCGGGCGGCGGCCTTCGCGATGCGCCTTGGACTCGTAGCGCGTGCCGGGCCAATCGGGCCACGGGGCTCGCCAATCGGCAGGGCAGGTGGCGGTCCAGCGAAAGGCGGGGTGGGGAATGGCAGCTTCCAGCACGGTTCGGGCGTAGGCGGGGATGTCGGTGGCGACACGTAGTTCGGCACCGGGCGGCATGACGCGGCCGAGGGCATCGAGGAAGGATTTGGAGACGAGGCGGCGCTTGGCGTGGCGGGCCTTCGGCCAGGGGTCGGGGAAGAGGACGAAGACTTTTGTCAGAGAGGCGGGGGGGAGTGCGCGCAAGAGCGGGCGGACGTCGTCCGGGTGAAGGCGGACGTTGCGCAGGCCGCGTTCCTCAATGGCGGTCAGGGCTTTGATGACGCCGTCTTCGAAGGGTTCGCAGCCGATGAGGCCAACGTGCGGATTGGCGGCGGCCTGATAGATCAGATGCTCGGCGCCGCCGAAGCCGATTTCCAGCCAGACCTGGGTGACGGGCGCGCTGAAGAGAGCAGGTAGGGGCTCAGCCGCGAGGGCCGCCGGATCGAGGCGGAGGCGCGGCAGGGCGACATCCCATAAGGACTGCTGACGGGGGCTCGGCTTGCGGGCGCGTTTGCGGCCGAAGGAGCGGAGTTCGTCACGCAGGCGCTTGTCTGACTCGGCGGTCATCATGCTGGGATATCAAACAAAACGGCCGCGGACTGTTTAAATCCGCGGCCAAACTTTGGGACGGGTCCGTGCTTAGACCGCGGCCTTGATCTTGTCGGCGAGGTCGGTGCGTTCCCACGAGAAGCCGCCTTCCGCATCGGGCGTGCGGCCGAAATGGCCGTAGGCGGAGGTGCGAGCATAGACCGGTTTGTTGAGATCGAGCTGGGTGCGGATGCCGCGGGGCGAGAGGTCCATCACCTTGCCGAGGGCCACTTCGAGGGCGGCTTCATCGACTTTGCCTGTGCCGTGGGTGTCGACGTAAATCGAAAGCGGCTTGGCGACGCCGATGGCATAGGACAGCTGGATCGTGCAGCGTTCGGCGAGGCCGGCTGCAACCACGTTCTTGGCGAGGTAGCGGGCGGCGTAGGCGGCCGAGCGGTCAACCTTGGTCGGGTCCTTGCCGGAGAAGGCGCCGCCACCATGGGGGGCCATGCCGCCGTAAGTGTCGACGATGATCTTGCGGCCGGTGAGACCGCAGTCGCCATCGGGGCCGCCAATGAAGAACTTGCCGGTCGGGTTGATGTGCCAGATCGTGTCCTTGGAGACCCAGCCAGCCGGGAGAGCCTTCAAGACGTACGGCTCGATAATGTCGCGGACCTGCTTGGACGTCAGATCTTCAACGATGTGCTGGTGGGACACGACGATCTGCGTGACGCCAACGGGCTTACCGTCTTCGTAGCGCACCGTGACCTGGCTCTTGGAGTCGGGCCCGAGCTTGGCGGCGTCGCCGACCTTGTTTTTGCGAGCGGTGGCGAGGTCGTGAAGGATTTTGTGGCTGTAGTAGATCGGGGCCGGCATGAGTTCCGGCGTGTCGGTGCAGGCGTAACCGAACATGATGCCCTGGTCGCCCGCGCCCTCTTCCTGGTTGGTGGGCTGCTTGGCGTCGACGCCGGCGGCGATGTCGGCGGACTGGCCGTGAAGCAGCACTTCGATGTTGCAGTTGGCCCAGTGGAAGCCATCCTGCTCGTAGCCGATGTCCTTAATCGCCTTGCGCGCGATGTCCTGGATCATCTGCACGGTGACGCTTTTTGGCGTGTTGGAATATTCACCCGCGATGATGACGCGCTGCGTCGTGACGAGCGTTTCGCAAGCGGCGCGGACGGCCCAGGGGTCGAGGCCGGCGGCAAGGCTTTCGCGGTAGAACGCATCGACGACTTCGTCGGAGATGCGGTCGCTGACCTTGTCGGGATGCCCCTCGGATACCGACTCGCTCGTAAAGAGGAAAGATTTGCGTGCCACTTTGGCCCCCGTCATTGTCCAACCTGGACGTGATTTACCACCCGTTTGGCGGCTGTGTTGCAGCCTTTGCGCACCGGGTCAAGCGCCGAGATGCGCGCACCTTGATGGTACAATTACGCACCTTGCTAGGACACTCGGGCCGTTTTCGGCTGTGCTTATTCGCCTGACGCTGACGGCGTGTCCTCGCCGGCCACGGACTTGACCATGTCGACGATCGAACGACGCACGCGCGGATCGGTGATGCGGGCGAATGCCTTGTTCAGTTCGACGCTATCGCGGCTGGACAGAAAGTCGGCGACGTAGTTTTCACCGCTCGGCTCACCCATGCCGGGGACGGCCACAACACCTGAGACCGACGCGGGCATGTTTTCATAGAAGAACTGGATCGGCACGCCCAAGACTTGGGCGAGATCGAACAACCGGCTGGCGCCAATGCGATTGACGCCCTTTTCATATTTCTGGACCTGTTGGAAGGTCAGGCCGAGGTTCTCACCCAGCTTTTCCTGGCTCATGCCAAGGAGCATTCGCCGCATGCGGACACGCTCGCCAACGTGCTTATCGACGGGGTTGGCGCGGCGCGAGTTGTTTCGATCGTCGCCGTCGTCCATTAACGCACCGTCCCTCGCTTTTTCAGTCACTTCTTTCGGTCCCGGAATGAAAATTTCCTGTCGGTGGAGCGGCCAGTGGTACGAGTATACACGTCACGCGTCAACCTTGGGCTGAATGCATGTTATTTAGACGTCTTTCGGCCCGATTTCACGTGTCGAAACCATGCGATGAGCAGTGAAAAAAATACGATGTTTAGGACGAGCGCCCACTCTCCCCAGCGGGCGTAAATCGGCGCGTCGACCGCTGGCGGGATGGGCTGATCGATTACACCGCGCGCATTCAACCCCAGCGTGGCTTGCAAGCGGCCGTTGGCATCGATCATGGCCGAGATGCCGTTATTTGCAGCGCGGATGAGCGGAACACCTTCTTCGACGGCGCGGACGCGGGACTGATGCAGATGCTGGGGGGGGCCGGTGGTGTTTCCAAACCAACCGTCGTTGGTGATGTTAACGATGAGACCGGGGCGCTCGGCTGCTTGGACGACGGCTCCCGGAAAGATCGCCTCATAGCAGATCAGGCCGGTGATCGGCGGCAGTCCGGGCAGGCGAAGCAGCGGGCGCGGAGATGGCCCCGAGGCGAAACCGCCGCGCAATCTTGTGAGCTGCTGCAGACCGATGGCTTCGAGCGCCGGCTGGAACGGCAGATATTCGCCGAAGGGGACGAGGTGGATTTTGTCGTAGATGGTGATGGGTTTTCCGGCGCCGTCGAAAGCAAGGAGGCTGTTAAAGGCACGCAGCGTCGGGGCCGCTTCCGTGCCATCGCGTTCGACGCGGAGGCCGCCGGATAAGAGGACGGGGCCATCGTCGGGGAGGAGATCGGCAATTGCGGTCAACGCTTCGGGGTGTTCGAGGGGGCGGAAGGGCATGGCCGCTTCGGGCCAGACGACGAGAGCGATGCCGTCCATGCCGTCTGATTCGCCGGCCGCGTTGCGCGCGGTCAGATCGAGATGGAGACGAAAGATTTCGCCTTGCTTTTCGGGCAGCCACTTTTCCCGTTGCGGCACGCTCGGCTGGACGATGCGGACACGTGGCGCGTTGGCGTCAGGTGACGGTGCATTCGAGAGAACGTAGGCGCCGTACAGTGCGGATAGCGCGAGTGGGACGATGGCTAACGCCAAGCCGGGAGCGAACGCTGCGAGCGACGAGGTTGCTTTTGGTGCCTCGGTGGCCAGCACCAGAGGACTTGGGAAAATCACAAACGCCCACAGTGTCAGGCCGTAGATTCCGATAAGGCCGGCGGTTTGCATTTGGACATCGGTCGCAGTCAGCGCGTAGCCGATGGTGTTCCAAGGAAAGCCGGTGAGGATGTGCCCGCGCAGCCATTCGGCGGCGGTGAAAACGATCGCCATCACGAGAATGCCGGCTAGGCCCGGCCGCCAAAGGGCGCGGGTGACAGCGGCAGCGGCACCGAGGAAGAGGGCGAGGCCCGCGGGCAGGAGCGTAACGGCGAAGGGCAGCAGCCATCCAAACACATCGGCTTCGACGAGAAACGCTTCGCCGACCCAAAAGAGGCCGGCGAAGAAGTATCCGAAACCGAACCACCAGCCATCCTTGAATGCACGCTCGATGCCGTCGCGCGAGGCGGCTTCAGGTGTTGGCTGCGTAATGGCCCAGGCAAGGATGGGCAACGTGAGGAAGAGAATTGACCACAGAAATACGGGCGCAAAGGCCAACACGCTCGCCATGCCGGCGAGCGTTAGCACAGCGACGCGGCGCCAGCCGGTGGCGGCGCGCAGCCCGCCGCGCACGTCTTGCACACGCGCCAGCGCCGTCACGTGGCGCCTGTGGCGCCGGGCGACGATGTTGCCGGTGTCGCCGATTTCGGCCGCAGGATTTTGAGACGTTTGACGCGGCGGGGATCGGCTTCGAGGATTTCGAATTCGAGGCCGGACGAATGGCGGATGATTTCACCGCGCGTCGGCACACGGCCGACGATCTGGAAGACGAGACCACCGAGGGTGTCGATGTCTTCTTCTTCGTCCTCGGTCAGGAGTTTGGTGCCGACAAGTTCTTCCAGTTCGCTGACCGGCGTGCGGCCGGAGGCGATGGTGCCGAGCTTGGCGTCTTCGATGATGTGTTCGGCTTCGGCTTCGTCGTGCTCGTCCTCGATGTCGCCGACGATCTGTTCGACAAGGTCTTCAATGGTCACGAGACCATCGGTGCCGCCGTATTCGTCGACGACGAGGGCCATGTGGACACGCGAGGTTTGCATGCGGATTAGCAAGCTCATCGCAGGCATGGAGGGCGGCACGTAGAGCACGGGGCGGCGGATCTTGGTGGACGAGATCGGGCGCTTCAGATCGATTTTCGTGAGGTCGTGGATGCGTTCGCCGTTTTCGGCGACATCCTCATCGGCGGCTTTGCGCACGGCCTTGGCGCGCTCTTCGCCTTTCAAGCGCGGCTCGATGAGTGGACGGCCGGCGGCTTCTGCTGAGATCCAGCGGAAGAGATCCTTGATGTGGACCATGCCGCGCGGGTCATCGAGCGTCTCGTGATAGACGGGAATGCGCGAGATGCCGGCTTCCTCGAACAGACGCACGACTTCGCCGATGGGTTCGCTTTCGTCGATGGCGATGATGTCGGCGCGGGGCACCATGATGTCGTCGACGCGGCTAGCGCCGAAACGCAGGAGGCGGATCAGCATCTCGCGCTCTTCGGCGGAGAAGTTCTGTTCGTCGCCGCCGGATTTCAGCGCGTCTTCCAAGGTGTCGCGCAGCGTCGGTGCGTTCTGCAGGCCGAGACGCGTGAGCAGGGTCGAGACCCAGCTATAGGCGGAGGCTGCTTTGCGATCATCACTACCGGAGGGATCGGCAGTGATCGGTTTGGCGGCCTTTTCGTCGGTGGACATGGTCTTCCGGTTCGGTTCAAGGAGCGTCATTGGGGTTTCAATTGATCTTACTGCGTTCGCTCGTCGCGATCACCATAGGGATCGGGAACCCCTAAACGGTGCAAAATTTCGGTTTCGAGATTTTCCATTTCAACGGCTTCAGCCTCGTCTTTGTGGTCGTAGCCGAGAAGATGCAATAGACCGTGAACAGTGAGATGGCGCAGATGATCGGCGAGGGGGATGCCCTTTTCAGCGGCTTCGCGCTCCAGCGTCTCGCGGGCAATGATAATGTCGCCCAGCGGTTCGAGGGCCTGCGGAACGGGGCTTTCGGGGGCTGGGAACGACAGAACGTTGGTCGGCTTGTCTTTGCCGCGGAAGCTGGCGTTCAGGGTTTGGACGTGAGCGTCGTTGGACAGGGCGATGCAGGCGCCAGCGGGCTTTAGGCCGTGCATTGCAGGGTGAGCGGCCAAGGCAGCGGCCGCCTCGTGCACGTGCGTTTCCATGCGCACAGCATCTGGCCAATCGTCGTCTTCGAAGACGACATCCAGCGTCAGCCACGAGGGATCCGCGCCTTGCGGCGCGCGACTTCGCGGTCCTGGGTCGGAAGCGGGCATCAGGGTGTCTTGCCTGAGGCGCGGTCGTAGGCGGCCACGATGCGGGCGACGAGATCGCGGCGCACGACATCGGACTGGGTGAAGTGAACCGCTTCGATGCCAAGCACGCCATCGAGCAGCTTTACGGCTTCATCCAGGCCGGATTTGACGCCGGGCGGCAGGTCGATCTGCGAGGGATCGCCGGTGATAACCATTTTCGAGTTCTCGCCCAGACGGGTGAGAAACATCTTCATCTGCATCGGCGTGGTGTTTTGGGCTTCATCGAGAATGACGAAGGCATTGGACAGTGTGCGGCCGCGCATGAAGGCGAGCGGGGCGATTTCGATGACGCCGGTTTCGAGGTCCTTTTCCACCTTATCGGGCGGGAGCACATCATCGAGGGCGTCGTAAAGCGGGCGCAGATAGGGATCAACCTTTTCGCGCATGTCGCCGGGGAGGAATCCTAAGCGCTCGCCGGCTTCGACGGCGGGGCGCGAGAGGATAATGCGCTCGACGATGCCGCGTTCGAGACACTGGGCGGCATAGGCCACGGCCAGATAGGTTTTGCCGGTGCCGGCGGGACCAACGCCGAAGACGAGATCAGTTTTATCCAGTGCGCGGATGTAGGCACTCTGGGCGGGCGTGCGGGCTTTGACGACACGGCGGCGCGTTGAGATTTGCGCCTGTCCTTCGGACGAGGGCGCAACGATTTCCTGGCGGGCGTGACGGATGAGGCCTTCGAAATCGCCGGGGCTCATGGTTTCTCCGCCTTGGGCACGTTTGTAGGCGGTTTCGAGCACATCGCGGGCGAGTTTGCAGGCGCTGTCAGCTCCTTTGAGGATCACGACATTGCCGTGCGGGTGGGCCTCGATGCCGAGACGATCTTCGAGCATGGCGAGGTGGGCATCGAACTCGCCCAGCGCTCGCGTCAGCGCGCGATTGTCTTCGAAGGGGATGACGAGGCGCGCATCGGCGGCCTGCGTCTTGGAGGCGCGAGACGCGCCGGGAACGGATTGCCCGCGAGAACCGGTCAAATACGATCTCCTGAAAGCCTGCCGCCGACGATTCGAGCGGGGGCTTCGGCAGCCATCATAGGCTGCGCTGGCCGGGAATCAACGCAACGGGTTGGTCCGCCCCCTGCAAAAAGCGGTTATCAGGCGGCTATGACACCTGAAAGGCTGCCCGGACCGTGTCCACGGATGGCGACGGGGAGGATTTTGCCCAAAAGGGCGGCGTCGGCTTCGGCCTGGACCAATTGCAGGTAAGGCGAGCGGCCGACGAGGATGCCGCCGTTGCGCCCGGTGCGCTCGAACAGCACCGGGATCGTCTGGCCGACGGTCTGGGCGTTGAAGCGCTCCTGCTGATTGGTGAGGAGGTATTGCAGGCGGGTGAGGCGGCCGGAGGCGACGCCGTCGGAGACCTGCTCGTCCATGTTGGCGGCGGGGGTGCCGGGGCGGGGCGAATACTTGAACGAGTAGGATTGCGCGAAGCCGACAGTCTTGACCAGGGCGAGCGTCTCCTCGAAGTCGCGGTCGGTCTCGCCGGGGAAGCCGACGATCATGTCGGTGGAGAGTGCGATGTCGGGGCGGGCGGCGCGGACCTTTTCGATAATGCGCAGATATTCTTCCGCCGTGTGCTTGCGGTTCATGGCGGCGAGGATGCGGTTTGAACCCGACTGCACCGGCAGATGCAGATAGGGCATCAGTTTGGGTTCTTCGGCGTGGGCGGCGATGAGATCGTCGCTCATGTTGCGCGGATGGCTCGTCATGTAGCGGATGCGCTCCAGGCCATCGATGCCGGCGAGACGGCGGATGAGGCCGGCGATCGTGGTCTCAGCGCCGGTCTCGGTGACGCCGTGGTAGGCGTTGACGTTCTGGCCGAGGAGTGTGAGTTCGCGAACGCCGCTTTCGACCAGGTTTCGCGCTTCTCTTTCGACGTCGGCGACGGAGCGCGAGTACTCCATTCCGCGCGTGTAGGGCACGACGCAGAAGGTGCAGAACTTATCGCAGCCTTCCTGGATGGTGAGGAACGCGGTGGCGGAGCGGACCTGACGCTTCTGCGTAAGGTGCTCGAATTTTTCTTCTTCGGGGAACGTGGTCTCGACGATGCGCGTACCGGTATCGCGGCTTTGCTTCAGGAGTTCTGGCAGGCGGTGATAGCTCTGCGGGCCGACGACGAGATCGACGACGGGTGAGCGGCGCGAAATCTCCGCACCTTCAGCTTGCGCGACGCAGCCGGCGACAGTGACGAGGGTATCCTTGCCATCGCGGCGGCGGCGGTCGCGAATATCGCGGATGCGGCCGAGATCCGAATAGACCTTCTCGACGGCCTTCTCGCGGATGTGGCAAGTGTTGAGGATGACAAGATCGGCGTCTTCAAGGTCTGTGGTTTCGCAATAGCCATCGCCGGCCAGCGCTTCCGTCATGCGCTCGCTGTCATAGACATTCATCTGGCAGCCAAACGTTTTGATGAACACTTTTTTGGCTGCTGTGTCGGCCGTCATGGACCGGTCTCCGGCAGAGGACTGGGGCAGGGTTCGGGGGCAGGTTAGGACGAATGCTGCATATGCTAGCCCGGCGGCCCTGTTGAAGCCGTTAACGTGCGATGAGTCGGGTGAGCGAGCCAGAACAGGCTTGGCCCGGCGTCAACGTTTTGCAGTGCAGCATTTTCAGGGGCGGGTGTCGAGGGGGCTGGTGACGCGGACACCCTTACGTCAACGGAAAGTCTCTGACGCGGCGCGTGGCAGCGGGGTCCGGGTGGCGGGTTTGGGGGTTGCGGCCAATGCGACGGGCTCGCCGGGCGGGCGGCCGCGGAGGGTACGCACCACGTTTTCGCGGACAGCGGCTTCGGTTTTCTCGGCCAGTTCCTTGCGGCCGGCGTAGGCGTCGAGTGGGACCGGGGGGCTGATGCGGATGACGACATCGAGCGGGCCGGCTTGCAGCAACTCCCAGGCGTGGCTTTGCATGTCCATGTCGCCGTACCAGCCGACGAAGGGACGATCGGCGCGGCCGAGCGGAATGCCGTGGACGCGGGCATAGACGATGGCGACGGTTTGGACAACGATCGGCGGATTGGGCGCGTTTGAGTTGCCGCTGGGCTTGGCGGCGCCGAACAGCGACGATTTGAAAGGCAGAACGCGGTTGCCGTCGGTCGAGGTGCCTTCGGCGAAGAGAACCAGAGTGTCGCCTTGGGCGAGGCGTTCGGCCATTTCGTTGGCGGTGTCGCCGACCGCGACGCGGCGGGTGCGATCGACGAAGACTGTGCGTTGCAGGCGGGCGAGCGCGGAGACGAAGGGCCAGCGGCCAACTTCGGATTTGGCAACGAACGAAACAGGGGCAACGGCCGACAGCACGGGGATGTCGAGCCAGGAGGTGTGGTTCGAGACGAGAAGGACCGGCGTATCCTTGGCAACCGCGCCTTCGATATGCAGGCGGATGCCGAGGATGCGGCACACCTTGCGATGGTACCAATGCGGGAAGCCGCGAGCGGCCGACTGCGAGACGCTGAGCAGCAGCGCCTGCACGGGCATTAGCGGGAGGGTCAGCCCCATAAAGCTGGCGAGCACGCCGGCGGCACGAAGTCGGCTCATGGGCTCTTATATCGTAAGCGTGCGCGCCATGGTCACGGCATCAACGGCGGCGGCGCCGGGGCGGGCGTAATAGCCTTTGCGGACGCCGGAGGGGGTGAAGCCCATTTTGCTGTAGAGGTGGAGAGCTGCGGCATTGTCAGTGGCGACATCGAGGAACATGCGGCGCACTTCGGCGCGCTGGACGGCGCGGACGAGGCCTTCCACAAGCATTTTACCGACGCCGTGGCGCTGGCATTCGGGAGCGACGCCGACGGTGAGGATTTCGGATTCGTCGGCGGCGATCTGACCGATGATGAAGCCGACGACATCATTGGGTGAGCCGAGGGTTGCGACAAAGGACGTGGCGGCAGGATGATCCAGCAGGCCGCGAACGTTGGCTTCGTCCCATGGTGGATTGAAGAGCTTGGCGTGAACGGCGGCAATGGAGCCGGCGCGTTCGGGGCCAGCCCAGAGCAAGCTGACGCGCTTGCCGTCGATCAGGTTTGCCGCCGCTGTCATGCGCTCGCTCTCGCCAGGGATTTGCCGTCCTGCGGTTTGGCATCGGGCGGACGAAGATACAAGGGTTCGACCGCAGCTGTTGCGGGCGTGCGGGTGGCGGCGCGGAGAATGGACGCGGCCATGTCGGGATAAATCATGCCGGGTTGCGCGCGGGCGCTGCCGCCGGTTTGCGTGATCGCTGCGACGACGGCTTCGGCGGCGGTACCGACGGCGAGGATGGGTTGGCCGCGCGACAGGGCCGCGAGATCGGTCATGGCGATGATGCGCGGGGGGCCGATAGGAGTGCGCGTGGCAGCATCGAACACCTGCGCGTAGGCTTCGCCGCGATGGGCGTCGATGGCGACGATGAGATCGTCATTGGGTGCGGGCGCGATTTCCGGGGACAGCGTAATGGCTTCGAGGCTGGTGAATGTGATGACCGGAATGTCGCGGGCGAGTTTCAGGGCGCGGGCGGCGGCGATGGCGATGCGTGTGCCGGTGAAGGACCCGGGCCCGACGGTGACGGCGATGCGGTCGATATCGGTGATGGCGAGACCCGATTGGGCAAGCAGGTCCGCGATGAGCGGTAGGAGGCGTTCGGCGTGGCCGGTGGCCATCGGCTCGGTGGAGGACACGACGCGCGCGTCCGGCGTGCCGATCTCCCGGCCCACTGCAACGCTCAAAGCCGGAAAACAGGTGTCAATGCCGAGGACGTTCATAGCGCGGCAGCCTACACGCTGTTCAGGACCGTTCGCCAGTCCAAAACAGCGGCAGACTGCTGCGCAAAAGCCTCACGCGATGCGGGCGATTTCATCAAAGGCGAAGCGGGGGCTGCGCGGGTAGAGGCCGGCGGGGTCGCCATAGCCGAGATTGCAGATGAAGTTCGACTTGATGTCCGTGCCAGCGAAGAACGCCGCGTCGACACCGGCGTTGTCGAAGCCGGACATGGGGCCGCAGTCGAGGCCAAGGGCGCGGGCTGCTAGGATGAAATAGCCGCCTTGGAGCGTGCCGTTGCGAAAGGCCGAGACCTTCGCAAATTCGTCATTTCCGACGAACCAGCTTTTGGCATCCATCGCCGGAAAGAGCTTGGGCAGATGGTCGTAGAATTTGAGATCATGGCCGATGATGGCGGTGACAGGTGCGGCCATCGTCTTTTCGACGTTGCCTTCCATCAGGAGCGGCTTGAGTTTGGATTTGGCTTCCGGTGATTTCACGAAAACGATGCGGGCTGGGCTCATGTTGACGCTGGTCGGGGCCCAGCGCATCAGCTCGACCACTTCGCGCAGAAGCGCGTCCGGCACGTCCTTTTGCTGCCAGGCGTTGTGCGTGCGGGCGTCGGTGAAGAGGGTGGCGAGCGCGGAGGGATCGAGGCGCGACGACATATGCTGAGCTCCTTGGATGATGATCGCAGCAAAAACCCCGCAGCGGTGCAGCGGGGTTTGGGCTGATTACCGACAGATTGATTTAACGCAGCATCACGCCGCCTGGACTTCCTGGATCTCGGGGCAGAAGTGCTTCAGGAGGTTCTCGATGCCGTGGCGCAATGTCGCCGTGGAGCTTGGGCAGCCGGAGCAGGCGCCGCGCATGTGAAGATAAACAACGCCATCGCGGAAACCGGCGAAGGTGATGTCGCCGCCATCCTGGGCGACGGCGGGGCGAACGCGGGTTTCGAGCAGTTCTTTGATGGTCGCCACCGTTTCGGCGTCGGCTGGATCAAAGTTTTCCTGGCCTTCGTCGTTCGCGGCGCCGGCAGCATCGGCGCCGGACATGTAGTGTTCCATGATCGCGCCCAGGACCATGGGCTTCAGGTGCTGCCATTCGGCGTCGGACTTGGTGACCGAGATGAAATCGGAGCCGAGGAACACGCCGCTGACGCCGTCGATGTCGAACAAGCGGCGAGCGAGCGGAGAGCCTTCGGCTTCGCCTTTGGACCGGTATTCGGCCGTGCCACCGGTGAGGACCGGCTTGCCGGGAATGAACTTCAGGGTGACCGGGTTAGGCGTCGCTTCGGTCTGGATGAACATGTTGGTCCTCGATCAGACAGGCCGGCGCGGAGGGGCGGCGGCGATCTTTTTTAGAATTGTTCCAAGATATAGGGGGCTTGGGGTGAAAAGTCGAGGGGGCCAACCGCCACGGCGGGGCGGTTTGTTCGGCGTTGTTCAGCCTTAGGCCAGCGTCAGGATGTCTTCCAGAGCCAGATTTCCCGGAACGATGGTGATGGGGATGGGGAATGAGCCGGCCGCGCCGCCGACGGCGAGGGACGAGACCAGGGGGCCGGGGCCTTTCGGGTCGGTGGAGGCGCCGAGAACGAGGATGGCGATGTCTTCGTCCTCTTCGATCAATTTGAGCAGTTCTTCGGATTTAATTCCTTCGCGGACGACTTCCTCGGCGGGGATGTTCTCGAACCCGACGTTATGCAGCTTGCGCTTGAAAAGGCGGAACAGGGCGCGGGCCTTGTTGGTCTCTTCTTCGAGCTGCACTTGGCGCACGCCGACCCAGTGCTGGAATTCCTGCGGTTCGATGACGTAGAGCATGACGAGGATGCCGGACGAGCGCAGGATGCGGCTGGCGGCGTAGAACAGCGCGCTTTCGACCTCCGGGCTGTTGTCAACAACCAACAGGAATTTGCGGGCGTGGCCCGCTTCAAACGATCGGCGCTTTCTGGTCGTCGGCATGAGGCGGATGCTGCCATGACGGGGCGCGGACGGGAAGCGGACTCTTTGCGTTGCGCACGGCCGCTCGGCTGAAGCGGAGCGGCCGTGCGCAACGATTAAGAGCGCAGGAGGCCGACGAGGTCTTTGACTTCGTCCATGATGGGTGTGGCGATGGCGCGGGCGCGGCGGGTGCCATCGGCCAGCACGCTATCGATATAGGAGGGATCGGCGGAGAGGCGTTTGGCTTCGGCGCCGATGCGGCCCATGGTTTCGGTCGCGACTTCGGCCAGTGCCTTCTTGAAGGACGAGAACTGCTGGCCGCCGAAATCGCCCAGAACCTGATCGACCGTCGTGCCGGTCAGTGCCGCGTAAATGCCAACGAGGTTTTCCGCTTCGGGGCGGCCTTCGAAGCCTTTTTCGTCGGTGGGCAGGGGCTCGGGATCGGTCTTGGCCTTCTGGATCTTCCGGGCGACGGTGTCGGCATCATCCGTGATGTTAATGCGCGAGAGATCGGAGGGGTCGGACTTCGACATTTTCTTGGTTCCGTCGCGCAGACTCATGACGCGCGTGGCGGGCCCGGTGATGACGGGTTCGGGCTGCGGGAAGAAAATGCCGTCGGCGTAGCCCTTGGCGTCGATGTCTTTGCGGTAGTCGTTGTTGAACTTCTGCGCGATGTCGCGGGCGAGTTCCAAGTGCTGCTTCTGGTCTTCGCCGACGGGCACGTGGGTCGCGCGGTAGGCGAGGATGTCGGCGGCCATCAGGTTGGGATAGGCGTAGAGGCCGACGGAAGCGTTCTCTTTGTCCTTGCCGGCCTTCTCCTTGAACTGGGTCATGCGATTCAGCCAGCCGAGGCGGGCGACGCAATTGAAGACCCAGGCGAGCTCGGCGTGTTCGGGCACTTGGCTCTGGTTGAAGAGGATCGACTTTTTGGGATCGAGGCCGGCGGCGATGTAGGCAGCGGTGACGCCGCGGATGGCCGCGCGCAATTCGGCTGGGTCCTGCCATACGGTGATCGCGTGTAGGTCGACGACGCAATAGATGCATTCATGCTCATCCTGCATGCGGATCCAGTTCACCATCGCGCCCAGGTAGTTGCCCAGGTGGAGGCTGCCAGTCGGCTGCATGCCGGAGAAGACGCGGGTCTTGAATGCCATGGTGTCTTTATCCCTCGAACCGGCGCGGGTTATGGCCTGAGAGGGGCGGGGTGGCAAGGGGGCGGGCTACTTCCGGCGAACCGCGGAGCGGAGTTGGGACAGGGTGGCGGCCCCGGTTAACTGAGTGGCGGCGAAATAGGCGACGAAGCCGGCGCCGATCAGGACGGCCAGGGCCGAGAAGCGGACCAGGAGGCCCTTGGACTGATTGATCCATGGATCGAGGACGTAGGCCATGCCGAAGAGGACGAGGCCCATGATGGCGGCTGAGATGAGAATGCGCGGGAGGGCGCGCTTCAGGCGGGCATCGGCGGCGAAGTGGCCGTGGGTTTTGAGGCCGCGAAAGAGAAGGAGCGCGTTCATCCAACCGCCAAGCGTGGTGGCCACCGCGATGCCGAGATGGGGCATCCAGCCAAGATGGCGGAAGAGGAAAAAGAGTCCGATGGAGCCCAACGTGTTGGCCGAGAGACTCCAGACGGCGAAGCGCATGGGGGTCTTGGTATCCTGGCGGGCGAAGAAGGCGGGCGAGAAGACTTTGATCAGCACGAACGCGGGCAGGCCGAGGGCGAAGATGCGCAAGGCCTCGGCGGTGTAGGGGGTATCTTCCGGGGTGAACGCGCCGCGTTCGAACAGGGCGCGCACGATTTCGGTGGGGATAACGAAGAGGGCGACGGCTGCGGGCAGCGTTAAGAGCATCGCGAATTCGAGCGAGCGGTTCTGGCTGTCCATGACGGCTTCGTGGTTGCCGGCGCGGAGGTGGCGCGAGACATCGGGGAGCAACACGACGCCGATGGCGATGCCGACGATGGCGAGCGGGAGTTCGTAGAGACGGTCGGCGTAATAGAGGTGGGAAACGGCGCCGGCTTGCATGGAGGCAATGACCGTGCCGATGGCGATGTTCACCTGCGTGATGCCTCCGGCGATGACGCCCGGAATGCCCAACGCCACCAGCTTTTTCATGTCGGGTGTCCAGCGCGGGCGGCCCAGCTTCAACGTGAGACCGGCGCGGCGCAGGCCCCACATGAGGAGTGCGAGTTGCAGGATGCCGGCGACGAAGACGCCCCAGGCTTGGATGTAGCCGGCGGCGGGATCGGCGTTGAAGCCCCACCACACGGAGAGCAGCATCGCGATGGTGAGGACGACGTTGAGGACGATGGAGACGGAGGAGCTTTCGGCGAAGCGGCCAACCGTATTGAGCACGCCGGACATGAGGGCCACGAGCGACATGCAGAGCAGATAGGGGAATGTGATCTGCGTGAGGCGGACGGCGAGGTCGAATTTCTCCGGCTGATCGGCAAAGCCGGGGGCAAGCAGATACATGAGCCAGGGCATCGCCAGCATGGCCGCGGCGGTTAGCAGAATGAGAATAAAGGTCAGGCCGGACATCGCCTCGGAGGCGAACGCGCGGGCTTGTTCCGGTCCGTCGCCTTCGTACTTGGAGGCAAAGAGCGGTACGAACGCCGAGTTGAAGGCGCCTTCGCCGAACAGGCGCCGGAAGAGATTGGGAAAGCGGAAGGCGACGTAGAACGCGTCGGCGACGGGTCCGGTGCCGAGAACGGCAGCGCCGAGGATATCACGCAGGAAGCCCAGCACGCGGCTCAAGAGGGTCAGGCCGCCGACTGTTGCGAACGAACGATAGAGTTTCATGTGCGGGACACCGCGCCGGTTGAGATTTGCACCGCACCGTCGAGAACCGCCGTGAGGCGTTCGGCGATGGTCTTTTGACGGGTTTCGGCGTCGATCTTTTTGCCGGTGAGATCGGTGACATAGAACACGTCGACGGCCTTCTCACCGAAGGTCGTGATGTGGGCGGATGCAATGTCGAGCGAGAGATCGGACAGCGTGCTGGTCAGGTCATACAGGAGGCCAGTGCGGTCGCGACCGGCCACTTCGATGACGGTGAAGCGGTCGGACAGCTGGTTGTTGATGATGACCTCGGGCGAAACGGTGAAGGCCTCGATGCGATTGGCACCGAGGGAGCGCTTCTCAAGGAGTGGTTTGAGGCGGGCTTCGCCGCGCAGAAGGCGGTCGATAGTGGCTTCGATGCGGGCGGCGCGGCGCATCTCGTCGTCATCCTGGGTGAATTCGCGGGCGAGCAGAAAGGTGTCGAGGGCGAAGCCGTCGCGGGTGGTCGTGATGTGCGCGCCGACGATGTTAGCTCCGTTGGCTGCGCAGGCGCCGGCGAAGAGTGCAAGGAGGCGGGGATGGTTGGGCGCGAAGACCGTCAACTCGGTGATGGCGGTGAAGGAATCGGTCGCGGCTTCGGTGATGAGCTTGCGGCCTTCCTCCTCGGCGCGGCGGACGAGGCGGGCGTGGGTGGCTTGCTTGGCGGTTTCGGTGCGCAGCCAGTAATCGGGATAGTGGCGGTCGATGAAACGCTCCACGTCCGCGCGCGGCCAACCGGCCAGCGCGCCGGCGAGCTGATCCTTGGCATCTTCGATACGGTGGCGGCGCTCGATCTGGGTGTGGCCACCTGCCACGAGAGGTTCGGTCTCGTGATAAAGGGTGCGGATGAGCTGGCCTTTCCAGCCGTTCCAGACGCCGGGACCGACGGCGCGGATGTCGGACACGGTGAGGAGCGTGAGCAATTTCAAGCGCTCGGGGCTCTGCACGACCTTGGCGAAATCCTGCGCGGTTTTGGGATCGGAGAGGTCGCGGCTCTGGGCGATGTTGCTCATCGTCAGATGCTGCTCGATGAGCCAGACAACGGTTTCAGTTTCGGCGGGCGTGAGGCCAAGACGCGGGCAGAGGCGGCGCGCGATCTGGCCGCCCAAGATCGAGTGATCTTCGGGGCGGCCCTTGCCGATATCGTGCAGGAAGGCTGCAACATAGAGCACGCGGCGATTTTGAATCGACTTGATGATTTGGCTGGAGAGCGGCAACTCATCGGCGTTGTCGCCGTGCTCGATTTTGGCCAGTTCGCCAACGGTGCGTAGCAGATGCTCGTCGACTGTGTAGTGATGGTACATGTTGAATTGCATCATCGCCACGATGTGCCCGAAATCGGGCAGGAAGCGGCCGAGGACGCCGGCTTCGTTCATGCGGCGCAGCGTATTTTCCGGATTGGTCTTGGCGGCGACGAGCCCCAGGAAGATGCGGTTGGCTTCGGGATCGTTGCGCAAGCGATCGTCAATCAGGCGAAGCGACTGACGGAGCAGGCGGATCGCATCGGGGTGGAGATGCGCGTTGGTCAGTTCGGCTTGAGCGAAGAAGCGGATCAGGTTGACCGGATCGCGCTTGAAGACGTCGGGATCGGCTACGTTGAGGCGATCGTTCTCGATGCGGAAGTCGGTCTGCTGGCGGACCTGACGGCGCATTTTCCAGCCGGAGATGAGTCCGGGCAGACCGGGAGAGGTTTTTGCCTGCTGCATTTCGAGGGCGGCGCAGAGGATGGCGGTCAGATCGCCGACGCTCTTCGTCACGAGGAAATAATGCTTCATGAAGCGCTCGACGGGGCGCTGACCCGACTTCGTACGGTAGCCGAGGCGTTCGGCCATGATCGGCTGATATTCGAACGTTAAGCGTTCCTCAGCGCGGCCAGTGAGGAAGTGCAAATGGCAGCGCACGCTCCAAAGAAAGTCTTCGGCGCGGCGGAAGGTGGAGTATTCTTCGCGCGTAAAGATCTTTTCTTCGATGGTCTCGGGACCGACTTCCTTGCCGTAGAGATATTTCGAGAGCCAGTGCAGGGTATGCAGATCGCGTAGGCCGCCTTTGCCGTCTTTGACGTTGGGCTCGACCTTGTAGCGGCTTTCGCCGGCGCGGCGGTGGCGCTCTTCGCGCTCGGCCATCTTGCTGTCGATGAAGACGCGGGCGGTGCCGGCGAAGACCTCGCGGCGCAGGCGATCGGTCAGTTCGGCGAAGAGTTGCGCGTCGCCGTGGACGAGCCAGATGTCGAGCAGAGCCGTGCGGATGGTCATGTCCTGCTGGGCCATCTTGAGGCACTGATCGACGGTGCGGGTGGCGTGGCCGACTTTGAAGCCCAGATCCCACAGCAAGTAGAGCATGTATTCCGCGACGCTCTCGCCCCAGGGCGTCTGCTTGTAGGGCAAGAGGAAGAGGATATCGATGTCGGAGCCGGGGGCCAGCAGGCCTCGGCCGTAGCCACCGGTGGCGACAACGGCCATGCGCTCGGCGTCGGAGGGATTGGTGGCGCGATAAACGTGGGCGACCGTGTAGTCGAAGAGGAGTGCGATCAGTTCGTCTTGGAATCGGGCGAGGCCGTGGGCGCACTTGCGGCCCTTGCCATCGGCTTCCAACTGTTCACGGGCTTGCTGGCGGGCCGACTTGACGAGGGCTTTGCAGCGATCGAGCACGGCTGAGCGGGCGTCGGCGGGGGTGCCACTGGCGTTGAAGATCCCGGTTAGTTCAACGCGCACCGCCTTGGGGTCGAAATAGGGGGCGGCGCGGAAGGTCGTCGTATCCATGATAGCTGGCACTTGGTCCTGACGGGCGGCGGGCGGCGATTCTGAACGGTGAAGGCCTTGAGCGGGCGCAACTTAACTGCTTTGCATCGCCAGGGGGAGGCCGTCACATGCGGCGCAGTCCCCCATTTGTGGACATCGAAGCCTGAAATCCGGGCGTTAAGGGCAGCGAGCGGCACGTGACACACAGGTCTGTGGCTCTGAGACCCGCAACACGGGGCGATCTGGACCAGATCCGGACCTGGCTCCGTCTCCCCGATATTGAGACGTGGTGGGGGCCGGCATCGGCGACGGGTGCGGAGGTGCAGATGGCCATGCAGTCGCCCTCGGCGGTGTGCCGCATCATCGAAGCAGGGGGCGTAGCGGTTGGGTATTGCCATGCCATCGACGCGACGCTGTGGGGCGACGACCTGCCCGACGACCTGGAACCGGGGACGTGGGATTTGGATCTGTTTATTGCGTCGGCGGAGCACCGGGGGCAGGGCGTAGGGCTGCGGGCCTTAGAGTTGCTGAAATCCGAGGTCTTTTCGACGACGCTGGCGACGGCGGTTTGTGTGTTTGCTTCGATCCGCAATGAAGCGGCTGTGCGGGCCTACGAGAAAGCCGGATTTCGATGGCAGCGGATCTGGAACGACAGCGCCGTGGGGCCGAGCTGGTTCATGGTGGCGCGGCGGCCGGAGGCTCGCCCAGAGCGTTAACGGCGCGGAAACGAGCGGCGCAGTAGACTTATCCGGCTTGGCCGACCGTCCGTAGATACCGTTCATGATCCCCCACGAAAAAGCAGAATTTCCCCATCAGCGGCGCCAGTTTGGCCGCCGCGATATTTCGCGCTTGGGTCTGGTGACGATGCCCGGCGGGCTCACGGCGGAGTGCCGGATTGTCAATGTCTCGGAGGGAGGCGCTCTCCTTAATTTTCCGGGTGGTCTGGTGCCGGCCAAGCCTTTCAATCTTCGCATCGACGGCGTGACATTCACGCTGGCCTGCGAACCGCGGCACAATCGCGAGACGGCGGTTGGCGTCAGATTTCTCGTTGAAACCGATGGCGTGCGCCTGATTGCACTTCTCTTTCCGGGGACCAATGCCTCAATCGAGGGCGAGTTGCCGCGACGGCCGGAAGCGGCGATGGTGCCGGTTGCCGTCCGGGATTTGCGGCAGCGTGTTTTGGCTGCCTTTTCGGACAAGCCAGCGCCGGAAGCTGACAACAACGTCACAAAGGCGGACTGACATCCGGCCGTTTGCGCCGGGTCAGCCCAACAAATCGCGCAAGAATGGAATGAGCGGCAGATCGGCCGGCGGCATCGGGTATTCGGTGAGCTTGGAAGCGCGCACCCATTTTATGCGTTGGCCTTCGCGCGGAGCGATGTCGCCCTCCCAGTTGCGGCAGACATAGAGCGGCATCATAAGGTGGAATGTTTCGTAAGTGTGGCTTGCGAACGTGAAGGGGGCAAGGCACTCGAGGCAGACCTCGATGTCGAGTTCTTCTTTTAGTTCGCGCACCAGGGCTTCTTCCGGAGTTTCACCCGGCGCCAACTTGCCGCCAGGAAATTCCCACAGGCCGGCGAGTGATTTTCCGGCGGGACGTTCGGCGATGAGGACGCGATTATCAGCGTCGACGAGGGCGGCGGCGACGACAAACAGGATCGGACGCGCAGGCGGCGGCGTTTGATCCATCAGCGGCGCACCAGTTTCCAAGCCATTTCCTGCAGGGCTGTCAGGCCGCGGTTTTTAAGATTTTGGCTGGCGTTCAGCCCGTCGCGCTTTTCCAGAAGCGTGATGCGGAAATCACGGCTGAAAAGTTCGTCTACGCGGCCGGGCGAGATTGGGAAGGGCGGCCCATCCATTTCTGACGGGTCATAATCGAGTGAGACCAACAGAACGGGTACGCCGGACGGCGTCAGGGCCGCGAGCTTGTCCGCATAGGTCTGCTGCATGGTGTGGGGCATGGCCACGAGGGCTGCGCGGTCGAAGACGCCGCCGATACGGCGAGTGACGGCGGGATCGAGCGTCAAGTGATCGCCACACCAGAGGGCGTAAGGGCCGGCGCGGCTGACTGTGAAGCCCGCTTCGTTGACAGCGGCTGGCGTGCGGAAACGTTCGGCAAAGAATTGGTCGATGGCGGATTGGGCGAGTTCAGTACCGATGACTGAATGACCATGATCGGCGAGCCAGACCATATCGTTGCTCTTGCCGCATAGGGGAACCAGCACTTCGGCCGTTTTGGGCACGGCGAGCGCAGACCAGTGGCGTTCGAGGAAGTCGTGGGCGACGGCCTGATGAAAGCCGATCTCCGATTTCTGCCAGCGATCGAGCCAGAATGTGTGGTCCATCGTTGTGGCCTAACTGCGGTAGTCGGCGTTGATCGAGATGTACTCGTGGGTGAGATCGCAGGTCCAGACCGTGCCGGCAGCGGTGCCGGCGCCGGCGTTGATCCGGATCGTGATCTCGGCGTTTTTCATATATTGCGCGACGGTGGCTTCGTCGTATTCCTCGGCGCGCTCGCCGTGGCGGGCGACGCAATGCTCGCCGAACCAGATCGCGAGTTGGTCACGGTCGGCGGCTTCGCCGGATTTTCCGACGGCCATGACGACGCGGCCCCAATTGGGATCTTCACCAGCGATTGCCGTCTTCAGGATCGGCGAGTTGGCACACGAGAGCGCGATTTTGCGGGCGGCGGCTTCCGTTTCAGCGCCTTCGACGATGAAGGTGACAAACTTGGAGATGCCTTCGCCGTCCTTCGCCACCTGAATGGCGAGATCGCGCATGAGATCCTGCAACGCGTTGGAAAAATCCTTCAAGCGCTTCGACTTCGATTTAATGATGGGCTTTTGGCCCCGGGCCGTAGCGGCACCGGTTGCAAAGACGAGGCAGGTGTCGGACGTCGACGTGTCGCCGTCGATGGTCATCGAGTTGAACGTCGTCTTGACGTGCTCGTTGAGGAGGTCTTGGAGCACATCGGCGGCGATGGCGGCATCGGTGAAGATGAAGCAGAGCATGGTCGCCATGTCGGGTGCGATCATGCCGGCGCCCTTGCAGAAGCCGTTGATGGTGACGGGCGTTTCCCCGATGAGCGCGGTGCGGGTGGCGAGCTTGGGATAGGTGTCGGTGGTGATAATCGCGCGGGCGGCGGCTTCGAAGGCGTCGGGGACGGCCTTGGTCGCAAGTCCCGACAGCAGATGCGTGAACTTCGCCGGATCGAGCGGTTCGCCGATCACACCAGTGGAGGCGATATAGACATCTTTGTCTTTGCAGCCGACGGCTTGGGCGGCAGCCTCGGCGGTCGCCTCGACGGCGGCGCGGCCCTTCATGCCGGTGAACGCGTTCGCGTTGCCGGAGTTGACGACGAGAATGCGCGCGGTGCCGCCTTTCAGGCTCTTGCGGCACCACAGTACCGGGGCCGAGCAGGTTTTAGACTGGGTGAGAACGCCGGCCGCAGTCGTGCCGTCTTCCATGACGGCGACCATGAGGTCGGTGCGGTTCTGATAGCGGATGCCGGCTTCGGCGGTGGCGAAGCGGACGCCATCGATCGGGGCCAGCTTGGGCAGGGTAGAGGGCGCGAAGGGCGAGGCTTTGGAGATCTTGGCCATGGGGCACCGGTCAGAAACTGAGGAAGCTTACCCCACTCCCAGTTGCGTTGACTGGACGGGGTCGGCGTGATGGAGGGCGCGCATTCCAGCGGATGCTGCCCCTCACACTAACCCTCTCCCCGCGTGCGGGGAGAGGGGATAATCCGTGCTTAAAAGCAATCAGGCCGCCTGGATGCAAGCGGCCTGATCAGAAAACAGTCGTCGGAGAGGCAGCGGCGGCTACTTCTTTTCTTCGGTAGCGGGCTTTTCTCCGGTGGCGCCGGCTGCGGCAGCGGCGGCGGCGGCATCTTCCATCTGCTTCTTCATGGTTGCCTGGGCTTCCGCCTGCTTCTTGGCGTCCTCCTCGGCCATTTTCTTGATCTCGGGATCAATGTAGTCGATTTTTGCCTTGCCACGCAGTTCGCCGGCGATGTTCTGGGCCTTCGACTGCACCATGGAGCCGATGAGACGGTCCTTGACCTCGTCGAAGGAGGGCGGAGGCTTCTGGCGGCGGTCTTCAACCTTGATCACGTGCCAGCCGAACTGGCTTTGCACGGGCTTGGATACTTCACCCTTCTTCAAGGCAAAGGCTGCTTCTTCGAATTGCGGGACCATCTGGCCCTTGCCGAAATAGCCGAGCATCCCGCCCTGGGTCTTGGAACCGGCGTCGCCTGAGTTTTCCTTAGCGAGTTGAGCAAAATCTTCGCCCGCTTCGACGCGGGTGACCATCTTTTTGGCCTCGTCCTCGCTCGACACGAGAATATGGCGGGCCTGAACTTCTTCCTCAGGTTTCAACTGTTTGACTTTGTCTTCGTAGATCGCGCGGGCGGCATCTTCGCCGATTGAGGCCTTCACGGTCTTTTCGAAGTAGGCATCGCGCAGCGCGCGTTGGCGCCAGAAGGCCATGCGCTTTTCGAAGTCCGGGCCAGCGCCCAGCTTCTGTTCCTCGGCAGCTTCGGCGTAAAGCTGGTTTTCGATCATAAACTCGACGAGGACGCGGCGGCGCGTGCCTTCGGGCAGATTGCCCAATTCGTTGCCGATTTCGGCTTCGGCGAGGGACAGATCGGCTTCCGTGATGGAGTGGCCGTTGACCGATGCGACGACTTTATCTTCCGCGTGAGCGGCACCGGCGGCTATGCCGAGCACGCAAGCGCTCAAGGCAACCGCATGAAATAATTGAGAAACCTTCACGAAGATCCGTCCTTTTCGGCTATGTCATCGAAAGGGCCGTGGAGACAGACCCCGGGCGGCCCGTGCCGCGCCTGTCGTTCGAGGAGGCTTGGATAGACCCGGGTGGCGACCGCTGCCAAGTTAAGTTTTGGAGATAGGCGCATTTCGAGCGCTGTTCCACGACGCCAGGGGACCATGGCGCGTTGACAATCAAGGGTGGCAATCCTTATGTCTGCCCGGTGAATTGGGGAGCCGCGCCACGCGTTGCCTCTCCCGCCCGAGCTCATTTAGCACGACGCATCTTTCGATAGATCGTCGGCCCTTCGCCCGGTGCGGGCGGAGTATGCCGTGTCGCTCGCTATTTCCGAGAGCATTCCGCTCAAGATCTTGAGGACATTGACCTTCATGCTGTCCATCACGTCGCTCGCCGCGAAAATTTTCGGCACGTCCAACGATCGCAAAGTCAAGTCGTACCGGGCCCGGGTCGAGGAGATCAACGCGCTCGAGCCGGAACTGGTGAAGCTGAGCGATGAAGACCTCAGGGCGCGGACGGAGATGTTTCGCGAGCAGTTCAAGAACGGCGCGACACTCGACGAACTTCTCGTGCCGGCGTTTGCGACCGTTCGCGAAGGGGCCAAGCGCGCGCTTGGCCAGCGGCACTTCGACGTGCAGCTGATCGGCGGCATGGTTCTGCACGACGGCAACATTTCGGAAATGAAGACGGGCGAAGGCAAAACGCTTGTGGCGACGGCGCCGGTTTATCTCAATGCGATCGCGGGCGAGGGCGTCCATGTTGTTACGGTGAACGACTATCTTGCACGGCGCGACGCGGAATGGATGGGGCAGGTTTACCGGTTCCTGGGCCTCTCGGTCGGCGTGATCGTGCATGGCATCGACGACGATCAGCGCAAGGCTGCCTACGACGCCGATGTGACGTATGCGACCAACAACGAGCTTGGTTTCGACTATCTGCGCGACAACATGAAGATGAGCAAAGACGACATGGTCCAGCGCGGCCATGCGTTTGCCATCGTCGACGAAGTCGACAGTATTCTTATCGACGAAGCGCGCACGCCGCTCATCATTTCGGGGCCGCTCGACGACAAGGCAGACCTTTACATCTCCGTCGATGCACTCATTCCGAAGCTGGTGGCTGAAGATTTCGAGCTCGACGAGAAGCAGCGGCAGGTGTCGCTGACAGAGAGCGGCAACGAGCGGATGGAGGAGCTTCTGAAGGAAGCTGGCCTTCTGCGCGATGGTTCGCTGTACGACGTCGAAAACGTCACGATCGTGCATCACGTCAATCAGGCGCTGAAGGCCCACAAGCTGTTCCAGCGCGACAAAGATTACATCGTGAAGTCCGGCGAAGTCGTCATCATCGACGAATTCACGGGCCGCATGATGCCGGGCCGGCGCTATTCGGAAGGCTTGCATCAGGCGCTGGAAGCGAAAGAGCGCGTCGAGATCCAGCCGGAGAACCAGACGCTCGCGTCGATCACGTTCCAAAACTATTTCCGTCTGTACGACAAGCTCGCGGGCATGACGGGGACGGCGTCGACGGAAGCGCAGGAGTTCGGCGACATCTACGGGCTCGAAGTGATCGAGATCCCGACCAACCTGCCGGTGTCGCGCCTGGACGAAGACGACGAGATCTACCGGTCGCAGAAGGAAAAGTACGACGCGATCGTTGCGACCATCGCGGATGCACACCGCAAGAATCAGCCGTGCCTCGTCGGCACGACGTCGATCGAGAAGTCGGAACAGCTGTCCGCGCTTCTGAAAGACAAGAAGTATATCGTCGAACTCGGCCAACGCTTCAACGAGCAGGCCAAGCGGTTCACGAGTTCAAAGGAAGCCGACATCAAGGCTTATTTTGAAGACATCGGTACGTATCTGACGGACACGGCGGCGAAGGTAAAATCGGGCGATCCCATTCCGCATCAGGTTTTGAATGCACGTTTCCATGAGCAGGAAGCATCGATCGTCGCGCAGGCTGGTGTGCCCGGCGCTGTCACGATTGCGACCAACATGGCTGGCCGCGGCACGGACATTCAGCTCGGCGGCAACGTCGACTACCGGATCCGCGACTGGGTGAAGGACGAGAAGGCCGCAGGCCGGGAGCCGGACGAGCACGAGATCGCTGCGCAACGCGATAAGATCGCGGTCGACGTGGGTGAGAAGAAGCGGTTGGCGCTCGAAGCGGGCGGTCTGTTCGTGATCGGCACGGAGCGGCACGAAAGCCGCCGCATCGATAACCAGCTGCGCGGCCGATCGGGCCGCCAGGGCGACCCGGGGCGTTCGAAGTTCTATCTGGCGCTTGACGACGACCTCATGCGCATATTCGGCTCGGACAAGATGGAGACAATCCTGAAGACCTTGGGTCTGCAGGACGGCGAGGCCATCACGCATCCGTGGATGAACAAGTCGCTGGAGATGGCGCAGAAGAAGGTCGAAGCGCGCAACTTCGACATCCGCAAGCAGATCCTGAAATACGACGACGTGATGAACGACCAGCGCAAGGTGATCTTCGACCAGCGCATCGACATCATGGCGGAAGACGATGTCTCGGAGACGGTGAAGGAACTGCGCCATCAAGTGGTGCAGGATCTCGTGGCGAAGAACATCCCCGAGAAGGCCTACGCGGAGCAGTGGGATACGAAGGCTCTGAAGGAGGCGGTCGACAATATCTTCGATCTCGATCTGCCGATCACGGAGTGGGCGGCGGAAGAGGGCATTGCGGATCAGGAAATCCAGGAGCGTCTGATCGAGGCCGTGGACAAGCGGGCCGTCGAGAAGGAGACCGAGCTTGGCGCGGACCTCTATCGCCAAATCGAGAAGGAAGTGCTGCTGCGCACGCTCGACGGGCTGTGGCGCGAGCATATCGTGTCGCTAGAACATCTGCGGCAGGTGATCGGGTTCCGCGCCTACGGGCAGCGCGATCCGCTGAACGAGTACAAGAGTGAAGCGTTCACGCTGTTTGAATCGCTTTTGGCCAAGCTGCGTGAAGCCGTGACCGGACAATTGATGCATGTGGCGCTGGTGCCGGCAGATCAGCAGCCGATGCTGCAGCCGGTGGAGTTGCCGCCGATGGAGGCGCATCACATCGATCCTACGACGGGCGAGGACGAGTTTGCCGGGCTGCCGGATGACCTGCGCGACGAGTTGCGGATGGCAGACCGGGCGATAGCCGCGCGCGGCCGCGGTGCTGCGAGCGACGTGCCGAGGCGGATGCCGTTGCAGACCCGGCGGAGCGAGGGCGGGTTCGACCCCGCGTCTCCGGCAACGTGGGGCAGGGTTTCACGCAACGCGCTATGCCCATGTGGATCGGGCAAGAAGTACAAGCAATGCCACGGCAAGCTCGACTAATGCGGCGCGAAATTTGAACAACAAAAAAGCCGGGGTGAGAGCCCCGGCTTTTTCGCGTTTGGATGTCCGCGATGAAGCTCACTTATCGTGTTTTCCCGCGATGCGGTCGGAGAGTGCGAGGAGCACGCTGGAGACGACAAAGACGAGGTGAATGACGACCAGCCAGAAGATCTGCTTTTCGGCTTCGGGCGTCACGACTTTCAGCGCCATGAAGGACTTCAGTAGATGGACCGCAGAAATTGCGACGATGGACGAGAGTAGCTTCAGCTTGAGCGCGCTGAAATCGATGGTGCCCATCCACTCGGGCCAGTCTTTGTGGCCGACGTGATCGATCTTGGATACGAAGTTTTCGTAGCCGGAGAAGATGACGATAATGAGCAGTGAGCCCATGAGCGTCAGGTCGACGAGAGCGAGAATGCCAAGGATGACGTCGGACTCGGTGGCTGTGAACGCGTGCATGGCAAGGTGGAAGAACTCGGCCATGAACTTGATGAGGACGACGACGATCGAAAGTGCGAGCCCTAGATAAAACGGCGCAAGCAGCCAGCGGCTGGCGAAGATGGCGTTTTCGAGCATGCGCTCCATTGTCGGCGCAGGCGGCGGCGTGGCAGGCGTATCGTTGTCGGCCATCGGGGTCCCCGGAATTATGAAGGCGCGGTTCTATTGCACGCCTGAAATTGCCATCGCAAGGCGCTGGAACGCCGCGCTAGCGGACGCGATTGGTGTCGGCTGCGGTTTTGCGGGCTCGGACTTGCGCGATCCGGGTCGACTTAGCGCTCCTCAGCGCTACGAACTTCCGGCAGCTTGGTCTCGCCAAGTTGCACGGCGGTTTTCCCGCCCGGCGCGATGCTGCCGTCTCCACCGGGCGCGGCGGCGGATTGAGATTGGGGATCAGTTCGAACATCTGCGCCGTCGAACTTTGTTCCACGGAGGCTTGGATCAGCGGCGCCGAGACTGCCGGTGGCAACGGGGCCTGCCCCGACGCCGGCGGTGACGGGTTCGCTGCCGGGCTTTCGATCGGGACAAGCTGCGCGGATGGGTCCGAGGAGCGAAGGGCGGCGACCGTCGCGCCGCACACGGCTAAAGGGTTTGGGACGCCCGCCTCCGGCGGGCTTGCGTCCTGGATGTGGTAGCGGTTTTCGCAGACGCTGACGCGCGGGGGTTGGCGCGTCTTCTCGAAGCTGTCGTAGCCTTCCTTGAGATTGGCCCAGAAGCCTGCCCATTCGCTCTTGGCGTTTTTGGCGAGGTTCTTTTCCGTCATGCGGAAGGGGAACACGTGGGCGGGGATGTGGCGCTGACCGCCGCGCAGGGCAGCGGTGGCGAGGCCGTAGATTTCACCGATGACCGGATTGGTCATGGCGAAGCAGCCGACCGATGAGCAGCCACCGTGAACCAAGATATAGGAGCCCGAGCGGCCCATTGCGGAATCAAAGGCGTTCGGGAAGCCGAGGTTCAACGAGCGCGGCCAGCGGCCGACGTGGTGCAATTGGCGCGAGGTGATGGTGTAGAAGCCTTCGGGCGTCTGCTTGTCGCCTTCGCGCTGCTTGGGGCCCAGCGTGCCGGACCAGTGGCAGATCGGATACGTGGCGAACAGTTCGTAGCGGCCGTCTTTCTCCATCCAAACTTCGAGTTCGGATTCGGACTTGAAGATGCGCAGCATGATCGGTGCGCCGTTTGCAAAGCCCTTGGCGGCTAAGCGCTCAGCGGTCTTGGAAACATCCGGTGTGCCCGGCAATGGCAAACGGCCTACGGCGGCTGCGCGCTGCCGCTCGATGCGGTCTGACGCGGCATCTTTGAGTTCGATGGAGAGCGCATGTGCGCTGGTGGCAGCCGCAGCGGCGCATAACGCGGTGCCGGCGACAACTTTCCAACGGTCGATGGTGCGTGCAAAAGACAACGGACTACTCACAACGACGTTGAGCCGCAAACCAGAGGCCACCCTAGACGGTCCCGGGTATCCCTGGCAACCACAGGAACAGTTCTCTCCTCTTCAAGTTGCACGGCTTTTTTTTGAATCTTGAATGCAATCACCCGGCTGTGGCCGCTGTGTTGCTGGAGGCACACGTGGCGGTGACGGGACCGGTGATGTCACGCGTCTGAGCGCCGGAGGTGAAGACATAGCGCTTGTCACAAACACCGACTGCCGGGGGCAGGCGGTCTTTCTCGAAATGATCATAACCCGTTTTGAGATCGCGCCAGAAGGGGGCGACGTGTTCGCTTTGGTAGCCGGCCAAGTTCTCGTCCGTCATGCGGAAGGGATAGACCTGGGCCTGAAAGCGCTTCTGACCGCCATCGAGGGCGCGCGTGATGATCAACCAGATTTCAGAAATGACGGGGTCGGTCATTGCATAGCAGCCGACTGAGCCGCAGCCGCCGTGGACCATCAGGAATGATCCCGTGCGCCCGTGTGCGCGATCAAAGGCATTGGGAAAGCCGAGGTTGAAGGAGCGGTGCCAGCGGCTGTTGGGATTGAGCGCGTTTTTGTCGACCGTATAGAAGCCTTCGGGGGCTTGATGATCGCCCGTTTTGATTTTGGGACCGAGGCGGCCAGACCATTTGCAGATGGGATAGGTAGCGAAAAGCTCGTAGCGCCCATCTTTCAGCATGAACAGTTCAAGTTCAAATTCGCGCTTGAAGACGCGCATCAGGATCGGTGTGCCCAGCGACATGCCTTTTTCGGCGAGGCGCTGATCAAGGCGCGTCAGATCGGGCGTGCCGGGGAGTGCCTGGCCGGTGGAGGCGAGCCAGACGCGATAGTGGCGCTGCGCGGAGATGAGATAGCTATCGCGGATGGGCGCGGGCATCAGTGCGATGGCCGCCGCACCGATGACGAGGAGGGCCAGAAGGATTAGGCCTGCGAGACCGGACCTGCGCCGCTTGGTTTTCGAAGTTGGTTCGGCCATCGCATAGGCTCCGCACGGATTTCATGTTCCGGCTTAGACAGGAAAGATGGCGGAGATCAGGGCGCGTTCAAGCCCAGCGAGGTTGGAACTTCGACCGGCTTTTTGGCGGGCGCCTTGCGTTTTGCGGGGCGCGGTTCGGCGGTCAGAAAGGCAGCGCCTGGCAAAGATGCAGGTGGTGGATTCTGAATTGATCCCGTCGTGGATGTGGTGGTTGTGGATGTGCTGGGAACTGCAGCAGCAGGAGCCGGAGCGGTCGCGGCCGGCGTGACCACAGGCTTGGGCGTAGGTGCTTCACCGTCTGACCAGGCGAGTGCGGTTTGTTCGCGCGCCTTTTGGCCCGGGACGATGGTGCCTTTCTGAGCGGCGATTTGCTGATCCAGGAGATCGGGCACGAAGGGTGTCAGTTCCTGCTTCTGGAAGCGCGGGCACTGGCCATCGGGATCAATGCGGCCGGTGGCCGGCAGTGTGACGCCGATGACGTATTTGCGCTCGCACACGGCCACGGTCGGCGGCACGCGATAGGTCTCGAAGAAGTCGTAGGCAGGCTTGATCATCTTCCAGAAGGCGATGTGCTTGTGACCTTTGAAGCGGGCCAGCTTGTCGTCCGTCATGCGAAAGGGAAACGCGTGGACGGCGAATGCGCTCTGGCCGTTGCGGAAGGCTTCGCGGGCAAGCGCGTAAATCTCTTCGGCGAGCGCATCCGTCATGGCGTAGCAGCCGGCCGATTTGCACTTGCCGTGGATCATAAGGAATTCGCCGGTGCGCTCGTGGGCGCGATCGTAAGCGTTGGGGAAACCGAGATTGAAGGCGACGTGATAGCTGCTGTCGGGCTTCATCTGCTTCGGGCCCACGGCGTAGAAGCCTTCGGGGGCCTGCTTGTCGCCCTTCTTGAACTTGGGACCAATCTCGCCGGACCAGTTGCAGATCGGGTAGGTCTTGAAGTGGTAGAAGCGGCCGTCTTCGCGCGCCTTCCAGACTTCGAGTTCGGATTCTTCCTTGAAGATGCGGACGTAGATCGGCATGCCCGGCTGCATGCCCTTCTTGCCGATGAGGTCGAGGGTTTCTTTGGGGAGGGGCTGTTCGGCGGGGATTAATTCGGGCGCGCTGCCGCAGCCGGCCAGCATGAGCATGGCGGCGGCGATGACAGCACTCGCGAACGATCGAACAGACGTCACAATCCCACCCCGGTTCGCCCCTCAACCACGAATCACCATCTGTTTGGAAAGGTTAATACTTCCCTAACGGCACGACGGGCAGCCGACATCTAGGCGCAGTGCTGCCCACAGCTTGGGGGCATGAGGCGACGGGAATACGGCGCGGGTGAGGCACCAAATACAGTGTTAACAACGGGTTGGAGCAAAGCGCTGCGGCTTTACAGGGAGCGGCCAATATCCAGGAAGCGCTCCTGGCGCTGGCGGCGGATTTCCGTTGGGCTCTTGCCGTCGAATTCGGTCAGTGCCTTGGCGATGGCGTCGCCGACGCGCTTCATGATCAGCGCGCGGTCGCGGTGGGCACCGCCGACGGGCTCTTTCACCACCGTATCGATGACGCCGAGAATTTCCAAATCCTGGGCGGTGATCTTCATGCTGGTTGCAGCGTCGATGGCTTTGGAGCTGTCGCGCCAGAGGATGGACGCGGCGGCTTCGGGCGAAGCGACCGTGTAAATCGCATGCTCGAGCATCAGAATGCGGTTGGCGGTGGCGATGGCGACCGCGCCACCCGATCCGCCTTCACCGATGATGACGGCGATGAGCGGTACGCCGATGGCGAGGCATTTGTCGGTGGAGCGAGCAATGGCTTCCGCCTGGCCGCGCTGTTCGGCATCGACGCCTGGATAGGCACCGGCCGTGTCGCAGAGCGTGATGACGGGGAGCTGGAATCGTTCGGCCATTTCCATTAGGCGGACGGCTTTGCGATAGCCCTCGGGCTTAGCCATGCCGAAGTTGTGGCGCAGGCGGCTTTCGGTGTCGGAACCCTTTTCGTGGCCGATGATCATGACGGACCGGCCGCGGAAGGTGCCGAGGCCGCCGACGATGGCTTCGTCTTCGCCGAAGTAGCGATCGCCAGCGAGCGGCGTGAAGTCCTGGATGAGGTCGGCCACGTAATCGAGGCAGTGCGGGCGTTCGGGGTGGCGGGCGACTTCCGTTTTCTGCCAGGGCGTCAGCTTGGAATAGGTATCGGCGAGGGCTGCCTGCGCCTTCTGCTCAAGCTTTTTGATTTCGTCGGCGATATTGACGGACGTTTCGGAGCCTTCCAGCGTGCGCAGTTCCTGCACCTTGCGCTCGAGTTCGGCGATCGGTGTTTCAAATTTCAGATACGTGCGCACGATGGTGGGGGCTGGGCGTTCGTTCGTCGGTTCCACGTGACTTGCCTCGTCGGTCGGAGCCGGGGGGCGCGGGAACGCGCCGGGAACGCCCGGTTCAATGAAATTCGGGCGGACGATGCGCGCGGCGTCACGCAACTGTCAAGGCTCGGGAACCGCGCACCTGCCTAGAGAGCCCGCTTATCCCGGCTTCAGGAATTCCCGTTTACCTTCAATGGGCTCGCGGTTCGCGGACGGGCAGCATCAGAAGCATGCCGGCGATGAGGAAGAGCGTAATGGCGGCCATGCCGACGCGCTGGCTGCCGGTGGCCAGGGTCACGGTGGCGACGAGGAACGGGGCCAGGAAGGCTGTCACTTTGCCGGAGAAGGCGAAAAGGCCGAAATACTGGGTGATTTGGTCAGGTGGGGCGAGGCGGGCCAGGAGTGAGCGGCTGGCGGCCTGAACCGGGGCTGCGACGAGGCCGACGAGGACGGCGAAGGCTAAGAACGTTTGCTCGCCGATCGAGGAGAAGGGTGCGGAGCCCGGCGCCTTAGGGGGTACGTCGAGCGTGAAAAGAATGCGCGTTTGATCGACGGAGAGGATGCCGACGGCGCCGATCAGTAGCAGAACGAGCGAGACGAGGATGACGGTTTTGGCGCCGGCGCGATCGTCGAGCACACCGCCGATGACGGCGCCGATCATGCCCGTTGCGGTGAGGATGATGCCGAAGAGGCCGAGTTCGAGGGCGCTCCAGCCGAAGACGGCGGTGCCGTAGATGCCGCCGAAAGCAAATATGGCGGAGAGGCCATCCGCATAGAGCATGCGGGCGACGAGAAAGAAGAGCATGTCGCGGTTCTGTGGGAGCTGCCGCACCGTGTTCCAGAGCTGGCGTGCGGGCGAGGGGCGGACTTCGCCCGGCGCGAGCGGCCTCGGCTTCACGTCGGGCACGAAGAGGAAAAATGGGATCATGAAGAGCGCAAACCAGACGGCGGCGATGGGACCGACGAGGCGGTCGGGTTCGCGCGTGGCGGCATCTAGCGTGATGATGGGATCGAGACCGAAGAGCGTTTTGCCGGTGGTTGGATTGGAGACGATGAGGCCGGCGACGAGGGCGAGGCTCAAGAGGCCGCCGAGATAGCCGACGCCCCAACCGATGCCGGAAAGGCGGCCCAGCGCGGAGGGCGGGACGAGGCTCGGCATCATGGAGTTGGAGAACACGGAGGAGAATTCGGCGGCGGCCGTGGCGGCGATGAAGGCGAGGACGATGAGTGCGATGGTTTCTTTTGGTGCGCCGGGCGTTGCAAGCCAGAGCGTGGCGAGGCCGGCGATCAGGATGATGGAGAAGAGGGCGATCCAGGGTTTGCGGCGACCGCGGCCGTCAGCGAGGGCGCCGAGGAAGGGGCTGCCAATCGCGATGAGGACGCTGGCCGCAGCGGCGCCATAGCCCCAGATGGTCTGGCCTTGCGCGACATCGCCGACGACGTGGGCGGCGAAATAGGGCGCGAAGAGGAAGGTCAGAACGAGGGTGTAATAGGGCTGGGCGGCGAAGTCGTAGAGCGTCCACGAGACGAGGGCGCGCATGGGGGCGCGCTCTGTCGTGGGTGTCGCGGTGGACGTTGTGATCGTGTGCGCTGCCGTCATCGATGCCCTCTTTCGCCGAGCTTTGTGACCGCGCGATACGACTAATCGATGACGATCAGGTGATTTGGCAATTCGTTGGGATCGCGCGTGCCCGGCGGGAAATGCTGGGCGAGGAGTTCGCCCGAGCGCTCGACGGCGTGGACGAAGCCTTCACCTGCGCGGCCGGCGGCGATGTTGGACGTGAGATCTTCGACGATCGCCTGCCATGTGCCATTCGGGACCTTCGAGTCGATACCGGTGTCGGCGATGATTTCTGCGTAGCGCTCGGCGACGGAGACGTAGATGAGGACACCGGTGCGGCCGGCGGTGGTGTGGAGGTTCTGGACGAGGAATTGCTCCACGGCGCGGCGGTGGGCGCGTTCGGTTTTGATGGATTGAGGCACCAGGGCGTAGCGCACGCGGCGGGGGAGCGTGAGCAAGAGGATAGCCAAGAAGACGCTGAGTTGAATGAGATAGATCCACTGCACGGGCCACCAGGTGAAATAGACCAGCGGCCAGGGCACGATGAGAGCGATGAGCGCCGCCCAGAGGAACGGGACGTGCAAATAGCTGGCGCTTTCGCCGCTCAAGACGGCGACGATTTCGCCGGAGGTTTTCTTTTCGGCGGCCGCGATCGCTGCGCCGATGCGTGCCTGATCATGATCCGAGATGAAGGCCATCGTGGTTTGTTTCCTTCCTTCACCAACCGCCCGAAGCGCCGCCGCCACTGAACGTGCCGCCGCCGCCCGACCAGCCGCCACCGCCGCTGCCGCCACTCCAGCCGCCCGAGCCGCCGGGCAGAATGATGATGCCGCCGTCGCGGCTACGGCGGCGGCGGCGTGCGCCGGGGCCGGCCGTTTGCGGATATTGCCCGGCCTGCTTGTGCTGCTGGTAGATCGAAAAGACGACGATGGCGATCCAGATGGCGATGATGATGAGCGCGATCCAATCGACATCGGGGGCTTGGTTCATACCGCGGGCGCGCTCTTTGACGGCTTCGGCATCGCCGAGCAACACGTCTTTGATGTCGCGGACGCCGGCGCGAATGCCGCCGGCAAAGTCGCCGCGGCGGAAGCCGGGCAGGATGGCGTTCTCGATGATGATACGGCTCATGGCGTCGGTCATGAGCGGTTCGAGGCGCTTGCCGACTTCGATGCGGACCTTGCGCTCGTTGGGAGCGACGATGAGCAGGACGCCGTTGTCCTTGCCGGCCTGACCTATGCCCCAGTGGCGGCCGAGCTTGTAGCCGAAGTCTTCGATGGTGAAGCCTTGCAGCGATGGCAGCGTCACAATCGCGAGCTGATCGGAGGAGGTGCCTTCGAGGGATTGGAGCGCGGCGGTGAGTTCGGCTTCGTCTTCGGCGGTGAGCAGATTGGCGTTATCGACGATGCGGCCGGTGAGTGCGGGGAAGACAGGATCGGCGGCGTGGCTGGGCCCGATGCCGGTGATGAGCACCGTCAGGACGAGTGCCAGCGCTGTCAGGATCGCGCGCACCGGGACTGCTCCGTGGAGGAGAATAGATTTTTGACGGGTCACGTCTGGTTTAGCACAAGCGGCTGCCCCTCACGCACTCTTTACCCCTCACCCTAAGCCTCTCCCCGTCAGGACGGGGAGAGGGGACAGGCTTGCTTCACTTCTTGTCGGTGCCGAAATCGACTTTGGGGGTCTTTTGTTCTTCGGCGGGGATATCAAACGTCGCCATCTCGGTCTTGTCGGGATAAACGAATGCCCGCCACCAACGGCCGGGGATGGTCGTGATCTCGGTGTTGTACACGCGGACAGCCTGGATGTAATCGCTGCGGGCGATGCGGATCTTGTTTTCGATGCCTTCAAGCTGGCTCTGCAGGGCAAGAAAGTTCTGGCCCGACTTGATATCTGGGTAACGCTCGACGACCGCGAGCAGGCGGCCCAGCGCGCCGCCGAGCTGGCTCTGCGCATCTTGGAAGTTCTTCATGGCGTCGGGGTTGGTCAGGATGTCGGCGGGCACTTGCACGCTGGTTGCCTTCGCGCGGGCTTCGACCACTTCCGTCAACACGCTCTTTTCCTGCTCGGCGAAGCCCTTCACGGTTTCGACGAGGTTCGGGATGAGATCGGCGCGGCTCTTATAGGTATTTAGCACCTCGGACCAGGCGGCCTTGGCGTTCTGTTCGTAAGTCGGGATGTTGTTCACGCCGCAGCCGGCGAGGGGCAGGGTGAGGGCGAGCATGCAAGCGACGACCAGCGACCGGCTGGACCGGGCGAACGTGAGAGCAGTCATGGCCGAGGGCCTCCCCAAAGATTGACGCTCCAACGTCATAGCGGGGCGATGCCGGAAGGCAAGGGTCATGAGGCCGGTGGGCGGGCGCCACGAAGAGCGCCGGGGCAACTGAACCATCTTTACCCTGATTGTGGGCTGTTCTTCGAGGCTGGCCGGGTCGCGGCTAGGCTGGCGCGGGATTGTTTCACGTGGAGTAGAGAGCGATGACGGCGGGAAAATCGATTGCGCTGGCCCTGGGGTTGGCGGCCGTTCTTGGCGCGGGCGCGCCGGCTTCGGCGGGAGGGCATGGGTGCCGGGGCGAGGAGGTCAGCTGCTATAAGAAAGTGCGGTTGCCTGACGTCTATCAAAACGTCGAGCGGCCGGTGATGCTGAGACCGGCCACGAAACGCGTGGTGCATGTGCCGCCGGTGGTGGGCACGCGGTTGGAACGGGAAGTGGTCGCGCCGGGCCGAGCGCATGCGGTGCACGTGCCGCCAGTTTACAGCACGATCGTACGGCGCGAATTGGTGCAACCAGGGACCGTTAGCTATCGCGTGACGCCGCCCGTCGTGGAAACGGTCCACGAGACCGTGGTTGTTCATCCGGGCTCGACCCGATGGGTCACCTATCACGACCGGTATGGACAGACGATCCGGTGCCCGAAAAAGTCGCCGCCGGTGACGCGGACCATCGCGCGCGACGTCGTCGTCGATCCTGGTCAGCGCGTGCCTGTTTTTACGCCGCCCATCTACGCCGATGTGCCCCGCACGGTGCTCGTGCGTCCAGCGGGCGTGCGGCATGTGTATCAACCTCCGGTGACGCGCTTTGTCGAGCGGCCGGTAGTGTTGCGACCAGCGCAGCGTCACGTGGTTGTCGAACCGCCGGTCTATGGCGTGGCGCGGCATGCGGTGAAGGTGCGGTCGGGCGGTTATGCGTGGCGGCCGATCCGGGCGCATCACTGACCGCACCGCCGGCGCCGTTCCGACAAGGCCAGTAGACCCCTGGTTCCCTGTTGACCCCGAGACTGCCACAATCGCGCGGCAAGGGTTCGGTTGGGGCGCGGGGTTCCTGGCTGCTCAGGCTGGGACGATGACGGGTGGGGTTTTCGCGCAATGCCGCGCAATGCCATTGCGGTGATGAACACTAAGGGCGGCGTCGGTAAATCGACGCTGGTGCTGGCGCTTGCCGAGACGCTGTCGTGCTACCACGGCAAGAACGTGCTGGTGATCGACAGCGACGCGCAGGCGAGCGTGTCGAGCATGCTAACATCGGTCGCCAATCTGCATCGGTTGCAATCGGAAGGTCTGACGCTCGTTGATCACCTGGTCGGCCGTGTGCTGCAGGGCGGGACGCCGGATTGGTCGCGGGTGGTTATCCGCGATGTGGGCGACGTCGACGATGCGCGGACGGTCTTTCTGATCCCGAGCGACATGCAGCTGACGCTGTTCGAGCGCGAGGTTTCCAAGGAACAGCTGCACGCGCGGCTGCGCACGGCGATCGCGCAGCTACTGTTGGAAGTGCGCAGTGTGTTCGACGTGGTTCTGATCGACTGTCCGCCGGGACTATCGGTTTTGACGGAAAGCTGGCTGCGCGAATCGGATTTTCATATTTCGCCGACGAAGGCCGATTATGTGTCGGTGTGCGGTCTCGACGTGTTCCGGCGGTTCAAGGCGCTGAACCCGGAGATGGGGTTTGCGGAGAACCTCGGCGTGATCGTCAACATGTTCGATCAGACGTCGGCGACGGAAGCAGAATATCAGCGCTGGCTGGCGGAGAACCCAGACAACAATTGTTTCACGGGTGTCGTGCCGCGTGCGCAATCGTTGCAGGATGCGGCGCGGTTCCGGACGCAGGACCGGTCCTATTTCGCGAAGTATCCTGGCCACGTGGGCGCGGCCGTGCGGGCGCTGACGGAAGAGCTTTTGCAGCGGATGGCGGCCGGGCAAGCGGCGGCAAGCGCGGCTTGAGGACGGGCGCGTCTTCGCACGAAATTTCTGAAAGTTTTCGAATGGAGCGGGCGAAGGGGATCGAACCCTCGACCCTCACGTTGGCAACGTGATGCTCTACCGCTGAGCTACACCCGCTTACCATTCAAAAGGGCGCCTTCTGGGCGCCGCCGAGACCCACTCATACCAAGGCTTGGTACAAGAGCGGTTACCGGAGGCAGGCGGATAACAGGCCGCTTCCGGGCCGTCAACTGGAAACGCAGGTGAGGCCTCGGTTGCGGCCGGCGCGCGGGCGTTTTACGTCCAGGGCGCGCGATTTGTCGTCGATTTTCGAGGTTGCCCTGTGATCAGCCCCCAGCGTCAGCGCCTCATGGACCGGCTTGCCGAATTGGGCATCGCGTGCCCGACGGTGGAGCATGCGCCCGTGTTCACCGTGGAGGACAGCGGCGAGTTGTATGCGACCATCCCCGGCGGGCATACGAAGAACCTCTTTCTCAAGGACGCCAAGGGGCAGTTGTTCCTGATTGTGGCGCACCACGGGACGCGGGTGGACTTGAAGAAGCTGCCGCCGGTCATCGGCTCGGCACGGCTGAGTTTCGGGCGGGCTGAGCTTCTGGAGGAGGTTTTGGGCGTCAAAGCGGGTTCTGTGACGGCGTTTGCGGTGATGAACGACGGAGCGGGGCAGGTGCGGGTGGTGATCGATCAAAACCTGATGGCGTTCGAGACTATCAACCTGCACCCCTTGGAGAATTCGGCCACAACGAGCATTGCGCGCGAGGACCTTTTGCGGTTCATTCGCGCGGCGGGACATACCCCACTGATTGCGGCGCTCACTCTCGACTGACGCGCCTTTGGACCCCATATATCCCGGCAAACCCCATGTAACGGGGCCCGGAGCCTGCCGAGGGTCGGCGACGCGCGCCGCCCGGCATTCTTTCTGAAGGAGATACCCTCGCTATGGAACTTGGTTCGGCGACACCACAGGCCGCAGACCTCGTCAAGGATACGACGACGGCGAACTTCATGAAGGACGTCATCGAGGAATCGCGGACGTCGCTCGTGATCGTCGATTTCTGGGCCAACTGGTGCGGGCCGTGCAAGCAGCTGGCGCCGGTGCTGGAAAAGGTCGTGAAGAGCTATGGGGGCAAGGTTCGGCTCGTGAAGCTCGACACGGACGCGCATCCTTCGATTGCCGCGCAGCTGCGCGTGCAGTCGCTGCCGACGGTTTATGCGTTTCGCGATGGGCGGCCGCTTGATGGATTTGTCGGCGTGCAGCCAGAGAGCATGCTGCGGCAGTTCATCGACCGGCTCTTGGGCGATGACGCCGCGTTGGATGCTGGGCCCAGCGTTGCGGATATTCTGGCGGCGGCCGAAGAGGCGTTCGATGCCGGCGACTTGCAAGGCGCGGCGGAGGCTTATTCGGCCGTCTTGCAGGAGGATCAGACGAACGTGGACGCGCTGGCCGGTGTGGCGCGTTGCTATTTGAAGTCGGGCGATGTCGAGCGGGCGGAGCAAATGCTGTCGCTGGTGCCGCCCGACAAGGAGGGGGCCGGACCGGTGCAGGCCGTGAAGGCTGCGATCGCACTTGCGGCCAAGGCGGCGGGCGCAAGCGAGACGGCGGCGTTGGAGGCCAAACTCGAGAAGGATCCGGCGGACCATCAGGCGCGTTATGATTTGGCTGTGGCTCTTGCCGCAACGGGCCACAAGGGCGAGGCGCTGGAGCATCTTCTAACCATCGTGCGCCGCGACCGCAAATGGAACGAGGAAGCCGCGCGCAAGCAGCTGGTCGAATTGTTCGAAGTGTGGGGTCCGAAGGACGAATTCACGGTCGATGGCCGCAAGCGGTTGTCGTCTATTCTTTTTGCGTAATGCCATTGGCATAGAAAGGACCGCCCGTTGGGCTGGATCGAACAATATCAACGACCGCAGGACCTGCCGCCCCGGCTGCCGGTGTTTCCTTTGCGTGGGGCGATCTTGCTGCCGCGCGCAACATTGCCGCTCAATATCTTCGAGCCGCGTTATCTGGCGATGCTGAACGACGCGCTCGCGGGGTCGCGGTTGATTGGCATCATTCAGCCGGCGCGTGCGGGCAGTAGCGGGATCGAAAGCGAAAGTCCGCAGGGCAAATCGGCGCCGCTGCGGTCGGTCGGGTGTGCAGGCCGGGTTTCGAGCTACCAAGAGCTGGATGACGGGCGGCTAGCGATCACGCTCACGGGCGTTATGCGGTTTGAGGTGGTGGCCGAAGCGGCGACGCCGACCGCCTACCGCGTCGCGAGTGTCAGCTACGACCGGTTCGCCGCAGACCTCACGCAGGGGCTCGGCGAGAGCGATGTCGATCGCGCGGGATTGTTGCGCGTGCTGAAGTCGTATCTCGATCAGAACCGGTTGGAAGCGGATTGGAGCGCGATTGAGCAGGCGTCAAGCGAGAGCCTCGTCAACGCGCTCTCGATCATGGCGCCCTATGGCAGCGAAGAGAAGCAGGCCTTGCTGGAGGCGCGGGATTTGAAGACGCGTTCGGATGTTCTCGTGGCGCTTGCGGAAATGGAAATCGCGGCCAGCGGCGGTTCCGGGGGGACGATCCAATGAGCGACGATGAGGCCGCCGACACGTCCGCGCAATCCGTACCGCGTCTCGATCCGCGGTTGCTGGAGGTTTTGGTGTGCCCGCTCACCAAGGGGCTTCTTGTTTATAATTCTCAGACTCAAGAATTGCTTAGCCGAAAGGCGGCATTGGCTTATCCCATTCGCAATGGCGTGCCGCTGATGACGGCGGATGCGGCGCGGCCGCTGACCGACGATGAACTGGCGAAACTTTAGCCATATCCATCGAGCAGTGTACGCATTCGGCACACGCGCGCTGCATTAACCGTATCGCTTCAGATTTTATTAAATCGGCGACCGCTTAGGTCTTCCAACGCGTGCAGGCTCCGACCGCGCGGGTGCATGGAAGGTTTGCGTTGCCGTGAATAACGTCGATCATGACCTCGAACGGCTGCACGATCTGCATTGGCAGATCGCCGACAGCGCCCGGAGATACCGCGACCTGCTCGATGCACAAGCCGGCCTGATCGTGCGGCGCGACGAGCAAGAGCGGGTGATTTTTGCCAACCGGGCCTATCTGGCAGCATTTGGGTTGACCGAAGCCGACATCGCCGGCCGTGCGCACCAGCCGCACGTGTTCGCGGTCGAACAGGGGCCCGCTTCGAGCGTCATCGAGTATGTTGAAACGGTCGCGGGGCCGCGCTGGATCGCGTGGGAAAATACCGTTTGCGAGCCGACGCTGACGGATGCGCGGGAGACGCAACGGATCGGACGCGATGTCACCGACGAACGGCGTGTGGCGGAGGATTTGCGACTGGCGCGGGATGCGGCGCTGGATGCAAGCCGGGCCAAGTCGCGCTTTCTTGCCACGATGAGCCACGAAATTCGCACGCCGATGAACGGCATTCTCGGCATGACTGACCTCCTTATGGACGGTCCTTTGACGGCGGATCAGCGCATGTATGCACAGACCATCGCGCAGTCGGCGCGCGCGCTCGTCACGCTGATCGACGAGATCCTGGATTTTTCAAGGATTGAGGCGGGGAAAATCGTTCTGGCCGAGGCGCCGTTCTCGATCACCCAGACGATTCAAGGGTGCGTGGCTCTGCTGGCGCCTAAGGCGATTAGCAAGGGGCTCGAGTTGTCCTGGTCTGTCGACGGCGATGCGCCGCGGGACTTGTGCGGCGACGCGGCGCGCGTCCGGCAAGTGATCTTGAATTTGTTGTCCAACGCCGTGAAGTTTACCGACAAGGGGCGCATCGACGTGCGCTTGTCCATGGTGGAGGACCAGGGCAGCGAAGTGCGCGTGCGGGTCGCCGTTGCCGATACGGGTGTGGGGCTCAGTGCCTGCGATTGTCAGTCGATCTTTGCCGAATTCGAGCAGGGCGAGGCTGCCATATCGCGGCAGGATGGCGGCTCGGGGTTGGGGCTGGCCATTGCCCGGCGCGTAGCGCGTGCGATGGGCGGCGACATCTCGGTTGTGTCGGCGCCGGGGGAAGGGTCCACTTTTACGGCCGAGTTCTTGATCGACAAGGCCGATGTAAACGCGGCGTCGCTGAGAGCGGCACTTGCCGATATTGTCCCTGCATCGGTCCCGGTATGGCGAGAGGGGACGCCGCGCGTGCTGGTGGCCGAGGATAATGGGGTCAACGCCCTGCTTGCGACGCGCCTGCTGGAACGGGAGGGCTGTGCGGTTGTTCGGGTGAGCACGGGCGACGAAGCGGTGGCGGCCGTGGCGCGTTCGCTGGCGGGGCTGGAGGCGGCCTACGATCTCGTGCTTATGGATATCTACATGCCCGGGCTCGATGGGATCGAGGCGACGCGGGCCATCCGGCGGCTGGTTGCGGCCTCCGACGCTGCGGAGCGGTCGACATTGCCGATCGTGGCCGTGACGGCCAACGCCTTTGCCGAAGACCGCAAACGCTATCTGGACGCCGGACTGGATGACCACTTGGCCAAGCCATTTGACGGCGAGGCGCTTAAGGCCCTCTTGGCCCGCTGGTTGGCGCCGGCCCGGCGTGTGACGCCGGCGGCCTGACGATCGGCCGCAGGGCCAACCATGTCGCAAAATCGTCTCGGAATCGTGGCATAGGCTCTCGCAGCGGTCTTAGGGGCCGCATAGGATTGCGCCGTTTGATGCGGCGCTGGAGACCTCAGCCGATGACGCAAGGCCCAGGCCTGACGGGACGTTTGAAGCGCATTGCCAAAGCGAGCGCTCCGCCTTCAGGTCTTCTTGCAAAACGGGCTCTCGACGTTCGCGCGCTGAAGGATAAGGCGCAGGCAAAGGCGCTGTCGTTCGTGCGCGCGCCACAGCCAAAAGTGTATGGCCGCATTGGCGATCTCGAAGTGCGTTTGGCGGCCGGCCGCGCGGATATTCTGCAAGCGCAGCGGCTGCGCTATGAAGTGTTCTATGAAGAGATGTCGGCGCAGCCCAATCCGGTGGCTGCCATGCGGCGCCTCGATCAGGATGCCTATGACGCGGTGTGCGATCATCTGCTGGTCGTGGATACGTCGCCCGAGCCGCACGGACTGGAACGGTGGGCCCACCGGCGGCGGCCGCGCGTTGTGGGAACCTACCGGGTTCTCCGGCAAGACATCGCCGAGCGGTCGCTCGGGTTTTACACACAGGGCGAGTACGATATTGCGCCGCTGATGCGGGCGAAGTCGCCGCATTACCGGTTCATGGAATTGGGTCGCTCATGCGTGATGAAGCCGTACCGCTCGAAGCGGTCGGTTGAGCTACTCTGGCACGGGCTGTGGACGTATGTGCGTGAGCACAAGGTCGACGTGATGATCGGGTGCGCGAGCTTCGAGGGGACGGATCCGGCCGAGCACGCGATGGCGCTGTCCTATCTCCATCACTACGCCAGAGCGCCGGACGACTGGCGCTGCGCGGCGCATGGCCACTTGCGTCAGAGCATGGACCTGCTGCCGAAGGACAAGATCGATTTGAAGCGGGCGCTCAAGGCTATGCCCCCGCTCATCAAGGGCTATCTGCGGCTCGGAGCGTTCGTCGGCGATGGCGCTGTCATCGACCAGCAGTTCGGCACGACGGACGTGCTCATCATTTTGCCGGTCGAGAAAATCGATCCACGTTATTTCGAGCATTTCGGGGCCCCGGACGAAGTCAAGAGCCGGGTTGCGATCGAGGCTTAATCCCAGCCCACCCCCTTGCACGGTGGCATTGTGTTGCCGCCGTACTCGCGCACGACTATCTTGCCCGTGATGACCTTCAACCCATCGCGAGTGCCATGACCCAAGCCACATCCACCGCCCTGCCGCCGCTGATATCTTTTCGCGAACCTTTACCCGGTGGCGAAACCTACCGGCCGGCGGCCGAGCGCATCCTGGCGGGTGATCCCGTGCAGACGGCGTGGAACCTTTTCACGAGCTCCGACGGACGGTTTCATTCTGGCGTTTGGGAGTCGCAACCCGGAAAATGGCGCTGCGTATTCACCGAGAGTGAGTTCTGCCAGATCCTGAAGGGCGTCCTCGTGGTGACCGGTGACGACGGGCAAACGGCGACGTACAAAGCCGGTGATGCGTTCGTTTCACCGGCGGGATTCACCGGAACCTGGGAGGTCGTCGAGACCGTCCGCAAGCATTACGCCTTTTACGAGTAAGGATCGCTGACCGATGAAAGCCGTTATCGCCCGCAAACCGTCCAAGATCGATACGCTCGAAGTTGTCGATCTGCCCGATCCCGGGGCGCCGGGGCCGGGTCAGATCCGCGTACGGCTGCATGCGAACTCGCTCAACTATCACGACTATGCGGTGGCCGCTGGAGCGCTGCCGTCCGAAGACCGGCGTGTTTTGATGTCGGATGGCGCGGGCGTCGTCGAAGCGATCGGCGCAGATGTGTGCGGCTTTGCGGTTGGCGACCGGGTCGTGTCGACGTTCTTTCCCTATTGGCAGGATGGCGTGCCTCCGCATGGCGATTTCAGTCATGTGCCCGGAGACGGGATCGACGGCTATGCGCGCGAAATCACCGTGACACCTGCACACTGGTTTACGCAGGCGCCGAAGGGCTGGTCGCATGCGGAGGCCGCGACGTTGCCGTGCGCGGCGCTGACCGCGTGGCGCGCGCTCGCCGTGGAGGGGCAATTAAAAGCTGGAGACAGCGTGCTCATTCTCGGGACGGGCGGCGTGGCGATGTTTGCGCTGCAGTTCGCGAAGATGTTCGGGGCAACGGCGATCATCACGTCGTCGTCGGATGCCAAGCTGGAGCGGGCCAAGGCGCTCGGGGCCGATCACACGATCAATTACAAAACCGAGACGAAGTGGGGTCAGGCGGTGCTCGACTGGACGGGCGGGCGGGGCGTCGATCATGTTCTGGAAATTGGCGGACCGGGGACGCTGCCGCAATCGATCACGGCCGCGCGGGTGGGCGGGCACATTTCTCTGATCGGGATTTTGACCGGGATCGCCGGCAACGTTCCGACCATCGTGATGATGCTGAAGCAGATCAAGCTGCAGGGCATCATCGTCGGCAGCCGGCGGCATCAGATCGAGATGATCCGGGCGTTCGATGCCAATCCCGCGATCCGGCCTGTCATCGACCGGTCATTCCCGCTTGCCAATCTGGCTGACGCCTTCCGCCACGAAGAGGGGGCGACACACTTCGGCAAGATCTGCGTGGAGATGTAGCCATCAGGCCGAACTGAGATCGTAGGCGGCGAGGGCTGCCATGTTGACGATGTCGGTATCCTGGGCGCCGAGCGTGCAAATCTGGACTGAGTGCTCCAGACCAACGAGCAGCGGACCAATGACCGTGGCGCCGCCGAGTTCCTTCAACGTCTTCGTCGCGATCGATGCAGCGTGGAAGGCGGGCATGACGAGAACGTTGGCGGTGTCGGTGAGGCGGCAGAACGGATAGAGCTTCATCAGATCCGCGTTGAGCGCCACATCGGCGGCCATGTCGCCATCGTATTCAAAATCGACTTGGCGTTCGTCGAGGATGTGGACGGCTTCGCGGACCACGTCGGAGCGTTCGCCGCGCGGCTGGCCGAACGTTGAGTAGGCGAGCATGGCGACGCGGGGCTCGATGCCGAAGTTGCGTGCGGCTTTGGCGGCTTCAACAGCGATGTTGGCGAGCTGTTCGGGCGTGGGCATGTCGTGGACGCTGGTGTCGGCGATAAGCACAGCGCGGCCGCGGCAGAGCGCGAGCGAAACGCCGATGATGTTGCGGCCGGGTTCGGCGTCCATGACGCGGCGGACATCCTGGAAAACGCTCGTCCAGTTGCGTGTGACGCCGGAGACCATGGCGTCGGCATAACCGTGGACGACCATGAGGGCTGCGAAGACGTTGCGCTCGTTGCGCACCATGCGCTCGCAGTCGCGCTTCAGGTGGCCGCGGCGCTGCAGACGTTGATAGAGGAATTCAGCGAATTCTTCGGCGTGTCCGGAGAAGTTGGTATCAATGATGTCGAACTCGGGGCGCATAGGGATGCCGAGTTCGAGAAAGCGCTTCTTGATCAGGTCGCGTGTGCCGACCAGAATGGGCGTGCCAAAGCCTTGCGCGAAATAGGTGTTGGCGGCGCGGATGACGGCGGGGTCTTCGCCTTCGGCAAAAATCACGCGCTTGGGATCCTGGCGGACGCTATCGAACGTTGACTGCAGCCAGCCGGTGACGGGGTCGAGGCGGCCTTTGAGGCGCGCGACGTAGGCTTCCATGTCCACGATGGGGCGGCGGGCGACGCCCGATTCCATGGCGGCTTTCGCGACCGCGGGCGGGACGTGGCTGATGAGGCGCGGGTCGAAGGGCGCGGGGATGATGTATTCGGGGCCGAAGGTGGGGCGGCGTCCGTGAAAGGCGGCGGCGACCTGATCGGGGACTTCCTGGCGGGCCAATTCGGCGAGGGCCTTCGTGGCAGCGATCTTCATCTGGTCGTTGATGGTACGGGCCTGAACGTCGAGCGCGCCGCGGAAGATGAAGGGGAAGCCGAGGACGTTATTGACCTGATTGGGATAGTCGGAGCGGCCGGTGGCCATGATGGCGTCGGAACGGACGGCGGCGACTTCTTCGGGCGTGATTTCCGGATCGGGATTGGCCATGGCGAAGATGATGGGCTTGGCCGCCATGGACGCGACCATTTCGGGTGTGACGGCGCCTTTCGCGGAGAGGCCGAAGAAGGCATCCGCACCATTGAGAGCTTCAGCGAGCGTGCGGGCTTTGGTTTTGGCCGCGTACGCCGACTTCCACTGGTTCATGCCTTCCTTGCGGCCTTGGTAGATGACGCCCTTTGTATCGCAGAAGATGACGTTGGCCCGCGGCATGCCGAGTGCGCCCAGGAGTTCGAGGCAGGCGATACCCGCGGCCCCGGCGCCGTTCACGACGAGCTTGAAGTTCTCGATCGTGCGGCCGGTGAGTTCGAGTGCATTGAGGAGGCCGGCGGCGGCGATGATAGCGGTGCCGTGCTGGTCGTCATGGAAAACGGGGATGTCGAGGAGTTCTTTCAGCTTCTCTTCGATGATGAAGCAGTCGGGCGCTTTGATGTCTTCCAGATTGATGCCGCCAAACGAGGGGCCCAGATAGCGCACGCAGTTGATGAAAGCGTCGACGTCTTCGGTGGAGACGAGGAGATCCATGGCATCGATGTCGGCGAAGCGCTTGAAGAGTGCGCCCTTGCCTTCCATGACGGGCTTGGAGGCGAGCGCGCCCAGATTGCCGAGGCCGAGGATCGCGGTGCCATTGGAGACGACGGCGACGAGGTTGCCCTTGTTCGTATAGTCGTAGGCAAGGGCCGGGTTTTCGGCGATGGCTTCCACGGGGACGGCGACGCCGGGCGAATAGGCAAGCGAGAGGTCGCGCTGCGTGGCCAGCGGCTTGGTTGGCGTGATTTCGAGTTTGCCGGGCTTTCCTTGCGCGTGGAACTGCAAGGCTTCCTGAGCCGTGATGCGGGCCGGCTGGTTCTTGTGAGCCATGGAGGGTCTTCTTGTTGGCGCGTCCGTCTTCCGTGTCGGGGAAGATCGTGGTGCACGGCGGCGCGGCTGTTGATTTCGGCGCACCGTAGGCTCTGGCGCCTGATTTCTCAACGCGGCCAATCTGCTACTTTCGGTCCCCACGTCCGACTGGGGAGGGACGGCTAGCTCTCCCGCGGGCGAGCCGCTATGTCATTCAAGGGACTAGCGAAGGGGTAGGGATGGCGGCGCGGCGGACGAGCAAGAGTGGGGATGAGGGACTGGGTGGCGAGGGTGCCGAGGCGCCCAAGGAGGCCGCCGTGCCGCCGCCCGCTGCCGTGGAGGCGACGCCTTCGATGGCACAGTTCCTGGAGATCAAGGCGGCTAATCCGGACAGTCTGCTCTGGTACCGGATGGGGGATTTCTACGAACTGTTTTTCGAAGACGCGGTGGTGGCGTCGGCGGCGCTCGGGATTGTGCTGACGAAGCGCGGTCGGCATCAGGGGACGGAGATCCCGATGTGCGGCGTGCCGATCCATCGCGCGGATGAATATCTGCAGCGGCTGATCCGGCAAGGCTACCGCGTGGCGGTGTGCGAGCAGTTGGAAGATCCGGCGGAGGCGAAGAAGCGCGGATCGAAGTCGGTCGTGAAGCGCGACGTGGTGCGGCTCGTCACGCCCGGTACGCTGACAGAAGAGACGCTGCTGGACGCAAAGTCTCGCAACTATTTGACGGCGCTGTTTCGCGCGCCGGGTTCGGGCGAGGGCGCGGGGCTCGATGCGACATCGCTCTATGCGCTGGCGTCGCTCGATATCTCGACGGGTGAAATGGAGACCGGCGAGGTGGCTGGGCCGGATCTGCCAGGCGAACTCGTGCGGTTGTCGCCCAGCGAACTCCTGACGACCGATGCAGTGCTTGCGGACGATGAGCTGAAACGATGGATCGGCGTGGCGGGGGCTGCGACGACGCCAGTTCCGGTGGCGTCTTTCGATAGTTTGTCTGGCGAACGGGGTTTGAAGGCGCAGCTGGGCGTTTCAGATCTCGGCGGCTTTGGCGGGTTTTCGCGGGCGGAGTTGGCGGCTGTTGGGGCGCTATTGCGCTACGTTGATCTCACACAGATCGGTAAGCGGCCAGTGATCCGTCCGCCGAAGCGGTCGGGCGATGGCGGTGTTCTGGTCATCGATGCTTCGACGCGCGCGAGCTTGGAATTGACGCGATCGTCGTCGGGCGAGAGGGGGGCGAGCCTGCTCTCAGCCATCGACCGCACCGTGACGGCGGCGGGTGCGCGTGAGTTGGCGAACCGCGTTGCCAGTCCGCTGCGGGACGTGGGCGCGATCGGACGGCGGCTTGATGCCGTAGCGTTTTTTGTTTCGGATGCGTTGGCGCGGGATCAGTTGCGCGAGCGGTTGCGCGGTGCACCCGATATCGCGCGCGCGGTGTCGCGGCTGGCGTTCGGGCGCGGGGGGCCGCGGGATTTAGCAGCGCTACGCGACGGGTTGGCTGCAGCGGAGGCGTGCGCGGGGCTTTTGCGATTGGCTGGCGCTGCGATGGGTCTGCCGCCGGAACTCGATCGCGTGGCGCGGGAGTTGGCCGCGACAGAGCCAAAGCTTCTGGCTTCACTCACAGCGGCGCTCGTCGATGATCCGCCGCATTTGAAGCGCGACGGCGGGTTTGTGCGGGCGGGATATTCGGAAGCGCTTGATGGTGTGCGGCGGCTCAAGGACGACAGCCGGCAGGTGATCGCGGCGCTCGAAGGGACGTACATCGAGCAGACCGGCGTGAAGACGCTGAAGATCCGGCACAACAATATTCTTGGCTATTTCGTCGAAGTGACGGCGCTGAACGCCAAGGCGCTGACCACGCCGCCGCTCGATGCCGTGTTCCGGCACCGGCAGAGCATGGCGAATGCGATGCGGTTCACGACGGTGGACCTCGCGGAGATCGAGGGGCGGGTTGCGTCGGCGGGCGAGCGGGCGCTGGCGCTAGAAGATGAAGTCTTTCAGGCGCTCGCAGGTGCTGTGGCGCAGGGCGAGCAGGCTTTGTCGGCGGTGGCAGCGGCATTGGCCGAGATCGATCATCTGGCGGCGCTGGCGGAGCTAGCGGTCAGCGAGAGCTATGTGCGGCCGGAGATCAGCGACGGGCGCGGGTTTGAGATTCGCGGCGGGCGGCATCCGGTGGTCGAGCAGGCGCTGAAGACGACGAAGGCGGGCGCATTCATCGAGAACGATTGCGTTCTAGGTTTCGAGGCGGAGAAGCCGACCGGGTTCGACGAGGAGACGACGGCGCGGATCTGGCTCGTGACCGGGCCGAACATGGCGGGTAAGTCCACGTTTCTCCGGCAGAATGCACTGTTTGTCGTGATGGCACAGATGGGGTCGTTCGTGCCGGCGCGGATGGCGCGAATCGGCGTGGTGGACCGGTTATTCTCGCGGGTGGGCGCGTCGGACGATTTGGCGCGCGGGCGTTCGACCTTCATGGTCGAGATGGTGGAGACGGCGGGCATTCTCAATCAGGCGACGGACCGGTCGCTCGTGATCCTGGATGAGATTGGGCGCGGGACGGCAACGTTCGATGGCTTGTCGATCGCGTGGGCGACGGTGGAATACTTGCACGATGTGGCGAAGTGCCGGGCGCTGTTTGCGACGCACTACCATGAGATGACCGCGCTGGCGGGGCGGCTGCGCGATGTCGGCAACGTCACGATGGACGTGAAGGAGTGGCAGGACGAGATCGTGTTTCTGCACAAGGTGCGGCCGGGGGCGGCGGACAGATCCTACGGGATACAGGTGGCGAAGCTCGCGGGGCTGCCGCAAGCGGTGATCGATCGCGCGCGGCAGGTGCTAGATCTGCTGGAGAAGAACGACCGGCGCGCGACGGGGGCGGAAAAGCCGCTTGATGATCTGCCGTTATTTGCGGCGGCGCGGCCGAAGAGTGCGGGGCCGAAGGCGGGGCCTTCAAAAGTCGAGGCGGCGCTGGCCAAGATCAACCCGGACGAGTTGACACCCAAGGCTGCGCTGGAGGCGCTTTATGCGCTGAAAAAGCTGAAGGGTGAGAACTGACGCGAATAGAGTAGCTACCCCCACGCACTCTTGGGGATGCTGCCCCTCACCCCAAACCCTCTCCCCGTAAGAACGGGAGAGGGGGATATGTGTTGCCCCGTTCGATCAGTGGCGGAAGTGGCGCATGCCGGTGAAGACCATGGTGAGGTTGCGCGAGTCGGCGGCTTTGATGACCTCCTCGTCGCGCATGGAGCCGCCGGGCTGGATGAAGGCGGTGGCGCCGGCTTCGGAGGCGGTGATGAGGCCGTCGGCAAAGGGGAAGAAGGCATCGGAGGCGACGACGGAACCGGCGGTTTCGAGGCCGGCCTGCTTGGCTTTTTCGACGGCGATGCGGGTGGAGTTCACGCGGCTCATCTGGCCGGCGCCGATGCCGATAGTGGCGAGGCCGCGTGCATAGACGACTGCATTCGACTTGACGAATTTGGCGACTTTCATAGCGAAGACCATGTCGGCAAGCTCAGATGGTGTGGGCTGACGCTTCGTGACCACGTGGAGCTTTTCGGTGAGGCCGAGGTCGGCATCCTGGACGAGGAGGCCGCCGTTGACCTTCTTGTAGTCGCGGCGGGGGCCGGGTGTGCCAGACCATGCGCCGGTGACGAGGAGGCGGACGTTTTTCTTTGTCGCGACGGCTTCGATGGCTTCCGGTGACGCGCGCGGAGCAACGATCACTTCGACGAACTGGCGCGCGACGATGGCTTCGGCGGTCTCTGCGTCGAGCGGCTGATTGAAGGCGATGATGCCGCCGAAAGCCGATTCCGTATCGGTCATGTAGGCGAGTTCGTACGCATCCTTGATTGTGTTGGCCACCGCGACGCCGCAGGGATTGGCGTGCTTGACGATGACGCAGGCGGCATGCGCGGGATCGAATTCCTTCACGCATTCGAGTGCGGCGTCGGTATCGGCGATGTTGTTGTAAGAGAGTTCTTTGCCGCTCAATTGGCGGGCGGTGGCGACGCTGCCTTCAGGGGCGCCGATTTCGCGATAGAAGGCGGCGGACTGATGCGGGTTTTCGCCATAGCGCAAGTCGAGGGCCTTGGTGAGTTGCACGGTGTAGCTCTGCGGGAAGGCGTTGGCGGGGCGGCCGGCGGTATCCGGGTTTGCTGTCAGCCAGTTGGAGATGGCGCCATCATAGGCGGCGGTGCGGGCGAGTGCGCGTGCGGCCATGGCCTTGCGAAAGGCCAGCGTGGTGCCGCCCTTCGTCGATTGTAGTTCGGCGCGCAGGGCTTCGTAGTCGGCGGGATCGACGATGACGGTGACGCCGGCGTGATTCTTGGCGGCGGCGCGGATCATGGCGGGGCCGCCGATGTCGATGTTTTCAACGCACTCGTCGTAGGTGCCGCCTTTGGCGAGCGTGTCTTCGAAGGGATAGAGATTGACGACGAGGAGATCGATGGGGGCGATGTCGTGGGTTTTGGCGGACTGCTCATGCTCGGCGTTGCCTCGCACGGCGAGCAGACCGCCGTGCACCTTGGGATGGAGCGTCTTCAGGCGGCCGTCCATCATTTCGGGAAAGCCGGTATGCTCCGAGACATCGACCACCTTGAGGCCCGCAGCCTTGAGGGCTGACGCGGTGCCGCCGGTAGAGAGGAGTTCGATGCCGGCGGCCGATAGATCGCGCGCCAGTTCGATAAGGCCGGTCTTATCGGAGACGGAGATCAAAGCGCGGCGGATGGGAAGGGTATCGGTCGTCACGATGGTGTCCTTTCGGGTCTTTGCGCCGGGCCTTAGCACGAAGAGGGCCTAGCGTGCCGCAGGCCACAGAGTCACGGGGCGCGCGCGTGGTCTGCGGGCCGATCAGGCCCTGATTTCCGCCTTCCACGAGACGGTGGTATCGCCAAATGTGGCCCCGCGCAAAACGAACTGCAGCGCGCGTCGGGGACCGGAGCTGTCAGCGAAATAGACACCCTCTTCAATATTGAGTTCGGCACCTTCGGCGGAGAAGAACCATACTTGGCCTTCGGGCGTGATGATTTCGGCGGTGCCGGGGATTGTTCCACGGCGGCATGTGATTTCGGGGTGGAGATGGACGTGGATGGCGAAGGGGAGATCGGACTTCAGGCGCAGCGCCGTCTCGGCACCGGTCAGACGGTCGACGGCGGAGATGCCGGAGCCCGATGCGCTGAGGGTAATCTGGCGATGATGGATCAGGCCGGAGCGGCCGAGATAGCCATCATGCGATGCGGTCCATACGAGATCTCCGTTCACCTCTTCGACTTTGCTGGTCACATTTTGAGGACCGCGGATCGGCGCGCCGCCAATGAGCGCTTCAAGACCTTTATGCCGGACGAGTTTGGCGGAGGACGTTTCATTGACGACGAGCGTGTTATGGGATGCGGTGGCGCGGGCTTGTGCGCGCCAGTCCTGGTCGGCGGCGGCGGGCGCTCCGCCGTTGACGAATATGAGACGCGGGCCGGCGCTCAATTCAAACGAGAGGCAGCCGGCTTGGGCATCAGCGGCGAATTCGAAAGGCGGGGCGGGGCCGGCGTCGGCGATGAGGGTCGTGGCGCCGCGAGCTAGATGGACATAGCCAGACTCGCGGGCGGCGGCGAGCGGGGTGGCAAAAAGATCGTCGTAGGCGAGCACGGTGGCTAGGCCAGCTGGAGAGGCAACCGAGACTCCATTGAAGCGGGCGAGGCGGCCATCACCCAAACGCATGTAGCGCAGAAATGCAACGGACGAGGCAAGCGCTTGCAGCAAGGCAGGGGGCGGTTTGCGTCCACGGGCTGCGAAGCACTGCCGTGTCGGCAACAGATCGAGCAGAATTTCGACAAGAATGGCGGGGTTGCGGCTGACATGGCCGCCATCGTCCAGAAGTTGGCGATCGATTTCGGCGGCAAATAGCTTTTCGATTTCGTCGAGATGCCGATCGTGGCCGGCAACACAAATGTTGGCGAGCACGAGGCCCGTGAGCGCAAGGAGCCGGGGGTAGCCATCGGGACCATCGCGCCAACTGGCGGCGAGGCGAACAATCTGCGCGCCAAGGCTGGTGGTGATGGCGTCGTAGGTTTCGACGCTGGCGTCATCGAGCAAGAAGTTGGCGTGATTGAGCCAGGAGATGATGCGGCGGCCAAGGACGGCCGGCTCCCAGGCCAATCCCACGCCGCGCTGGCGGAGCGTCCATTCGACGGTGAGGCTGCGCGCCAGATCTCGGGCTTCGAAGTCGCCGGAGGCTTCGAGATGGCGCAACCATCCGAAGCCGTGCAACGCGCGCTCCCAGCCCTCGTTGGGCGGGCGGAGCTCAAACGGTGAGTTGCCGCGCAAATCGACGCCGGTTCCGGCGAGGCCCATGTGGCCCAGTTTGAGTTCGGGCCAGAAGCTTGGATCGGCGCTGCGCAGCGATTGCGGAACGATGAGTAGGTTGCCGAGGCTGGCGGATCCGAAGCGCCACCGCAAAAGTGGTGAGAATTGCAGGCGGGCCATCGATGCGCGTTGAGAGCGCTTGGCAGCGATGAATGCGATCCGCGATTTTTCGGCCAGACTGAGAGCTGCCATTGGCCGATTGCCTCCACACTCGTGACCTGATGGACTGGAACACCGAGGTTCTTCGTCCGCGTCGGTAGCCTAGCGATCCGCCGCTGACAAGGCACGGCCGGGCATCAAGTTGTGCGTAGATCACAGGCGGGCTCAGGTGTCGCGGCGGCGGAGCCTGGAGGCGAAGAAACCATCGAGACCGGAGCCGCCTTCGTGGCCGGGGAACCTGTGGCAGGGCAGCGTGCGCAGGTCGCCATCGATGGTGATTGCTTCAGACAGTCCGCCGATCTCTGCGGCGGTAACGGGGACGCGTTCAAAGTTCGCATCTGTTGCTAGGAAGCGGGCGATCTGATGTTCGCCTTCTTCTGGCTCCAGCGAGCATGAGCAATAGACCAGGATGCCGCCGGGCCGAACGAACGAGGCGGCGCGTTCCAGCAACTGGCCTTGCAGGCCGGTGAGCTTTTCGAAGCCGCGGGTCTGGCGCACGTGGAGGATATCGGGATGACGGCGAATGGTGCCCGTCGCCGAGCACGGCGCATCGAGGAGAACGGCATCGAACGGGGCTGCGGGTGCCCAGGTCAGCACGTCGGCGGTGACGCAGTCGGCGGTGAAGTGGAGACGGTCGAGGTTATCTTTCACGCGGCGCAAGCGAGCGGCGGAAATGTCGACGGCGGTGACGTGCGCGCCGGCGTTGACCAGTTCGGCGGTCTTGCCGCCTGGGGCCGCGCACAGGTCGGCGACGCGCTGGCCGGGTTTCGCGTTCAGCAGATGAACAGGAAGAGCGGCGGCGGCGTCCTGCACCCACCAGAAGCCATCGTCGAAGCCGGGAAGGTCGGGAATGCGGCCGGCCTGAAGTATACGCACCGTGCCGGTCGGCAAAGCGATGCCCTGGAGTTTTGCGGCCCATTCGACCGCATCGCCTTTTACGGTGACGTCGAGCGGGGGCTCTTCGAGGGAGGAGGCCGCGATGCGGCGCGCGAGATCCGGGCCGTATGTTTTCTCCCAGCCGGCGAGCAGCCACGGCGGGACATTCAGCGCGACGGCATCGAGATCGGCGAGTGCGGCGCGGCCATTGTCGGAAACGCGGCGGAGCACGGCGTTGACCAGTTTATCGAAGCGGCGCGCGTTGGGGTCGGCTTTGCATTGATCGACGGCGAGGCCGATAGCGGCGTGCGGCGGCGTGTCGAGGACGAGCAGTTGCGCCGCGCCGGCGAGCAGGATCTGCCAGACCCAGCCTTGTGGCTCGGGAAGCGGCTTTTGTAGATGGGTGTTGATCACGTGCGTGAGTTCGCCATGACGGCGCAGCACGGTGGTGACCAGGAGGCGGGCGAAGGCGCGGTCGCGCGGTTCTATTTTGGCGCGTTCTGGCTTCTGGAAGGCCTCGGCGAAGGCCTCCTCGAAGAAAGTGCCGCGTTTCATGACGCGCCAGAGGGTTTCGACGGCGGCCTGGCGCGCTTCAAAGCCGGCCGGGAAGGTCTCGGCGGATTTCGGCGTTGGCTTAAAGGGGCCGCGTTTCTTTGCGGGGCCACCTGTTGAGGTTGGGCCAGAAGATCGGGGTGGCCGGGACGGCACTGTGCCGTCACGCGGCGGGCGGGTGGGTTTCATCCGCCATCGCTACGGTGCCGGCGCGGTCCGGTCAATGGCGCCATGCGGCACAGATTAAACTTCAGCCCCAGGGGCCGCCGGAGCGTCCGCTGCCCGACCACGGGCCGGCGGCGGGCCGGTTGGCGGAGCCACCAAATCCGTCGTCGCCGCCCGCGAAGTCTGTCTCCAGCGCATTGGGCAGCTGGCCCATTTCGACGGCCAGTTCCTTCAGCGCGCGAATGCGGTTCTCGACGTTTGGGTGGGTCGAGAACAGGTTGTCGACGCCGTGGCCTGTGAGCGGGTTGATGATGAAGACATGGGCGGCGGCAGGGATACGCTCGGCCTGCATGTTGGGTGTGCGCTGGACCGCGTTGTGGATTTTCACGAGTGCCGAGGCGAGCCACATCGGGTTGCCGCAAATGAGCGCGCCCATGCGGTCGGCCTGGTATTCGCGCGACCGGCTGATGGCCATTTGTACGAGCATGGCGGCAAAGGGCGCTATGAGCATGGCGACGATGCTGGCCAGAAAGCCGGGGCCGCCGCCGTTGTCGCGATTGCCGCCGAACAACATGCCGAGTTGGAGATACTGGGCGAATATGGAGATCGCGCCGCCGATGGTGGCGGCGATACCCATGGTAAGGGTGTCGTAGTTTTTGATGTGGGCGAGTTCGTGGGCAATGACGCCAGCCAGTTCTTCGCGCGAGAGCGTGTCGAGCAGACCTGTGGAGGCGGCAACGGCGGCGCGCGAGGGGCTGCGGCCCGTGGCGAAGGCGTTCGGTTGTGGGTTGTTAAGCACGTAGACGCGCGGCATCGGCAGCTCGGCTTTTTCAGCCAACTGGCGGACGAGGCCGACATAGCCCGGCGCGGAGCGGTCATCGACCTCCTGGGCCTTAAACATCCGCAGGACCATGGTGTCGGACTTCCAGAGGCTGACGGCGTTCATGCCGAGCGCCACGATGAAGGCGATGACAAGACCCGTCTGGCCGCCGACGAGCGCGCCCATGGCGACGAATATACCCGTTAGGACAATGAGCAGCAGACCCGTCTTGGCGTAGTTCATCGGCATCTTGGGACAGGCTCCCCGTTTGGCAAGACTTTGCGGCGGCACAACGCCGCCCGCTCGCATCCGTTGCCGGATACTGATGGTATATGGGAACAGTTGCGGGCGACAACCAGACGCTCCGTGTGTGACCGGATGCAGGATGTTGCCTACCGCCTAGGAGCCCAGAGGACCGCATACACGATGACAGAGACCTCCGAAAAGCCAGCGCCGGCCGATGGTGCGCCTGAACCCACCCGGCCCTTAACGGAGGCGGCCAAGCGGGCTTTGGCGGAGGCCGAGGAGCGCCGGCGGCTGCGGAGGCGGCGCGGGCGGCGGCGCCGGCCGAAGTAGGCGGGCGGGACGGGCCGGACCCGGTGCGCTACGGCGACTGGGAGAAAGACGGGATCATTTCCGACTTCTAAGCCACGGCGGCGACGGACGCGCGGCGTTCCAGAGCGGGACGGGAGAAGTGCAAGTCCTTCCTGGGATCGCGCTGATGGTCGTCTGACTGCGAGGTGGAAACCATGCCAGCCAGCACTTCGTTTACGGTCCCACGCTGATTTTGCTCGAATTTGCACTAAGTCACGGGACGGGTTTTAAGACTTTTTCAACCACCCGAACGGGATCGACGGCTCCCGCTTGTACGGCCCGGCGCTGCGGCACCGCGATTGCTCCTGTTGATCCGAACCCTGCGGGGTTGTTTCAAGGAGAGACACGATGCACAGCCAGATCCACCGTTTCGCTTCGGATTTCGCCCGCGACGAGCGCGGTACCGTCGCGGTGATCTTCGGCCTCTTTTTCCTCGTGCTGGTGATGTGCGTTGGTATCGCCGTAGATTACGCCCGCTCCGCGCACGCCAAACAAGAAATCGCAGCTGCAGCCGATGCGGCCGCTCTGGCTGCCGGGCGCGCGTTGATGGACGGCGGGATGTCGGATGCCGAAATCTCCGAGATCGGGCTGCGCTACTTCAATGAAAATCTGAAAAACGGCACAACGAAATTCGCTGAGGTCAGTGGCGTCACGATCACTCCAAACCGTGCGACGAGCACGATCGCGGTGCAGGTCAATGCAGCGGTGCCGATGACGTTCATGCGTGTCGCCGGGTATGAGCAGGTCAACACCGTCACTGATACAAGCACCACCTTCGAGGCCGGCGATCTGGAACTTGGGATCGCGCTCGATGTGACGGGTTCCATGTGCGATCGTGGCTCGCGTCAGCCCTGCGCCAGCGCGCGCAAGCTCGATGCCTTAAAGGCTGCCGCCAACGATCTCGTTGAGACACTCCTTGCGGACGGCGAGCGGCCGAACAAGATCCGGATCGGACTGGCTCCGTATTCGGCGTCGATCCAGCTCGGCACGTATGCCGGTACGGCGTCGGGTGGCACGAGCGGCGATGGTTGCGTCCGGGAACGGTCCGGGGCAAACGCCTACACCGATCTTTCGATTTCGATGGGTGGGACCTATCGGGGGGCGGGGCGCTTCCGCGATATCGACCCGACCGAAGGCTTGCAGGGCTATTTCTGTCCCGAGGCCGAAATCGTGCCGCTGACGGCCGACAAGGCGACGCTGACGTCCGCAATCGCCAATTTGACGGCGATCGGTTCGACGGCCGGCCACATCGGCGCACAGTGGGCTTGGAATCTCGTATCGCCCAACTTCAACGAGTTGTGGCCGGACGCCAGCGAGGCCGTCGATTATAATGATGGTAAGACAACGAAGGCCGTTATCCTCATGACGGACGGTATTTTCAATATGTCGTACGACAACGACCGGTCGAGCGTGCAGGCTCTGGCCATCTGCAACGCCTATCGCGAGAAGGGCATGCAGGTTCACACGGTGGCGTTCGAAGCGCCGGCTTCGGCCAAGACTTTACTGCGGACCTGCGCCGAGCAGGCCGGTGGGCAATTCCATGAAGCCAACGACGCTGAGGCCCTTCGGAGTGCCTTTCTGAAGATCGCGCGGACGCTCAACGGGCTGCGCCTGACACAGTAAGTTCAATCATCGCGTTCGAACGGATCGACCCGCGCCAGTTGGCGCGGGTCTTTTTTAGGATGCTCGGCGTTGGTGTCGGTTGGGAACCGGGTGAGTGTGTCGTTCCGGGCCTAGGAGTGAAGGAAGGCCTTCGCTAGTGTCGCGCTTCAATCCGGAGTGCCCATGACCTCGCCAGCCCGTTCCAAAAGCCGACTTCTTAGCCGCGTGTTTCTCGTTTTGCTCCTCGCCGGCGCCACCTTCGCAGCCATGCGTCTGGGTTGGCTGCCGCAGCGGTTCAGTCCCTTTCCGCCCATCTCGCTCGATGAACGGCCCTCGTGGTTTTTAGATACGCGATTGGCGGCTCTCCGCCTCGACCGGCCGCTGTGCGAGGCCGTGCTGAAGGAACCGCAGATCAGCGCGACGTCGATTGCGGACCAGCCCTACAAAGACGGCTGCGGATGGCAGAATGCCGTCCGGTTCTCGCAGGCCGGGGGTGCGAAGATCGGCGCTGAAAAATTGACATGTGAGATGGCGGCGGCGATGGCGCTCTGGATCGCGCATGAGGTGCAACCACTGGCCCAGGAAACTTTTGGTGCGCGGGTTATCTCAGTCGGCGACATGGGTATTTACGACTGCCGGAATATCGTCGGGAATCCGCTGATGAAGAACATTCGCAGTCAGCATGCGACGGCCAACGCCATCGATATCTCCGGTTTCACGCTTGATGGCGGGCGGCAGATTTCGGTTCTGCGCGACTGGTCAGGCCGCAGCAAGGAGGCGGCGTTCCTCAAGGAGATTCACCGGCGGGCCTGCCGCTATTTCCGGGTGGCCCTTGGGCCGGACTATAATGCAGCTCACAAGAACCATTTTCACTTCGACCGCGGCGCCTTCTCGCGCTGCAAGTAGCGCCACGCAACGGGACGCCCGTTCAGCTTGCGTCAACCCTATGCCCCGACACAGGCTGCGACGGCTGCCAGAAAAATCGGTCTTTACGCGGAATTTATGATCAACGTGACAGTATCTCAGCGGTTGTGAAGCTGGGGCACCTCACATGCGTATGATGCTATCGTATGGCCGTTTCGCCGGGAACGAGCGTGGCGCGATTGCGGTCATTTTTGCCGTCTCGCTGATGGTTGTTTCCCTTGTCGTTGCCCTGTCGATCGATACAGCCCGGGCGTACGACGTGCGGACCCGCATTCAGGCTGCTCTTGATGCTGCTGCGCTGGCCGGGGCGAAACTCCTTGATAAGGAGGGCGCCACCGAGGCCGATGTCAAAGCCCATGCGGAATCGTTCTTCAGAGAGCAGCTGATGCGGTTGGCAATTTCCGATGTGCACATCGAGAATTTCGATGTCGATCCGGATTGGTCGACCTCGACGCTCACCGCGCGAGTCGATGTCGCCATGGGCTCCATGTTCAAGGACGTCTCCGGCACGGGCGGCTTGATGGAATTTTCACCTCAGTCGACGGCAACCTATCACGCGCTCAAAATCGAACTGTCGCTCGTGGCCGATGTGACCGGCTCGATGTGCGATACGCCGCCCGCCGTTGGGGACCCGCCGTGCACGAGTGCCGCGAAGCTCGATGCGTTGAAGGCTGCCGCACGCGATATGGTGACGGCGCTGTCCAGCAGCAATCCGGGCGCTGGTGCGGTTCGCGTGGGACTCGTGCCGTATTCGGCGTCCGTCAACGCGGGAGCATTTGCTGCCGCCGTGAGTGCCGGCGCTTCGGCCGATGGATGCGTCGTCGAACGCAGCGGTGCCGACGCGTTCACGAATGACTCGCCGTATGCGCAGCCGGTTGGTGCTGTTGTGCCGGGATCTCTTCCTTTCTATTCGTGCGCGCCTAGTCCGATCCGGCCGCTGGCGGATCTGGCCTCGGCTGGAGAACGCGATGCGCTGCTTTCGGCCATCGACGGATTGGCAGGATCTGGCGGCACGGCCGGCCACATCGGCACGGCGTGGGGCTGGTATCTGCTTTCGCCGGAGTGGAGCGGTTTGTTCGGTAGCCGCGCCGGGCGCGGTTGGGATCCGGCAAAGGTCATGAAAGTCGTCGTTTTGATGACCGACGGCGATTTCAATATTTCATACGCCAACGGCGGCGAAACCAATCCTTGGCCCGATCCGCTCAGCTCAGATGCATCGCACCCTGGCAGTTCCGGCCACCAGGCGCTTCAACTGTGCGAAGAGATCAAGTCGCTCGGCGATGCATCGAAGTCTGTTCGAATCTACACTGTGGCGTTTCAGGCGCCGGCCGGCGCGGAAGCCATGCTGAAACAGTGCTCGGGCGAAGAAAACTACTATGATGCCGCCAACGCCTCTCAGCTCAACGCCGCGTTTCGCGACATCGTTCGCCGGTTGAACACGTTGCGGATGACCAGCTGACATTGGCAAATCTGAAATCAAATCGGGCGGATGGAGACCTTCCATCCGCCCGTTTTGCTGTCTTGAATGGCGACGCGCCGCTTAGCTGGCGCGCTTGTTCTGGCGGTTTTCGATCAGGTCGTCGACGACGCCGGGATCTGCGAGCGTGGAGGTATCGCCCAAGCTGCCGAATTCGTCTTCCGCGATCTTGCGCAGAATGCGGCGCATGATCTTGCCGGAGCGGGTTTTTGGCAGACCGGGTGAGAACTGAATCAAATCGGGCGAAGCGATCGGCCCGATCTCGCGGCGGACATGGGCCACGAGTTCCTTCTTCAATTCGTCGGACGGATCGATGCCATTGTTGAGCGTGACGTAGCAGTAGATGCCCTGGCCCTTCAGGTCGTGCGGATAGCCGACGACGGCGGCTTCGGCGACCTTGGGATGTGCGACGAGGGCGCTTTCGACTTCTGCGGTGCCCATGCGGTGACCGGAGACGTTGATGACATCGTCGACGCGGCCGGTGATCCAGTAGTAGCCATCTTCGTCGCGGCGGCAGCCGTCACCGGTGAAGTACGTGCCGGGGTAGGCCGAGAAGTAGGTTTGGACGAAGCGCTCGTGGTCGCCGTAGATGGTGCGGCTCTGGCCGGGCCAGCTGTCGGTGATCACGAGGTTGCCGTTGCCGGCGCCTTCGAGAACCGTGCCCTTGTCGTCGACAAGGGTCGGCTGGACGCCGAAGAAGGGACGCGTCGCGGAGCCGGGCTTCATGGCTGTAGCGCCGGGCAGCGGCGTGATGAGGATGCCGCCGGTTTCGGTCTGCCACCACGTATCGACGATCGGGCAACGGCCCTCGCCGACGGTGTGATAGTACCACTCCCAAGCTTCGGGATTGATGGGTTCGCCGACGGAACCGAGGATGCGCAGCGAAGCGCGACTGGTGCGCTTCACGAAGTCGTCGCCCTGGCCCATGAGCGAGCGGATCGCGGTGGGCGCGGTGTAGAAGATGTTGACCTTCCACTTGTCGACAACGTGCCAGAAGCGCGAGGCAGTCGGGTAAGTGGGAATGCCTTCGAACATCAGCGTGGTACCGCCGTTGGCGAGCGGACCGTAAACGATGTAGCTGTGGCCCGTGACCCAGCCGACGTCGGCGGTGCACCAGTAGATGTCGCCATCGTGGTAGTCGAAGACGTACTGATGCGTCATCGAGGCGTGAAGCAGGTAACCGCCGGTGCAGTGCACGACGCCCTTGGGCTTACCCGTCGAGCCGGAGGTATAGAGAATGAACAGCGGGTCTTCGGCGTTCATTTCCTCCGGCGGGCAATCGGCGGACACCTTGGCGGTTTCCTCGTGCATCCAGAAATCGCGGCCGGGCACCCAGTTGATGGGGTTGCCGGTGCGGCGGACGACAAGAAGTTTCGTATCCGGGTGGCAGCCATCGAGCCCGACGTCGGCGTTCTTCTTCAGGGGAACGCACTTGCCGCCGCGCATGCTCTCATCGGCGGTGATGATGACGCGGCTTTCGGCATCGTCGACGCGGTTGCGCAAGCTGTCGGGCGAGAAACCGCCGAAGACGATCGAGTGGACGGCGCCGATGCGCGTGCAGGCGAGCATCGCGTAGGCGGCTTCCGGGATCATCGGCAGATAGATGGTGACGCGGTCGCCTTTTTTGACGCCGTGGGCTTTCAGCACGTTGGCGAAGCGGCAAACGCGCTCATGCAGCTGCTTGTAGGTGATTTTTTCGTCGAGTGTGGGGTCGTCGCTTTCCCAGATGATGGCGACTTGGTCGCCGCGGGTGGCGAGATGGCGATCGATGCAGTTGGCGGAGACGTTGAGCGTGCCGTCCTCGAACCACTTGATCGAGACATTGTGGGGATCGAAGGAGGTGTTCTTCACCTTCGTGTAGGGCTTGATCCAGTCGAGGCGCTTGCCGGCTTCGCCCCAGAACCCCTGAGGATCAGTGACGCTGCGCTGGTAGAGTTCTTGGTACTTGGCGTCGTCAATCCATGCGTTTTTCGCCCAGTCGGCTTTGACCGGGTACACCTTCTCCGACATCGTGCTCTCCTCCCAAGCGTATTTTTGATTTAACGCGATTATGCGGGGACGTGCGGCGGCGCACAACTGTTACAAGGTACGATCCGGAACGTCGCATATTGCGGTGCAATACGAGGGCGGAGCGTTGGTTAACTGCAGTGCGAGATACGCTTTAGAGCTTTAGAGCCCAAACAGCTGTTTTCTTGATGAGGGCGTCTTCCAGCTCACGGGTGACCGCCACCTCATATGCTGCAACGCAGACAAAGCGGTCGGTAGGGAAGTAGCTGCGCTGTGGGTCGCCGACGAGAACGCGGGCACCGTTCAAGTGGGCCAGACTGATGTAGGTCAGTACGCGTTCGGCCAGTTCGCGCTCGTAGAAAAGATCGCCGACGAGGATGGCGCCGAAGGGGGCTGGAGGATTGGCGAGGAGGTCCTGTTGCGTGGTGGTGAGGGTTACACCATTGGCTTTGGCGTTGAGGTGGGCCGAGGCGAGCGCCATCGGGTCGATATCGGCGGCGAGGACAGAGGCGGCTCCTGCTTTCAGAGCGGCGATGGCGGTGAGACCGGAGCCGGTGCCGAGATCGAGAACGGTTTTGCCGCTCACCTCGTGGGGATGGTCGAGCAGGTAGCGGGCCAGTGCCTGTCCGCCGGCCCAGGCGAAGGCCCAAAATGGCGGCGGGATATTCATCTCGCCCAGTTCCTCTTCCGTCTTCTGCCAGATCGGCACGGACTCCTCGGCGAGGTGGAGGACAATCTCGGGTACGTGCGGGGGCGCGATCAGCTTCGTGTTGGCGGCGATGAAGGCCGGGTAGTCCGTTTCGTCTCTGGGGCCATCACTCATCGTTTGTTTTTCTTGGGCGCAAGGCCCTTCAGGTCGACGTGACCCATACGGCAGACTTCCGCCCATTCCTCGGCGGTGACGGGCTGCACGGAGAGACGCATCGATGTGACGAGACTCATCTTGGCGAGCTTGGGATTGGCTTTCACGTCGGCCAACGTGACAGGCTTGGGTAGTGCGCGCACGGCGCGCACGTCGACGCAATCCCATTTGGGGTCATCGGTCGTCGCATCGGGATGAGAGAGGGCGCATACCTCGCAAATGCCAACGATCTCGAGGCCGATGTTGGAATGGTAGAAGAAGCCGAGGTCGCCGAGACGCATGGCGCGCATGTTGTTGCGGGCGAGGTAGTTGCGCACGCCGGTCCACGGTTCGCCGGCCGCGCCCTTGGCCTGCAGCATCTCCCAGGAAAAGACGTCGGGCTCGGATTTAAAGAGCCAGTAGCCGGTGGAGACGATGGGTTTGGGGGCGGGGCGCTTGGTGGCGGATGTCTTTGAGGGTGCCGGGGCGGGCTTCTTTGCAGTCATATTTGGATACTCGTGGAGGCGGGTGTTTGTTGCAAGCCATCGTGGCCCGTGACGTCTTGTGGTCACATGCGGGGAGCTGAGCGTGATCTCATAGAGCATCCTTAAGCAGAAAAAAGCGAGCACCGGCAGAAACTTGTGCGCAGGGCGCGCTTTGGCATGGCAAGGCTTCACATCGCTGACATGCGCGGTTAGTATCCCGCCCGTCGAAGCGGTCTGACACACCGATTCGAACGGCGAACCGACTGGAAGCAAAGCTCGTGAATGCTCATGCTGCCTTGCCGGAGTCCTGTCCGGCCCTGGTTCTTAACGCCGACTTCCGCCCTCTGAGCTACTATCCTTTGTCGCTCTGGAGTTGGCAGGAGACGGTGAAGGCGGTGTTTTTGGACCGCGTCAACATCGTCTCCGAATACGACACGATGGTGCGAAGTCCCAGTTTTGAAATCCGCCTGCCGAGCGTCGTCTCACTCAAGACCTACGTCAAACCCGCGCTCTATCCCGCTTTCACGCGGTTCAATGTTTTCCTGCGCGACCGGTTTACTTGCCAATATTGCGGCGACAAACACGATCTCACCTTCGACCATGTGGTGCCCCGCGCGCGCGGCGGGATGACGAAGTGGGAAAACGTTCTGACGGCGTGTGCGCCGTGCAATCTCAAGAAGGGCAGCCAATCGCTGCAGGCCGCCGGCTTGAAGCCGATGCAGCCCCCGTACCGCCCCACCGTTTTCGAACTCCACCGCAACGGCCGCCTGTTCCCGCCCAACTATCTGCATGAGAGTTGGATGGACTATCTTTATTGGGATACGGAGCTGGAGGAGTAGGGGCAGTTCTTTGCGCTTCGGATTTTCGATGCGGGCATAGCTGCTTTTGACCCATTTCCGGACTCAGTGCTCGCGCTCAAGACCTGTGTTGCAACGTGAAAAAACAAACCCCGGCACGACGCCGGGGTTTTCTTTCACTGCTGTTGTTCGATTTCTCCAGGCCGCCACGTCTTGTCGAACCATGGTTCGAGCGGACCGTAGAGGCGCAGAAGAGTGTTCCACGTCCTGCCAGGGATAGTCTGCACCCAGTTCTTCTCTTTGCCAGCCGGAGCCGTCGGACCGAAATAGACATCGACCGACCCGTCGTCATTGACGAGAAGCCCTTGAGTTTGGCTCCCCACGGTGGGGAACCTTTGGTCATTCTGGACCATCGATCGGGTCTGATTGTCGTAAAGAATGACCGACCAGAAGTTCTTGACTGGAATGTTGGGCGGCAAGTGCATCTTGTAGCTCTTACCACCGTCGAGGGGGTTGTTGTTAGCATCGACGAATGCCGCCATGTATTGCGAGCCTTCTCCGACCACCTTCGAATCCATTGCTGGTGTCACGCCGGTCGCGTAAAAAAAGAAACCGGAATAGGCGTCTAAATTGCGTGCGCCATTTTCCTCGAATTTGTAACCGCCGATGAAGCCGAGCCGCCATGCGCTGTTCGGGTAGTAGTATCCGTCGGGCGTACGCCACCTGTACATTATCGCGCGTGCGGTGGCATCGCCTACAGCAGCGGCCTCAGTCAAAATTTTCTTCATCCGATCATCAGGGGCAAACGGCTGACCTTTCACGATGCCAATCGACGCCCAAAAGCCGAGAGTGGTTGAGTCGACAGTATCAGTGGGCTCCTCCTGCACGACGCGATTGAGTTCCTCCCAAAACGGGTAGTCTGCGCGACCCACCATGTTGAAAGGCTTGCCGGACATGTTGACGAAATTCAGCTTGGGTGGATTTTCAGCCTGTGAGAGAGGATATATTTTCGTGAACTTCTTCACCATATCGACCCCTGGCTTGGGGTCGCCATCAACGACAAAGCTGCGCCAAGCCACCCAGGTGCTGAATGTCGATGACCGCACGACGAAATAGCCGCTGGGAACGTCGCCTTTGTAACCGGGCGGAAGCAGCAAGTATTTGCCGCCTTGGCCCTTATCGGGCCCGACGACTCCAATGTCAGTCGCGTAATTATACCACATGTCGTTGATCAGCCCGAGCACCTTAGGGGGCGCCTCAATGACCAATGGCCCGTTGCGGAGATCGAGCCAAAACCAAGTGTAAGGTGTGTTGTTGTTTGCGGTTAACTCGACGGTGCGGGCGTCCACCATTTGCTCCCAAATGGGTACTGTCGTGTTGGGCGGCCCGATTTGGAGGATGCCTGTTCGATTGGCGACCTGATTTACAACCGGTAGAGCTAGGAGGTAGGCCTGCACAGCGCGTTGGAAGTCGAGGTTGTCATACAGCTTCTCAACAGTAGCGTTATCAGGAAAGCCGCCGAAAAATTTCAATGTTCCGAGGCGAGTCTCAACCGCATCCGGCGACGCGATGCCCGGCTGTATCGGAGTTTCCATCTTGTACTGTTCGGCATTAGCTGAGAGTACTGAAAGTCCGAACAAGGACAGCGCAGAAAAAGCGGATACTATTTTTTTCACAGTGGCCTCGGTGTTTGAATAGGTGGATCACTTCAGCATAAGTGATGGCGACTTTGCACGATTGACCGATGTCAATTTAACGGTTTGTGGTGGCGCAGTGGAGTCAGCAGTGACTAGGTTCCTGGCTCGCAACACGTCGCCTTAGGGTCAAAACTCCCAGTAAGGCGTTTGACGATCGACTGACGCGGTAGGATGCAAACCGGTTACTGTCGACCTGTCCCCTTATGCGGCGCGGAAAGATTCAGCGCGCACGTCAACGAAGAAACGCGCCCAGAACACTTCTGCTGACCGTCCTTGTCCGCCTGTTGTCGGTATTGGCCCATAGCCGACTCTTACCGGTAATCAGGTTTTGCTCTCGTCTTTACTGCTCAGCTTGTGGTGCACGCGGCGCATGGCGAGGTAGATGACGGCGATGACGATGGGCACGGAAATGGCGGTGACTATTTCGGGGGTGAGGGGTTTGGGCAGCAGGCTCGCATCTTTCAGGCCTTTGGCGAGATAGGTGATGAGGCCGATCACGTAGTAGCTGATGGCGGCGACGGAGAGGCCTTCGACGGTCTGCTGGAGGCGCAGCTGCATGCTGGCGCGCTCGTTCATGGATTGCAGCAGATCGCGGTTTTGATGCTGCACTTCGAACTGGATGCCGGTGCGCAACATATCGGCTGCACGGGCCAATTGTGCAGAGAGGCGGCGCTGGCGATCTTCCACGGCGGTGCAGGTGTCGATGGCGGGTTCCAGACGGCGGCGGAAGAAGGCGGTGATGGTGACGAAGTCGCCCTCCGGTTGCTCCTGGATGAGTTCGAGGCGGCTTTTCACCTGGGCGTAGTAGGCGCGGCTGGCGCTGAAGCGGAAAGCGGTGCGCGCGGTCTGCGCTTCGATGGCGGCGGCTAATTTGCTGATACGGGTGAGGAGATCCTGCTGGACGGCGGTGTCGGGCGCGGTGGCGATGGCTTGCGTGATTTCGCCGAGTTCCCTTTCCATGCGCTGCAATTCGGGTCCGGCGCTGCGGGCCTCGGGCAAACCGAGAAGCGCCAGCGTGCGATAGGTTTCCAATTCCAGCATGCGTTGCACGAGACGGGCGGCGCGCGTGGGCGTCAGATCCTTCGACTCGATGAGGAAGCGCGTGTAGCCGATATTGTCGACCTGGAAATCGGTGGTGACGCGCGCGGCGCCCTCGGAGGCTTTGATCACGCAGAGGGCGAGGGGATTGAAGCCCTCAGCGGCATGAGCGACGAGTTTGCCCGGGGCGATGACACTCATGTGCACGGACGCGATCAGCTTGCCGTGCGGCTTGAAGGCGATTTCGCCGGTGCCGATCGGTGCGGGATGGGCAAAGGGTGTGGCGGCGTCGCGGCCGGTCAGCCAGGTGTAGGTGGTGAATTCGGTGTGCTGTTCCCAGCGGAGTTCCCAGATGCCGAAGTCGAAGCGATGATATTTGGCGTCTGGGGCCGGTGGCGGGAAGCCATGCGCGATGGCCATTTCGGCGATGTCGTCGCGATCGGCGCGCGCCTCTTCGTCCGTCGTGATGAAGGCGAAGTGGTAGATGCGCAGCGGCAGATTGATGGGCAGAAACGGGCGCGCGTGCAATTCGCCCAGAACGAGGGAGCGGAATTCGTGCGGCGTCAGTCCCGGTGGGGCGGGGAGGACCGGTTTGGTGCCGGCTGCCTTATCGCTGGTGCTGCTCACGGCCTGATGTCCCCGTCGGTTTTGTACAAAGCACAGTAACGTGTGCATTGGCTGGAACCAATGGGGCGCGCGGCCCGACCTTCGTCGGATCGGAGGGCGCACTCAAATCATGGACCGCTTGTAGAGTTGGACAAGCTGGCACCATGCGCCTACGCCGCGGCGTAGGCTAAGTTAAGCCCGATGCGGCGACGAGATTGATGAGGGCGCCAGCCACGAGTGCCGTGAAGGTGAGCGACATGCCGGTCACGCGCTGCCAGAACTGTTCGGGTTCGCGACTGACTCCGATGGCATGGATCACGCGGCCTGCAACGAGAAGTGCGCCCAGTGCGTGAATGATAGGCGGCGGCATGGATTGCTGTTCAGCGAGCATCATGAGGATTAATGCCAATGGCACGTACTCGGCAAAATTGGCGTGGACGCGCTGGCGGCGGAGCAGGACGCGATTGCCGCCATCGCCGAGCGCGACCAAAGCGCTCCTGCGGGCTCCGATGACCCGCACACTCAATGCCACGAACATCAGGGCGAGGAGAGCGGCATAAATGGGTGTGATCGTCATCGACTGCTCCAGACTGCGAAAACCCCTCTGTTGTCACGGACAATTGCTACATTTTTTGTAGTTACTTGTAAACATGCTGTTGTTGCGCAGACCGTCTGCGCGTCTAAATTGATTCATGAGCAAGGCTTCGAAAATCCTATGCCCGGTCGAAAGGGCGGCGAAGATCGTGGGCAACCGGTGGACGGCGCTCATCATGCGCGATCTGCTGCTCAATTCTTCGCGGCGCTATCAGGATTTGCAGACGTCGTTGGCGGGTATCCCGCCCAATACGCTCTCCTCGCGCCTCCAAATGCTGGAGGAGAACGGTATCGTAGAGCGGCGGCTTTATCAGACGCATCCGCCGCGGGCCGAATACGTTTTGACGGAGAAGGGCCGCGCGCTTGGCCCGGTGATTGTCGCCATGCGCGATTGGGGACGCAAGCACGCGTGAGTGCGAAAAAAGAAGCCCCGTGCTTGCGCAGCGGGGCTGTGAGTCGATTGGGACGAAGTCATAGTCAAAGTGTCGTGTCGGCAGCCGGTCGGCCGGCCGGCGGTTCAGGCCGCGCGGCGTAGCGGGGCTGAGCAGAGGTCTTGCGCGATCGAATCGACAGCGCGGCTCCAATCGAGGTCCGAGATTTCGCCGGCGGACAGGCCGAACGCTTTGAGAGCATCGGCTGGGCTCCCGCCATCACGAAAGAAGCGGGCGCAGGTCTGGCGGGCGATGCCCTGGGCGTGCTGCCACTGAACGGGATTGACGTGATCGGGGGTCGAAACGTGAGCCATTGGGGGGTGCTCCATCGAGATACTGGGTTACTGCGGCGCGTAGACAAACGCGCGGTACACACGCGGTAGAAAGAGGTGGCAGGTGCAAAGAGTGCCGTTGGCACCACGACGCAGAACTGTGTGATGCAGTGCCGTTGGGGACTGCGGGTCCTGCACTCGATACACCTGCCGTTTCGTGGCGCATCCGAGCGGTTCGGATGTGCAATTTCACAGAGGGGTCGTTACGCAGCTTTCGGCAGATCGCTTGCGCGGGCGTCGGCTGCGGACTTCAACTCAACATCACGCACGATGCCGGAGACGATGTCCGACAGGGGCCGCCACGTACTCGGCGGGGACGCAGACATACTTTCAACCATGGCCAGTTTGGGAGACGCGAACTCTGGATACCCGAACTGGGGACGCGAACCGGGGGACTTGAGCATTGCACTCCTCACGCAACTTTGGACGCTACTGACGCGACAAACGCATACGGGTGACGCAACGCAACTGGACGCAACTGACGCTTACTGAACGCGGTGACTGCACAACGAACGCACGACAGGGTGGTTCAAGTTCCGGCGGCCGGCGACGCAACTGTGGATGACCGGGCTTGAAGACCTGGGGAGCAGTCTGGCCAGACGCGTAGACTTTTCACGCCAGACCGCTCGCTTCAGAGATTGGAACACGCCTTTCAGCGCGCTCTTTGGGGTGTACAACGCAGACGCTACAGGGGACGCAACAGACGCAACTGGGACGCAACGCTTACTGAGACTGAGGGGCGGAGACACACCCGCGGCACTCTTGGTCAGGCTCTTCTCCATGACACCGGCAGGACGCAAACAACGCGACAAGACCTGCCTGGGAGACGAGGGGGAGAACGCTACAAATTTCCCCATACACGACCACTCCTTCACACCGCTTTGGAACTGTTTGGAGGCTTTGTCCGAAGATGCTGCGTTCCGTTTGTGTTCCGCGCTTGGTGTGAATTAACTGCCACACTCAGGCGCAAAAATGGCGGAGACGGGTCCTATCCAAGGAAATTCGCTTGCAATCTGTTCATGGAGAGTTCTCCCCGCCGCATAGGTGGGGTGGGCTCGCTTAAATCGTTGCGAGCATTTTACAATCTCTTGTTTGGCCTAGATTTTTTGGTCGCGGGCCGACGCGGCAAAGGCGGCCTGTAGGCAAATTGCGAACAGCGCCAGACAGATGAGGACATTCCAGCCAGCAAACGAGAGGCCGAAGAGGCGCCAGGTGGCCTCGTCACAGCGGACGACGCGGGCGCTCTCCAGGCCTTTGAGGAGATCGGCGGGGGTCGTCGGCAGAGCTTGGGCCGCCGCGCAGGTGTCGGGGCCGGGCCAGAAGTGCCATTCGACGCCGGCGTGGTAGGTGGCAAGGCCGGCGTTGGCGAGGTAGGCGAGGGCGACGGCGAAGAAGAGGAGGGCGGCCCAGCGGGGGCGTTCGGCCGCGAGCGCCATGGCGGCGAAGGTCAGCGGAATGCCGGCGTAGAAGGCGTAGCGCTGCATGAGGCAGAGCGGGCAGGGGGCGTAGCCGCCGAGGTATTCGAAGCCGAGGGCGGTCAGGATGATCCCGGTGGAGATCACCAGTGCGAGGCCACCCAAGCGGTAGGCGTCGGCACTGTCGGGGCGGATCTTCGTGTCCAGCATCGGCATGTCCTCGCGCAGGCGGCGACCCGCTAGAATAGGAACTTCACGGCGGCAAAGCCACCGACGAGCAATACGAAGAAGAGCACCGTGAGGATGCCAAAGTAGCGCTCGATGAATTCGCGGATCGGCTGACCGAAGAAGTACAGCAGGGCTGCGACGGCGAAGAAGCGCGAGGCGCGGCCGACGATGCTCGCCAGCAAGAACACGAAGATGTTCATCGACGTGGTGCCGCTGGCGATGGTGATGACCTTGAAGGGGAAGGGCGTCAGGCCCGCCATGAAGACGATCCAGGCGCCATATTCGTTATACTGGGCGGCGAATTCCTGGAATTTGTCGCCGTAGCCGTAGAAGCTCAGGATCGGCTGGCCGACCATATCGAAGAGAAAGTAGCCGATCGCGTAGCCAAGAAGACCACCGAGCACCGAGCCGATGGTGGCGATGGTCGCGTACCACCAGGCTTTCAGCCGATTGGCGATGGCCATCGGGATCAGCATGACGTCGGGTGGGATGGGGAAGACCGAGCTTTCGATGAACGAGACCCAGAACAACGCCGTGGGTGCCCGCTCGCTGGCGGCCTGGCGCATCATCCAATCGTAAAGCGATCTCATCATCGGGGCGCTGAATATCTGGGGCTAGGGCGCGTGTCTACGTGCGAAGTGTTGCAGCCGTGTTTACGGGGGCTGCGACGGGCTCTGTTTTGAGCGAGAGGCGGCGGACGAGTTCATTGAGGACGAAGCGGCCGTGGCCGATGGCGCGGATGGTGGGGTGGCGGGGCGCGTAGGGCGTGTTCGCGGCGGGGGGCATGCCGGGGCCAACGCAGGCGCGGATGATGTCGGGGTCGTGCGGCTCAGAGGGCAGAATTTCAATCAGGCCCATCTGTTCAAGGTCAGCGACTTCGGCGGCGGAGGGGGCGAAGCCGAAGCGACGGGCCATGGCATCGAGGTCGATGCCTTCGGTGAGGCGCAGGCCCATCAGCAGCATTTCGTCGGCCTGCTCTTCGGCGGAGAGCGGTGTTTCGTCGGTGAAGCCGTGACCAGTGGTTTCGACGCGTTCGGCCCAGCGCTCGGGATTGCGTTCGGTGGCCATAGCCATGCGGGTGCCATCGGGAAGGACAAGGCGGCCGTGGGCGCCAGGCCCGATACCGGCGTAGGCGCCGTAGCGCCAGTAGAGCAGGTTGTGGCGGCTTTCCTGACCGGGGCGGGCGTGGTTGGAGATTTCATAAGCGGGGAGGCCGGCGGCGGCCGTCATGCCTTGGGTCAGCGCGTAGAGATCGAGGGCGGCGTCGGGATCGGGGATGATGAGTTTGCCGCGCGCGTGGAGTTCGGCGAAGGGCGTGTCGGGCTCGATGGTGAGTTGGTAGAGCGAGAGATGATCGCTACCCATGGCAAGGGCTTCGGTCAATTCGGTGCGCCAACCGTCGAGCGTTTGGCCGGGGCGGGCGTAGATCAGGTCGAAGGTGAAGCGGTCGAAGGTGCGGCGCGCGATGTCGATGGCGGTGCGGGCCTCGGCGACGGAGTGCAGGCGGCCGAGACGTTTGAGTTCGTCATCGCGCAACGACTGCACGCCGATGGAGACGCGGTTGACGCCGGCTGAGCGGTAGCCGGCGAAGCGTTCGGCTTCGACGCTGTTGGGATTAGCTTCGAGCGTGATTTCGGCGCCGGATTGGATCGGCCAGAGTTTTGCGATGTGGTCGAGGATGGCCGCGACCGTTGCCGGCTGCATGAGCGAGGGCGTGCCGCCGCCGAAGAAGATCGAATAGACCTCCTGCCGGCCGATGCGCGCTTTCACCTCGTCGAGTTCGCGGAGGTAGGCGGCAAGGAAGCGAGCTTCATCCCAGCCGCCGAAACGGACATGGCTGTTGAAGTCGCAGTAGGGGCATTTTTGGGCGCAGAAGGGCCAGTGGATGTAGACGCCGAACAGTTTGTCCGCGTCGAGCCGCTCTGGGAGCAGGGTCACGGCTGTTTGGCCTCGGTTGCGGCGAGGAGCGCTTTGGCGAGCGTGCGCCAGCGCGGTTCGTCGGATTTTTCGCCAACCGAATCTTCGAGGGCGACCATGAGCGTGCCGAGATTGACGCGCGGCTGGCCGCGGCGTTCGAGATCGGCGCTCAAGTATTTCACGAAGGTCTTGAGTTCGTCGCGTGTCGAGATGTTCGCGGCCGCGGCGTGGAGGCCGGCGGCGTCGCGTTCGGCGTTGGGTTTGACCGGCTCGGCGGAGAGATCGCCCAAAGCTGATTTGCGGAAAGCGTCGAAGGCGCGGGTGCGGTGGGAGATGGCGTATTTGCCGGCCGGTTCCATTTCGCCGAAGGTGAGGTCGTGGCCATCGGGGACGAACATTGGATCGTAGCCGAAGCCGTTGCCGCCGCGCGGGGGCCAGACGAGGCGGCCGAAGACCTTTCCTTCGAAGGTGGCGGTTTCGCCATCGGGCCAGGCGAGGCAGAGGACGGAGATAAAATTGGCGCGGGGACCCGGGGCGGCCCAGCCGTGGCGCGCCGTGATTTCCTTGGCCACCTTTTCCATGGCGAGGCCGAAATCTTTTTGCGGACCGGCCCAGCGCGCGGAGAAAATTCCGGGCGCGCCGCCGAGGCATTCCACTTCGAGGCCGCTATCATCGGCGAGCGCGGGAAGGTCGGCGCCTTTGGCTGCCGCCAGCGCTTTCAGTTTGGCGTTGCCCTCGAAGGTGGGTTCGGTTTCGTCGGGTTCTTCGAGCCCCAGCGCACCGGCGGAGACGGCTTCGAGGCCATAGGGCGCGATCAGCTGGTTGATCTCCCAGACCTTGCCCTTGTTGTGGCTGGCGACGACAAGTTTTGTTCCGAGTGTGAGGGTGCGCATTGAGACTCCGTGCGGGTCGAGGAGCAGATTGCAGTGCGGATGCTGCCCCTCACAGCTCTGCTGCCCCTCACCCTAGCCCTCTCCCCGCGCGCGGGGAGAGGGGATTTCAGGCGACTGTGATCTTCTGGAGCTGGACGAGTTCGGAGATGCCTTTGCGGGCGAGCACCATGAGGCTGTCGAAGCTCTCTTGCGAGAAGGCGGTGGTTTCGGCGGTGCCTTGGACTTCGACGATGCCACCGGCGCCGGTCATGACGAAATTGCTGTCGGCGTCGGCGTTGGAATCTTCCGCGTAGTCAAGGTCGAGGACGGGTGTGCCGCGGTAGAGGCCGCAGGAGACGGCGGCGACCTGATCGCGCAGGACTCCATCCTTCACCATGTCGCGGACTTTCATCCACTGGATGCAGTCATGGAGGGCGACCCAAGCGCCGGTGATAGCGGCGGTGCGCGTGCCACCGTCGGCTTGAATGACGTCGCAGTCGACGGTGATCTGGCGTTCGCCGAGCTTTTGAAGATCGACGACGGCGCGGAGCGCGCGACCGATGAGGCGCTGGATTTCCTGGGTGCGTCCGGAGGGGTGGCCGGATGTGACTTCGCGGCGGGTACGTTCGGAGGTGGCGCGCGGGAGCATAGAATACTCCGCCGTGACCCAACCGCGGCCCTGACCCTTCAGCCACGGCGGGACGCGCTCTTCGAGGCTCGCCATGCACACCACGTGGGTGTTGCCGAACTTGATGAGGCAGGAGCCCTCCGCGTGCATGGAGACCGCGCGTTCGATGGAGACACGGCGGAGCTCGTCGGGCTGACGTTTGGAGGGGCGCATGGAGGGTGTTTGCCTTTGATTTGTGGATTTCGGCGCGACCCTAGTCCGGGGGCATGGCGGGCGCAACCGTGGACGGCTTAAGGCCAGACCCTTTCAGCGCGGGCGAGGAGAGAGGGGGGGGGCGTTTGACGGAACACCCCCGGCGTTCCTACATTCGTGCCATAAGCGGGAGCTGCCACCCTTTGCCCCCGCGCTCAGAAAGCCGATGTCCGAAATCGTCAAGCTCAACGACCGCTCCCGCGCCATTCTGCGTCAAATCGTGGAGAGCTACCTCTCCACCGGCGACCCCGTGGGGTCGCGCAATCTGTCGCGCGTGTTGCCGCTCCATCTATCGCCGGCTTCGATCCGCAACGTGATGGCGGACCTGGAGGAGCTGGGGCTGATCTATGCGCCACACACATCGGCCGGGCGTCTGCCGACGCAGACAGGGCTCAGGATGTTCGTCGATGGTCTGTTGGAGACCGGGGCGCTGACGGAGGATGAGCGGAAACAGATCGAGGCGCAGATTGCGGCGAGCCGCTCGACCTCGCTCGACAAGGTGCTGGGCGAGGCGGGGGACATGATCTCCGGCCTGTCGCATTGCGCCGGGGTTGTGCTGGCGGAAAAGCAGGTGTCGCGGCTGAAGCAGGTCGAATTCGTGCCGCTGGAGCCGACGAAGGCGCTCGCCATCCTCGTCAGCGAGGATGGCGACGTGGAGAACCGTATCATCAATCTGCCGCCGGGCGTGTCGGCGACCGCGCTGATCGAGGCGGCGAACTATCTGAATGCGCACATTCGCGGGCTCACCATCAGCGAGGCGCGGCAGCGGATCGAATCTGAGTTGGCGAATGCCAAGGCCGAACTGGACGGGCTGACGCAGAAAGTCGTGACGGCGGGCTTGGCGGAATGGTCGGGCGCGCTGGATGACCGGCAGAGCCTGATCGTGCGCGGGCAATCGAACCTTTTGAAAGATCTCACGGCCATTGAGGACCTGGAGCGGATCCGGCAGTTATTCGATGATCTGGAATCGAAGACGGAGTTGTCGCAGATCCTTGGGCTGGCCGAAGGCGGCGAGGGTGTCCGGATCTTCATCGGATCGGAGAACAAACTGTTTTCGATGTCGGGATCGTCGCTGATCGTGGCGCCGTTCCACAATCATTCGCGCAAGGTCGTCGGTGTGCTGGGGGTCATCGGCCCCACACGCCTCAATTATGCGCGCATCATTCCCATGGTCGATTACACAGCCAAAATCATATCCCGCCTCATCTCTTGATTTTTTTGGCCCGGCAGCCGATACCCCGACCAACCACCGACATCGCAATTGATAGAGAGCGATCGAGCCCCATGTCCGATCCCAAAAACATGTCCGATCCCGACACCACGCCCGACGCCGGCGCGGCACAGCCTGCACCGGAAGCCGGCGCCACCGCTGCCGAGCAGGGCGCGGATCAGATCAGAGCCATCATCGGCGCGTTGCAAGACGAGTTGGCCAAGGCGGGCGAGGAGCTTGCCAAGGCCAAGACCGAGACGCTGCGGCTCGTTGCCGATATGGACAACCTGCGCAAGCGGACGGAGCGGGAAAAGATCGAGACAGCGAAGTTTGCGATTTCGAAGTTCGCCGTCGACATCATCGGCGTGGCGGACAATTTCGAGCGCGCGATGCAGGCTGTTCCCGCAGGGGCGGCGGAAGCCGATCCGGCTCTGGCAACCCTCGTTGAAGGCGTCAGCATGATCGACGGGCAGTTGAAGAGCGTGTTGGAGCGCCACGGCGTTACGCGCATCTGGCCGGAAGGTGAGATTCTCAATCCGCACTACCATCAGGCGATGCAGCAGGTGGAGCAGCCCGACGTGCCGCACGGGACGATCCTGCAGGTCTATCAGGCGGGCTATGTGATCGACGAGCGGCTCATTCGGCCGGCGGTGGTCGTGACCGCCAAGGGCGGGCCGAAACCGGGCAAGGCGGAGGAGACTAGCCCATCACCAGCGAATCCACCGGAGGCAACGACAGAAACACCTCCATCGAAGGCCGAAAATTGAACCTTTTGTGTCGCGCTGCGTTGACAGTTTCGGAACCTTGTCTTGCTAAAGTCTACATCCAAACTTAACTAAGAGCTCCGAATCGGACCCTCGCGCATCACTCCGATGATAAATTGTCAATAGTAGAATTTGCGCGCGAAATGAGTTAACCAGATGAGACTGCTTCGAAAAGACCTCAGGACAGCCATGAAAAATAGGTACGTCAGCCGCAGGACGTCCCGTGATGGTGGTATCTGTGAGCGTGCACTCGACGCTGCCTTACTTGACGGGTTCTTGCGCGGCTTCACAATTTATCCGTTCACCTATCGCTCTGACGAAATGCTTGATATTTTGGCTCGACACAACTCTGTGCGTGAGGCCTGGGAAAGTGTCGGCAAGGCGTTAGATGAGGCGTTGCGCGAAGCGCATGAAGAGATCGAAGAGGCATCAAGCGAAGGCAAAGTTGCCTTCGCAGAACCCGGAATCGGGTACGGCGAAACGCAGCCAAACGACAGAGCAGCCTAGTTCTGCTGAAATCCGAGCAAAGGTTGAAACAGCCCTTGAGCCGGTGATTGGGCAGGGGAACGGCAGCAAGACAGCTGTTGTTGAGCGCGTTGTGTCGCTTATGCAAGCGGAAGTGTTCCGCGGGCCGCTACCCCATCCGAAACACTTAGAAGCTTACGAGCGCGTTTGTCCGGGCATCTCAGATAGACTTGTTGGGATGGCTGAATTCGCCCAAGAGCGACAGGAAGCTCGGTTAGACAAGATTGTTGACGGCGAATTTCGAGATCGCACAGTCGGGTTGGTGCTAGGTTGGCTGGCTCTTCTATCGCTTGTTGCGGCCGGAACAATACTGACGTTGGCCGGACATGTTGCCGTAGGCTCTGGGTTATTTGTCGCGAGCGTGCTGGGCGCTGTTATTAAACCGTTCATCGATGGCCGTAACCGGCCAGAAGAGAACGACGAGCCCACAAGCGATGACCAAAGGCGCAAATAGCCTGACACGACTTCAGGCTGACTTCGTTTTGTTGTTCGCGGCGGCGCTGTGGGGCGTGGCCTTTTATTTTCAAAAGGACGCCATGGCCCATATCGGGCCGTGGACGTTCATCGCGGGGCGGTCGTTGCTTGCAGTGCTTGCCCTGGCGCCGCTTGCGTATTTTGAACATCGCAACGAACATCGCAATACTGGCGCGCAGGCCTTGCCTCCGGGGCTGGGGCGAATTTCGGTTCTGTGTGGTTTGGCGTTTCTTGCGGCCGCTTTCCTGCAACAGGAGGGGCTGAAGACAGCCTCGGTGACGAACACCGGCTTCTTGACGTCGCTTTATGTCGTGCTGACGCCGCTGGTCGCGTGGATCTGGTCGCGGGTCGTGCCGCCGCGCATTGCTTGGCCGGCGATTGGGTTGTCGTTTGCGGGGGCATGGCTCCTTGGCGGCGGGACCATCGGGGGGCTGGGCTCCGGCGAGCTTTTGGTGATGGGCAGCGCGTTGTTCTGGGCGACGCACTGCGTGATTACGGGGCGGGCCAGTTTCTACCAAAGGCCGTTGACCTATACGGTGCTGCAATTCGCCGTGGTGGCGGCGGTCGCGACGGGCGTGGCGCTTGCTTTTGAAGGGCCCACGCTCGCGGGGCTCAAGGACGCAGCGGTGCCGATCCTGTTCGTCGGCTTGGTCTCGACGGCTTTGACCTATACGATTTTCACAATCGCCATCCGGCACACCACGCCGCCAGAGGCCGCCGTGATCCTGTCGGCGGAGAGCTTATTCGCGGCGGCGGCCGGCGCGGTGATGCTCGGCGAGCGTTTGAGCCCGGTTTCATGGGCCGGGGCGGGATTGATGATTGCAGCGGTTCTGCTTGTGCAATTGGGCCCGTGGCTCAGCCGAAGGGCGTCACGCGCCGCAGCGTGAGGTTGATGCGGCCGCCGCCAGGGATGAGGTCTGAGGTGCCGGGCAGGATGCGGTCGATGCCGTGATAGGCGAAGCGGGAGGGGCCGGCGAGCAAGCAGACGTCGCCGGAGCGCAGCGTGACGCGGACTTTCGGGTCGGAGCGCTTGGGTCCGCCGACGTGGAAGACGGCCTCGTCGCCGAGGGAGACGGAGAGGACCGGGGCGCGGGGTTCGTGCTCGTCCTGGTCGCGGTGGGAGCCCATCTTGGCGCCGGCAGGGTAGTGGTTGATCAGGCAGGCTTCGGGGAGGCCGGTGCAGTTGGCATGGGCCCGCCAAAGGTCGAGGAGCGGCTCGGGGATGGGGGGCCAGGGGTGGCCGGTCTCTAGGTGGTTGGGCTGGTATCGGTAGCCGCGCTCCTTGTCTGAGACCCAGCCGAGGGGGCCGCAGTTGGTCATTTTGACGGAGAAGGGCTGGCCGGTGCGCGGCATCCGGGGCTGAAACAGAGGTGCGGATAAAATCACATCGTTAATTTTGCTCAGAAGTGCCTTCTGGTCGGCGGGGGAAAGGGCACCGGTAATCAATTGGAAACCCTCGGGCAGACGCGCGGGAGCGTCGGCGGGCCCGGGGGACGAAATCTTTGCGGGACTTTTTCTTTTTGCCGGAGGCATCATCTGTTGGTTCCTTGGTCTGCGGCATCCTAGTCACGGCAGAAATTAGTCACGGTGGCGTGATGCAGTGCCGTTGCACCCCTCAAAAAGGGCCCTATATACGTGACCACCACGTCTCATTAACTCCCTGGGGACCGCAGCGGCTCCGGCCCTCTTCAACGGGCACGGGGCGGTACCGGATGCCATGACAAGGGTCCTGGCGGTTCGCCACAACGAAAGAGGAAGTTCACCATGGCTAAAGTGATTGGCATCGACCTTGGCACCACAAACTCGTGTGTGGCCGTCATGGAGGGTGGCAAGCCGCGCGTTCTGGAGAACGCCGAGGGCGCCAATACGACCCCGTCTATCGTCGCCTTCACGGACGACGGCGAGCGCCTTGTGGGCTTGCCGGCCAAGCGTCAGGGCGTCACGAACCCCACCGGAACGCTGTTCGCGATCAAGCGGCTGATCGGCCGCCGCTTCGACGACCCGATGGTCGAGAAGGACAAGAAACTCGTCCCGTACAAGATCGTGCAGGGGCAGAACGGCGACGCCTGGGTGGAGATCGACGGCAAAACGTACTCGCCGCAGCAGGTCTCGGCTTTCATTCTGCAGAAGATGAAGGAAACGGCGGAAGCCAAGCTCGGCGAACCTGTGACGCAGGCCGTGATCACGGTGCCGGCGTACTTCAACGACGCGCAGCGTCAGGCGACCAAGGATGCCGGGCGCATCGCGGGGCTGGAAGTTCTGCGCATCATCAACGAGCCAACGGCAGCAGCGCTCGCCTATGGCCTCGACAAGAAGAAGGAAGCCCGGACCATCGCGGTTTACGACCTCGGCGGCGGCACCTTCGACATCTCAGTTCTAGAAATCGGCGACGGCGTCTTCGAAGTGAAGTCGACGAACGGCGACACGTTCCTGGGCGGCGAAGACTTCGACATGAAGCTCGTGTCGTATCTGGCCGACGAATTCAAGAAGTCGAACGGCATCGACCTGCGCTCGGATAAGCTCGCCCTGCAGCGTCTCAAAGAAGCTGCTGAAAAGGCGAAGATCGAACTGTCGTCTTCGGCGCAGACGGAAATCAACCTGCCGTTCATCACGGCGGATGCTTCGGGTCCGAAGCATCTGACCATGAAGCTGACGCGCGCCAAGCTGGAAAGCCTCGTCGACGATCTGATCGCGAAGACGAAGGGACCGTGCCTGCAGGCGATCAAGGATGCGGGTCTGAAAGCTGCCGAGATCGACGAAGTCGTGCTTGTCGGCGGTATGACGCGCATGCCCAAAGTGCAGCAGACGGTGAAGGAAATCTTCGGCAAGGAGCCGCACAAGGGCGTCAACCCCGATGAAGTCGTTGCCGTCGGCGCTGCGATCCAGGCCGGCGTTTTGAAGGGCGAAGTGAAGGACGTTTTGCTGCTCGACGTGACGCCGCTGTCACTCGGCATCGAAACACTTGGCGGCGTGTTCACGCGCCTCATTGACCGCAACACGACCATCCCGACGAAGAAGAGCCAGGTGTTCTCGACGGCGGAAGACGGGCAGACGGCGGTCACCATTCGCGTTAGCCAGGGCGAGCGCGAGATGGCAGCCGACAACAAGCTGCTCGGCCAGTTCGATCTCGTCGGCCTGCCGCCAGCGCCACGCGGCGTGCCGCAGGTCGAGGTGACGTTCGATATCGACGCCAACGGCATCGTGCACGTCTCGGCCAAAGACAAGGCGACGGGCAAGGAGCAGTCGGTGCGCATTCAGGCATCGGGTGGTCTGTCCGACTCGGAAGTCGAGCGCATGGTGAAGGACGCCGAGGCGCACGCTTCGGAAGACAAAAAGAAGCGCGAACTCGTCGAAGCCAAGAACCAGGCTGAAGCGCTCGTGCACGCCACCGAGAAGCAGCTTCTCGACAATGGGTCGAACCCTGCCGTCGCTGCCGTGAAGGGCGATGTGGAAACGGCGATCGCGGCCGTGAAGGAAACGCTTGGCTCGGAAGACGCCGAGAAGATCCGGGCCGCGACCAACGCTCTCGTGCAGGTCTCGATGAAGATCGGCGAGGCCATCTACTCGGCTTCGGCCGGCGCGGGTGACACCGAGGGTGGAGATGGCCCTGCGGCCAGCAGCGGGGCCGACGACGAGAATGTCGTCGACGCCGACTTCGAAGAGGTCAAGGACGACAAGAAGAAGGCCGGCTAATCCTCAATCCTCGCCCCGCCGCTCACCGCGGCGGGGCGATTTCCGGCCCGGTCCGCTCATGGGACTTTGCGACCGCGTGGCGGCATGCTCAATCTTGATGCCCTGCCCGGCCGGATGCCATGGCCACTCCAGGCCCGGTGCCAGCCTCTTCTCGCTTCGGATAAAACGCCCACATGGCCAAGCGCGACTATTACGATGTTCTCGGGGTGCCGCGTAACGCGAGCGAGCAGGACCTGAAGTCTGCATTCCGCAGGCTTGCGAAAGACCACCATCCCGACCGAAATCCCGGCGACAAGGACGCCGAGCAAAAGTTCAAAGAACTCAATGAAGCCTATGAAGTTCTGAAGGACCCGCAGAAGCGCGCGGCCTACGACCGGTTTGGGCATGCGGCTTTCGATGGCGGCATGGGCGGGCGCGGCGGCGGAGCCGGTGGCGGAGGCCCCGGATTCGGGCCTGATTTTGCGTCGTCTATGTCGGACATCTTCGACGACCTGTTCGGCGAGTTCATGGGTGGACGGCGTGGCGGCGGCGGTGCACGGCCGCCGGGGCGCGAGCGCGGGTCGGACCTGCGCTACAATATGGAAATAACGCTGGACGATGCGTACGCGGGGAAGACGGCGCAGATCCGCGTGCCGACCAATGTTACGTGCGAGACGTGTACGGGGTCGGGCGCCAAGTCTGGGACCAAGCCGGTTACGTGCGGCACGTGCGGCGGGGCCGGCAAAGTGCGCGCAAGCCAGGGGTTCTTCACGATCGAGCGGACCTGCCCGACATGCCAGGGCCGTGGCGAGACGATTGCCGACCCGTGCCCGGCCTGCAATGGCGCCGGCCGCGTTGTGAAAGAGCGCACGCTGTCGGTGAACATTCCACCGGGCGTCGAGGACGGAACACGCATTCGGCTCAGCGGCGAAGGCGAGGCCGGGCTGCGGGGCGGACAAGCCGGCGATCTTTACATTTTCCTATCGATCAAGCCGCACGAGTTGTTCCAGCGCGACGGGGCGGATGTGTTCTGCCGCGTGCCCATTTCGATGACGACGGCCGCGCTTGGCGGACAAATCGAAGTGCCCACGCTCGACGGCACGACGAGCCGCGTGAAGGTTCCGGAGGGGACGGAAACCGGCAAGCAGTTCCGCTTGAAGAGTAAGGGGATGCCGATGCTGCGGTCGACGACAACCGGCGATCTCTACATCCAAGTGGATGTCGAAACGCCGAAGAATTTGACGCGCCGGCAGCGGGAATTGCTCGAAGAGTTCGAAAAACTCAGCGCGAAGGAAACAAGTCCGGCCAGCACGGGTTTCTTTGCGCGGATGAAGGACCTGTTTGGCGGCGACAGCTGAGCAACGAATAGGCCGACTTGCGCGTTTTGCCGATCGTTTATGAGTGCATAGCCGAACCGGAATAGGATGAGCCCCATGTCCACACCGCCGAACGTTCCTCGCTTGCTGTTCTTTGCCGGATCGGCGCGGACTGGATCGCACAATATGCGGCTGGCCCGTCTCGGAGCCACCATTGCGGAGGCGAACGGCATTGCGGCGACGTTTGCGGATCTGGGTGACTATCCCTTGCCGCTCTACGATGCGGATTTGCAAAACACAGACGGCATTCCCGAGAACGCGCGCAAGTTCGAGGCGCTGATGCGGGTGCATACGGGCGTTTTTATCGCTTGCCCCGAATACAATGCGTCGATCACGCCGCTGTTGAAGAACACCCTCGATTGGCTGAGCCGCATCCGCAACGACGGTGAGGAGCCGCTGGCCGTTTTCAAGACGCGGGTATTTGCGCTCGGATCTTCGTCGCCGGGCGGCATGGGCGGCTTGCGCGGTCTCAACACGGTGAGAACGGTCCTGGAACTGGGGCTCAGCGCCCTCGTGCTGCCGGAACAGTTTGCCGTGCCGCGGGCGATGGAAGCCTATGACGAACATGGGCATCTGAAGAACAAGGATAGCCAGGAGCAGTTCAAGGCACTCATTCAGAAGCTTGCCCGGGCCGCGCACGTGCTGCATGGATAGCAGGCGATGTCCGGCAGCCGGCAGACGGCAACTGGACTGACAGTGCTCTAAATTTTTCCGAATGCCGCTTTCCGGATGCCGGATGCCGAACCGATGCCCCACACACCCATCAAAGACCGTCTGATCGTTGCCCTCGACATGCCGACTGTTGAGGAAGCTCAACGGCTCGTTGCCAAGCTCGATGACGCGGTGGGGTTCTATAAGGTCGGACTGGAACTGTTGTTTGCGGGCGGCCTCGATCTGGCCGAGAGCCTCAAGGCGCAGGGCAAGCGCGTGTTCCTCGACATGAAGCTGCTCGACATCGGCAACACGGTGGAGCGGGCGGTTTCGAATGCGCGGGAACTGGGAGTTGATTTTCTGACCGTGCATGGACACGATCTCAAGACCTTGCGGGCGGCTGTGACCGGCCGGGGCGTCAGTGACTTGAAGCTGCTCGCGGTTACCGTGATGACCAACCTGACGGCGGAAGATTTGAAGCAGCAGGGTAGTGCTCTCGCGCCGAGCGACCTCGTGTTGCATCGCGCGCGACTTGCTTATGAGGCGGGCTTCGACGGTGTGATTGCATCGGGCCAGGAAGCAGCAGCCATCCGGGCGGCGACCGGGCCGCAGTTTCTGATCGTGACGCCCGGTATCCGTTTGGCGGGTGGGACAACGGACGATCAAGAGCGCGTCATGACGCCGGAGAATGCCATCGGCGCGGGGGCTAATCACATCGTGGTCGGGCGGCCGATCACGCAAGCAGACGATCCCGTCCAGGCGGCCCTGACGTTCCATCATCACATTCGGCAGGCCGTCTAGCGGACGCCGCGTTCAGCACGGCCGCTGCGGCGGTTGCTTGCGGGACACCGTCGCGCGGCTTATGCCTTGCCGATCTTCAGTTCCAACGGCTTTAGGCCCAATAGAAGGACAAAAGACGCATGCCGAAGGGTTACGTGATTGCGCACGCCACGGTGACGGATCCCGAAAAGTGGGGTCAGTACGTCGCCAAGTCGAAGATCGCGCTCGATAAGTTCGAGGGCCGGCCGATCGTGCGCGGGGGCCAATGCGAGATCATCGAGGGCAACGGCGTGCAGCGGAACGTGGTGCTCGAGTTTCCGAGCTACGCGCATGCGATCGGCTATGCCAAGAGCCCGGAATACGCCGAGGCCAAGGCGCTGCGTCAGGGGGCTGGCACGATCGACATCACGGTCGTGGAAGGCGTCTGAGGGAAGCGATGGCGCACTTTCCGACGAGCGATGGGCGGGCGGCGTGGCGCGCCAGCGTGCTGACGCTGTTTCCGGAGATGTTTCCCGGACCGCTTGGCGTTTCGCTCGTCGGGCAGGCGTTGCAGGCCGGTCTTTGGACGCTGACCCCGCACCAAATCCGGGACTTCGGCTTGGGGCGGCACCGGCAGGTGGATGATACGCCCGCGGGTGGCGGTGCCGGAATGGTGCTCCGGGCGGACGTGCTGGGCGCGGCGCTCGATGCGGCGGGCGCAGAAAATCCAGACAGTCCGATGATTTACTTGTCGCCGCGGGGGCGGCCGCTCGATCAGGCCATGGCCAAAGAGATCGCGGCCGGCCCGGGCGTCGTTCTGCTGGCGGGGCGATTTGAGGGAATCGATGAACGGGTGATCGCCGGGCGCGGGCTGCGCGAGGTGTCGATTGGCGACTATGTGCTGTCGGGTGGGGAACTGGCCGCGATGGTGCTGATCGATGCGTGCGTGCGCCTTCTACCGGGTGTGCTGGGGGCAGCCGAGAGCCTGGCGCACGAGAGCTTCGAGGGCGGGCTGCTCGAATACCCGCAGTATACGCGGCCGCGGGATTGGGAGGGGCGGTCTATCCCCGACGTGCTGCTGTCGGGGGATCATCAGGCGATCGCGGCATGGCGAAAGGCGGAGGCGCGGCGGATTACGGCCGAGCGGCGCCCGGATCTCGTAGCCAAGCCGAATCGGGATTAGCGGCCGGTCGGCTGACCGCGCCAAACTTGGCCTTCGAGCCGGTCGGCGACATGACCGACGCTGCGCGATAGGCGCTCGACGATGCGGCGTGCGGCCGGTGCGCAGGTCCGCGAGCGATAGAAGAGCCAGTCTTCCAGATCGTACAGCTGCCGAATCATTCCGCTGCCCCCATTAGGTTTTGTGAAAGGTTTGATCAGGCTGGTTAACAAGCGGTTAACGGCACGATCGGACCAATGATTGGGTGGGGATTTACACTGCGCTGCGGATAACGGCTGGCGGACTTTCAACGGACGCTATTGAGCACAACCGCCGATCTTGCGCGGGACGTAGAAAAACTCAATTTGGGAATTACGAAACAAACTCTATTTGCAAATTGCATTTGTCTATATATCTGATTTTGCAGGATAATATTGCTTATGTTTGATCGTCAATCCGTGCAGGGTTGAAATTAATTTCGCCTCAATACCTTGCAATTGTTACCGGGTTTTTTACCGTCTTCGGCGTTGCGGAATTTCCCGGTCAATTGGCATTTGAAAAACAATTGCTATGGCCGCATGAGGGATTTGTTCAGCCTGCTCAGACCGCGGTGCGGTCTCGTGTACAGAGGTCAAACATGCCGGATCCTGCACCATTCGCTGCGGCGGTGGATCGCCTGCATCGCGAAAAGGATGGGCCAGAACCGCAACCCCTCCCCACGACTGAGGCCGCCGGCGACATTGGTTGGCGGCAGTTCGTCAGAGGACTAACGGCGGATTTCGAGTTTCTGCTGCTGCTGGGGGCTCTTCTGGCTTTGAGCGCTTGGTTTGTTCTCGAAAGCGGACAGGATAAGCCGGCCGGCGGGGTGATGCCCTTGGCTCAGGCCTCGCCTCCCGTCGCCGTCAGGGGCGCGGAGACGCCCTTCGCATTTGTGCGCGCCGAGGCGCGGGACCGGTTGCTGCCTGCGCTGCAAACCGTTCAGGCGCCTGTACCGGGCGCGCCGCGCGGGCCGGTGGCCACGGCTTCGATCGAGCAGCACGCCCTTCTTGCTGAACCGCTTTTTGATCCACTGGGATCCGTGCAGATCAGTGGATTGCCGGCGGAGGCGCGGTTTTCGGCCGGGGCGGCGCTGACTGGCGACGCGGCGGCAGCTGGTGACGTGACGGCAGGAGACTTGCCGGCAGGAGATTGGGCGGTTGCGTTTGGCGATTTGGATAATCTTATCATCGAGTTACCCAGGGAGCGTACGATGCCGATCCGGGCCACGCTTGATTTGAGGACGCGGGCGGGGGTGAAAATTACGTCGCTAACGGTGGAACTGCGGGACCGCGAGGTGGATGGTGTTGCGGGCGCACCGATGACGGGGCCGGTCCCGGCAGTGAGATCGAAGGTCCGGCCGGCGAAGGCCGTGCGGCCGGGGAGCAAAACGCTGCGTAAGACGGCACGGCCCCCGGCGACGGTGACGGCGGTCAAGCCGCCGCTTGTTTTTCCTGGCGATCCGCCAAAGGGGGCTAAGCCGCAAAAGACTGTCACCTCCGCACCGGTTGCACCATCCGGTCTCTCGACGGGGTTCTTCCAACCCGATCCGAAGGACACTGCGGGGAGCGGGCTTTCTCCGGCTTTGCGGGAAGATCCCCGGTTCATGACGCTCAGGGGACTTGGTATGCCGCCTTCGGATGTTGGCCCTGCGGCGGGCGGGCCAGCATCGCCTTAATCCAGCCGGACAGGGAACCGCCCGCCGCACCCACTCGACAAGGACCGTCCTTTCCGGTATCACCCGCCGCAACGAATTCCCCGATCAAGGGTGCCCTTAAGGGCCGCACGAGCCTCGCTCGCTCGCCGATTAGACGGCGGCGAAGCTCCTCTGCATTGAAAAACAATCAAAAAGGAACGAAAATGAACATTATTCAGCAGATTGAGCGCGAGCAGATGGATGCCGTGCTCGCCAAGCGTAACGTGCCGGAATTCCAGCCCGGCGATACCGTTAAAGTGATGGTCCGCGTGGTGGAATCGGCCGACGTCGACCCCAAGGACAAGAAGAAGAAGGCAGCCGCGGCGCGTGCGCCAGCCGAGCGCCTGCAGGCCTATGAAGGCATCGTGATCGCGCGGGCAGGTGCCGGCATCAACGAAAGCTTCACGGTGCGCAAGATTTCGTACGGCGAAGGCGTGGAACGCGTGTTCCCGATCTACTCGCCGCACATCGCGGACATTGAAGTTCTCCGCCGTGGCCGCGTGCGCCGCGCCAAACTCTATTACCTGCGCGGTTTGCGCGGTAAGGCTGCCCGCATCTTCGAACGTACGGATGCGCGCGCCCGTAAGCTCAACGCTGCTTGGAAGGGCTTCAAGAAGCCGAAGGGCGAGGCCGATGATCTGACGCAAATCCGGGGTGGTCTGACCCAGGTCGGGGGCATTGACGCGGTATTGGCCGCCCGTTTGAAGGGCTTGAACCTGTATAAATTCGAGCAAATCGCGAACCTATCGGGGGACGATATTGCGAACCTCGAAGACGCAATAAACGCCCGTGGAATCGTGGAAAAAGGGCAATGGATCGCACAGGCGCGGGCGTTGCTGACGGCACCGGCTGACGGCGATGGGGCGACTACGGAATAAGGACACATTTTTAACTGCGATTCAGGGGAAGATTCGACGGCGGCGGGCCGATTCGTGTACCGATCCGGGAGGGAATGTGTACCGAATCGGAGTCGACCTCATGCAAGTCCCCCACGTCTATCGAGAGGCTAAGCGCAAATCCTGGGCCTACCGGCGCAACGTGCCGGAGTCGTTGCAAGCGCTGTATGGCTCGAACAAGTTCGTTCGAGGTCTGGGCAAATTGAGCGGCCCGGAAGTGGCCATTGAGGCCGCGCGCCTCGATGCCTATTGTCTCGCACTCTTCGCGAAGTTGCGCGCGTTGCCTGAGGCTGAAAAGGCGCAGTTGCTGGCGTCCGGCGGCTACAAGAATCAGGCCGCCCACATCGTGCAGCAACAGGCCCTTGCCGCCGTTGGGCGCGTGTTCTACGGCGACGTGCTGAAAGGCGCGGCCATGCCCGACGATGTGGCGTTGACCCTGCTACGCGCTGAGACGGCCCCGCTCCGGCCTGTGGACCTTGATTCGGATTGCCGGGGCCTGATTGACGTGTGGCACCGTCACAGCGAAGCGGCGGACAAGACGCGGGAACGGTACCGCTATGAAAAGGCGTTTGATGCTTTCCACAAGGTCGTGGGCGCAAAGCGTCCGGCGGACGTCGTCAAGGCGGACGTCGTGGCCTTCCATACAGCCATGCAGAACACGGCCAACGGTGGAAAACACTGGCGGTGTGTGGCCACGGCCTTCAAGCTGGCGGCGCTTGAGGACATTGTGTCGAAGAGCTACTTCGAAGGCTTCAAGGTGCCGAAACCGGCGACGCGGAATGACGGCGTTGAGGCTCAGGCGATGTATAGCGCGGACGATGTGAAGGCGATCCGCTCGGCCTTGAATGAGTTCAAGGGGAATCGCGATTTCGTCCGCGTCTGGCGTGTGCTCATGGCCACGGGTTGCCGCTCCGGTGAGGCTGTACGGTTGCGCCGCGCGGACGTGAAGTTGAATGGCGACGTGGTGACGATGACATTCCGCGCCGGTACGAAGAAAGGCGGCGCGCGTGAAGTCCCGGCCCATCCTGCACTTGCTGCGGACCTCATGGCGTGGAAGGCCGAAGGCGACTCGCCGTCGCTCTTTCCCGACTATCGCGACAAGCCCCACAACTTCCAAGACGCGGGGAATTCGTGGCTCAAGCGCGTGTTGCCGGGTGTGCCGGTCACGGTCCACGATAGCCGCCACACGGTCAACAGTTGGCTTGCCGCCGATCCGCTGACGTCCGAGCCCACACGGCTCGCAATCGTGGGCCACACTGGCGGCAACGTCAACGCGCGCGTCTATACGCATGGCATCCCGGCGGCGATGCTGGCGGCCGTGGAGAGGATGCCGGATTTCTGGCGGGGGTGAGGCCCACGGCCTGAGGCGTGTGTGTGGGAGGCGTGGCACCGGTGGCCGCGCCTCTTTCTTTTTGGGGGTGGGGGCCGGGGCGGCGTGGTTCAATGCCGAATCTACGCGAGACACTTAGCACGCCTCCGGGGGCGGATAGTCCGTACCCGGCTTTGGGTCCCCTGGGGGGTCGGCGGCTCGAATTGCACAAGCTACACGAGCCCCGGCGCGGCTCGGCCGAGCGCGGCGCGCGGCTGGCGTGGTGTGGGCGTGCATGCTCAACACGGGCCACAAGCCCCGAATCGTAGCGCGCGCGTCACAGTCGCGCGCTCGGCCTGTGGCTTTCTCGTTTCACGACTGAAACGCGATTCGCTTGTTCGTCTTACTACTTTAGGTCTGTCCGAGGGGTGTGGGAGGGTGTGGGATGGCGAGAACGGACACAGAACCTTTCCATAATACCTCTTATGCGAATCGCGCGTGATGATTGTTACAGCGTGTAACAGGATGTGATCTGTCCACTGTGCAGTAGGTGGTTCGGTACACGTCGGTACACGCTCGGCCTGGGGGAGTGGCTGAAAAGCCCGGATTCTCGGCCTTTCCTTCGATCACATATAGATCACAGGTGCGCGCGGGGCGGCGTGGTCGGGTTGCTGTGCCCACGCGGGAGTCGGGTTGCGGGTGCGACCGTGCGTGCACGCCGCATCGGGCGGCGGTGGTGGGTGCAACCGTCCGCGCACGTCCTATCGAGGGTTGCACCCACGACCGTCCGGGCACGTCCTATCGACCGTCCCGTTTTGGGACACGCGGCGGCCGAGGCGCGCGGCGCGCGGCGTGGCGGGCCTTCGGCGCACTATAAGAGGGCCGCCGGTTCTAAATTTTCCGGGGCGGTTCTGGGATCGGGTTCTAGAATCGGGGTGGGGCCGTTTTTCCGGGCCGCTGGCGGCCGATTCGAAGTTGGCCGGTGCCAGTGGTGCGGCCGGGGTTCGTGCGGGCCTGTGGCGCGCGTGGTGAGGGCTTGGCGCGGTGGTCCGGTGTGCAGCGCTCGGCCTGTGTCGCTTCGCTCCCCAGGGCCTCGCCTAGTGGCGTGTGAGGCTGTGGCGGGGGTGTGGGTGGCGGCCGGGTGTGGGGCGGGCCTGTGGGCGTGCGTGTGGGGCTTGTGGCTGGCGTTTGTGAGTGGCGTGTGGCTGTAGCCGCCGTGTGCGAGCCGGAGGCGAGCACAGGGCGGCGGTGGGGCCGCTTGTCGAGGCGTGGGGGGCGGGTGTGGGAATGGGGGGCTAATCGAGCACAGGGCCGGGTGTGGGGTGGCGTGTGGGCTATTCGAGCACGTAGCGCGGCCGGGTGGCTGTGGGTGACGAGGGTGGCCGGATAACATCCGGGTTGCCTATGGGACTGGGTGGGGTTGGCGCACAGGTTGCGGGGTGTGCTGAGGGTTGGCGGGTTCGAGGTCGGTGGGTGCGGCCGGTCTAGTTTAGAGTCATTCCAAATTAGCAGCGAGATTCGCTTGGGCGCCCTAGTATTTCTACACTGCAGAAATACTAGCCCCCAGCCCCCGCACCCTGTTCCAAGACTTTCTCACGCGCGCTTCTCTCCCTCGCGGGGGGGTCTTTTGTCACGAGGTAATTATCTTCTATATATAGGTGGGGGGCTAGGGGGCTAGTATAAGAGTCCTATATATATCAACACCCTAGCCCGAAATTAGCCCCCCCCCCTAGCCCCCCGCCTAGCCCCCCCTCAGGCGGTTGGGCGGGGGCTATTCAGCCGCCTCACCCTCTTCGGCAAGCCTCAAGAGGCCCTTGCGAGCCTCTTTTGCCCCCCTAGCCCCTGTACCTCCCCCACTCACGGGATAGGGCTTGACGTCATTCAAACCGTCCGCCGTGAGGCGTCCCCACGGTTCGAGCGGTCCCGGCGCGGCCTTGATCCGCCCCGCCCCGGCGGTGTCCACTTCGATATAGGGGAGGTTGCGAATCTCATCGTTCGGCGTCCGGAAGGTGCCAGCCTTACCTGTTTCCACCCATCCCGGCGGGATGCGCCGGAACCGCGCGCCGTCTCCCGTGCTGGCGTTCCGCACCCACCCCAACGCGGCCAACGATTCGGCCACCTTAGTCTTGATGGTCTGGGAACCGCGCGCACCCTCAACGCCCAACGCGACGTAAACGTCATGCGGCCGGACCTGTCCCGCCACAAGCCGGAACGGTTCGAGGATGGAGTCGAACTCACCTTCACGAACGCGTGCCGCTGTGACGGCCGCCGCCGCCTCCCAGAACTCTTTCGGAAGTTCCGGCCGTTCGTTCGCGCGGTACCACGTCATAACCTCGGACCAAATCTGGGGGACTTCCTCCCGCACGGCGTCAAGATCGGCGTGGCGCGTGCACCTCAACGGCCAATATCGGCGGTTGCCGGTGGTATCCTGCAAATAGCCGTCCCGGTTCGTGGTGATCGCCACGACGAAACGGCGCGGAATGTCCACCGCCTCCCGTGCATAGGCCAAGCGCGCGCGATCCACGGACGTGCTCAACACGGCCTTGAACGCTTCAAGATCGGCGTAGCGCGCACCCTGGAACTCAGGAATCTCCACAATGAGTTTTCCGGCCGTCTTTTCCATGACTACTTTCCCGTCGTCTTTGGCTGAGACGGAATCACAGAACCACGACGGAAACGGACACAGCGCCGCCAGTGCTGTGCTCTTTCCGAGTCCCTGTGCACCCTCCGGCACTAAGGCCGTGTCAAACTTCACGCCGTTCCCCAGTCCGCGCCATACGACTCCGAGAAGCCAACGCTTGGCGAATTCCCGATTCAGGTCGGTCCCCTCAACGCCTAAGTGACGTTCAAAGAACGTCGCGGCGCGCTCGGTCTTGTCCCACTCCGGCAACCGCTTTTCGAAGTAGTCGCGGCACACATCGAAGGCGTTCTCATTGGCGGCGTGTTCAATCGCGCGATCAACGGCGCGGTCACTCGGCTCAAACGCTGAGTGCGGGACCTCTTCGAAGTAGGTGCACGCCTTCACGACGTCGGCACGAACAAGGGGCTGCCATCCGGTCCCGTCCGCCTTGTCGATCATGACGCGGCGAGTCCAGCCTTCCCGGGCAATTGTCCACCGTAACAGGCGCAGCACTTCCAAGACATTGTGATACGCGGTGGGCCTTACAGCGGACTCGGGTCCGGCGACACGCTGGAAGGCGGGCGGCGCATTCCACGCGGCGTGCCGCTCATACTGCCGCCGCACGTCGTCAACGTCGAGTCCCGCGTTGTCGGCAACATTGGCCAGCGTGTCGCGCACCTCTTCGTCCGTGTATTCCTTCGAACGTGCGAGCGCGTCCAACACTTCGGCCAACGTCTCGGCTGTGACACTGGCCACGGCGTCGTCAATCTTAGTGCGATCCATTACACGGACTCCTTGTTAAGTTCGGCGTACCGCGCGGCCACGACACGTTTAGCGGTGGCAAGCCACGTCTGACCGCGCCAAGTCGCGCGCCGCGCGCTTTCGGCTTTCTCCCACTGTTCCGCCGCTGCAACATCATCGGGCGTGCACTCATACAGCACGACGAGCGCCGCGCGCACGTCATCCGGTGCACGCATCCAATCGCACAACGCCTCTACCCGTGCCAACCTGTGGCGCGCGTCATCTAAGAGCGTCAAGGATTCAAAGTAGTAGATCACTTTCTCATCATCCGCCGCGATATAGTCCGGATGATCGCGCTCGAAATTAAGCTCTGCAGGCTCACGCATGTTACTCACTCCTTATCTACAAACCGATTCAGACTCCGGGTATCGGCAATCCCTAACTCAACGCACAAGGCGTCGAGAAACTTCAAACGATCTTGCGCACCTTCACGATGGTTCGGTCCGCTGCTATGACTACAGGCGCAGAACCATCCCGACTCGTCCGTGGCGTTGCGCAACCAAAAGCCGCCGGAGTCCACCGCGCCGCCGTCCGAGTGTTCGTGTGCGAGTGGACACGGAATCGACGCCTTACCGTCACGGGTCAGGCGATACCCGGGCACCTTGTACGCCGTACAAAAGGCGCGGAAGTCGAAGCGGCGCGCGTGTTTCGCCCACTTGTGCAGGCCCGGAGTCTGCCACGTGTAGCCGCTCCCCACGTCTCCGCCTTCGGCGTCGCCGTGTGTCGCTCTTGTCGGTGTGCGCTTGCGACGTGTGCCAGTCGTGCGCTTGATCGTCTCAACAATCTCAACGCGCGGAATCTCACTCCACTGCAGCAACGGGCCATAAAAGTGACGGACCGTGTAATCGTCGCGCGTAGCCCCGGCACGGACGGCGGGACAGTAGAAAATACGCGCAGGGTTCTTTGTCTTTTCGTCAATCGACAAGCCCAACCACGCGGCCGAGCCGAGATAGAGTGCGCGCCATTCCGCATGCTTCTCCGGCGTGTCGAGGGGCCACAATTCGGCAGCGGGCCACACAACGCGATGTTTCAACCACGGGCCATGCGAAAACTTCCATTCCGCATGTGCCAATGGCTTGCCACCGACTCGTTTCGTACTGACCACGCGGCGGACGTCGTGAATTGAGTCCAAGATGCGAGAGTCGACTCCCAACGATTCGAGGTGCGCGCGCACGGCGTCGGCGGGATTCCCGGCATTGTCCGCGACACTGGCGGCAACTGTGCTCTGTGTCTTTCCACTGGAAAAGGAACGGTAACGGATGGCGGCGCGGCCGGTGGCCGCCACGTGCGCGTCAACTTCGGAGTCGGTGGCGTGGGTGTCAATGTCATGCACAAGCATGCTCATGGCCACGGCGTCCGCGTCCGTGCGACTCCCGGGTGTGAGGATCGGCGCACTAAAGAACGGCGCGGGCTTGCCATGCACGACGGGCCGCGCGGTGTGCGTCGCCAGGAAGGCGGGGCCGTGTTTCTTGTCCACAAGGGGCGGCCGGTTGAATCCGTCGCCCAACCACGCGCGGAATTCGGCCACCGTCAAAACGTGGTTGCGGACGTCAAACGAGTTTGGACCCGTCGTGCACGGGACTGTCGCGAAGTGCACCGGGCTTTGTTCAACACTGTTGAAATAGTCGGGGGTCATGGTATAGTCGCGCCTCACTCCACACACGGCCCCGCGCCTCTCCGCTGCTCACGGATAGGACCAACGCGGGGCCGTTCGTGCGTGGGCACGACGTGGCGCGGTGGTCCGGTGGGACCTTCAATTCAGGAATGAGACTCAGGCGCGGCCTGTGGCGGCGCGGCATGGGAATCCGCGCGAAGAGTAGGCTAGTACTGCTCGGCCGTCTCCCGGTTCGGCGTGCTCAAGCCCCACCCGGTAGCACAGCCGAGGCCCCGCCGCAAGAAAAATCGTTAAGAAGTCGTAAATGAGTGTTTACATTTGAGACAAAAGCTGCTAGGCCATCCCGTGACGCTATCTAAACGGCGTCTAGATAGCAGGAGTCTCCCGTGCCACGTTCCCGCCGTCCCAAGCCTCCCGCCGCGCTCCCTGTAGCCCGTGCGCGGCGTCGTCCTAATCCGGAAGCCACCCCCACCCCCGGCCACCGGAAAGGCAAGCCGGGTGTGAAAGGGTGGCCGTCTTTTGCGTGTCCGTTGCCGCCGGACCTCTACAAGCGCGTCGTGGCTCACGGCCTCTCACTCAATCCGCCGCTCCGGCCGTGCCATCTCGCGGCCCTTGCACTTGAACAACTTCTAGCCGCGCGGGAGGGCTAAGCCCATGACACACACACCCACCCCCATCATCCTCAATTTGCCGGACGTCTATTTGTGGGCTGATGCTGCGGACCTTTTCCGCGTCGGCACTGTGGCCGCGTCCGAGTTGTGCAACGTCGCGCTTGAACGTCTCGGCCACCCTCCCGTCATTGAAGATGTGCGCGCGCTGCTTTTGTATCGCGCCGAAACCTTCGGCGGCTACCTGATGACCCTTGGCGCACTGATGCGTGCACACAAAACGAGTGAGGCCCTTGACGTGCTCACCGCTGCCTTGGCGCGGGTCAAAGAGTCCGATCCGGTCTTATGGTCACACAAGATTCCGAGCCGTGAAGAATTCTACACGGCCGCGCGCGCCGCCGGACTCGGTGATGTGCGCCGTTGTCGCCACTTGGCCGAAGAGTACGGGGCAAGCGCGGACGGAATGCGTCAGGTGTTAGCCCTCCGCCGTCGTGGCGTCAAAGTATTCGAGGGCGATTGATTCAAGTTCGCGCGCGCGGTGTACCTCCCGCGTGTGTGGAAAGGCCCGGGGCTGGGCTTTGTCAGTCATGGCGGTCCCGGGCCACCCTTTTCGAATTTTCCCGCGCGATACTTCAGCGCGCGGGGAACGTAGCCCCGGCGGTGTCTGGCATAGCATCGCCGGGGCGTTAGCCTCACAAACGGAGTCACAGTGATGCGTACCAATGAAGCCGAAGCGATCAAAAACTATCGCGCTGCAATCGCCGCGAAATTTCCCGGCCTGAGTGAACGCCAAGTGGCTGAGATGGTCCGCCGCCTCATCGATAAGTTAGAGGACAAGTGGTTGGTTGAGCCGGACTGGGTGGCGATGGTCCGCAATCCGGACTTGATCGACTCGGACCTCAACAATCTGCAGCGCGCGTCTCCGGACTTGTGTGCGCCGCCGCCCACACCGGACGAAGTATTTGCGGCCGAGTCCGCGTTGCGTGCACGTCAGAAACTCCCGCCGCTGACTCCCGTTGAAAGATTGGCCGCGATCCGGACACTTCACAACGCCACACCGGACGAAAGGTGGGCGCGCTCGGCCGTCGTGCGTGACAAGGCCAAGGCGTTGCAGGTGACGTGGGGCGAATTGATCGAAGGCGTCGCACCGGACACGGCCGAGGCTGAGCACGTGGCCGCCAAGGTCAAGACACTGGGCGAGGCGTTGACGGACACGGCGCGGGAGTTGGCCGGTCCGGAAGGCGGTGCACGTAAGGCGCGCGCGTTTGCCGATAGCTTGAGTTACGAAACGCAGAACGAGGCCAAGCGGGAACGGTTGAAAGGCTCACTTGAACACGCGGCCGCCATCGGACGCGCTACGCCGAAAGATCGACTCACGTTGGCGCGCTTGAAGGCGAAAGGCTGAGCACAATGGCCAGTCGGATCAAACAGGGCTTAGATGAGGCCCACTGGGCCGCCGCTCTTGAGCGTGAAGATGCTCACCGCCGCGCGGCCGCTGGCGCTCCGGAAAAGATTCCCACCTTGTCCGAGCTTCCTCATGCACCGTTGCGCGGGAGCTTGTACGAGTCCCGGCATGGCTGTGTTCAGTGCGGGAACAAACTCTTTTTATGGGCCGTCGCGCGTTGTCCGGCATGTAACCCCACCGGCACAGTCGAACAGTTATTGAGCGGTCCCCGTCGTGGTCTTGGGAGGCGGACGCTGTGAAGGCTGTGGACTTCAAAAAGTATTGGACGTTGAGTCCTTATGACGACGACTCCAAGCCTTGTCCGGAGTTCGACTCGTGGTGGGACTCCGTCATCAAGGCGGCGGACGATGCCCACCGCGAAGCGAAACGCCTCGAACAAGAGACGCGGGAACGGCGTGACGCCACGCTGGCCAAGTTGGCGACGGCCGCCGCGCCGATGACTGAGGCGCGCGCGTTGCCCGGTGAGTTGGCGGCTAGTGACTTCCTCACGTTTGACGATTCAATGAGCCTTGACGACGTTGTCGAGGCGTTGCGGGCGTTGGACCTCACGGACCAAAACAGAATCGACACGCTGCTAATGCAGGGCCGGTGGGGACAGACTGACATTGCGCGCGCCACCGGATTCAATCAAAGCCGAGTCAACAATCGGAACAAGCATTTGAAACTGCGGGCCGAGCATGATCCGGAGTTAGCAAAGATTCTGCCGGAGAGTGTGCGCCGTCCCGGTGCACTCCGGAACAAGTTGCGCGTCGTGAGGGGTGAAAGATGACGGAACGCATCATTTTCCCCGAGGTTGGCCCCGCCTCACCGCGCGAAAAGTGCATCGCCTTTCTGATCGAAAAGCGCGTCCCGCCGCTTGAGATTTGCGCCGCGCTTGCGTGTGGGCCTGAGGTGCTGCGCGCGTTTGCCGCCAAGTGGGCCGAGCCGCGTGGGGAGCCCCATGCGTATCAGTTGCACGCGGTCACGTTGAGGCATATTCTTAACGGCAAGGGTCAACATTTTCCCGCGCTCTTTTCGCTGGAGTCTTTGGAGTCTTGAATGACGATCACACGTGAACAACTGCACGCTGCGCCGGACTACAGCAAGGTGCCCGGATTCTTCGAACCGGATTGGACGGCGTCGGGGTCTGAGGTCTGTGAGGCTTTACTGAGTAACTTGCGCGCGTTCGAACAGAGCCGCGCCGTGCCCAACCTCGAACGGCTTGAGCGCACGGCCGCGCTAGTCCGTGAGTGGTTTGCCTCAGGTGCATGGGATGCCGCGCCGTGAAGATCAGCCGCCGTCACCGTGACCATCCGCCGAAAGGTTCCCTTGCGTGGCATCTCAATGAGGTCACCTACTGGAAACTGATTCTTGAAGTCGAGGGCCTTCCCAACGCGGCCGAGAAATTGGCTGAGGCTGAGGCGGGGCTTGCTCAAGCGCGCCGCGCCGCTGAGGTTGATGCCGCTTGGCGTTCACGTGAGAATCCCGCCGAAGTCGGGGCAACACAAAACGAGGGTCCCGACTCCGGCGCGGCCTCACTTGGGAGTGACAGAGATGACTGTGAACGCAACTAAACATGATCGAGTCCCCGACTACGCCGAAGGGCTCGCACTTTTCCGCGCGCCGGAGGCCGCCGCCATTACTGAGGCAACCACGACGGACTCCGTTGAGTTGGGCCGCCTCACACGCGACTCAACGGCCACGGTCGGCGCGGCGGCTGTGATCGCCTTGGACGTGTTGGCCATTGACGCCACGTCCGCCAACTTCGAAGTATTCGCCAGCGATACGGAAGGAAGCGGCGGGAGTCTTGTGGGACAGTTGAGTGTGCGCGCGGTGGGACCGTACACGTTGAGCGCGGACCTGCTGGCGGTGAACAACCTCTACCCCTCCGGCCCGGTCTATCTCTACCTTGAAGCGACTCCCGTGGGTGGTGCTGAAACTGTGCAGTTCGGTGCGTCTTTGCAAAAGGTGCTCAGCTAATCGAGGATCACGCGCACCGCGTCGGGAAAGGTGGTGCGCGCGTTGGCGGCGGCGGGGACTGTCAAAAGTCTCCGCCGTCATTCCGGAGGGTGTGAGTTATGAGTGAAGCGGCCTTACGTCGTGCGCTACCCGATTTGTTGATCGCCGTGGCCAAGCCGTTCCGGCGGATCACGGCGCTGACTGAGGCGAGTCGGGACTCGCCGCTGAGTATGAGTGAGCGCGGCCGGGTTGAAAACTTGAAGGCCGCCACGTTTGCACTGGAATACTATCAGCACCATCTAGAGCTTCACGGCCTCAGCGTGGCCGCGCTACCGATCCGGGAATGTGAGGTCGCGTGGAGTGAGCTACAGGCCCTCAATTATTCGGCTGTGCAGAGTCGGGGATGGAAAGAAATTTTCGGGGGAAGTCATCGGCGGCGACGTCCCCAGGAGTCGGGAAGCGTTGGCGGTGTTGCAGCGTCTTGATCGTAACGCACGGCGGCCGCGCCGATCAACGGCGCGGCGGCGCGCTTAGCGTAGGATGCACCGCAGTTGCTTGTAGCGGTCCGATCCCGGGTGCAAACGGTAGCACTCGGACTCCCATGCTTGAGCCGCGCCATAGTTTTCGAGGGTGGCGCGGCAATACCCCTCTTGAGCGCGACGGCGGCAATCCACGCCGCGAAGTTGGCGCGGATCGTTTGGCCCCGATTGGAAGTAAGTGCTAGTCGAGCGCGGCCAATCGCTGGCATGAACGGGAGAGACAAGGGCCACCGTCAAGGCGGCCATGAGGATGGTGCGTGTCATCGGCCCATCTCCCGGTGAAAGTCCGCCATGGCCTCTTCCATGGCGGGAGTCCAGTTGCTGAAATCCCCACCGCGCGCACGGTGGCGCGCTTGCAGTTCGAGGAAGCGACTCGCGGCCGTGCCGCCACCGCGCGGCGTTGGCGTGGCATCACACGGACTCTCGGCGGCCTCAGCGGCCAAGACGGCTTCAAGATCAAGGGCCGTGCCGGGTGTGCGTTTGGGCAACCAATCCGGCGGGATGCACTGCCCATGAGAATTCAACACGCAATCGGCGGGGACGTGTTGAGGCTCAACGGCTGAGCCTTCGGCGGCCAAGACTTCGGCCGGTTCGGTGACGGCGGTGAGGGTGCCGGGGGTGACGCCTTCGGCTCGGCACGTCGTGGCGGTGCCGGTGAGAAAGACAAACGCGGCGACAAGAGGCGCGGCGCTGAGGGTGAGGAAGGTTAGACGCATTACACAGACTCCGAGGGTTTAGGCGCGATCACGTTGCGCAAGTTGCATCAAGAGAATTTCCGCCAGAACGGCCATGTTCTCACGGTGGGCGGCGCGGTCTAGTGGACCGGACGCGCCAAGGGCTAGCAGTGCGGCCACTTCACGGATTCGGGTGTCGAGTGGGTGGGTGGTCATTTCAAGGTGTCCTTTGCTAGTTCTGAGACGGCTACAGCAAGCGCGCGTGTGAGTTCGGCCAAGCGCCGGACGTTGCGTGGGCTATCGAGATTCGACTCGGCGGCGCGCGTGACTTGATGGCTGAGTGACACGCACCGGCACTGCAGCGCGAAGCGGTCACCGCGTGGCTTGAGGGGTATGATGGTGCCCATGTTCACAGCCCCCGAGCGGTGGGAACGCGCGGCCGGATGTGGCGGACGATCACAGGCGGGGGCGCTTCACGCGCCGCAAGAATCGTCGTGAGTGAGACGGTGGTGGGAGTGGGACGGACAAGAGAGAGAAGCCAAGTCATGGCGGTGGGACTCCTGTGTGGGTGGGTGAGGTCTAGACGTAAAAGGATTCACGCTTGCGGAAACGGATGAGGGCATCACGGCCGTGGATAATTCGGGCCGTGTTTTCGGCGTCGGTGCGGTCCGTCGTGTAATAGGCTTGCGCCTCTGTGGCGTCGGGGCCGGGGACGCGGAATTCGCCGTCCACAACGTCAATGTTCACGCGCTTGAGCATTGTGGGCCTCACTACGCTGCAACGGACGGCGCGCGCAACGCCTCAACGGCGGGACACAAGGCCCAACCGTTGGCCAATGCGATGGCACACGCGGCGTTGATGTGTTCGAGGGTCAGCGGTGCAAGGTCTTTGAGCGTGGCGAATGTGTTGAGGCGGTGAAGGCTGCCATGCGTCTTTGTGACTGCAAAGGGCCACGTGTCGGCAATGCCGACAACGCCTTCGCTGGCGATCAAGAGGGTGTCACCCTTGTGCAGGTCGGTGACGCACTGGCACGCATCATAGGCCGCGCCGGTTGTGAGGAAGGCATGAATGGTCATGGGTGAGGGACTCCGGAAACGAGAAAACGGGGGCCGCTGAGAGCGGCCCCCGTTGGGCGGTTCACTCAGCGTTGGGCGGGATTGGGGAAGCGCGTACCGCTGAGGCCGCGCCGGGGTTACAGGGCAGCGGTCACCTCAGTGAAGGCCCCGTCGATTCCGAGTTGAAGGGCGGTGAGGCCGGGGACGAGGGCCACGCCAACGAGTCCCGCCAGCAAGGCGTACTCAATCGCCGTTGCGCCGCTTTCATCCCGTGCGAAGCGCTGAATCAGGTTTTTCATGTGTAACTCCCTTTTGAGTGGGGCCGGAAGTGGCCCCGCCGTGACACTGGGGGCTGTGATGGCAGGAGTCGAGGTGGGACGTGGAATCGGGGTAAAGGAAGCGTAAACACGTGGCCAAGAAAGGGAGGCCGCCGGAGGCGCGTCCGGCGGCCGGTGGTGTGGGCTAGGCTCGGCGGGGGCGTGTGGGCAACACCCACACGGCCGCCAGTGCGAACAAGACCGGCACGAAGGCAAGATCGAGGGGACCATTGCGGGCCACCTCATGAGCCGCCCCGGCGGCGATACACGCGAAGGTGTAGCTGGCAAGGTATCGCATCAGACTTCGAGTCCGCCGCGCGCGTCACGTGCCGGGGAGTTTGTAGGCGGTAACGGGACGGGGTCTGGGTGGTGGCGTAGGTACGATGGGGCGGATGATACGCGGTGGCCGCCGTCCGCCACGGCGGCCGTGAGAAATGCGACTGAGACGGGCGCTAAAATCATCATCAGGTTGAGAGCTTCCGAGTGCATACTGGACTCCAAAACAGGTTGACCACGCCAAGACGATTCCGGCGATGGTGAGGGGTGGATTCGGGGACAAGATCACAGCCGCTGCAGCGGCTGTGATGGTGATGAAAACGCGCACGATGGGGCTCATGTGAGCGGCGTCCCGTGTGCGAAGTTCAAGCGCCAAGCCTGTAACTCAGCGTCACACAGGTCCGAGTGCGTGCTGTATTCCGTGCGGCCGTACCAGCCGAGCGGACACTTCACCACGTAGCCGCCGGAAGGCGTGGGGACTACACAAGCGCGCGTTGTCATGGCGTTGTCTCCGGCGGTGTGCATGTGGCCACCTTGGCCTTGATTTCGTCCGCAACGTGCGTCGTGAAGGCGTCCACAAGAGCGGGACCGTGCGCGGCCGTGGCCACCGCGACGGGCACGAAGAAGAGGGTCAAGAGGATGGCGAATTCGGTGCTCAACATGACTCAATGCCCCCTCAACGTGGTGACGGGGAAGTGGGCGGCCAACGCGGCGAATCGAGCCGCGTCGAGGGCATCGGGGAAGGTGTGGAAGGGTGCGCCGTCGAGGTGGACGGCGTAGCCTTGTGAATCGCGATTGATGTGGACTCGTGGTAGGTGACTCATTGGGTGGACTCCTTGTCTGCTTGGAAGGTTGCCAAGGCGGCCGAAATTGCGGCCGCTTCACATAGCTAGACGTGAAAGCAGGCCGCGCGCCAGCACGGTCTTAACGAAAGGTAAATGCCGGTGCGGATTCCCCACCTCACAACGTGGCGGCGCGGCCTGTGGCGCTACGTGCGCGCCGTCCCGCGTGGGCTTGTCGGTGAGTTCGGACAACGGCTGTGGAGTCAGAACCTGGGCCGGGTGAGCTTGGCTGAGGCTGAGACCGAGGCGCGGGCCTTAGACGCGGCCGTTGAGTGGCAAATCGAGCGCGTGCGCGGCCTGAGTGCGGCCGAGCGCGCCGCGCTTGTGGCCGCCGGAGGCATCGCCGGACTTGAGGCGGGAGTCGTTGAGTTGGAGTCGATTGCTGCACAGGTTCAAGACGTCGTGCACGCGCTCCGGAGGCGGCCGGGATGTGCCAAGCGCGAAGCTGCCGCGTCGGTGGCTGAGGCGCTGCAGCGGACGGTTGCGGACGCCTTGAACGAGGCGCGGGAACGGGTCCGGCCGTGGCGGCCGCCGGGAGGGAAGGGGCTGACGGAATGGGGGTCACCGCCGCCGCCGGAGTGAGGGCCGGGGTGGTCGGTGTGGGTGGTCGGGTGGTCGGGTGGGCCGCCGCCGGGTGTGTACCGAATCGCGGGGCCGCGTGTACCGAAGGGCCGAAAGGGGCGGGGGCGGACCACGCAAAAAAGCCCCGTTTTATTGGTGTTTTGTGAGGTCCGGCGATCTCACGCAGGTTTGACGCAGATCAACGGGATCGACGCGACGCTGGCCGCCCGCCTGAAGCAGCTCAATCTCTACAAGTTCGAGCAGATCGCCAATTTCTCGGACGAAGACATCGGCAACGTCGAGGGTGCGCTCAACATCGACGGCCGCGTCGAGACGCAGGACTGGATCGGTCAGGCACGCGCGCTACTCACGGCGGCGGAAGCCCCTGCTGAAGGCGAAGGCGACGCTCAGGCCTAAACGTCCTGGCAACCCCAGATGTGAACATCCGGAATGGCGGCCTCCGTGGCCGCCATTTCGTTTTTCGTCAATGCCCGCGACGGATCGGCGCCCGTCGTGCGTTGGCTAATCGCTGCCTTTCCGATAGTGTTCTGGGCATCAGTCACGATGAGCAACGGGTCCCATGTCGAACGTCGAAGTGTCTCGAGCGCTCCAGCGCGATAACTCGATCAAGCTGCACGGGCCGGATGGCTTTGCCGGCATGATGAAGGCCGGGCAGTTGGCTGCCGCAGCGCTCGATATGATCACGCCGCATGTCAAACCCGGCGTTGCCACCGACCACCTTGATGCCCTGGTGATGGAATTTGCGCGCGACCACGGCGCGATTCCGGCTCCGTTGAACTATCGCGGATTTCCCAAGGCCATCTGCACGTCGATCAATCATGTCGTCTGCCACGGCATTCCGGGACCGAAGCCCTTACGGGAAGGCGACATCGTCAACATCGACGTGACGCTGATCGTCGACGGCTGGCATGGCGACACCAGCCGGATGTATGCGGTTGGAGAGATCTCACGGCGGGCGGAGCGTCTCATCGAAGTGACGTATGAATGCCTCATGCGCGGGATCGCAGCGGTGAAGCCGGGTGTCTCGACGGGTAAGATCGGCGCGGTAATCCAACAGTTTGCCGAAGCCGAGCGGTGCAGTGTGGTGCGCGATTTTTGCGGGCACGGGTTGGGCCGTGTCTTCCACGACCGGCCGAACATTTTGCATTACGGCGAGGAGAACGAGGGCGTCGTGATGCAGCCCGGAATGTTCTTCACGATCGAGCCGATGATCAATCTCGGCAAGGCCTCGGTTAAGGTTCTGCCGGATGGATGGACGGCCGTGACGCGCGACCGCGAACTCTCCGCGCAGTTCGAGCACACGGTTGGCGTCACGGATACGGGGTGCGAGATTTTCACGACCTCGCCCGCCGGACTGCATCAACCGCCGTACGTCATCGCATAAGGTCAGCGGGGGCGGGGGGCGCTTATGACGGACCGGGGGAATGGCGACGAGCGGCCGAACCAGTCCGGTCTATTTGAAGCTTCTTCGATGGCTGCATCGGCGACGGCCCCCTTACATATGGGGCATCGCGACCGGCTGCGGGACCGGTTTCGCAAGGGCGGGGCAGAGGCGCTGCCGGATTATGAGTTGCTTGAACTCATTTTGTTTCGGGCTATTCCGCGGCGGGACACCAAAGATCTCGCCAAGCGGTTGATTGCACGCTTCGGGTCGTTCGCGGAGGTCGTCAACGCACCTGAAGGACGACTCAAGGAAGTGACCGGAGTAGGTGATGCCGTGGTCACGGAATTGAAGCTGGTCCATGCAGCTGCGGCGCGGCTGACGCGGACGGGGCTCAGCCAACGGCCGTTGCTGTCGTCGCATCCCGATGTGCTGGCATACCTCACGGTGGCGCAGGGGTATGAACAGAAAGAATTGTTCCGCGTGCTCTTCCTCGACAAGAAGAACCGGTTGATCGCCGATGAAGTGCAGGGCGAGGGCACGGTCGACCATACGCCGGTGTATGTCCGGGAAGTCGTCAAGCGGGCGCTGGAGCTCTCGGCGACAGCGATCATTCTCGTTCACAATCATCCGTCGGGTGATCCAACGCCGTCGCGCGCCGATATCGATATGACGAAGCTGGTCATCGATGCCGGAAAGCCGCTGGGGGTGACGGTGCACGACCACATTATCGTGGGGCGTGCGGGCCACATCAGTATGCGTACGATGCGGTTGATCTGATTGAAGCGGATCGCGCCCGCCGCTAATCTTGCAGCGATTCGAACGTGCCCCGACATTGCCTCTTGGAGATACAGAATGCGCCTCAGCATGCTCGCCGTAACGTTCGTTGCTATTGGAATGCCGGTTGCCGCTTCGGCGCAGGAAATCTCTGGCCTTGCCGCCATGCACGACATGCGCCGCGAAAAGGGCAAGCTCTGCATGAGTGATCATTGGCATTCGGGTAGCGGCGTGGGTGCAACGAAGGATGCGGCGCAGAAGGCCGCGATCCGGTCTTGGATCGACTTCACCGACTTGGAATATGGTGGACGCTGGGCCAGCTTTGCGAACGCGGCAAGTAAGAAGATCTCGTATTCGAAGGAATCGAGCGGCTGGAGCGCCAGCGTCGAGGGGCGTCCCTGCTATCGCTAGTGTGACGGCCAGTGCTTACGTACCGCGCGGCTTGGCCCGTGCGGTGGGTAATGCGTTGGCGGGATCGTCCGGCCAGAGATGGCGCGGATAGCGGCCTTTCATTTCCGATTTCACCGCACTCCACGAGCCGGCCCAGAAGCCCGGCAAGTCCCGCGTGATCTGGATGGGCCGATGCGCGGGCGACAGCAGGTTGAGGGTGAGCGGCAGGCGACCACCGGCAATCGCTGGATGATCTTTTAATCCATAGAGTTCTTGCACGCGAATGGAGAGCGCCGGGGCGCCGGGTCCGTCGTAGTCGATGGGATGGCTGTTGCCAGTTGGTGCTTCGAAGTGGGTGGGCGCGCCGGCATCCAATTTTCGCTTCAGGTCCCAGGGGATCAGGGCGTCGAGCGCGTTGCCGAGAACGGCGGCATCAATGTCCGTTAGCCGGGTGGCGCGCTCAAGGAAGGGGGCGAGCCAAGTTTCGGCGGATCGCGCCAGAGCTGCATCGCTCAAATCTGGCCATTGCTCGCCTTCGGCGGTGCGCAGGAAGGCGATGCGATGGCGAAGCTGCTCCTGCGCTTTTGTCCATGGCAGGCGATTGATGCCGGCGGAGGCCGCCCCTTGGGCGAGCAGCACGGCCGTTTCAGATGAGGGCGTCACGGGGCGGCTTTCGCTGGCGAGCGTGATGGCGTCGAGCCGGCGGACGCGGCGGGCGCGGATGGCACCGGCGGCGGCATCGAAGGTCAGTTCATCGCGGTCGACGATGCGATCGGCCGCGATGGTGACGAGTTCGGCTTCGGAGAGGCGCGCTGCGGCGAGGATGCGCGTGGCGGCTGCCGTGCCTTGCAACTCGGCGACGACAAGATAGGGCTCGCGGGCGAGGCCGTCGGCGGGATCGATATGCGCGCCGCGTCCATTGGCCAGAAGATACTGGCCCGGTGCGCCGCGCGCCTTGGCTATGCGATCGGGATAGGCGAGCGCAAGGAGACTGGCAGCGCTGGCGCCGTCCGGAGCGGTTTGTGCGCCGGCTGCCTTGGCCCAGCCTTTGGCGAGGCGGCGCATGTCGTCGGCGCGGCGCGATCGGTCGCGGCGGAAATTCGTGAGGCGATGATCGAGATCGGTGTCGGTGCCACCAAGACCACGCTCGACGAGGACGGCAGCGAGTTCGGCGGCTTCCAGCGATTGCGCGGCGAGGACCATGCGCGCGAGGCGCGGCGGCAAGGGCAGCGCGCGGACGCGGCGGCCTTCCGGCGTGATGCGGCCCTCGGCATCGAGGGCGCCGATGGTCTGCAATTCCGTGCGGGCGGCGGTGACCGCCGATGGCGCGGGGGGGTCCAGCCATGCCAACGTTGCGGGATCGGTGACGCCCCATTCGGCGAGGTCGAGGAGCAGGCCGGTGAGATCGGCGGAGCGTATTTCCGGTTCGGTGAAGGGGCGGAGGCTTGTGGTTTGCGGTTCGTCCCAGAGGCGATAACAGACCCCCGGTTCGGTGCGGCCGGCGCGGCCGCGGCGCTGGTCGGCGGAGGCGCGAGAGACGCGCACCGTTTCCAGCCGCGTGACGCCGGCATCGGGTTCGAAGCGGGGCACGCGCTGGAGGCCGCTGTCGATGACGACGCGAACGCCTTCGATTGTGAGCGAGGTTTCGGCGATGGCGGTAGCGAGGACGACTTTGCGCTTTCCGGCGGGTGCCGGTTCGATGGCGCAATCCTGGGCCGCCATATCCATCGCGCCATAGAGCGGCGCGAGGATCGTGTTGGTGTCTGAGATGGTGTTTTGCAGGCGCTCTTCGACGCGTTTGATCTCGCCTTGGCCGGGCAGGAATACAAGCAGCGATCCAGGCTCGGCGCGGAGCGCGCGGCCAATTGCGTCGACGACCTGATCTTCGATACGGCGGTTGGCGTCGCGGCCGAGATAGCGCGTTTCGACGGGATAGGCGCGGCCTTCGCTTTCGATGACGGGGGCGTTGCCGAGGATCGTTGCGACGCGGGCGCCATCAAGCGTCGCGGACATGACGAGAATGCGGAGGTCTGCGCGGAGCGCCATTTGTGTGTCGAGGGCAAGGGCGAGGCCGAGGTCGGCATCGAGTGAGCGTTCGTGGAATTCGTCGAAGAGGATCGCGCCGACACCTTCGAGGGACGGATCATCGAGGATCATGCGCGTGAAGACACCTTCAGTGATGACCTCAATGCGAGTCTTGGGTCCGCTTTTGGAAACCATGCGGGCGCGCAGGCCGACTGTGTCGCCGACGCACTCAGAAAGTGTTTTCGCCATGCGCTCAGCAGCGCCGCGGGCGGCGATGCGCCGGGGTTCGAGGACGAGGATTTTGTTGCGCGGGCCGAGCCAGGGGGCGTCGAGAAGTGCCAATGGTACGCGGGTCGTTTTGCCAGCACCAGGTGGGGCGACGAGAACGGCGGAGGAGCGTGCAACCAGGGCGGCGCCGAGATCGTCGAGAATGTCGTCGATGGGCAGCGGCGTGTCGAAACGCATCACGGGATTACGGCGTCATGCCGCGCGGGCGCGGGCGGAGGAGGCTGCGGTGCGAATGGCGCGGATGTTTTCGGCGTAGGCTGCTTGCGTGCCGCCTTTGAAGACGGCGGAGCCTGCGACTAGGACGTTGGCGCCGGCCGCGACCACGAGAGGCGCGGTTTCGGCTGTGACGCCGCCGTCGATCTCGATATCGATCGGACGGTTGCCGACGAGAGTTTTTACCTGACGCACCTTTTCGATGACCGACGGGATGAAAGCCTGACCGCCGAAGCCGGGGTTGACGGTCATCAGGAGAACGAGGTCGAGGCGATCAAGAACATATTCGATGACGCTGGCGGGCGTCGACGGATTGAGCGATACGCCGGCCTTCTTGCCCAGCGCCTTGATGGCCTGGAGCGACCGGTCGAGGTGGGGGCCGGCTTCGGCGTGGACGGTGATGATGTCGGCGCCGGCGTCGGCAAAGGCTGCGAGGTAGGGATCGCAGGGGGCGATCATCAGGTGGCAGTCAAACACTTTGGGCGAGGCGGTGCGGATGGCCTTGATCACCGGCGGGCCGAAAGTGATGTTGGGCACGAAGTGGCCGTCCATCACGTCGAGGTGGATCCAGTCGGCGCCGGCCGCATCGACGTCGCGCACTTCCGTGCCGAGCTTGGCGAAGTCGGCGGACAGGATGGACGGGGCGATGATCAGCGGCCGGGACATGTGGCTTCCTCCGGGATGGCGTCGCCGCAGGGGTACACGCGCCGGACAGGCAGAGCAAGCGGGCAGCGCCGAAAGGGGCGTAAAACCAGCGTAAAACCGATCAGAAGAAGGTGCGGCGCTTGCGCTCCATCAACTGCAGGATCATGGGCGTGAGGATGAGTTGCATTCCGAGATCGAGCTTGGAGCCGGGGATGACAATGGAATTCGCCCGCGACATGAAGCTGTCCTTGATCATGGAGCACAGATACGAGAAGTCGATTCCGCGCGGCGACTTGAACCGGATCACGACCATCGACTCGTCGGGCGTGGGAATCCAGCGGGCGACGAATGGGTTGGACGTATCAACGGTTGGGATGCGCTGGAAATTGATGTCCGTTTCGGTGAACTGCGGACAGATATATTTTACGTAGTCGGGCATGCGGCGGAGGATGGTGGTGGCGACGTCGTCGGTGGTGTAGCCGCGGTCTTCGCGGTCGCGGTGGATTTTTTGAATCCACTCCAGGTTGATGACGGGCACGACGCCGATTTTCAGGTCGGCGTATTTGGCGATGTTAACCTTGTCGGTTACTGTGGCGCCGTGGAGGCCTTCGTAGAAGAGAAGGTCGGTGCCGTAGGGGATCTCCTCCCAGGCGGTGAAGGTGCCGGGCTCGGTGCCGTAGACCTGCGCCTCGGCTTGATTGTGGACGTAGTGGCGCGTGCGAGCGGTGCCAATCTCGCCATAGGAGCGAAACGCCTGCTCCAGTTCTTTTAGAAGATTGGCCTCAACGCCGAAGTGGCTGAAATGCTGGTTGCCCGCTTCTTCGGCAGACTGCATGGCAGCCTGCATCTCTTCGCGGTTGTAGCGGTGGAACGCATCGCCCTCGATATAGGCGGCGTTGAGACCTTCGCGGCGGAAGATCTGCTCGAACGTGCGCTTGACGGAGGTTGTGCCGGCGCCAGACGAGCCGGTGACCGAAATGATCGGATGCTTGGCGGACATCTCTCGTTACTTTCCTGCAATCATGTTCGGAAAAGGCCGCGGCGGCCGAAAAGGGGCGAGCGCTCACCGGGACCGTGCGGTTCATGGTGGAGGCGGACGACGTAGTCGACTTCGGCTTTCGAGCCGGCGACGATTGGCGTGTGCTGATGCAGGCTCTGAGGCTGCACATCCAGGATACGGGTGCGGCCGGTGGAGGCGCCGCCGCCGGCTTGCTCGATCACAAAAGCGATGGGGTTTGCCTCGTAAACAAGGCGCAAGCGGCCGGAGGTGTAGCCATCGCGGAGATCGCCGGGATAGAGAAAGATGCCGCCGCGGTTGAGGATGCGATAGATGTCGGATACCGGCGTTGCGGTCCAGCGCATGTTGAAGTCCTTGCCGCGGGGGCCATCGCGGCCTTGCAGCAAGTCGTCGACGTAAATGCGCACACAATCTTCCCAGTGGCGGTAGTTCGAACTGTTGATGGCGAACTCGGCAGTGACCGCAGGGATTGCGACGCTGTAGAAAGAGCGAATGAAGCGCTTTTCGACCGGGTCGAGCGTAAAGATCTGCGTTCCGGCGCCGACGCTCACGACGAAGCTCGTATAAGGTCCATAGACCGTGAAACCGGCTGCGAGTTGATTGTGGCCGGGCTGCATGAAGCTCGAGCCATCGGCGCCACTGGCCAGCGCGGGTAGTATCGAGAAAATGGTGCCCAGCGTGATATTGGCCTCGACGTTCGACGATCCGTCGATGGGATCGACGGCGACGGCGAGTTTGCCGCCTGCGTGAATACGGAGGGGGTTGTCCATTTCCTCGGAGGCGAAACACGAGACCGGACAATCGCGCAGCGCGTCCAAAATTAGATTGTTGGCGAGGACGTCGATCTTTTTTTGCTGGTCGACGCCGCTTTGCTTGCCTGTGGTGGCGGTGACCGCGCCGGCCAGCGGGCCTTGACGGATGAGCGCGTCGATCGCGATGCTGGCGCGCGCAATACCCAACACGGTCGCGGCCACGGCCTCGCGTTCAGGGCTGTGGTCGACCCAGCGAGCGAGATAATCGGCCAAATCGATGGCGTCGGACATACCGGTGCTTTGCTTCCAAGGGTGGGGGGGGCGGGGTCCAAAGGCTCGCTTACGACCGCCCGCCGTTCGTTTCCAATCTCTTTGTCATTGCAGCATAGAAATCGGCAAGCAATGATGAATGTCCGTCATTTGAGCTTAGAGAATGCCGCCGTGGGGGCGGGTAGGGCTTGACTTCCAGTGCCGCGGGCGTTCCTTAGCGGCGTTAATTTTTGAGTTTCCCATCGCAAGGGTTGTCCCATGGCCAGCAATGAAAAAGTTAAACCCAAAGCCCTTCCCAAGGAGGAATTGCAGCGCCGCGCGCAGTTGGCCAAGCAGCTGTCCAGCGCGTTCGGCGATATCGTGACCATGCTGATGCGCTCCGAGTCGGAGCGTGGGCGGACGCTGGCCGATTTGGAATGGATGGTTGTTCCGGCCATGCAGACCGGGCAGTTCGCGGTTGCAGAGGCGCAGGCGCAAGATACGGGCGTGGTTGCTCCGATGGGCGTGGTGTTGTGGGCGATGGTCTCGGCCAGCGTGGATCAGCGCCTTTCGGCGCAGCTCGATCAACCCATGGATCTCAAGCCGGCCGATTGGAAGTCCGGCGACATTCCTTGGATCGTGGCAGCTTTTGGCGAGCCCAAAATTGTTAATAAGTTGTTCGAGCAACTTTCTAGAAACGTCTTCACGAAGGCGCCGGCGAAGCTCCGGGCGCGAGACAAGGACGGCAAGCCCTTTATTGGCCGGCTGGATTTTAAGGCCGCACCGCCAGCTGCTTGACGAAAGATGAACGGCTAAATCGGCAAGTGACTCTCCCGTAACGCTTTTTCTTCTCACGGTTAGCCATCTGTGAAGGAGTCTCTGGCACCAATACTCCGGTAACCATGCGTCGATCTCCGTCGCGGCCCCTCTCAGGCTGCATCCGGGGGCGGCGCGTTCCGGAGCGTGAGTGCCGTTATGAGTGGGCTTTCGTCCAGTTCTGCCCGTCAGAATCCGCTACAGCGGACGCTGCGGCGTTCAAAAGAGCTTCTGATCGCCGTTGGGCTCTTCTCCGGCGTGATCAACTTGCTGGCGCTGACCGGCTCATTCTACATGCTCCAGGTCTATGACCGGGTGCTTCCGTCGAACAGCATTCCGACGCTGATCGGCCTGACCGTGCTGATGGCGCTGCTCTATATTGCCAACGGCTTCCTCGATTTCATTCGCGTTCGCGTCATGAGCCGCGTCGGCGTCCGCATTGATAATGACGTGCGGGCGAGCGTGTACCGGGCAATCCGGATGATGCCGCTGCGGTTCCGCAAGTCGGGCGACGGCCTGCAGCCGGTGCGCGATCTCGACACCATTCGCGGCTTTTTCAGCGGACTTGGTCCAACGGCGTTGTTCGATCTGCCGTGGGTTCCGGTCTATCTGCTCGTGGTCTTTCTGTTCCATCCCATCCTTGGCGTGTTCGCGCTGTTCGGCGCGATCATTCTTGTGACGCTGACGCTTTTGACCGAGCAAAAGACGCGCGAGCCGACGATGTCGGCCGTTAGCAGCGCGTCCCAGCGCTTTGCATTCGGTGAAGAAACCCGCCGCAATGCGGAACTCATTCACGCGCTCGGGCTTGGCGATCGCATGCTGGCCCGCTGGGAAAAGCTGACCGCACAGCACGTGACCGATCAAATGACCGCGAATGACGCGGCTTCCGGTATCGGCAGCATCTCGAAAGTGATGCGGCTGTTTCTGCAATCCGGCATCCTTGGCCTTGGCGCGTGGCTCGTGATCCGCGGCGAAGTTTCGCCCGGCACGATTGTTGCCGCATCGATCATCATGGCTCGCGCACTTGCACCGATCGAAACTGCGATTGCCCATTGGCGCGGGTTCGTCGCGACGCGGCAGAGCTATGAGCGTTTGTCGAAGATGTTCGACACGATGGACATCACCAGTGACGAGCAGGAGCTTGTTGCGCTGCCGAAGCCGACTGCATCGCTGGCCGTCCGCAATCTCGCGATTGCTGCGCCGGGCGAGCGCAATCCCATCATTCACGGGGTTAGCTTTTCACTCAAGGCCGGGGATGGCCTGGGCATTATTGGTCCCAGCGCATCGGGCAAATCTACACTCGCCCGCGCACTCATGGGCATTTGGCAGCCGTTGACACCTGCTGGCAGCGTGCGTCTCGACGGTGCCGCGCTCGACCAATGGTCACCTGAAGCCCTTGGACGGCATATCGGCTATCTGCCGCAAGAAATCGCACTCTTTGCAGGAACGGTGGCGGAGAATATCGCGCGCTTCGATCCCGATGCGACCAGCGAGACCATCGTGAAGGCGGCTGAAGCCGCGGGCGTTCACGACATGATCGTGAACTTGCCAGCTGGCTATCAAACCAAGATCGGCGAAGGCGGGGTTGGACTATCGGCGGGTCAGCGGCAGCGCATCGCCTTGGCGCGCGCGCTGTACGGCGATCCATTCCTGGTTGTTCTGGACGAGCCCAACTCCAACCTTGATACGGCGGGAGACAACGCTCTGACCGCGGCGATCCAGTCGGTCCGTGAACGCGGCGGCATTGCTATTGTTATCGCGCACCGGCCCTCGGCGCTTGCCGCCGTCGACCTTGTCATGGCCATGGGGCGCGGTCAGGTGGCTGCTTTTGGGCCGAAGTCCGAGGTTTTGAAGGATGTTCTGCACCGTCCGCAGCCGGTGCAACAACCCGACATTCAGCCGGTGACGGCCCTGGAACCCGTGGCTGCCGCTCCGGCCAAGCCTGCTTCCGATGTGACGGCGCAGCCGGCCGCTGCGACAGCCACACAGAACGGCCGCGTAAAAACATCGGCCAAGCCGACCGCGTCTCTCCGTCCGCTCGTGACACCTCCGGCCATGACGACGGTGCCGGCGGATCCCACTCTGCCGACTTTTGAAAACTTGATGACAAAGCAGCTCTCGGATCGTGACCGGGGAGGAATGCAATGAGCCGGCCACAACGGATAAAGGTCGAGGTTGCGGCGAACGTGCGCGGGTACATTGCGGCCGGTCTGGCTGTGCTGTTCTTCCTTGTCGGCGGCCTGGGTGTGTGGGCGGCCAGCACAACGATTTCCGGTGCCGTGATCGGCAGCGGCCTTGTTGTCGTCGAGTCAAACGTCAAGAAGGTGCAACATCCGTCCGGTGGGATCGTTGGCGAAATTCTCGTGAAGAACGGCTCGACCGTCAAAGCCGGCGACGTTCTGATCCGGCTCGACGAGACGTTGACGCGCACCAACGAACAAATGATCTCCAAGCAGCTTGATCAGCTTTTAATGCGCGAAGCGCGGCTGAAGGCGGAGCGGGATGGCTCGGACATCGTGACCGTGCCGGCTATTCTGGCCAGCCGGACATTCGAAGCGGATGTGGCCGAGATCGTGAATGGCGAGCAGAGCCTGTTTACGTCGCGGCGCGAATCCCAGGCGGGTCAGCTGTCGCAGTTGAAAGAGCGTGTCGGCCAGCTGACGCAGGAATCGGAAGGCATTACCGCGCAAATCGATGCCAAAACACGTGAAATCAAGTTGATCGCGGATGAATTGGCCGGCCTTGCGGGTCTGGAAGCCAAGCAACTCGTGACGACGGCCAAGCTCGCCGCGCTCAAGCGCGAGCAGGCCCGTTTGGAAGGCGAGCTGGGCCAATACGAAGCGGCCTTGGCGCAGACGAGCGGACGGCGGACGGAAGTCGCGTTGCAGATGGCGCGACTTGACCAGGAAATGAAGACCGAGGTCGTCAACGAACTGCGCGATGCGCAGACGAAGATCGCGGAATTCGTCGAGCGCAAGATTGCGGCTGCGGATCAATTGCGCCGGGTCGATATCCGCGCGCCGCAGGATGGCATCGTTCACCAATTGGCGGTGTTCACGGTGGGCGGCGTGATCAACCCTGGCGAACAGATTATGCTGATCGTTCCGCAAGACGATAAGCTGCTCGTCGAAGCTAAAATTGCTCCGCAAGATATCGATCAGGTGCGCGTGGGCATGCAGGCACGTTTGCGTTTCAGCGCGTTCAGCCAGCAGACAACGCCTCAGATTGTCGGGGAAGTGGTGAGCATTTCGCCTGATTTGACCCGCGACCAGATCACAGGCGACATTTACTTCACGGCGCGCATTTCGATGCCGGATGCGGAACGGGCGAAGCTTGGCACCAACAAGCTGCAGCCGGGCATCCCCGTCGAAGTCCACATCACGACTGAAGAGCGGACAGCGCTATCCTATCTCGTTAAGCCGATGGCCGACCAGATCAACCGGGCCTTCCGGGAGAGATAGACTGGCCCCCTGGGTCCCAAGTTCCAGCCCGCCGCGCGCCCCGCGGCGGGCTTTCGCATGTGCGAAGCAAAGCCGCACCGCAATTGCCCCTGGGGGGTCAACAACTCGCTTGGCGATTGCGACTTTAGTCGACATATTCGCCGCCGACCGAGACGCTTTTTTCGTGCGGCTAGCTTTGCATGCTGCGCGCGGTTAACTACTCACCCACGCATAAGAAACTCCATTCGAGGGACACGCCGTGACCGTGAAGACCGATATTGAAATTGCTCGCGAAGCCACGATGAAGCCGATCGCGGAGGTGGCCGCCAAGGTCGGCATCCCGTCGGACGCGCTTTTGCAGTATGGCCCGACCAAGGCGAAGGTGACGGCGGATTTCATCGACAGCTTGAAGAGCCGGCCGGATGGCAAACTGATCCTCGTGACGGCGATCAACCCGACGCCGGCAGGTGAAGGCAAGACGACGACCACGGTGGGCCTCGGCGATGGCCTGAACCGGATCGGCAAGAAGGCGATCATGGCGCTGCGCGAGCCGTCGCTGGGTCCGTGCTTCGGCGTCAAGGGCGGTGCGGCCGGTGGCGGCTATGCGCAGGTCGTGCCGATGGAAGATATCAACCTGCACTTCACGGGCGATTTCCACGCCATCACCTCGGCGCACAACCTTCTCTCCGCGCTGATCGACAATCACATCTACTGGGGCAACAGCCTGGGCATCGACAGCCGCCGTGTGGAATGGCGCCGCGTGCTCGACATGAATGACCGCGCGCTGCGCTCTATCGTGAATTCGCTCGGCGGCGTCTCGAACGGTTTTCCGCGCGAGGACGGATTCGACATCACGGTGGCGTCGGAAGTGATGGCCATTTTGTGCCTGTCGCGGGATTTGAAGGACCTTGAGAACCGGCTCGGCAACATCATCATCGGCTACACGCGCGACAAGAAGCCGGTGCGCGCGCGCGACGTGAAGGCGGACGGCGCGATGACCGTGCTGCTGAAGGACGCGCTGATGCCGAACATGGTGCAGACGCTGGAGAATAATCCGGTGTTCATCCACGGCGGGCCGTTTGCCAACATCGCGCATGGCTGCAATTCGGTGCTCGCCACCAAGACGGCGCTGAAATTGGCGGATTACGTGGTGACGGAAGCCGGCTTCGGGGCGGACCTGGGGGCGGAGAAGTTCTTCGACATCAAGTGCCGCAAGGCGGGGCTTTCGCCCTCGGCCACGGTGATCGTGGCGACCGTGCGGGCGCTCAAGATGCACGGCGGCGTGAAGAAGGAAGACTTGAAGGGCGAGAACGTCGCCGCGGTGGCCAAGGGCTGCGAGAACCTGAAGCGGCATATCGAGAACGTCGCCAAGTTCGGCGTCCCGGCAGTGGTGGCCGTCAACCGGTTCATCACCGATACGGAGGCGGAAATCCAGGAAGTGATGAAGGCGGCCGAGAGCATGGGGACGAAGGCGTTCCTGTGCACGCACTGGGCGGATGGCGGAAAGGGCACCGAAGCGCTGGCGCAGCACGTCGTGGGCGTGTGCGAGAGCGGCAAGGCGAACTTCAAGACGCTGTATCCCGACGAGATGCCGTTGCGCGACAAGGTGAAGACGATTGCGACCGAGATCTACCGGGCGGCCGATATCTCGTGCGACAGCTCGGTGGAAACGCGCTTCAAGGAACTCGAAGCGATGGGCTTCGGCCATCTGCCCGTGTGCATGGCGAAGACGCAGTACTCGTTCACGACGGATCCGAATAAGCGTGGCGCGCCGACGGGGCATATCGTGCCGGTGCGCGAACTGCGGCTCTCCGCTGGGGCGGAGTTCATCGTCGTCGTGACGGGGGACATCATGACCATGCCCGGGCTGCCGAAGGTGCCGTCGGCGGATTTCATCCGGTTGAACGATCAGGGGCAGATCGAAGGTCTGTTCTGACCGCCATCTCGCCTTTCATATGAACGTCATGTTTGCGGGCGCCGGAGTGATCCGGCGCCCGTTCGACTTTCGGGGAATTGTGCGCTCGCGCAAATTGAGCGATTGCGTGCGGATCGCATAATCTGACGTGAGCCAGACATGACCGCCTATGACCGCTCGATCACCGCCGCCTCATCGCGCTTAGCCGAGACGATGACCGTCGAAGTCCGCTTCGTGGCCAGCCTGACGAAATTCAGCGACAGCCCCCGGTATGCCGAGAAGATCGAGGTACCGGCGGAGACGACCGTGGGCGATCTGATTGCGGTCTACGGGATCCCCGTCGACCAGATCGCGCGGGTGTTGTGCAACGGCCGCGATATGAACCCCGGCACGTATACGGGTGGCAACCTGGATCTGGGCGCTTCGATCAGCGATGGCGATGTGATTACGTTCTCGGGTCCTGCGCCGGCGATCCCGGGCACGCGCAGCGCTGCCGTCTAGGCGGAGGCCGGGGCGGGTTCGGCGAACACCTGTTGCTCATCGCCGATCGCGCTCAGATGCTCTGCTGAAACCGGCCGCTCGTCGATCAAGTCGAGGATGGCGCGGATGACCTCGGGGTCTTTCCAGTAGTCGACGTGGCCGCCGGGGCGAAGCGGAATATTGCGCACGACATTCCCGCCGAATAGATCGACGCGATTGCCGATGGGATCATCGACGCGCCACATGTTGGTCCATGAGGTGAGACGCGTGTTGAGCGCTTCAGGTCCGGCGCTGGTGGCTTCGTATTTCGCGAAATAATACCGGTAGAGGTGCGAGAGCGGCGAGCCGAGCGTCAGGATGTCGATGCGGCGCGCCTTGCGGATCGCAAGATCGTCACGGTTGGTGCTGAGGTAGTCATGCAGGATGACGCTGCCTTGGCTGTGGGCGATGAAGACGAGGCGGTCGAATTTTTCGACGTCGACGACTTCTTTCAATAGGACATCGAGACGGGCTTCGATTCGGGCGCGGCGGGGATGAGCGACATCCTTGTGCGCGGGGCGCGGCAGCAGATGGCGCGAGAGTGTGAATCGCGGCGTGAACTGGTGGTCGACGAGATCGCGGCCGATGTGAAGGATGCCGCGGGCCGCATGCTGGAGAGCGCGGAAGGCGTAGAAGGCCACGGTCAATGCCGAACCGCCGCCGACCATGACTTTCACGACCTCCTGCCAGGGCACGAGCCGCACGTCGACCTGCTTATAGAAATCAACCGGGATTGCATCTCGCCAGTAGAAAATCACGAGATTGAAGAGCGTGCCCAGAAGCAGCACGACGATCGCCACGGGGCTGACGATCATACGCGGCATCCAGACCGACGCGAGGCGGCGCGTGCGCCGGGCGGGTATGCGCAAAAGCGAGCGGGAGATGGCGACGAGAAAGAACGTGACGGCGAGAGCGGACACAACCAGCAGATTGAAGACAACGATGCCGACCAGATTTTTTTGAACATCGGCGAGGTAGCTGCAGGCGTGGAGCGGATCGTTCAGGCAGGCGCCGGAGGTGCGCTCGTTGAAGTCGAGGGTGACGAAGATGAAAATCCACAGGAGGGCGATGACGATTTTGTAGATGACGCCCTGGGCGACGCTGAGGCTGACGGCGGCGACCGGGCGGATGATCGGCACGCGTTCCGTTTTGTCTTTCTCGAACCACTGTTGAACAGCGAGCGCACCTAGCGACAGAATCGCGATGAGCATCGCGTAATTCCAGATCAGCCAGAAGCCGAAGATGACAACACCGGCGGCCATGAGGTAGATGGCCGGATTCGCCAGCACCTCGGGCGGCATTGATTGCTGGGTGACGAGGATGGCCGCCGCCGAAAGTGCGGAGAACATCGCCGTCGACATGCCGATGTCGGTGAGGGCGATGTCGCGATAGACCCGCCACCTGGCGAAGAGCAGGGACAAAACTGCCAGTCCGGCCAGAAGCGCGGTCATCACTTGCGGCAGACCAAAGAGGAACAGCGGCTGAAGGTCGGGCGTATCCAGCATCCTCTGGCGCAGAAGAAGAGCGAGGGCGCAGACGAGCGCGACAATATTGAGGCCTGTGATGGGCCAGCGGAGAATCCAGTTCGCGAGCCGGATCAGGCTTCCAATCACCGTGGCAAACACATTGCGGGTCTTGTCGAAGAAGCACTCGCTGAGCACCTGGGGTGCTTCGTAGAAGAGCTTGAGCATGACGAGCGCATTGGCCAGCGTGCCGGTGCCGATGCGCGAAAGATCGGCCCAGGTCATTTCCATAACGGCGAGACTGTCGCCGGTTTGCGTGTGGCCGCGGCGGACAAACGCCTTGAAGCGAAGGTTTGGCCGGTTGCGGCCCCGATCGGGGAGATCATAAACCTCGCTGTGGTTTTCGAACTTGGGGGCGCCGGGCTGCGACTCAAGGCGTGGAATGAGGCTTTCGTTGATCCAACCCGCTTCGGTTTCGCCCACGCCATGAATGACGATGAGCCCCACGTGCTCACTGCCGGAACTGGAGTGTTCCGTATGCGTTACAGCTTCCGTCCCCCTGCGTTCGACCATGTCCCCCGAAACCGCTGTCGCTTTGACCCCACCGCACGCCGGCCGGTCAGATGGCTGTACTATCACGGTCAAAAGCGGCGGTGACGGGTCAGGCGGCAGGCGCGTGACGAGTCGTTCGAACTGCGGTTAACATCTATGCGCCTAAAATTTTTGCATAGCCCTCTGCAACCAATTGGGTGATTAAATGTTGTGCAATCGCCGCCTCGTCAGCCGTCAGAATGCCGACCGGGATGAACTAGTGCACTGAAAATATTTCATTTTTTAATTGGCCCGGTCTTTGCGCTAACGTGTCAAAGAACAAACGAGCTGGGGGATCGCGCGACGTGTCGAAAGCCTTCGACGAGATGAATGGCTTCGGTGGGGGGGTGCGGGAGCCCTATCGCGCCGTGGCCGAGTGGCTCGGCACTCAGAAAATCGACGACCTGAAGAAGAAGCGGACGGAAGCGGAAGCGCTTTTCCGGCGAACCGGCATCACGTTTGCCGTGTACGGCGACGGTCAAGCGTCGGAGCGGCTGATCCCGTTCGATATCGTGCCGCGCATCATTTCGGCGTCCGAGTGGCGTCGGCTGGCGGCGGGCATCGAACAGCGTGTGAAGGCGCTTAACGCCTTCATGTACGACATCTACCACCGGCAGGAGATCTTGCGGGCGGGGCGCATTCCGGAAGAATTGGTTATCCAGAACAGCGCCTTCGTGCCGGAAATGATTGGCGTGGACCCGCCTCTCGGGATCTATTCGCACATTATCGGCATCGACATCGTGCGCACGGGTCCGAACGAGTTCTACGTTCTGGAAGACAACACGCGCACGCCGTCGGGGGTCTCCTACATGCTGGAGAACCGCGAAACGATGATGCACATGTTTCCGGATCTGTTTGCCAAGAACCGGGTAGCGCCGATCGAGACCTATCCGGACAATTTGTTAAAGACGCTGGAGAGCGTCGCGGACAAACATCTCGACCGGGAGCCCAACATCGCGCTCTTAACCCCCGGTCTTTATAACAGCGCGTATTTCGAGCATTCGTTCTTGGCCGACCAGATGGGTGTGGAACTCGTCGAGGGGCAAGACCTCGTGGTGCTCGACGGCGCGCTCTACATGAAGACGACGCAGGGGCTCAAGCAGGTCGACGTCCTCTACCGGCGCATCGATGACGACTACCTCGATCCGCTGGTGTTTGAACCGACGTCGATGCTTGGCGTGCCGGGGCTGTTCGATGTTTACCGGTCGGGGCGGGTGACGATCGTCAATGCGCCGGGCGCCGGCATTGCGGATGATAAAGCGATCTACAGCTACATCCCTGAGATCGTGAAATTTTACACAGGCGCGCCGCCGATCCTCAATAACGTGCCGACGCGGAACTGCCGCAACCCGAGCGACCTTGCTTACGTGCTCGAGAACTTAAAAGAGTTGGTGGTCAAGGAAGTGCATGGGTCGGGCGGCTACGGCATGCTTGTCGGGCCAACGGCGTCGGAGAAGGAAATCGAAGCGTTCCGCGAAAAGCTGAAAGCCCGGCCGCACAATTATATCGCGCAGCCGACGCTGGCCCTTTCGACGTGCCCCACGCTCGTCGATGCGGGGCTGGCTCCGCGCCACCTCGATCTTCGCCCCTTTGTGCTCATTGGTGATCAAGTGCGGCTGGTGCCGGGTGGTTTGACGCGCGTTGCGTTGCGCGAAGGTTCGCTGGTGGTGAACTCGAGCCAAGGGGGCGGGACAAAGGACACCTGGATCTTGCAAGACTAAGAGACAAAAACACGCGAAAGCACGCCAACACGAACTCCGGTTTCTTTCATGCTCGGCCGCACGGCAAATGATCTTTTCTGGCTCTCGCGCTATCTGGAACGCGCGGAGAATATGGCGCGGCTGATCGAGGTCGGCTATCGCATCGCGCTGCTTCCCCGCGAAGGGGAGGGCTACAATGAAGAGTGGCGATCGACGTTGCAAAGTGCGGGATGCGAGACGGGATATCTCGCCAAGCACGAAGCGCCAACAACCTCGGATGTGATCAATTTTCTCCTATTCGACGCCGACAATCCTGCCAGCGTCCGATCTTGCCTTTCCATAGCGCGGCGCAATGCACGGGCGCAACGCACGTCGCTGACGCGAGAGATGTGGGAGAGCCTCAACAGCGCCTGGATCGACTTCGAGGCGATCAATCCGCGCGACATCACGTCGGACCGGCTGCCGGCGTTGCTCGACTGGATCAAGGAGCGATCGGCGACGTATCGCGGGGCGCTTCTGAATACCATTTTGCGCAACGACACATTCTATTTCAGCCAACTCGGAACGTTTCTGGAGCGGGCCGACAACACGGCGCGCATTCTGGACGTAAAATATTTCGTCCTGCTGCCGAGCTACGAGATGATTGGCTCCAGCGTCGATAATCTGCAATGGGCGTCGATCTTGCGGTCGGTGTCGGCGCATCGCAGTTACCGGTGGGTCTATAAGCAGCACTACAAACCCTGGAACATCGCGGACTACCTGATCCTCAGCGCGGAAATGCCGAGGTCTCTCCGGGCCTGCTATCTCGAGATCGATCAGGCGGTGGCGGGATTGAAGGCGTTTTACGATCAGGAAGACAAGTGCGTGCCAATGGCGCATGAAACGTTGGCCATGCTGGAAAATGGGAACATCGACACCATATTCCAATCCGGACTGCATGAGTTTTTGACGGACTTCCTCGGCCGCAACAATCGCGTCGCGCAAGAGATTTCCGAAGCCTACCACTTCAACGGTTGAGGTCGCCATGTTGCTCAGCGTCAAGCACACGACCACCTATCGCTACGATACCCTGGCCCGCTACGCCATCGAGAGCCTGCGTCTGGCTCCGCCAGCGTTCGACGGGCAGACGATTGTTTCGTGGCAGGTGCGTGCGCCCGGCATCGAGAACGCCGCGACGTTTCACGATGGCTTCGGTAATCTCGTGCATCTCACAGCCGTGCAGGGCGAGCACGACAGCATCACGATTGAGGCCGGCGGCGTGGTGGAGACGGCAGACCGCATTGGCGTCGCGAAGGGATTGCCGGAACCGGCGCCGCTCAGGGTCTATTTGCGGGAGACGCCGCGGACGGCTCCGGATGACGCCATTCGCGATCTGACGGCCAAGTGCAAGGGCGGATGCACGCTCGACAAGCTGCACCGGCTGATGCATGCGACCCGCGAGGCTGTATCTTATGAAATCGGCACGACGCATTCGCATACGAGTGCGGCCGAAGCGTTGGCCGATGGGACGGGCGTTTGTCAGGACCATGCGCATATCTTTATTGCGGGGGCGCGCGTGCTCGGGATTCCGGCACGGTACGTCAACGGGTATTTTCTGTCAGGGACGCCGGAGCCTTCTGACGCACATCATGCTTGGGCCGAGGCGTGGGTTGATGGGCTCGGATGGGTGGGCTTCGATCCCACGAACCTTATGTGTCCGACGGAGCGCTACATCCGGCTGGCAACGGGGCTCGATGCGGCGACAGCCGCGCCCATTCGCGGCAACCGGCGGGGCGGGCAGAACGAGACCCTTGACGTCGTCGTGGAAGTCCAGCAGCAAGGCGCTCAACAACAGCAATAGTTTGAGCCCGATCCCTTATGACCTACGGCGTCGCCCTGCGACTTGACCGCGGTATCGTTTTTGCCGCCGACACGCGCACGAATGCGGGTGTCGACAATATCTCGCAATTCCGGAAGCTGCACTTTTGGCGCCGGCCGGGCGATCGCGTGATCGTGCTGCTGACGGCGGGCAATCTGGGCATCAGCCAATCCGTCATCAGCATTTTGAACGAGCAACTGGCGGACGGCTCGGGTGTCGAGCACAATCTCATGACGGCGACGTCGATGTATCGCGCGGCGCGGATCGTGGGCGATGCTGTGCGCGAAGTGCGCCGTGTCGATGGCGAAGCGCTGGAGGCGACGCGCAGCGGATTTTATGCGTCCTTCATTCTGGGCGGGCAGATCGGTTCGGAACCGCCGCGGATATTCCAGATCTATTCCGAAGGGAATTTTATCGAAGCGTCGGATGACGCGCCGTTCCTGCAGATCGGCGAACACAAGTACGGCAAGCCCATTCTCGATCGCGTGGCGCAGTCGGGGATGCGGCTGGGCGAGGCGGCCAAGCTCGTGCTGCTGTCGTTCGATTCAACGCTGCGGTCGAATCTGTCCGTTGGGATGCCGATCGATCTTCTGCTCTATGAGCGCGACAGCCTGGATGTGCGCCGCTACAGCCGCATTTACCAGGACGACGAATACTTCAAGAAGCTTTCCGGATCGTGGGCGTCTGCCTTGAGGGAAGCGTTCGGGAAAATAGAGGAATTCAAAGGTTAAGACGGATCGCGGGCCGTTGGCATGACGATCGTGGCTTTTGGGTGGGCGAGGGACGCGCTAGGGTGCGCCCCGTTCGATCCCAGGAGCTTGCCACGCGATGCCTGATGTTGATGCCGATCCCCGCCTTGCCGACCTGATCTCAGTGCGCGACTGGCTGCGCTATGGCGTGTCGCGCTTTCGGGCGGCGGGGCTGGTGTTCGGGCATGGGACGTCGACGGCGCTCGATGAGGCGGCTTTTCTGATTTTGTCGGCGCTTGATCTGCCAATCGATGAATTGGAGCCGTGGCTTGATTGCCGGCTGACGGCAGGGGAGCGGGCGCGGGTGGCCGGGTTGATAGATGCGCGGGTTTCGACGCGCAAGCCGGCGCCGTATCTGGTGAACCGGGCTTATATCCGCGGGCGCGACTTCTATGTGGACGAACGCGTGATCGTGCCGCGATCCTATATCGGCGAGCTGCTCGATGGGGAACTGGCGACGGTGGTGCCGGACCCGGATGCGGTGACGTCTGTGCTCGATCTGTGTACGGGGTCGGGGTGTCTCGCCATTTTGGCCGCGCTGACGTATCCGAACGCGATTATCGATGCGGTCGATCTGTCGGCGGACGCGCTGGCGGTGGCGCAGCGCAATGTCGCCGACTATGGGCTGGAAGACCGGGTGACGTTGCAGCAGTCGGATCTTTTTGCGGCGCTCGGTTCGCGCAAGTACGACCTCATAATTTCAAATCCTCCTTATGTTTCGGCCGAGGCAGTGGCCGCGTTCCCGCCTGAGTATCAAGCCGAGCCAGTGATGGCGCATGCGGGCGGGGATGACGGTCTCGACCTGGTGCGGCGGATCCTGGCGGAGGCCGGCCGGCATCTGGAACGGGACGGCGTATTGGTCGTTGAAGTGGGGACGGGGCTCGATATCCTTGAGGAGGAGTTTCCGCAGCTGCCCTTTCTCTGGCTAGAGACAGAGGATAGCTCGGGTGAGGTGTTCGCGCTGACCGCCGCCGAGTTGCAGGCCGCCCAGCAGCCGGAGGGGCGCGGCCGCAAACGCTGACGAACCGGAGCCTGCCATGCATGCTGCCAATGACTACGTATTGACCCTATGGCTGGCGAAGCGGCCCGGGTTCTGTTGCGGCTGCTGGTGTCTGGCCCGGGAGGATGCGCAGCGCACGAAGCGGGTATTGAGGTTCGTGCGCGCGGTGATGAAGGATTGGGACGAAGGGCGCCGGATGCGCGAGCAGGACGCGCGCCGCGCTTGACAGTGACAGCGCTTGCCCCACCATAGAGGCAGCCTGCGCCCTTACCCCTGAGCTGACAGACGTGATGCGTCGCGCTTTTGTTCTCTTTTTCGCGACCGTCCTGGAGGCGGGCTTTGCAATGGCCGAGCCGCCAGCTGCAGCCGAGCCGATCGTCATCAAGTTCAGTCACGTGGCGGCGCCGCAAGCGCACAAGAGCAAAGGTGCGGAGCGGTTCAAGGCGCTGGCTGAGCAGTATACGGGCGGGCGCGTCCGGATCGAGCTTTATCCCAACTCGCAGCTTTACAAAGACAAAGAGGAGCTGGAGGCGTTGCAGCTCGGCGCGGTCGAGATGCTAGCACCGTCGCTGTCGAAATTTGGACCCCTGGGGATCAAGGCGTTCGAGGTTTTTGATATTCCGTTTCTGTTTCGCGACACAACGGAACTGGCGCGGGTGACCGAGGGGCCGATTGGTAAGGACATTCTGGGTCAGCTCGAGGCGAAGGGAATCGTCGGGCTTGGATACTGGAATAACGGGTTCAAGATTTTATCGGCAAACACGCCGCTCAAGCAGCCGGACGATCTTCTAGGTCTCAAAGTGCGCATTCAATCGTCGCGCGTGATCGAAGACCAGATGACGGCGCTTGGGGCGCTGCCGCAGGTGCTGGCGTTTTCCGAGGCCTATCAGGCGCTGTCGTCGGGCGTGGTGGATGGGACGGAGAATCCACCGGCCAACTTCTACAATCAAAAAATGTTCGAGGTGCAGCGGCACGCGACGATGACCAATCACGGGTTTCTGGGTTACGCGCTGATCGTCAATCGCGACTTCTGGAACGGTCTTCCGGCGGACATTCGCACGGCCATCGAGCGAGCGGTGCGGGAGGCGACGCCTTATGCAAATGCGGAGGCGGCGCGGGAGAACGACGAGGCGATGGAGGCAATGCTCAAGACGGGCAAGACCGTCTTTCATACGCCATCGTCTGATGAGCTTGCCGCATGGAAGGCTGCGCTCATGCCGGTTCGCGCGCGGATGGCGGAGCGGGTTGGTGCCGATCTGGTGCGCCGGATCGAGGCCGAGTTGGCGGGGGCGGCGCCATGACATCGGGACCGGGGCTGCGCTGGCTCGACCGGCTGGAAGAAAACCTCATTGCGTCCCTCATGGGACTTGCGACGCTCGTTATCTTCGTCGCCGTGGTGCACCGGTATTCGCTGTCACATCTGGGTGGCATGGTCGTGTGGGCGCGCGATGCGGGATATCCCGATCTCTCCGAGACGCTGCGCGCGATCTATTTCTGGCTGCTGTCGATCCGGCTGACGTGGGCGCAGGAGCTGTGCATTTTCCTGTTCGTCTGGATGGCCAAATTTGGCGCGGCCTATGGGGTACGAACAGGCATCCATGTGGGTGTCGATATTCTGGTGAACCGGCTTTCGCCCGAGTGGCGGCGGCGCATGGTGCTGTTTGGGCTGTTCTGCGGGGCGGGGTTCACGGCGTTCGTGGGGTGGCTCGGGGCGCGGCTGGTCGCGCATCTGTTTCATTCGGGACAGGTGTCGGCCGTGCTCGAGGCGCCGATGTGGATCGTGTATCTGTGCCTGCCGCTTGGCTCATTCTTGATGTGCTTCCGCTTCCTTCAAGTCGCGGCACATTTTGCCAAGACCGGAGACCTTCCACATCACGATCCCGCGTCTGAAGTCATGACCGATGAGGCGCGGACATGACGGCGCTGCTCATCTTTGGCTTGCTCATTGCGCTGCTGTTGACCGGGACACCGGTGTCAATCGCGCTCGGCTTGACGGTGCTGACGGTACTCTTCGCCATTACTGACGTTCCGCTCGATGCAGTGGCGCTCAAACTTTTCACCGGCATGGAAAAGTTCGAGATCATGGCCGTGCCGTTCTTCATCCTGGCTGGCGCGTTTCTCACGCATGGCGGGGTCGCGAAGCGGATGATCCGGTTTGCCACCGCGATCACGGGGCACTGGCCGGGCGGGCTCGGGATTGCTTCCGTGCTCGCATGCGCGATTTTTGCCGCCGTATCCGGCTCGTCGCCGGCGACCGTGATTGCGATTGGCTCGATCCTCATTCCGGCGATGGCGGCGCAGGGCTATCCGAAGCGCTTCGGGGCGGGCGTGATCGCGTCATCGGGAACGCTCGGCATTCTCATTCCGCCGTCAATTGTGATGGTGCTGTACGCGCTGGCCACGGCGGGGATGAGCGCGCGCGGGCCTGAGGGCCAACGGGTGGCCGCGCCAGCAGTGGACGATCTGTTCATGGCGGGGGTGGTGCCCGGCATTCTGCTCGCCATCGTGCTTGGAACCGTGACGTGGTGGATCGCCAAGAAGGAAGGCTATCCGCGCGCGGCGCGGGCGACCTGGGGTGAGGCGTTCGATGCGTTCGTCGATTGCATCTGGGGGCTGGCACTGATCGCGGTCGTGCTTGGGGGCATTTATGGCGGGCTTGTTACGCCGACCGAGGCGGCGGCGCTGAGTGCGGTTTATGCCTTCATCGTCGCTAAGTTCATTTATCGCGACATCGGGTGGAACGATGTGCCGAAGGTCCTGCTGTCGGCGGCGAACATGAGCGCGATGCTGCTCTACATTATCACCAACGCGATGCTGTTTTCGTTCCTGCTGACACACGAGCACATTCCGCAGACCGTGGCGGACTGGATCGTGGGCCAAGGGTTCAACTGGATCACGTTTCTGATCGTCGTGAACATTCTGCTGCTGATTGCCGGCACATTCATGGAGCCGGCATCGATCATTCTCATTCTGGCGCCGATCCTTTTTCCTGTGGCGGCGAAGCTCGGCATCGATCCGGTGCACTTCGGGATCATCATGGTGGTGAACATGGAGATCGGCATGATCACGCCGCCGGTCGGGCTCAATCTCTATGTGACAAGCGGTGTGGCGAAGATCGGGCTGACGGAGACGTCGCGCGCAGTGATGCCGTGGCTGCTCTCGATGCTGGCGTTTTTGGTGCTCGTGACGTACTGGCCGGCGCTGTCGCTGACACTGCCGCGGATGCTCGGATTGATGTAGTTGGCTTGAAATGCGAAGGGGCGCCAACGGCGCCCCCGAGCGGACGGCCGCTCTTCCCCAGAAACCCAGAAACCCTAGCGTCAGCCGAAGGCGCCGAAGTGGTGGGAAATGCCGGTGCCGATTTCTCGGATGGCCTCGTAGGCCTGCTCCATGGGCTCCAGAATTTCCGTCTCGATGCGGCCGTAGTCGTCGATGCCCTGGGGGAGATACGTCGCCGTTTCCCTGAAGGCATTCTTCTCTTCAGCCATCCCCGTGCGCTTCGGGAAGGCCTGACGCATGACGTTGATGACCTCGGGAACTTCGAGTGTCAATGCCGAAGCGACGATCTGGGCGTGGCTGACGTCGCGGGTGGTGAACCGGGGAAGCTGACCGGCCAGGATGAAGACTCGCATGATCAGGGCCAAGCGGATGGCCTGGAGAAGGTCCAGTTCCAGGCGGTTTTCGTCGGGAATTTTGCCGCCGTCGATGCCGATGTCTTCAAGCAGCGTGTGCAGATCAATCGCGTCGAGGCGCAGTTCGTGGACCAAGCCGTTGATGGCGGCGTTGCGCTCGTCTTCCAAAAGGAAGGACGAGAGGTTCTTGAACGCAGCAGCCAGATGCGGCTCGCGGCCCCATGAGGCGCGCATCGCCCAGAAGCCCGGATCGAACACGGTCGCGTTTGCGCCCATGGCGTTGAGGCTGGAGAGCTGCTTGCCGCGGGCGACCATCTCGATCAGCGGACGCAGGCGGGCGGAGGACTTGGCCACTTCGACAAAGCGTTCGCGCTCAGACCCGACGGCAGCGCCAAGACCTGCCACGACGTTCGCGATGTAGCCGAACTGCTGCAGAATGGCGTTGTTGGGAATGGCGCGCATGCGTGCAGGGTCGCCCCGATCGGCGGTGGATGCGCCTTCCATCTGACGCTTCACGGGGCGGGAGCCGGTCTTAAACAGCATGTTCGGACCGAACGCACCGAGCACCGCGCGATAGCCAGGATGGGCGAACAAGTCTTGCTGATAGGCGCGCAGGCGAAGCAGGAAGTCGAGCGCGAGGTTGGTATCGTCGTAGAACTCGTCTTCGATGGCATCGGGCGTTTCGCCATCTTCGATGACGGTGGCGAGCGCGCGCATGGCGAGCGGCTTGGTGGCGAAATACAGATAGCCGTCGCCGCCCTGCCAGCTCGTCTCATGCTTCAACGGGATGCCGGCGTCGGCGAAGCGACGGCGGGCGTTGGGCGAGAAGACATAGCGCAAACGGCGCGACATCGGGCCGGGATGGGTGCCGCGGCCCATGGATTCGCCGTGCGTCGAATAGATCAGCAATTCCGCACCGCCGAGGTCGTCGGCGTCGAGGACTTCGGCGAGACCTTGATGCAGACGCTCGATGGAGAGCGTCGCGGCGATCTGGCCGATGAAGCGGCCGGCGTCGGAAAAGCCGGTCTGGATGCAGATGCGCTTACGGCCGCGAACGTAATCCTTATAGGCCTCTTCCTCGAGCAAGCGCTCGATCAGGCGGGCGCCGGTTTCAAGAGCTGCAGGCGTTTCGAAGAGCGGCGAGATATCGACAACGTGCTCGATGCCGAACAGTTTGGCGAAGAAGAGCGCGATGAGCATCGTCGCCGGGCTTTCGCACTCGGCGATGAGGTAGCGGATCGGCGTCTCGCGATCGACGTGCTTGTGGAACTGGGCGGCGAGCGCGAACTGGCGAATGGCGGTTGCCGTTTCGAGATCGAGGGTCTCGAAGTTGACCGTTTCCTTGCCGGCTGTGCGGATCATTTCCACGATGCGGGCCAGCGCCTGGCGCTCGGTGAGATCGCGCGTCCAGGGCTCGTGCACGAAGGCGCGGAAGGCGTTGTTCAGCTGGACGGCGTTGACGCGCAGATGAATGTGCGACGTGCCCATGCCGGTCTGGTCAAAGAGGCTCGCCAAGGCGGCCAGTTCGCGCTTGGACTGCGGCTGCGGGACGGCGTCGATCAGCTGATCGATGAGGGCCAAAACGGGCGCGGGCGACGTGAGATTATAGGCGTCGGCCTCGGTGATGATGTTGGCGGCTTCGGACAGCTTGTTCTTGCCGTTGATGGCATTGTTCAGGCTGTCGAGCTGCTTTTGGGCCGAGGCTATGGCGAGGTCGAGCTTGGCAACGATCTGGCGGGCGATGCGCTGCGCGTCGACGTCGTCGGTCAGGCGATGCTTCAGGATGATGAAGCGGGTGCGGATGTCGTGGAGGGCTGCGACCTTTTCCTGGAGCTTCAGGACGAAGGAGTGAGTCCACTTGATGTCCGTGCGGCCATCGAGATCGTAGCCCACCCAGGAGGCAATGGTCGCGATCTTGGGTCGGAACTTGTAGGCGCGCTCGCCGAAGCCAGCGGCGGCAACGGAGTAGAAGCCGTTCAAGAGTTCTTCGAAGGCGTCGCGCAGGTTGTGAATGCAGACCTGCACAGCCTTGTGCTCGTATTCGAGCGTGATCGGGCTGTCGGGCCGGTGGGGCATGCCGATGACGGGATCGCCCTGGACTTCGCCGGATGCGATTTCGACCATGCGGCGGCTCAGCGCTTCGGAGAGGCCGAAGGTCGGATGGGCGGTGAACACGATGCCGTTGCGGGCGCGGCCCCAGCGGTCCTGGAACGCGGCGAAGGCCTTTTCCTGATCGGGATCGTTGCCGACGGTTTTGGCGACAAAGGTGGAGAATTCGCGGATGGTCGTCTGGTTGTCGACGTAGCCGATCTGCTCGCGCAGGCGTTCGGCACGGCGGACGCAGGCGCGGTCCATGAGGCGGCCGGCGAGCGCTTTCAAATCGTCGAAGCTGATCTTACCCGACTCGAGGCTGCGCGAGAGATAGAAGCCGATATTGACGATCGGGTTTAGGCCGGGCGCGTCCGGAATCTGGGACCGCATGGTCTTCAATTCGTCGCGCAGCTTGAATTCGTCGAGAACCGAGATCTGCGGATTAATGGTATCCACGCGGCATTCCTCCAGAAGGGGACGGGCCAGATCAGGCTTTCGAACCTGAGGGTAGGGCCGATGACCCACACCCGGCAAGATCTCGAACGGCCCGGGGCCCGGATGCTTGCTTCATTTTTGGCCGTCCGCATCGGTTAGGACGCGGACGGCAAACTCGTCTGTCGCGCGAGCGACGTGGAGCTACGCGGCCTTGCGAGCCTGCAGAACCTTGGCGATGGTGGCGCCCATTTCGGACGGTGTTGGCGCGATGGACACGCCGCAGCCCTTCAGGATTTCGACCTTTTCAGCGGCCGATTCACCGAACGCGGAGACGATCGCACCGGCATGGCCCATGCGGCGGCCCTTGGGCGCCGACAGACCTGCGATGTAGGCCACAACCGGCTTCTTCATATTTTCTTTGGCCCACATGCCGGCTTCGGCTTCCTGCGGTCCGCCGATTTCGCCGATCATGAGAACGGCATCAGTGTCGGGATCGTTCTCGAAGTGCTCGAGGATGTCGCGATGCGAGGAGCCGTTAATTGGATCGCCGCCGATGCCGACCGAGGTCGAGACGCCGATGCCGAGGTCCTTAAGCTGAGCTGCTGCTTCGTAGCCCAGCGTGCCGGAGCGGCCGACGATGCCGACGCGGCCCGGCATGTAGATATGGCCCGGCATGATGCCGAGCATCGCCTTGCCGGGCGAGATGGTACCGGCGCAGTTCGGCCCAGTGAGGATCATGCGCTGCTCTTTTTTGTAGCGGCGCATGTAACGCTTCACGCGGATCATATCTTGCGCGGGAATGCCGTCGGTGATGCAGACGCAGTAGCGGATGCCGGCGTCGGCTGCTTCCATGATCGCGTCGGCCGCGAAGGGCGGGGGCACGAAGACGATGGAGGCTTCGGCGCCGGTTTCCTGGACGGCGCCTTTGACCGTGTTGAACACGGGACGGCCGAGATGGGTGGAGCCACCTTTGCCGGGCGTGACGCCACCGACCACGTTGGAGCCGTAGTCGATCATTTCCTGAGCGTGGAATGTCCCGATGCGGCCGGTGAAGCCTTGGATCAGGATCGAGGTGTTCTCGTTGATGAAGATCGCCATGAGACCTACTCCTCTTTCCTCAAGCCGCGGACTTGGCGGCGGCGACGGCTTTGGCCGCTGCATCCGCCAGCGATTCGGCGCTGATCACAGTGAGGCCGCTCGTATCGATGATGCGGCGACCTTCTTCGACGTTCGTACCGGCGAGGCGGACCACGATCGGCATCTTGATCTCAAGTTCCTTGACCGCGTCGACAACACCCTTCGCAACCCAGTCGCAGCGGTTGATGCCGGCGAAAACGTTGACCAGGATTGCCTTCACGTTCTTGTCGCGAAGAACGGCCTTGAACGACTTCGTCACGCGCTCGGGGCTGGCGCCGCCGCCGATGTCGAGGAAGTTGGCAGGTTCGCCGCCGGCCAGCTTGATCATGTCGAGCGTGGCCATGGCGAGACCGGCGCCGTTGACGATGCAGCCGATGTCGCCGTCGAGGCCGACGTAGGCCAGACCGCGGTCGGAGGCGTAGGTTTCGCGCGGGTCTTCTTGGCTCTTGTCGCGCAATTCCGCGATTTGAGGACGGCGGAAGAGCGCGTTCTCGTCGAAGCTCATCTTGGCGTCGAGGGCCACGACGTTCTTCTGCTTGGTGATGACGAGCGGGTTGATCTCGACCATCGTGGCGTCAAGATCGCGGAAGGCGCGGTAGGCGCCGAGGATGGTGCGCTCCATCTTGGAGATGAGTTCAGGCTCGATGCCGAGACCGAACGCGACCTCACGGGCCTGGAAGCCCTGCATGCCGACCGCGGGGTCGACCTGCACCTTGATGAGCGTGTCGGGGCGGCTATGGGAAATCTCTTCGATGTCCATGCCGCCCGCCGCGGAGGCAACAACCACGATGCGTTCAGCCGCGCGGTCCATGACGAAGGAGAGGTAGATCTCCTTGTCGATGTCTGTTGCCTCTTCGATGTAGAGGCGCGAGACGAGTTTGCCCGTGGGGCCCGTCTGCACCGTGACGAGGCGCTTGCCGAGGAGTGACTCGGCTGCTTCCTCGATGTCGTTGTCGGTCCGGCAGAGTTTGATGCCACCAGCCTTACCGCGAGCGCCGGAGTGGATCTGTGCTTTGACAGCCCACTTCGAGCCCCCGATCTCGTTTGCACGATAGACTGCCTGTTCAGGGCTGTAGGCGAGGCCGCCACGGGGGACGGCGACGCCGAACCTAGAGAGCAGTTCCTTGGCCTGGTATTCGTGAATGTCCATTGTCGGACCTCCTCAAATCGAATTCCGCCGTACGTCGATGCTTACTTGCCTGCGCTCGACGCGATCTTGTCCGCGACGACGAGGATGTTCGTTGCCATCTTCTCGGAAGCGGCGTCGATCATCTTGCCGTCAAGCGATGCGGCGCCCTTACCCTGGGCTTCGGCTTCCTTGAGGGCGGCGATGATGCGCTTGGCCTTTTCGACTTCGGCGGCCGTCGGCGAGAAGACAGCGTTGGCGAGTTCGATCTGGGTCGGATGGATCGCCCACTTGCCTTCAACGCCCAATGCAGCGGCGCGCTTGGCACCGGCGGTGTAGCCGGCGGGATCGGAGAAGTCGCCGAACGGGCCGTCGATGGGACGCAGGCCGTAGGCGCGGCAGGCGACCGTCATGCGCGAGATGGCGAAGTGCCACTGGTCGCCGGGATAGTCGGGGTTTAGACCGCCGATGACGACGGTGCGGGCCTTGTTGAAGGCCGCGTAGTCGGCGACGCCGAAATGCATGGCTTCGAGACGGCTGTTGGCGGACGCAATCGCTTCGACGTTGGCCATACCGAGCGGCGTTTCGATGAGCGCTTCGGTGCCGATCTTGTGGGGAAGCTTCTTGGCTTCTTCGATCTGGCTGACGATCGTTTCGATCGCGTAGACGTCGGCGGGGACGCCAACCTTCGGGATCAGAATAGTGTCGAGCTTAGAGCCGGCCTGCTCGACGATGTCGACGACGTCGCGGTAGCAGTAATGGGTGTCGAGGCCGTTGATGCGGACGGACACGGTCTTGCCGTGGCCCTTCCAGTCAAGATCGTTCAGGGCCTGAATGATGTTTTTGCGGGCCTGTTCCTTGTCCGGCGGAGCGACGGCGTCTTCGCAATCAAGGAACACGTAGTCGGCGGCCGATACGAGCGCCTTCTCGATCATGGTGACGTTGGAGCCGGGTACGGCAAGCTCAGAGCGCTGCAGACGCTGCTTCTTGAGCGGGTAGAGGGTAAAGCTCATCGGACGTTTCCTTGTTGTCTTGCGAGATTTCGAATGGTCGTGTGGCGCACCACGCTCATCGACCGGGCGGGGCCGGGCCGGAGAAGCTGATGCCGGTCAGAAGAGCGGCGGCACCCTGTTCGAGAGTGCCGCCGGATTTTACTTAGGCTGCCTTGGCCTTCGGCAGCTCGGCGGCCTTCGTCGCGGTGGAGTTGAAGTACTCGGCCGCGGCACCGGTGCCCGAACCGAACTTCACCGGCACGCCGCAATCCTTGAGCGTCATTTCGACGGCGAAGAGCACGCCACCGATCATGAACTCATCCAGTGCACCGAGGTGACCGATGCGGAAGACGCGGCCGGCGACCTTGTTGAGGCCGACGCCGAGCGAGGTGTTGTAGCGGTAGTAGGCGGTCTTCACGATCTGGGCGCTGTCGACGCCTTCAGGTGCAAGGATCGCCGAGACGGTGTCGGAGTGCCACTTCGGCTCCTTGGCACAGAGCTTCAAGCCCCATGCATCGACTGCGGCGCGGACGCCGTTGGCGAGGCGATGATGGCGGGCGAAGATGTTTTCGAGACCTTCGGCGGCGATCAGATCAAGCGAGGCGCGCAGGCCTTGGATGAGCTGCGTTGCCGGCGTGTAGGGGAAGTAGCCGAGGTCGTTGGTCTTGATGTGGTCTTCCCAAGCAAGGAAGCAGCGCGGCATGCCGCCACCGGCCTTGTTCGCGTCGAGTGCCTTCTGGCTGACGGCGAGGATGCCGAGGCCGGTCGGGAGCATGAAACCCTTCTGCGAGCCGGAGACGCAGCAATCGACGCCCCATTCGCCCATGCGCATGTCGAGCGAACCGACGCCCGAGACGCTGTCGACGAACAGGAGAGCGGGATGCTTGGCGGCATCGAGCGCCTTGCGGACGCCGGCGATGTCGGACGTCACGCCCGTTGCAGTTTCGTTGTGGGTTGCGAAGACAGCCTTGATCTCGTGAGCCTTATCCTTGGCGAGGATGTCGGCATACTTTTCGAGCGGAACGCCCGTGCCCCACTCTTCGTCGCAGAGTTCGACCTTGAGGCCGAGTCGTTCAGCCATGTCGACCCAGAGGAGCGAGAACTGACCGAAGCGGCTCATGAGAACCTTGTCGCCCGTCTTCAGCGTGTTCTGGATCGCCGATTCCCATGCACCCGTGCCCGACGACGGGAAAATGAAGACCCGGCCGTCCTTCATCTTGAAGACCTTCTTGAGGTCTTCGAAGATCGGCAGCGTCAGCTTGGGGAATTCGCCCGAGCGCATGTCGATCATGGGCACGTTCATGGCCATGCGGACGGCTTCAGGGATATTGGTCGGGCCGGGGATGAAGAGATGCGGCGTCACGGACATGATGTTTCCTCCAGTCGTCGGTTCGAACTCGCGGCGGCGTCGCGAAGTCGAGCGTCTCTATCCAAGGACGCTTTCAGGCGCGGCATTCGCTGCAGATGAAAAACTTCTGCCGGGCCGTGGCGATCTACAGGGTCCGGTTCAGAACCCTCGACATACCACCGGCTGGTCGGGCGCAACATTCACGATTGCTTAGGGCATCACAATACCCGCGCGGCGAGATTTGCGGCTCAGTTGGGTGGGTTTCATACCGGTCAAAGGTGGTGCGCTGCCATCCAAACGGGTAGCGCCGAACCTACCCCGCCGACGTGTCCTGGAGGGGCGTGCGCGTGGTTTTGGACATGTAGAGCGCAACGGCCATGGCGCGATTATTGACGCCCAGTTTGTCGTAAAGATTCTTCAAGTGGTATTTCACCGTATTGCGCGAGATGCCAATGCGCGACGCGATCTGAAGATTTGACCACCCATTGGCCAGGGCCGCCAACAGTTCGCGTTCGCGCGACGTGAGCATCTCGAGTGGATCTTGCGACAGTGTTTCGAGATCAACGTAGGGGAAACACAATCGTCCGCGCGCGACCCACGAGATCGTATCGAGGAGCACGGGTGGTTCGTCACTCTTTGAAATGAATCCCCATGCACCGGACTTAATCGTCTGGCGCAGGACGTCGGCAACGGATTCACCGGTGTAGATGATAACGCGCGTGCCGATCTGGCGCCGCTTCAACGTTTCGAGCACGTCGCCGCCGGTCATGTCGGGGAGCGACCAGCCGATAAGGCCGATGTCGACCTGGCCCTCAGTGCATGCCGCGATGAAGGCGCCGCCCGTTGCGACGGTGGAGACGATGTCGAAGCGGCCATCGCGCCCGATGAGTTCGGCCAAGCCGGTTCGCACGACTGGATTTTTGTCGGCGACCAGGATGCGTGGCTTCTGGCCCGTGGTGCGCACGGGGGCGCCAGAGGTGATCGGCATCATGGCGTGCCACCCTCTCGTTTCCGGGTCGGATATCCGGGGCCAAATGTGCAGCCGTCGATCGTCATCGTGTCCATCATAGGGAGACCGGCACCAAGCTCCGGGGCAAAGTCTTGGTGCGGTTGATAAGCGCGTTTTGGCTGCGGCGCCGCCCAGCGAACCGCCTCAGACCTAAGTAGGAGTTTCGCGGCTTTTAGGCTACCTGAAAACACGCCGTGCGGGACGGGAAGGTTAGCCGAGTTGCCGCTGCTTCTTGAGACGCTGGGTGCGCAGTTCGCGGTCGTAAAGGATTTCGCCGCCTGGAATGCGGATGTCGCGGACCATTTCCAGAACATGGCGGCTTGGGGCCGGGGTCGCGAACGAGACGGCGAATACGGCGGCCATCGAGGCCGGGATGCCGATCATGGCTGCTAGCGCACTGGGGACGGCGGCTCCTTCAGCTTGACCACCCATCACGACCAGAACAGCGACCCCGAAGCCGGTGAGAACGCCGGCCATGGCGCCATAAGCGTTCATGCGCTTCCACCAGATGGAGAGCACCAGCACCGAGAACAGGGAGGACCCGCCGATCGCGAAGGCGCAGAGGACGACACGGAGCGGGTCTGTCGTCAGGAAGGCGGCGGCCAGAATGCCCGATACCGCGGCGACCGCGATTCCAACGCGGCCCGCATGGAGCCGGGAGGAGCCGTGGGGCGGTTCCCAAGTCGTGCCGAACAGGATGTCTTCGGACAGGATGTGGCCGAGCGCGGTGGTTGCGGCGCTGGCGGTGACCAATCCGCCCGCGACGATGGCCGCAAGCGTGAGATCGAGCAGCATGGGCGGCAGTTCAGCGGCGACCGGCAGGCTCAAAACCACGCTATCGCGGGCAAAGCTGATGCTCTGGGTGGTGAATTGAGTGCCTGTTTCGGTAATCGAGGCGAAGCCGCGCTTGGCCAGATCGGCGAGCCACGGTGGGACCACGGCGGGGCCGGGGGTGGCGAGGAGGTCCATCAGGTAGTCGCGCATGAACACAGCGATGGAGGCCGCGGACAACATGGCGATACCGAAAATAAATGTCGCCCAGCCCAGCGTTTTGCGGGCTTCATAGACCCCCGGAGCGGCGGCTAAGCGCGGCAGCAGCCACGGGGCGGACGCCACGCCCGCGATCATCGACAGGGTGCCGAGAACAAAGGCGCTTTCCCCTACAGCGCCAAATGGGTCGGCGAAGCGCTTCAGAATAGGTTGCAGTTCGGGGCCAGGGAGGTCGAAGGCGAGCATGGGCGGTAGAATGATCGGCAAGCCCTGAATGGCCTCGTTGCGCCCGACGGCACGCAACACGGGTCCATGCGTCAGCTGCGGCACGGGCATGGTCGTCACGATGGCGGCGACGATGATGACTGGAACCATGATGGCGAAGAAGGCCGCAAGGCTTTGGGCGACGCCCGACCACGTCATGGAGCGCATGCCGCCGGTGACCAGCGTGGCCAGCAGGACGAGATAAATCAGCAGGAAGATCTGGCCGCGGGTCCACCCCGATAATTGCACAGCGGCTTCAGCGACGAAGCGGAGTTCGGCGGACAACACCATGAGGATGGGCGCGGCCACAACAAGGGCCGAGGCGAGGCGGAGTGGCCGGGATTCGAAACGGCGGCCGAGGTAGCTCGGGATGGTGTAGGCGCCGAATTTGCGCAGAAACGGGGCAAGCAGGACGGCCATGATGACGAAGCCGCCCAGCGCACCAATGGCGATGAAGAGCGCGTCGAAGCCAATGAGGAAGAACAAGCCGGTCAGCGCGACGAGACCGGTGGCGCCGAACGCTGACATGGCCAGTACAAGGCCGTTGAAAAATGCGGGGACGCGACGGCCGGCGGCGAAGAAATCAAGCGGGTCGGTGGCGTGCGTTGACAAGCCGATGCCGGCGTAGAGACCGAGAGGACCAAGCAACATCGCCAGACTTAAAACAGGGATGTCGATGCCGAGCCCGTAGAGGATCAGGCTCAGCAGCGCGATGGCCGCAAAGGCGCTGAGGAAAATGCCGAAGTAAGATCCCAGACGGGGATTTACGGCGCGCGACGGGGAGAGATTGGCCATCGCCGTCAATTGTCCTCATGGGCGCCGTGCCAGTGGTCGATCGCGTCCTGTTGGCGGACGAAGCTCGCGACCGTAATGACGGCGATCAGCACGAGGCCGTGGGCGGCGAGGAAGTAGCCGAGCGGGAAGCCGAGGAACTTGTTGGAGTTCAATTGCTCGGCGTAGAGCGGCAGGATGATGATCACCGCGAGAAACGGGACCAAGCTGGCGAACATTTGCCACTTGGTGTGCCGCCAGTAGGGCTTGCGTTCCTTGCGCTCGATCATCCCGCGTCCCCCTCCGTGCGCCGGCCCGACCCTCCCGGGAGCGGGGCAGCGGATTGTTTAGCCCAGGATCGGTCACGTACCAGCAGGTTTTCGCCTTTTGTTTGTCCGGCGGGTGCATGGCCGGACGGTGGCGCTTCATCGGATGCTGCAATCGGCTGTTTTGCGGGAAGGATATTCCCGTCAGCGGAATAAATGAAAGGCCGTCTAAGGATTGTCCCGCAGCGTCAGGTTGCCTATCGTCCGGCCAGCGAATCGCCGGATTGCGGCGACGCGGGGCGTTTTGGTGCGGCCGCTTCGGCGCACGGAATCGGCCAGCTTGACAAACAGGGGAAGACTACCATGGGCATGATCCAAGAATTTCGCGAATTCGCGATGAAGGGCAACGTCGTCGACCTCGCGGTCGGTGTCATCATGGGCGCGGCGTTCGCGCCGATCGTCTCGACGCTCGTTGATAACATTATCATGCCGCCGATCGGCTATGCGATGGCCGGGGTGGACTTCTCGACGCTGGCCGTGACTCTGCCGACGCCGACCGGCGACGGCGTGGGCATCAAGTACGGCCTGTTCCTCAATGCGGTCATCAAGTTCCTGATCACAGCGTTTGCGATCTTCCTCCTCGTCAAGGCGATGAACTCGATGAAGAAGCCGGCACCGGCTCCCGCTCCGGCCGCACCGCCGCCGTCGGAAGTTTATCTGAAGGAAATCCGCGACGCGCTCGTCGCCAAGAAGTAAGCCGCGCTGCAACTGCGATGAAAATGAGCCCCGGAGCGGCAATGCTCCGGGGCTTTTTGTTGGTCAAGAGCAGCTGCCGCCACCGAGCACGCAGAAGCGCGAACAATGCGGGTGGGCGAGTTTGACGGCGCCGCGATCGAACATACCGCCGTCGGCGCGGGCGGATTTGGCGAGCGTTTCACCCATTTCGAAGCGCTCGTCATAGGGGAGGAGCGTGCAGGGGAGGACCGCAGGTGTGGCGGCATCCTTGCGCTTAACAACCATGCGCGAGGTGGCGCACATCATGGCGCCGGGGCTCGTGTTGAGGATGCCCCAGCAGGCCGGCGTGATCTCGGGGACGTCGAGGGCGCCATCCATTTCGGGGAAGAGGACGAGATCGCGCGTCATATGTGCATCGAGTGGCCAGCCGCGATCTTCAAACAGCCGTGCGTAGCCCGCGAGCCCTTCGCCGTGGCTTTCGCCCCAGCAGGTGCGGCCGGCGATGGCGATGCGGAGGCCGTGGCTAAGCAGCCAATCGGTGCCTTCGACTGCTTTGGCGAAGGAGCCGGGGCCGCGCTCTTCATCATGCAGTGCTTCGGTGAAGTGATCGAGGCTAACGCGGAGGGTGAGTTTGCCGGCGAAGCGTTCATGCAAATTTAGGAGCCAGGTTTTGACACCGGGGCGTTGCATGGGGGCCATAGCGTTGGTCAGGACAAGAGCTTCGAAGCCGCTCTCCAGCGTCGCCGTGAGGATTGTTTCGAATTCGGGGTTCAGGAACGGCTCGCCGCCGGTAAAGCCAATTTCGCGCGTGCCGAGCTTTTGGGCTTCGGCGAGGAAGGGGGCGACTTCGGCGGCGGTGATGTAGGCGAGACGGTCGTTCGTGGGGCTCGATTCAATGTAGCAGTTGCGGCAGGTGATGTTGCAGAGCGTGCCGGTATTGATCCACAGCGTGTCGAGGCGGGTCAGCGCGACGGTGGCGCGGGGTTCGCCTTTGGCGGTGCGGTCGGGGTCGGCAAACTTTGCGACCGGCAGGGCGGCGGTAACGGTTTTAGGCTCAACAGTCACGGGTTCGTCCCTTTGGCTTCTGGCGGCCACACTGCGCTGTCGCGGCGGGCGGCTCAAGCCCATACGAAGCCACGATATGAGAAATTTCGCAGTGCCTTGTTCATGGCCAGGGGGCCATGCTATCGGTGGCGCGCCGCGGGCGTAGTTCAATGGTAGAACGGCAGCTTCCCAAGCTGCATACGAGGGTTCGATTCCCTTCGCCCGCTCCATTCGACCTCACAGACCCTCGTTTTCTTTTTGTTTTGCGCGCCTACGCGCGGGGGTTCGATTCCCTTCGCCCGCTCCATACTTGATAGCTCACGCGCGCCCGAGGGCCGCGCTCCGCTAGGGCGCCGCTTGCGGCGGGTCGCCTTGCTCCACGGGCCTGCGGCCCGACATGGTCAAATCTACAGTCTGCGGGTCGTCTCTTTCTGCTTGCGAGCGGTGTGGGTGGTTTTGCGCCAGTGGTAGGGGCGGAGTGCGAGGTCGGCGAGGGCGCGGTAGGCGGCGCACGAGATCATCATCCAATAGACGGGGAGCAGGAATGCGTGGCTTGCGAGCCGGGCGTTGTGGCGACGGAGGGTTGCGAGCGCGGCGAGTGCGATGCCGACGATGTAGGCGAAGGCGAGATTGGCAACGCCGGCCCACCAAACGACGGCCGGCCAACCTTGCGGCGGCCATAGTGAGAGATCGCCGGCTGAGACTTTCCAGAGCGCATAGGCGTACACGAGTGGATGGACCAGGGCTGAGAGGATGACGCCGCCCATCAAAACGTTGAATCCAAAAAATGCGCGGGGGCCCAGTTCGCGCCAGAGTTTGCGCGGATGGCGCAAATGGACGAGGGAGGTTTGCATCCAGCCTTTCAGCCATCTCGCCCGTTGGCCGAACCAAGCGGTGCCGGTGCTGGGCGCCTCTTCCCACGTCACGGAATCTAGCATCGACACGCGCCAGCCTTGACGGGCAAGACGGACTCCGAGATCGGCGTCTTCGGTGACGTTGTAAGGGTCCCAGCCGCCGCTCGACTCCAGCACGCTGCGGCGGAAGTGATTGGAGGTGCCGCCGAGCGGGATGGGCAGGCGAAGGCGTTCGACGGTGGGGAGGATCGCGTCGAATAGCGCGGTGTATTCCAGCGTGAACTGGCGCGTGATCCAACTCGTCTGCGAATTGTAAATGTTGAGGTGGGCTTGCAGGCAGCCTAGGCGTGGGCCGCCCGTCTGAAAGCAGTGATAGGCGCGTTGGAGTTGATCGGAGTTGGGTTCGTCCTCGGCGTCATACACCACGACGAATTCGCCGGTGGCTTCGGGCAAGGCGTACATCAGGGCACGCGGTTTGGTGCGCGGCATGCCTGCCGGAACTGTCAGAATGCGCATGCCGGGTCGGTTGGCAATCGCGGCACGGAAAGCTTCGCGCGTATCGGCGTCGTCGGCTTCGGTGATGATCAAGATATCTCGGCGGGCTGCCGGCCAATCGAGGCGATCGAGCGCGGCGATGAGGGCCGGGGCCATGTGGGCTTCGCGGTAGAGCGGGACGAGGATTGAATAGACGGGGAGGTCATCGTCGTTGGCCGGAAGGGCGGTTGGTGGCGGAGCGCTGGTCCGGAGACTGTCCACGAGAGCGGCCGCGCGGATGAGCGCGACGCACAGAAATGCAGGGGTGAGAAGAGCCATGGTGAGCATGGCGGTGGCGTCAGCGTCGGACCAGAACCCTAAGGCAAGTGCCAGAATGGCAAGGGCGAACAAGGTTTGCTGCCAACGCGCCATCGGCGACGCGGCGGAGAGATCCGGGCTCTTCTCGCGCAGCGCCTCCGCCCAGCCCGGATCGGCGGGCGCGCGCAGGGAGGCCGGCAACGTCCCCAAAGAAATCTGCTGCTTGCGAAGCCGAGGATTTGACACGACCGCCCGTCCGCACGACAAACTCGGCAGTCGTCACCTGCCCCAACCATCCGTCGGCAGACTACGTTAAACGGCGTGAACTGAACAGCTGGAACGTGCAATGCTGATGATCTTTATGCCAAGCAGTGCCGTAATCGGTCGCGGGATCGCTGCGATCCTTGGATTTTTAATAGGTTCGGCGACCCTTCTGACTCCGCCGTATCCTGTCTGGGCGCAGGATGCGACCGGGACCGGCGCTGCACAAGCGCAGCAACCGCGGCGCGTCGTGGTGCGATTTCTGACCGAGGGCGATTTCCCGCCGTTCAACTATCTTGACGAAGACGGTGTGCTGAATGGGTTCAACGTCGACCTGGCCCGTGCGCTGTGTAACGAGATCGGGGCGGCGTGCGATATCCGCGTGCGGCCTTGGGAGGAGTTGCTGGTTGCGTTGAAGCGCGGCGAGGCGGACGCGGTGATCGCGGGCCATGCGGTGACGGCGGAGGCGCTGCGCGACGTCGAATTCACCGATCGGTACTTCCATACGCCGGGGCGGTTTGCGGCGAAGACCGAGACCGAAAAGGTCGAGATCGCTCCGGATCAGCTCTATGGGCGATCGATCGCGGTGGCGCGGGGCACGCCGCACGAAGCGTTTCTGAAAACGTTCTTTCGCGACAGCCGGGTGCAGGTGTTTGAGACTTCGGAACTGGCGCGGGAAGCGCTGCTGCAGGGCAAGACGGATTATGTGTTCGACGACGGCATCGGGCTGTCGTTCTGGATCAATGGAACACTGTCTCGGCGATGCTGCGAATTGCGCGGCGGGCCGTTTTTCGAGCCGCGCTATTTCGGCGACGGGATTGGGATTGCGGTGCCGCGCAGCGATCCGCAGATCCGGGCGCTGTTGAATTCAGCGCTGCATAAGGTGCGCTCGTCCGGGCGTTTTGACGAAATCGTTTCGCGCTATTTCCCGCACCGGGTGTTTTAGCCAAGGCGTTAGGCGCAAAAAATTCAGGCCGGCGCTTGTGGCGGCCGGCCTCGTCCGTGTTGCAATGTTGCGCTGCGCTCAGCGACGGCGCTGCTGGCCACCGCCGGGCGGACCACCGGCACCCGGAGGCGGGCCACCGCGCGTGTCCTTGTGGCGGAAATTGATGCGGCCCTTGGTGAGATCGTATGGCGTCATCGCAACCGTGACCTTATCGCCGGCCAGAATGCGGATGCGGTTTTTCTTCATGCGGCCCGACGTATAGGCGACGATCTCGTGGCCGTTGTCGAGTTTCACGCGGCAGCGGGCGTCGGGGAGAATTTCCACCACGACACCTTCGAACTCGAGTTCTTCTTCCTTAGCCATGTGCCCTCTGAAAGTGGCGTGCGGATGGGCACCGCACAACTAAATGGGGAGCAGATAGCTCTGCTCCCCAAGCACGATCCGTGCAACGTACCCTTTATTACAGGGGACGCAGGTTGATCGCAGCGATCTTGCCGTTGCGGCCGCGTTCGGTATCGAAGGAAATCTTCTGACCTTCACGCAGAGAAGAAAGACCTGCACGCTCAACAGCCGAGATGTGAACGAACACGTCGTTCCCACCTTCGTCCGGCTGAATGAAGCCGTAGCCCTTCTGCCCGTTGAACCACTTCACGGTACCAGTCGACATCGATATGCCTCCAAAGCATAGGTAAATTACCCCGAAGCGACGACATCGGGGGCCATCAAATCGCGCGTTGGAGACGTCTAGTGTCAGACTCGGTAGAGCTGTCGCAGAGTAAGCCAAGGCGTGTTCGATCCCGTCTATATGACCTGACAGGGCGCAGAGCGCAAGATCGAAGCCTATAGGCAACCGCTAGAAATATTCGAAATCGCGTGATTTTTTGCGAGCGGCAGGCATGTCGCGTACTGTCATTATGAACATTAGGGAGCGTCGCGGCAGTTCACGGCAGTTAATCGGTCCCGTTTGATTTCGGGTTACCTAATCAACTTCAGTTTTAGTCTTCACTTCATCTTGGCAAACGGACAAAACGCCGGTGATAGGCCGCTTTCGTTGCAGCTGCCACCTCCGTGCGTTCAAGTGTGGCGTTCGAGGGCAGTTGCATCATGCGGGGCCTCACCGTATAACGCCGCCCGGAGCCGTCCGGCAGGGCATGCCGTGGCGGCTTTCATGCTTCAACACAAGAGAACGGCAGCGCGCCTTGGGGCCCACGCCCCAGACCGATCGTTGCCCGCCGGCTTTACGCCGGCCACTAGAAAGGAAAGCCAAATGCCCAAGATGAAGACCAAGAGCGGTGCCAAGAAGCGATTCCGTTTCACGGCGACCGGTAAAGTGAAGGCGGGTGCTGCTGGTAAGCGGCACGGCATGATCAAGCGGACGGCGAAGTTCGTGCAGAAGGCGCGCGGCACCATGGTGCTCAACGACTCGGATGCCGGCATCGTCAAGAAGTACATGCCCTACAACCGCTGAGCAGACGCGGGCCTTTGATGGCCGGCTGACCCCCATTTTACCGATCGAAACGGAGCACTCCCATGGCACGCGTCAAGCGCGGCGTTACCGCCCACGCCAAGCACAAAAAAGTTCTGAAGGCTGCGAAGGGCTATTATGGCCGCCGCAAGAGCACCATCCGCGTTGCGAAGCAGGCCGTCGAAAAGGCGCTGCAGTATAACTTCCGCGACCGCAAGAATAAGAAGCGCACGTTCCGCGCGCTCTGGATCCAGCGCATCAACGCCGCTGCCCGCGAGCACGGCCTGACGTACGGACGCTTCATCGATGGCCTGACGAAGGCCGGCATCGAAGTTGACCGCAAGGTCCTGGCCGACATCGCTGTGAAGGACAACGCCGCGTTCAAGGCGCTCGTCGACAAGGCTCAGGCCGCGCTGCCGAAGGCTGCCTGATTTTTCAGGCGATCACGACACACTGACGAGGCCGGGGATGAGACATCCCCGGCGCGCTTTCTCCAAAACCTGCCGTTTCATCGCGCCCTGCGGGGCTCCTTCGGCGCGCTCCTCATAATCGAGGCGTGCCTCGCGCCAGACCCGCGGACGGGATGACGGGCATCCGCTTTTCCGGAGCCGTCCTGCATGTCATCTGGCACTGATCTTTCCCGCCTTGAAGACGATGTGCTGACGGAGGTTGCCGGAGCCGGCGATCTCGCGGCGCTTGATGCCGTGCGCGTATCGGCGATCGGCAAAAAGGGCCGGATTTCCGAACTGATGGCGCAGCTCGGCAAGTTACCGGCGGAGGAGCGCAAGGCGTTTGGCGCGGCGGTGAACGCGCTGAAGACCAAGGTTTCCGACGCGCTGGATGCACGCAAGGCGACGCTCGAGACTGCAGCGCTTTCGGCGCGGCTTGCCAGCGAGCGGGCGGACGTGACGCTGCCGGTGCGGGCTGGCGCGGAACAGTTGGGCCGCATTCATCCGGTGAGCCAGGTCCTCGACGAGTGCATCGAGATCTTCGCCGATCTCGGGTTTGAGGTCGCGGAAGGTCCGGATATCGAGACGGACGATCTCAATTTTACGAAGCTCAACATTCCAGCCGAGCACCCCGCGCGGCAGGAACACGACACGTTCTATTTTAACCCGAAGCCGGACGGGTCGCGTTTGCTCCTGCGCACGCATACAAGCCCGGTGCAGATCCGCACGATGCAGGGCAAGACGCCGCCGATCCGGATCATCGCGCCGGGTCGGGTCTATCGCTGCGACAGCGACCAGACGCATACGCCAATGTTCCACCAGATCGAAGGTCTGGTGATCGATGAGAAAACGCACATGGGGCACCTGAAGTGGGTGCTGGAAGAATTCGCGAAGGCGTTCTTCGAAGTCGATAACGTGACGATGCGTTTTCGCGCGTCGCACTTTCCGTTCACCGAGCCCTCGATGGAAGTGGACATTGATGCGTCGGCGATCGGGAAGCCGGGCCAGTGGCTGGAAATTCTGGGTTGCGGGATGGTGCATCCCAACGTTCTCGCCAACTGCGGGCTCGATCCGGACAAGTACCAAGGCTTTGCCTTCGGCATGGGGCTCGACCGCATTACGATGCTGAAGTACGGCCTGCCGGATCTGCGCGCGTTTTTCTCCGCCGATCTGCGCTGGCTGCGCCACTATGGATTTTCGCTGCTCGACCAGCCGACGCTCGGCGGCGGGCTTTCGTCGTAACCCGCGGAGATAGAGCCCATGGCGCTCGCCATTCCGCTGATCATCATGACGGTGGCGCTGCTTGTGGCGTTTGGGCTCGGCTCGGCAATGGGACCGCGGCCGCTGAAGCAGCAGCAGTTGGTGGGGGCGCTTGGCGTAGCCGCCTTGATGCTGCTGCCGCTCGCCTACGATGCGGCCATCTTTGACGGTAATTGCTATGCGCTCGACGGGTCCGTTACGCCGTGTTCGCTGGGCGAGCGGCTGGGCCAGAGCTTCGTATCCGGATTTGCCTTCACGCTTGCACCCGCGCTGCTGTGGGTGCTCGTCTACGTCATGGCGATCAACGCCAACAAGAGCCGCTGAACGGAACATTTGCGATGAAATTCACGCTGTCCTGGCTGAAAGAGCACCTGAAGACGACGGCTACGGTCGAGGAGATCGCGACCAAGCTTTCGGCCATCGGGCTGGAAGTGGAGAGCGTCGAGGATCCCGGTGCGACGCTCGGGGCGTTCACTGTGGCGCGGATCGTGGAGGCGAAGAAGCATCCCAATGCCGACAAGCTGCAGGTGGTGCAAGTTGAGATCGCCAAGGGGCAGCCGCTGATGGAGGTGGTGTGCGGGGCGCCGAATGCGCGTGTGGGTCTTGTGTCCGTGTTCGCGCCGCTTGGCACGTACATTCCGGGGTCGAAGATCACGCTGGAGAAGAAGCCCGTTCGCGGGGTCGTCTCGAACGGCATGATGTGTTCGGCGGCCGAACTCGAACTGTCGGATGAGAGCAACGGTATTCTGGAACTGGATGCCTCGCTCGCCGACAAGGTGGGCAGCCGGTATATCGATGTCGCTGGTCTCAACGATCCAGTGTTCGAGGTGAAACTCACGCCGAACCGGCCGGACTGCACGGGCGTGCGCGGCATTGCGCGCGATCTGGCGGCGGCAGGGCTCGGCACGCTGAAGCATGAGCCGCGCATTCACGGCGTTGAAGGCGCGAAAGATTGCCCGATCGATGTGAAGCTGGAGTTTCCCAAGGATGCGGAGAGCGCGTGCCCCGTGTTCGCGGCGCGTCTTGTGACGGGGCTCAAGAACGGGCCGTCGCCGGAGTGGCTGCAAAACCGGCTGAAGGCCGTGGGCATGCGGCCGATCAATGCGCTCGTCGATGTGACGAACTACATTTCGAATGAGCATGGGCGGCCGCTTCATGTTTATGACGCCGACAAGCTGAAAGGTGCAATTCGCGCGCGGCTCGGCAAGGCCGGTGAATCCTTTCTGGGCCTCGACGGAAAAGAGTATGCCGTTGACGAGACGATGTGCGTGATCGCCGACGACAGCGGCGTGCTCGGCCTTGGCGGCATTATGGGAGGAGAAGCATCCGGCTGCACAGAGACGACGAAAAACGTGCTGATCGAGAGTGCTTGGTTTGATCCGGTGCGGACGGCTGCGACGGGCCGCAAGACGGGTCTCGTGACTGATGCGCGCTACCGGTTCGAGCGTGGCGTCGATCCGCAATCGGTATTGCCGGGGCTCGATCTGGCGACGCAGATGATCGAAAAGTTCTGCGGCGGGACGCCCTCGAAAACGAAGGTGGCCGGCAAGGTTCCCGAGACGGCGCGCGTGATCGAGTTCGACACCGACCGGGTGGCGAAGCTGTCGGGCATCGCGATCGAGACAGCGGAAGTCCGGCACATTTTGGAAGCGCTTGGCTGCACGCTCGACGGACATGGGCATCAGATCACAGTGACGACGCCGACGTGGCGTCCGGACATTCATGGACCGGCCGACCTCGTTGAAGAGGTCGTACGGATCGCGGGACTTGACCGCATTCCATCGACGCCGATGGAGCGGACAACGGGGATCGCGAAACCGGTTCTGACCGAGCGGCAGAAGCGGGCGCGGCGGGCGCGCAAAACGCTGGCGGCGCGCGGGCTTGTCGAAGCGGTCACGTGGTCGTTCCTGCCGCGTGCGATCGCAACGCATTTCGGCGGCGGATCCGATACACTGGAATTGGCGAACCCGATTTCGGCAGATTTGTCGTCGATGCGGCCGAGCTTGCTGCCGGGCTTGTTGATGGGCGTGGCACGGAATGCCAATCGCGGGTTCGCGGATGTGGCGCTGTTTGAGTTAGGGCAGGCGTACAAGGGCGACCAGCCGGCGGATCAGATGCTGAATGCAGCTGGCGTGCGAGCGGGGACGGCAGTGCTTTCCGGCGCGGGGCGGCATTGGGATGGCGCGGCGGACGCGGTGAGCGTGTTCGACGCGAAGGCCGACGCCATTGCGGTGCTGGCGGCACTTGGCGTCGACGCGGGCAAGGCGCAGATCACGCGCGATGCGCCGGAGTGGTATCACCCGGGGCGTTCGGGCACGCTGCGGCTGGGGCCGAAGACGGTGTTGGCGCATTTTGGAGAACTGCATCCGGCGACGTTGAAGGCGATGGATGTGGAAGGGCCGGCGGTGGCGTTTGAGGTGTTACTCGATCAGATTCCGCCGGAGAAGAAGAAGTCGCGGGCGCGGGCGGCATTGACCTCGGTCGATCTGTTAGCCGTGCGGCGGGATTTCGCATTCGTACTCGATAAGGCCGTTGCGGCTGGCGACGTGGTGAAAGCGGCTTCAGGGGCTGATAAGGCGCTTATTTCGAACGTTTCCGTCTTTGACGTTTTCGAGGGCGGGGCGTTGGCGGCGGAAGGTAAGAAGTCACTCGCCATCGAGGTGACGCTGCAGCCGGTTTCGGCGACCTTGACGGAGGCGGAGATCGACGCGGTTTCGCAGAAGATCATTGCGGACGTGAAGAAGGCGACGGGCGGCGAGATCCGCGGCTGAGGATGCCACATTGACCCATCAGGTCAGCGCGGCGACATAGATGGACGCTGACGCATCAGCGGGGAGACCGACTCATGACCGGAACGCGCACTCTTTTGGTCCCGAAGCCTGACAAGACGCACATTGTCGTCGTGGGCGGCGGCGCGGGCGGGCTCGAGTTGGCGACGACGCTTGGCAACAAGCTCGGCAAAAAGGGCAAGGCGGCGATCACGCTAGTCGACAAGTCGCGCACGCACATTTGGAAGCCGCTGCTGCACGAGATCGCAGCAGGCAGCATGGATGTGGATCAGCACGAACTGGAATACATGGCGCAGGGGCACTGGCATGGGTTCAAGTTTCGCTATGGCGAACTGATCGGTCTCAATCGGGCGAACAAGCAGGTCATTCTCGCTGCAACCTATGATGAAGAGGGGCGCGAGATCACGCCGCAGCGGGCGCTGGTGTACGACATTCTCGTGATCGCCATCGGCAGCGTATCGAACGACTTCGGAACGCCGGGCGTGCAGGAGCATGCGATCATGCTCGACACCCAGGTACAGGCGGAGAAGTTCAACCGGCGGCTGCTTAACGCATGCGTTCGCGCGCAGGCGCAGGAAGGGCCGGTGCGGCCGGGCCAGATGGACGTGGCCATCATCGGTGCAGGCGCGACGGGGACGGAGCTCTCTGCGGAATTGCATCAGACCGTGCGCTTTATCGCGCAGTTCGGCCTCGACAAGATCGAGCCTGAGAAAGATATCAAGATCACGCTCATCGAAGCGGCGCCGCGCATTGTGCCGGCACTGCCGGAGCGGATCTCGAACGCGACGTCGGACATTCTCAAGGGTCTGGGCGTCGATATCCGGACCAATTCGCGGGTCACGCGGGTGCGGGCCGATGGCGTCGAATTGGAATCGGGCGATTTCGTTCCGTCGGAGCTCGTCGTATGGGCGGCGGGCGTGAAGGGTCCTGCGGTGCTAAAGGACCTCGACGGTCTGGAAACTAGCCGCATGAATACACTTGTCGTGAAACCGACGCTGCAGACGACGCGGGATGAAAACATCTTCGTGCTGGGCGACTGCGCTTATCTGGTTCCGGAGGGCGATACGCATCCTATACCGCCGCGGGCACAGGCCGCGCACCAGATGGCGACGCATGTTTACAAGCAGATCCGGCACAAGCTCGACGGACAGCCGCTGACACCTTTCAAGTACCGCGATTTCGGCTCGCTGGTGTCGCTGGGCGATTACTCGACCGTGGGAAGCCTGATGGGCTTCGTGTCCGGCCGGAAGATGATGATCGAGGGCCTGTTCGCGAAGATGATGTATCGGTCGCTGTATAAGATGCACGAATACGCGCTGCACGGGTTCTGGAAGGTGGCGCTGGATAGCGTATCGCGGCTGCTGACCCGCCGGACGGAACCGCACGTGAAGTTGCATTAGGGTTGTTTTGGCCTAAAACGGCCGTGAAACCCTCTCCCTGACGGCGGGGAGAGGGGGTTTATGACGCGGGGGCGACACATCCGTCCCTGGCGGCGTGTCGAGGGATGTGCTACCTCCCGCCGCAATTGTTGCCGGTCAGACCGGTCCCAGCCCGGACCCGGCCCTTCCCCAGACAGAGACCAATTATGAAGCTTAGAAATATCGCGATCATCGCGCACGTCGACCATGGCAAGACGACGCTTGTTGACGAATTGCTGAAACAGTCGGGATCGTTTCGCGACAACCAGAAGGTTGCCGAGCGGGCGATGGACTCAAACGACCTTGAGCGCGAGCGCGGCATCACCATTCTGGCCAAGTGCACGTCGGTGTTGTGGAAAGACACCCGCATCAACATCGTCGATACGCCCGGTCACGCCGATTTCGGCGGCGAAGTTGAGCGCATCTTGAACATGGTCGACGGCGTGATCGTGCTTGTCGACGCCTCGGAAGGGCCGCTACCGCAGACGAAGTTCGTGGTGTCGAAGGCGCTGAAGCGGGGCCTGCGTCCCATCGTGGCAATCAATAAGATCGACCGCCCCGACGAGCGGCATCTGGACGTTTTGAACGAGATTTTCGATCTCTTTGCCAACCTTGACGCGACTGACGAGCAGCTCGACTTCCCGGTGCTTTACGGGTCTGGCCGCAACGGATGGATGGCGCTGGCGCCGGAAGGTCCGCAGACGGATCTTGCGCCGCTGTTCGATCTGGTGCTGGCGCACGTTCCGCCGCCGGCGGTCGATGACGGTCCGGTCAGCATGCTGGCGACGACGTTGGAGGCCGATCCGTTCCTGGGCCGCATTCTCACGGGCCGCATCACGTCGGGCACCATCAAGCCCAACATGGCCTTGAAGGCGATCCGTCACGACGGAACGCTCGTGGAGACGTTCCGCGCGACGAAAGTTCTGGCGTATCGCGGGCTGGAGCGGATTCCGGTGGAGGAGGCGAGTGCCGGCGAGATCGTGGCACTTGCGGGTATGACAGACGCGACCGTGGCTGACACCCTGTGCGATCCGTCTGTGACCGAGCCGCTGCCGGCGCAGCCGATCGATCCGCCGACGCTGTCGATGACCTTCCGAATCAATGATGGACCGTTTGCCGGTCAAGAAGGCAGCAAAGTTCAGAGCCGCGTCATTCGCGACCGCTTGATGCGCGAAGCCGAGCGCAACATCGCCATCAAGGTGTCGGACAGCGACGAAACGGACAGCTTTATCGTGTCGGGGCGCGGCGAACTTCAGCTTGCGATCCTGATCGAGAACATGCGCCGCGAGGGCTTCGAGTTGACGGTGTCCCGGCCCAAGGTCGTGATCAAGACCGATCCGGAGACGGGGCAGAAACTTGAGCCCATCGAAGAGACGATCATCGACGTGGACGACGGCTTCACGGGCGTGATCGTGCAGAAGCTGTCGGAGCGGCGCGGCGACCTGATGGAAATGCGGCCTTCGGGCGGCGGGCGCACGCGCATGGTGTTCCTGGTGCCGACGCGCGGGCTCTTGGGCTATCAGTCGGAGCTGTTGTCGGATAGCCGCGGTACGGCGGTGATGAACCGGCTGTTCCACTCCTATGCACCTTTCAAGGGAGAGATCACGGGCCGCCGGCAGGGCGTGCTGATCTCGAACGGTACCGGCGAGGCGACGGCCTACTCGATCTTCCATCTGCAGGATCGCGGGCAGTTCATGATCGGCTCCCAGGCGCGGGTTTATGAGGGCATGATTGTCGGCGAACATTCGCGGGACAACGACCTGATCGTGAACGTGGTTCAGGGCAAGAAGCTGACCAACGTTCGCGCGTCGGGCAAGGACGAGGCACTGACTTTGGTGCCGCCAATGAAGCTGACGCTCGAGAAGGCGATGTCGTACATCACCGACGAAGAGTTGGTCGAAATCACACCGGAGACCATCCGGTTGCGTAAGCGTTGGCTCGACCCGAACGAGCGGAAGCGGCAGGAACGCAAGCGCGAAGCTGAGCGTGAAGCCGACGTCGCCTAAGGCGTCGGGCTTCCCGTTATTCCTTGGAAATTGTAGGAAAAATTCCTTTTTTTGATGGGAAGTGTTCCTCTTGCCAATCTTCGCTGCGTCGCCACATAAGATTGCAGCGGAATTGCTACATGTTCCGTGATCCGGCGCAGCCTCATTCCCGTTTTTTGAGTCGACCTGCCGGGTCGTCGTCGTTTCCCCATACGACTTGTCTCATCTTTTCGGAGGATATCACTTATGAAGAAGTCGCTCATCGCGATTACTGTTCTCGCCCTTTCGTCGGGCTTCGCTTTCGCTGACGATAAGCCGTCGGATGAAGAAGCCGGCAAGATCGCCGCCACGGCCAAGGCTTGGGGCTGCACCGGCGGCGTCGGCGAGAAGGAATCGGAAGGCTCGGGCGTGTTCGAGCTGAATGACGTCAAGTGCGCCGATGGCGCCAACTACGACATCAAGATGGACAAGGCCTTCAAGGTCATTAGCATCACCGCTGACTAATCCATTTCCGAAGCCGATCACTTCGGCGTCTGAGTTTGGGGCGGCTACCTGTCAGGTAGCCGCCCTTTTCTTTTGCCGTGCGGAATGTGTCGGGTTTACGGATGACGTTTTGACATGTTCGCCGGGGGCCTGCTTAGTGAGCAGACGCTTCACCTATGAGATTGAATTTGCCCGGATCCGATCCCGCCTCAGCCGTCGTCGCCGCATCGGGCGCGCCCATGTCCTGGCCGGCGGGCGTGACGCCGACGGCCGAGTACGAGGCAGCGCTGTCCTACCTTCGCGAGCCGGGCGGCCACCTTTTCATCACGGGGCGCGCAGGTTCAGGCAAGTCGACGCTATTGCGCTGCATCCGCGATCTGATCCCGGATGACATGGTTGTGCTGGCGCCCACGGGGCTGGCGGGCGTGAACGTCGGCGGGCAGACGATCCATTCGTTCTTTGGGTTGCCGCCGCGGCTGATCAAGCCCGACGACATCCGGCGCAGCCGCAACGGGCAGGTGATGCGGCGGTTGAAGTTTCTCATCATCGACGAAGTGTCCATGGTGCGGTCCGATCTGATGTGGGCGATGGATATGTCGTTGCGCATCAATCGGGGCCGGCCACGCGAACCGTTTGGCGGACTGCGGCTTGTGATGTTCGGCGATTTGCATCAGCTGCCGCCCGTCGTGCAGGAAGCCGAGGTAGCGCAGTACCTCGACAGTGAGCATGGCGGGCCGTTTTTCTTCGCCGCTTCGGGTTTGCGCGAGGGTCTGGGCACGATGCTGCTCGAACTCAATCAGGTGTTCCGGCAGAGCGACGAGGGTTTGATCCGCGTGCTCAACCGCATTCGCGAAGGCGAAGTGGAAGAAGACGACCTAACATTGCTCAATGAGTGCGTGCGGCCGGTGCGGACACTGGGCGAGGGTGATGCGTATGTGATCCTGACGCCCACGAACGCGGCCGCCCAGCGCATCAACATGGCGTACCTCGACGCCCTGCCCGGGGTTCTGCAGCGGTACGAGGCCGGGGTGAGCGGTGATTTTAATCCCAACGCGCAGCCGACGGACTCGACGCTCGTGTTGAAGCCGGGCGCCAAAGTCATCCTGCTGCGGAACGATCCGGACCGGCGGTGGGTGAATGGCACGGTGGCGCGGATCTCGCGGCTGACCGAAAAGCAAGTGTGGGTCGAAATCAACGGCAAAGAGTACGAGATCGAACCGGCGGCGTGGGAGAACCGCCGTTATGCGTTCGACACGCAGCAGGACAAGGTGGTGGAGACGGTCGCCGGGACGTTCCGGCAGTTCCCGCTGCGGCTGGCCTGGGCGCTGACGATCCATAAGGCGCAGGGGCTGACACTCGACAAAGTGTATATCGACCTGGGACGGGGAACCTTCGCGCACGGGCAGGCTTATGTGGCTCTGTCGCGGTGCCGTTCACTTGAGGGGTTGGCACTGGCGCGGCCGCTGCGGCCTGCCGATATTTTGTTCGATCCGGCGGCCATGGGATATCGGGACCACTTCCCCGCTCTCTGATGCAGATCAGCGTTTGGGCATATAAGCATTTGATTTCGATCAATTATTTTGCGCTGCAATGCTCCTATTTTATCAGGCAATATCAACACCGTAGGTAGTTTTTTTGGATGCAGCCGAAGATTTGATGTTGCATTGCACAAAAGAGCTGTTATATTCCTTTTTGTCGAGCCGGAAAAACTGGCTCCTGAAATTCCAGCGCACATGGCGGGCTTCCCGTCCGGCACTGGCGCAGCATGCCCCCACAATCTCCGCAAACACCATCTCAGTTAGAGGACCATTGCCATGAACGATCAATTCACCCGCCAGGCCCAGGAAATGTTCGCCGCCGCCAAGGACGCGCGCATTCCGGAAAACATCCAGGCCATCGCTGAAGACGGCGTCGCCAAGACCCGCGAAGCTTTCGACAAGATGCAGTCGGTGTCCAAGGACGGCGTGAAGACGATGGAAAATGTGATGCTGACGGCTCAGGCCGGCGCTCGCACGCTCGGCGAGAAGGTTCTCCGCAACGTCGAAATCAACACCGAAGCTGCTCTCGACGCCGCTGAAGCCATCGCCAAGGCGAAGACGGTTCCGGAAGTCATCAAGCTGCAGACGTCGTACTTCCAGCAGCAGATGACGGCTTCTGCCAACCAGACCAAGGAACTCTTCGAGCTCTCCGCGAAGATCGCTCAGCAGACGTTCGAGACCATGAACGCCGCTGCCGCCAAGACCTTCGAGCAGATCAAGAAGTCGGCCTAATCGCCACTTTTGTTCCACGATAAGGACAAGCCCGGGACCGCAGGTCCCGGGCTTTTTCTATGGGGATTTGCGATTTCTGTTTCGTGTCCGGCGGGTGGCATTAATCCGCCACGTTGGCATGGAATTCGCTAGACTGGGGTGCATGAGATGCGTGCTGGTGTGGCGAGGGCGTTCATGACGTTGAGTTGGCGCACAGACGTTTTGGTCCGGCCGGCGAAAATTGCCGATGCGGCGGTGTTAGCCTCTTTGTTTGCCGAGACATGGCGCGGGGCTTATGCAGGCCTCGTCCCGCACGAGCAACTCGAGGGCATCATTCGCCGCCGCAACAAAGCCTGGTGGTCTTCGGCCATTCGCGGTGGCGAGGGACCCTTGATCGCAGTCCACGACGGCAAAATCGCCGGCTACGCGACCTATGGCGCGGCGCGCGGCCGAGGCCGGCATCAAGGCGAGATTTACGAACTTTACGTCGCGCCGCTGCACCAGGGGATGGGGCTCGGAGAACACCTCTTTGAGGCGTGCCGGGCGCGGCTGGATGCGCGTGGCCTCAATGGCCTCATGGTCTGGGCGCTGGCCGATAACGACGCCGCGCTCGACTTCTACTGGCGGCGGGGCGGGCGGCCGTTCAAGACCGTGCGCGAGACGTTCGGGCAGACCTCCTTGAAGAAGGTGGCCGTCGGCTGGGTTTAAATTAAAGGTTCGCCAGTCCGGCGGCTTGGCAGAGGCAGGCCGGCCTTAAGCATAGATGCCGGCGCGCTTCGACCTTCGACGGCTAGATTTCCGGTAGCGGTCTGGGGCACACTCCGCTCGCCATCTTCCGGGGCCGCCAGTCACCGGCGGATCCGCCGAACGACAATCATCTAAGAAACGGGGCTCATCGATGCGCATCGAGGCAATTCCAGTGGGGAAATCCCCGCCGGACGACATTAACGTGATCATCGAAGTGCCGGTTGGCGGCGAACCGATCAAATACGAGATGGATAAGGCGTCAGGGACGCTGGTCGTCGACCGGTTTCTCTATACGCCAATGCGGTATCCGGGGAACTATGGCTTCGTCCCCCACACGCTGTCGGCCGATGGCGACCCCATCGACGTGCTGGTCTGCAACACCCGGGCGATCGTGCCGGGGGCGGTGATCAATTGCCGGCCGATCGGCGTGCTGGTGATGGAGGACGACGGGGGCGGAGATGAAAAGATCATCGCCGTGCCGAGCGACAAGCTGACCAAGCGCTACAGCAAGGTGAAAAACTACTCGGATCTGCCATCGATTTCGACCGAGCAGATCGAGCATTTCTTCGCCCATTACAAGGATTTGGAGCCTGGGAAGTGGGTCAAGATCAACCACTGGGGCGATGCGGAAGAGGCGCGCCGGCTCATCGTTCAGGCGATTGAGCGGTACAAAGCGTCGACCTAGGCGTGCGGCTGACTTGCCCGCGCCGGGGATGACTGCCTTGACGCACTTCCCGCTCGGGGTTGCGGTTGCTATACCCCCGGCCAACCCACTGAGTGGAGGCCGCACGTGTCCCTTATGAAGATTGCCGTGATGGGTGCCGCCGGCCGCATGGGCCGCGAACTCGTCCGCGCCATTGCGGCCGATCCCGGGTGTACGTTGTCGGGGGGTACGGAAGCGCCCGGCAGCGCCGACCTGGGGCGCGATCTGGGAGACCTGGCGGGGCTCGGAGCCAATGGCGTTCCATTGACCGCGGACGCTCTGGACCTGATTGCCCGCTCGGATGCAATCATCGATTTCACGTCGCCCAGGGCGACGGTGGCATTCGCGGGTCTCGCCGCCAACGCGCGGATCGTGCACGTGATCGGAACCACGGGGCTGGATGCCGCATCGGACGCCGCGATCGTGGCTGCGGCGCGCCATGCGACGGTCATCAAGTCCGGCAACATGAGCCTCGGCGTCAATCTGGCGGCGGCGCTGACGGAGCGGGTGGCCGCCGCTCTTGATGCCGATTGGGATATCGAAATCGTCGAGATGCATCATAAGCACAAAGTCGATGCGCCATCGGGCACAGCGCTCATGCTCGGCCGGGCCGCCGCAAAGGGGCGCGGGGTTGACCTCACGACGGCTTCGGTGCGCGTTCGTGATGGCCACACGGGTCCGCGGCGGCGCGGCGATATTGGATTCGCGACGTTGCGCGGCGGCAGCGTGGTTGGCGACCACACAGTGATTTTCGCGGGCGAAGGCGAGGAGATCTCCATCCGCCATCACGCATCGGACCGCAGCATCTTTGCGCGGGGCGCGGTGAAAGCCGCGCTGTGGGGCCGGGGCAAAGGTCCGGGCCTTTTCTCCATGTCCGATGTCCTCGGCTTGTAAGGACAGATCGCGTGACGATGCAGAACCACCAGACTCTGTCAGACACAGCCACTCGCACGCGCACGCTGGTGCTGGTGCGGCATGGCCAGAGCGAATGGAACCGGCTCAATCTGTTCACCGGCTGGCGCGATCCGGATTTGACGGAGAAGGGGCTGATCGAAGCCCGGTGGGCCGGGCGCGTCTTGCGCGATCACGGCCTTCGATTCGATCAGGCTTTCACGAGCAAGCTGCGGCGGGCGCAAAACACGCTCGACATCATTCTTGACGTGATGGGGCAGAAGGGCGTGCCGATCACGCGCGATGAGGCCTTGAACGAACGCGATTACGGGCAGCTCTCCGGCTTGAACAAGGACGAAGCGAAGCACCGGTTCGGCGAAGAGCAGGTGCTGCGCTGGCGGCGCAGCTTCGATATTCCGCCGCCGGGTGGCGAAAGCCTGAAGGATACGGCCGCACGCGTGCTGCCCTATTACAAGGCGAAGATCTGGCCGGTCGTGAACGCGGGACAATCGGTGATCGTGGCGGCGCATGGAAACTCGCTGCGGGCGCTCATCATGGATCTTGAGGGCTTGACCGGAGAACAGATCATCGCGCGCGAACTGGCAACCGCAGCGCCGATCGTCTATCAGCTCGACGAAAAAGGGGCTGTGCTCGACCGCGCCGACCTCGTGACAGCACAGGGTGGCGACGATGGTATGGGATGAGTTGGCCAAGGATGCCGAGGGCGACAACGTCCGCGACCGCGACCGCTGGGTTGGCGTTTACATCGGCATCCTCGCAGTTTTGCTCGCCATCTGTTCCATGGGCGGCGGAAACGCAGCCAAGGACATGACGCTGAAAAACATCGAAGCGGCGAACACCTGGGCATTCTTCCAAGCCAAGAACATGCGCCGGCACGTGCTGCGCGTCGAAGTGGACGACCTCACACTGCGGCTCAAGGCCGAGCCCGATCTGACGGCCGATGGGCGCGCCGCGATCGAAGCAAAAATCGCCGAATACAAAAAGCAAGATGAGATCCTGACAGCGGGCGATCCCGCCAAGCCGGTGGAAGCGCGCGAGGGGCTCGACCAACTGTTTGAGAAGGGC
>PERL01000007.1 GCA_002928735.1 Hyphomicrobium sp. | reverse complement strand
GACGCGATCATGTTGAGGAATGTGGTCATGGCCTTCTCGGAATCGAGGAGGCCTTCGTCCATGTTCACGTCGATGATCTGGGCGCCGCTTTCGACCTGCTGGCGCGCGACGGAGAGCGCTGCCTGATAGTCGCCCGCCTCGATGAGCTTGCGGAATTTCGCCGAGCCCGTGACGTTCGTGCGCTCGCCGACGTTGATGAAAGATTGTGCTGCGGAGGTCATGTTCGTTTCTTTTCCTTAGCCGGCGACGAAGGGTTCGAGGCCGGAGAGGCGCATTTTGGGGGCGAGCTTGGTGACCTTGCGCGGGGGATAGCCCTTCACGTGCTCGGCGATGTGGGCGATGTGGTCGGGCGTGGAGCCGCAGCAACCGCCCATGATGTTGATAAGGCCGTCTTTTGCCCAGGGTTCGGTTTTGCAGGCCATGTCGTCGGGTGTCTCGTCGTATTCGCCCATGGCGTTGGGGAGGCCGGCGTTGGGATAGGCCGAGATGCGGCACTCGGCGACTTGGGCCAGTTCGGCGATGTAGGGGCGCATCAGTTCGGCACCCAGCGCGCAGTTGAGGCCAACCGAGAAGGGCTTCAGATGGCGCATGGAGTAGTAGAAGGCTTCCGCCGTTTGGCCCGAGAGCGTGCGGCCCGAGCGGTCGGTGATGGTGCCCGACAGCATGATAGGAAGTTCGAGATCGAGTTCGTCGAACACGTCGAGGGTCGCAAAGCCGGCGGCCTTGGCGTTCAACGTATCGAAGATGGTTTCGATGAGGATGATGTCGGAGCCGCCTTTGACGAGGGCGCGGACCTGTTCGGTGTAGGCTTCGCGCAGTTCGTCGAACGACGTGTTGCGAAAGCCGGGGTCGTTCACCTGCGGGGAGATCGACGCGGTGCGGTTCGTCGGGCCGACGGCGCCGGCGACGAAGCGGGGCTTTTCCGGCGTCAGCTCGTTGTATTTATCGCAGGCGGCGCGGGCGAGCTTGGCAGCCTCGTAATTGATCTCGTAGGAGAGCGCTTCCATGCCGTAGTCGGCCATGGAGATCACTTGCGCGTTGAAGGTGTTGGTCTCGATGATGTCGGCGCCGGCGGCGAGATACTGCTCGTGGATGTCCTGGATGATCTTGGGCTGGGTGAGTACGAGGAGATCGTTGTTGCCCTTCACGTCACGCGGCCAGTCGGCGAAGCGCGGTCCGCGATAGTCGGCTTCCTCCAGCTTATGGCGCTGGATCATGGTGCCCATGGCGCCGTCGATGATGAGGATGCGCTCGGAGGCGGCCTTTTCGAGGGCTTTGTAACTGGGAAGGCGCTTCATTGGAGAACTCTTTTTGGAATGCGGAACGGATGCACGATCACGCGATCATGATGCGGCGGTCTTCGAGGGGGGCGGTGTGGAGCGGACGTAACCCCAACAAGTGGCAGATTGCGTAGACGAGGTCAGGGCGGTTCAGCGAATAGAAGTGGAAGGACTTGATGCCTTCGTCGACGAGCTGCATGACCTGCTCGGTGGCGACCGCGGAGGCGACCATCTTGGTCGTCTCGGGGTCGTTATCGAGGCCTTCAAAGCGGCGGGCAAGCCAGGCTGGCACGGTGGCTCCGGCGCGGACGGCGAAGCCCGCGACCTGACGGAAATTATGGATCGGCACGATGCCGGGCGTGATCGGCACCCAGATGCCGGCGGCACGGGCGCGTTCGAGGAAACGCAGGTAATGCGCGTTATCAAAACCGAACTGGGTGATGATGCGGTCGGCACCGGCGTCGACCTTGGCCTTGAGGTTGTCCATGTCGGCCTGGAGCGTCTGGCTCTCGGGATGCTTCTCGGGATAGCCGGCCACGGAGATCTCAAAGTTGGCGATCTTCTTGAGGCCGGCGACGAGTTCGGCGGCGTTCACGTAACCGCCGGGATGGGGCTCGTACTTCTGACCGGCACCGGAGGCGGGATCGCCGCGCAGGGCCACGATGTGGCGGACGCCCGCATTCCAATAGGCCTGCGCGACGGCGTTGACTTCCTCGCGGGTGGCGTCAACGCAAGTCAGATGTGCGGCGGGACGAAGTGCCGTTTCCTTCACGATGCGTTCGACGGTGGCGTGCGTGCGCTCGCGCGTGGTGCCGCCCGCTCCATAGGTGACGGAGACGAATTCAGGGGCGAGCGGGGCTAAGCGATTGATCGCCGTCCACAGCTGCTCTTCCATCTTTTCCGTCTTGGGCGGAAAGAATTCGAACGAGACGGCGATTTCACCGGCGCCCAATAGGCGGCTTTTGCGTTCCTTGCCCTCGACCATCAGCGGGCCTCCTCGATGTGACGGGATGCGGTGCCCGCCTTTTTGGTTGCGTTCGAAATTGTGGCCATGGGCCGCTCGGCGACCCAAAGCGAAACCGTGAGTGCTGGCTGGTCCGAACCGCCTTCGCGGCTCAGGAGTTCGGTGCGCTTCAGATCGAGACCGGCGGCGGCGGTCCATTGCGCGACCTGATCGGCAGCGAGGCCGAGACGCTTATGGGCGTGCTCCTCGCGCAGGAATTCCAGATCATGCGGGGCGAAGTCGACAATCAGCAGCTTACCACCCGGCGCTAAGATACGCGCGGCTTCGGATATGGCCGCACCCGGTTCGGCTAGGAAGTGCAGCACCTGATGCATCACGACGGCGTCAGCGACGCCATCCTGCAGGGTGAGATCGTACAAGTCGCCATGGCGCACCTCGGTGTTGCGGTGGCCGGCGGCGGAGAGCTTGCTTTCGGCGTAGGCCAGCATCGACTGATTGAGGTCGAAGCCAATCCCTCGCTCGTAGCGGCCGGAGAAGAGATCGAGGATGCGGCCGGTGCCAGTGCCGAGATCGACAAAGAGGCGGAACGGCCCGTTGCCAAGCGAGGTAAGCATCGCTTGTTCGACGGCGCCTTCGGGGACGTAAAGGCTGCGGATACGGTCCCAGTCGGCGGCGTGCGTTTTGAAGTAGGCCTGGGCGGATTGCTCTCGATCTCGCTTTAAAGTTTCGAGGCGGTCGCGGTCGCGGCGGGCCTGGGCGTCACTGCCTTCGACGGCGGCGATGAGGCGGCGGGCGAGGTGGCCGCCGGCGGTGCGGTCGGAGACGTGGAAATAGACCCAGCTGCCATCGCGGAAGCGCTCTATAAGGCCGGCTTCGGTGAGCAGCTTCAGGTGCCGGGACAGGCGGGGCTGGCTCTGGCCGAGGATCTGGGTGAGGTCCTTGACGGAGAGTTCGCTGCGCGAAAGCAGGAGGAGGATGCGCAGGCGCGTCGGCTCGGCAGCGGCCTTGAGGGCTGCGACGAGGTCGGACATGGGGAGCGCTTCGGTCACCTAAATCTCCGGGGCGGCGTTCCGGAGAGACATAAAGATATGTTTATGTCCGTCAAGGGCAAAGTTGGCTGGCGGAGGCTTGTCCCACGGGGAACAGCATTCGGACACACCTTAACCCAGCATCAAGATTACCAAAGCTAATGTTGCGGGTGCTTCCCAGCCGCCCTGATTTCCGGAGCTTTTCCATGCGCCTTGCTGCGATCGACCGCATGACGCCTTCGATGCCTGATTTTGCCAATTTGTACGTCACCATCGAACAGCTGCCCGCCCGCCGGACGACCGGCATTCTGCTCGGCACACTCATGCTGTTCGCCGCCGCCCTGCTGTCACCATTCTATATGATTGCGACCACGGCGCTGGCCGATCAAGCGCTGCGGGACGCGGTTTCAACGCGGCCGATCGCATCGCTACAAATTCTCACTGGGCTCGCCTTTTGGCTCGTTCTGCTAGGTTTTCCGATCTATCGCCTGCTCAACACGTTGACCCGCAGCCGCACCATTGAGATTGCTGATGGGCGCGTCACTGTCGTGGACCAGGCCTTCGGCCACGCAACATCCTGGTCGGCCCCCATGACTGAGTTTCTCGGTATCGCGCCATATCTCAGAGCCTCGTTGTCGGGCGTGCGGCATGAACTGGTGCTCGTGCATCCAGATCGTTCGCGCTCACTGCTGATCGCCATGGCGCCGCGGCTGATGCAGTCTGAACTGGATCAGGTTGCCAGTGCTCTCGGCCTGCCGGAATTGGCACCGCAAATGCTCCGTGAACGGCCGCTTGCGGCGGCTTGAAACAGGGCGGCCGGGCTACGTGCCGCTTGGCATCTGTGCGAGCATTTGACGGGATCGCTTCAGAGTGGTGTAGCTTCTATGAGCGAGCCTACAAGGCCACCGGCGTGCCGCATTCGGGCGTCATGGTTTTGTCGATGCCAACGCCCTCGCGGGTCAGACATGAGTACTTCTGAGATGCACATTTCGTTTCGTCAGCCGGCTGGATTGCGCACACTATTCACCTGCGCTGCGCTTGTCCTGACGGCGTTGCCGGCCTGGGCCGAGACACCGGCTGCTTACATGCAGAGGGTTGCCAATGAACTGGTCTCCGCGTCGCGATCCAGTTCGGCCACCGCGTTCCAGACCGCGTTGCGCAGCCATGCGGATCTGCCGGCGATCGGGCTCACCGCGCTTGGCTCTTATGCCAACCGGCTCTCGAAGGCGGACCGGCCGGCCTACTACACCGGCATGGTGAATTGGATCGCGCGTTACGCGGCCAAGGAGTCGCCGAAGTATCCGGTCGCCAAGGCAGTCGTTGTCGGGCAGTCGGCGGGTACGGGCGGCATCACGTATGTCGATACGGCCGTGACGCTGCGGAATGGCTCGGCTTATGATGTGCGCTGGACGATCGTCCGTCGCGGCAGCACCTACAAAGTGCGGGAAGCTGAAATCCTGATGTTCCAGATGACCACGGTGCTCGGCAACCTGTTCCAGGACTACATCAGCAAGAACCAGGACAATCCCCGCGCGCTTGTGGCGGCGCTCAATCAGTGACGCCGCAGTGATTGACGGTACAAAAAAGGCCGCCCAGGTGGGGCGGCCTTTTTCGTTTTCCGGGTGATGTAGAAATCAGATGCGGAAGATGGCGCCAGAAACGGAACGGGCGCGGGTACGGACGGCCCCACCATCGTTGCCCGACTTGACGATCCACTTGCCGTTCTCTGCGCGGCCGACAATCATGCCGACGTGGTGACGCCAGACGACGACGGCGCCGACTTGCGGGCCCGACGGCGAACCATACTTGCGCCAGTTCCAAGCCAGATTGTATTCCGGACCGCCGCCCTTCTGCGTGCGCATCCACCAGCCGCACCACCGGCCGGGACGCGGACCAACGCCGGACGAGCGCGGTGCGCGTTCGACGCTTTGAACGTAACGCTGCTGACGGGCTTTCTTGCGCGCCGAGCTGCGTGAAGGCTGACCTGCTTCGGTCTGCTGCCAGCCTTGCGACTGGGTTGGTTCATAGGGACGTGCTTCGGCCGTCGAGATGACGGCCATGCCGGCGAGAACCGCGAGTGCGGCTGAGAAAATCTTGCTCATGGATCAGGTCCTGTTTTTCCAGTTGTTCTGATGGGCCTTTAGCGCCGCAGCAATGCGGCAGAAGAAAGATGAGCAGAACCCAGGAAGTCACAGACGCCGCAGGGCAATTCGACGCCTGCGGCGGGATGGACCACACGCACACGTTTGGGCGTTGCCGAGCCTAAGCCGACAACGCATTGAAATCATAGAGAGTTGAATAGTGTTGCGGGGTGTTACCGCTCGAAGCGCTTAAACTTAATGCGGTGGGGTTCGACGGCGGCGTCGCCGAGGCGGCGCTTTTTATCTTCTTCGTAGGCTTCGAAGTTGCCTTCGAACCATTCGACGTGGCTGTCGCCTTCGAAGGCCAAGATGTGGGTGGCCAGACGGTCAAGGAAGAAGCGGTCATGTGAGATGACCACGGCGCAGCCGGGGAAGTCTTCGAGTGCGGATTCGAGTGCGCCCAGCGTTTCGGTGTCGAGGTCGTTGGTGGGCTCGTCGAGTAGGAGCAGGTTGCCGCCCTCTTTGAGCATCTTGGCGAGATGCACGCGGTTGCGTTCGCCGCCTGACAGAAGACCGACCTTCTTTTGCTGATCGGGGCCCTTGAAGTTGAACCAGCCGCAGTACGCGCGGCTCGGCATTTCTTTCTTGTCGCCGTACTTCATGATGTCGAGGCCGCCGGAAATTTCTTCCCAGACGGTTTTGTTATCGTCCAAGTGATCGCGGCTCTGGTCAACATAGGCCAGTTTGACTGTTGGGCCGAGCTTGATCGAGCCCTTGTCGGGCTGTTCCTTGCCGGTGAGCATCTTGAAGAGCGTGGTCTTACCTGCGCCGTTGGGGCCGATGACGCCGACGATGCCGCCGGGCGGCAGCTTGAAGGTGAGTTTGTCGATGAGGAGGCGATCACCGAAGGCTTTCGACAGACCTTCGACCTCGACTACCATTTCGCCGAGGCGCGGGCCTTCGGCAATCGAGAACGCGGCTTTGCCGGCTTCTTCGCGACCCGACTGCTCGACGAGCTTATTGAAGTTGGTGATGCGTGCTTTCGACTTGGCCTGACGGGCTTTCGGCGAGGAGCGGATCCACTCCAACTCGCGCGAGATCGCTTTCTGGCGGCCTTCCTCGGCTGCCTTTTCGCTGGCTTCGCGCTTGGCCTTCTGTTCAAGCCAGCTGGAATAGTTGCCCTTGTAGGGGACGCCCTGGCCGCGATCGAGTTCAAGCGTCCAGTCGGTGAGGTTGTCGAGGAAGTAGCGGTCGTGCGTCACGAGGATGACGCAGCCGGTGTAGTCTTTCAGGAAGCGCTCCAGCCAGGCGACGGATTCGGCGTCGAGGTGGTTGGTCGGTTCGTCGAGGAGGAGAATGTCGGGTTTCGACAAGAGAAGACGGGTCAGCGCGACGCGGCGCTTTTCGCCGCCCGAAAGCTTCGTCACGTCGGCATCGCCCGGCGGGCAGCGCAGCGCATCGAGGGCCTGTTCGACCTGCGTGTCGAGGTCCCAGAGATTGAGCGCATCGATCTGGTCTTGCAGAGCCGTCATTTCGTCGGCGGTCTCGTCTGAGTAGTTGGCGGCGATCTCGTTGTAGCGGTCGAGGATCGCTTTCTTTTCCGCGACGCCCTCCATCGCGTTGCCGAGCACGTCCTTCGTTGGATCGAGTTCGGGTTCCTGCGGGAGGTATCCGACCTTGACGCCGTCGGCGGCGCGCGCTTCGCCGACGAAGTCGTCCGTCGTGCCAGCCATGATCTTCAGCAGTGTCGACTTGCCCGCGCCGTTGAGGCCGACGACGCCGATCTTGGCACCGGGCAGGAAGGAGAGCGAGATATCCTTCAAGACCTGCTTGCCGCCCGGGTAGGACTTGGACAGCTTGTGCATGTGGTAAACGTACTGGTGGGCCGCGGCCATCGGGGTCGCCTCGTCAAATCAGGGGTTCAGGGATGTTGGTGCGCGTTCTAGCCGATTGGGAGGCAGCGCACAACGCCAGCCGGATCCAGGCCCGGCGTTAGCGCTTTTCCTCGCCGGGGCGCGTGGAGGACGCGGCGATCAACCGGAAAAACGCCTCCACGAAGGCTTGGTCCGGAAACTCCTCGATGCGCACGATCTGCCGGTCGCGGATGGTGATGTTGGCCGTATAGCTACCAGACAGGATCTGCCCGCTCGCCTTGTGTAGGCACGAGTAGTGGACGCGGAGACTGACGACGTCGCCCGACTGCCTAAAGAGCGAGCGGTTGAACCGCAAATAGCTGAAGGTCGCGTTGAATTGATCGAGAACCGCCCGAAATGCGTCCCGCCCCCGGTGTTCGCCGCCCATCGGAATGAGGGCCGGATCGAGGTGAAGGACATAGACAATGTCGTCGTGGACGTGCGCGAAGAAGGCCTCCATGTCACGCTCCGTCCACGCGGCGTAGAGGTTTTGGACGAGGGCCAACGCGTGGCTATCGGTGACAGTCATTGCAATACGGCTGCTCAAAATTGGAAGATCTAATGGGTGACGCAGACCATATGCGGAGCGCGCGGTCAAGGGTTCAGCCACACGCTGCTCAGACGTTCGAAATGCCCGTAAAGAAGTAGCGGCCGAGGCCGATGGTGAAGATGAAGGCGCCCCAAAGGGTGTGCTCGACGAAGACCGCCCAAAAGGAGCGGGTTTCTTGATAGCGGGCGGCAAAGAGGCAGCCGCCGAGAATGGTCGCGACGACGGCGAAGGGCTGGCCGATGACGATGTGGGCAAAGCCGAAGAGGACGCCGTTCGCGGCGATCGCGAGTCCCCCGCGGGGGCCAAAGAGGGGGCCATAGCGGTGGAAGAAAAACGTGCGGTAGACGATTTCCTGCGTGGCGACCGAGACGACCGGATAGGCCAGCATGACGGTGAGCCAGAGATCCGGGCGGTTGCGCGGGAATTCGAACAGCCAGCCTGGGTGGGCCTCCTTCAGCCAGGCCCAGACGCCCAGCGCGCCAACGGCAAAAACGACGAGGATCGAAAGCAGGGTTCGCCAGGGAATGCTGCGGGCGAGTTCGGCTTTGAGGGAGAATGTGCGGTCGGCGAGCAGAATCGTCAGCACGATGCCGAGGATAGGCAGAAGGGCGACGAAGAGGGGAATGCGCGCCTGATGGACGGCGGCATGCATGGCGAGGGGGGCTGCGATGAAGAGCAGCGCTAGCTCCGTTACCAGCCACGCAACACGCGCGCCTGTAAGCGGCCGGCGGATCAACGTTCCGCCGGCGGCAACGGATATGGGGTCTGACCCCTGGTTAGGGGGCTGCCCCCGGACCATGGCTAGAGGTTGTCGGTGTTGAAGGTATCGCAGGTCTGCATCTTGCCGGACTGGTAGCCGGTGGTGAACCAGCGCATGCGTTGTTCGGCCGAACCGTGGGTAAAGGCGTCGGGAACGACGTAGCCTTGGGTCTTCTTCTGGATCATGTCGTCGCCGATGGCGTTGGCGGCGCGCAGGCCTTCTTCAATGTCGCCGGGTTCGAGGCGGTTGTTGAGCTGGTGGTTCAGGTTCGCCCAAACGCCGGCGAGGCAGTCGGCCTGGAGTTCCATGCGGACCTGGATCTGGTTGGCGCTGCGCTCATCCATGCGCTGTTTCATGGCCTGCACCTTGCCGGCGATGCCGAGCAGCGTTTGCACGTGGTGGCCGACTTCATGGGCGACGACGTAGGCTTGCGCAAAGTCGCCCGGCGCGTTGAAGCGGCGCTTCAGCTCGTCATAGAAAGCCAGATCGATGTAGATCTTCTGATCCAGCGGACAATAGAAGGGGCCCATCTGCGTCTGGCCGACGCCGCAGGCAGTTCGCGTGCCGCCCTGGAAGATGACCAGTTGGGGTTCTTTGTAGTCCTCGCCGAAGGTCTTGAAAACGCGATTCCAAACCGTTTCGGTATCGGCGAGCACGCGGCCGATGAAGACCTTCATCTCATCGTTGGATGCGGTGGTTTTGCCGCCTTCGCCGGGCAGGCCGGGGATGTTGGGGCCGCTCTGGCGTTCGGTGGTTTGCTGGCGGGGCATTTCAATTTGCGGGAATTGGCCGCCGCCACCGCCAGTCAGAACATCGAGCGGATTGATGCCAAACAGCAGCATGATCGCGCCGATGATCAGGAGCGAGGTCAGGCTCATGCCGCCGCGACCGCCGATTGGAATTTGGATGCCGCCCGGCCCGCCAAAGCCGCCGCCGCCCTGGCCGCGGCGGTCTTCGACGTTGCGGCTCTCCTGGTCATTTTCGTCGTAGCGCATCGCTGCCTCTATGGTGTGGCGTCAGGTGTGGGGTGGAGTCTGGGGCGTTCCCGTTACCCATACTTTGGCCCGGGCCGGGAGTAAACGCGATCCCGTGTTTCTGGCGTTTCGCTGTGGGGGCAGAAACTGCCACTGCGCACTGCTTCGCTGCGGGCAGTCTGGGCGCACTTTCAGCGCTTTGGCCAGCGGACATGCTTGTGGATAGCGCGTGGGACTGGAATTGCTGCCGTTGTTGCGCCATGGGCGCGTGGCATATCCCATGTTTTAATGATTGCGAGGCGCCGACACTGGTGGAGTTTCCAACATGTTCCTGAAGCCCTTTGCCCCCTTTCGTGTGCGCCCGGTGCGCGAAACGATCGTCCGGCGGTCACCCTTGCAGCCGGCCGATATTCTCGATGCGCTGGACGCGATGCCGCCGCAGGCGGTGAAGGCCGTTCGGCGGCCGGTCAAGGCGAGCCCGGTGCTGGGTGCTGCCCGGAGATTGGACCGGGAGGCGGAGTGAGGGGCGCCCGGCCGTAATCCCCGGGGGCAACTCGGCGCCATTAACCTTTTGTCAACCATCGCGGGCCGAAGCTTTCGCCGACCATTTCCGGTGATTTGCCCCGCGAGGCGCCCTGTGGACGATTTGGAACCCACACGAAAGATGACGTCGTCGCTGCATGAGGTGGCGAACGACACCGGGCGCGTGGCGTTTTGCGGGCCGTATGTGATTTCGGCCGTGACGGGCTATCCGGTGAGCAAAGTGGAGCGGGCGATTAACGCCTACCGGGAGTTACCGCCGGACCTGAAGCATTCTGTGAAGGGCACCTACGCCGACGAGGTCGAGGCAGCGCTGGCCATGTACGGCTATGCGATGACGTTGAAAGAAAGCTTCATGCATTTGGAGCGCAAGAAGCGCCCGAGCGTGTGGACGTGGATGCAGAAGCCGCGCAATGCTTGGTCGCACTACATTCTAGCGATCCACAAGGGCAAAGAAGGACACTGGATCCTGATCAAGGGCGTAAAGATGTGTGACACGTTCACAGAAGGTCAGTGGACGTTTGTCTGTGACGGCCCGCATCGCGGTTGCCGGATCATGGAAATCTTCGAAGTGCGGCGCGCGATCGACGCTTAAGCACTGCACCTTATCTTGTATTATTGAGTGGGCCTATCCCGGGGCTGCTGCTATTCTGTTGAAAGACGTTCAGCCTTTGGAGAGTTTGTCTATGAAACGCCCTGCCGCTATTCTCGCAGCCGGACTCGTCGCTTTTGCGGGGTCCATTGTCGCGATTGACAATCCTGCTGACGCAGGCCGGAAGGGCCGCAATATCGCTGTGGGGGTTGCCCTCGGCGTCGCGGCCGCCGCCATCATCGCCAATTCGAACCGCGCGTATGCCAGCGACCGGGGCTACCGCCGCAGCGGTTGGCGGTCGCGGTGCAATCGCTGGCTGCGCGAATGCGACCGCGGCAACGATTACTCGTGCGAGAAGTTCGAGACGCGCGGCTGTACGGAGTAAGCCGAGCGCAATCGGATTGAGTTGGAAAGGCCGGTGGCGAAAGCTGCCGGCCTTTTTGTTTGTGGCTATTGGGTCTGACACCGGGTCTCGACATCAGCGGATAACCGGGGACGGGTGTGCCCGGGCGCCTGACCCCAATGCAAACAAAAAGAAAGGCCGCCCGGTGAGGGGCGGCCTTCCGATTTCGTTAAATCGTGGCGATCAGCTTAGAAGTTGATCAGGCCGCCGACGCCGACGTACTGGAAGTCTTCGGCTGAGACGCCAACCGTTGCGCCACCTATGCCACCACCAGCATCCACGCCAGTCGCGTCAAAGCTCATGTGACGATACTTGACCCACACCGACATGGCTGCAGCGTCGACTTCCTGCACGATACCGCCGCCCCAGACTTCAAGCTCCGACGATCCACCGTTGCCGGCAACGCCGTAGGCGCCAGTCGTGCCAAGGAACTGCAAGTCGATAGCGCCGTCCTGACCGTTCAGGTATTCGCCGTAGAACACCGTGTGGCCAAGTGCAGACAAGCGAGAACGCAGACCAATCTTTCCGTACCACGTCTGAGCATCGTATGCACCGGCACCGTTAGCTGCGTCGACGTCAAGATCGCCGTAGTTCACGAGTCCGAAAAGTCCGGTCGGGACGTGCATGACAAAGAGGCCGGCCTGGAAATAGTCCATATCCGGGTTGCCGCCAAGCGATGCCAAGGTGCCCTGGTTATAGCGGTTGTCGGTGACTTCGTTGTACGCGGCTGCGGCAGCAACTTTGAAACCGGCCCACTCACCTGCGTAACGTCCTGCGACATCCCACATGTCATCCTCGCCCCACGAGGCGCTGATCGAGAAGCCACCGAAAGTCGGCGAGTCATACCGGACTACGTTCTGCGTGAGACCATTGCAGTCTCCCCAGGCGCCGCCCATACCGAAGCAGCCTTGCGTGCCACCCCAAATCATCGTGCCGGCACCAAGGCCGCGAACCGCGAATGCGTTGGTATCGTACGCGACCCAGTTGGCGGGGACGAGCGAGCCCGAGCCGTCGACGAGGATTGCGGTGTTGTCGGAAGCCTGCGACTGCTTGCCGACGCTGACCTTACCGAGCTGATCAGATTTGATGAACCAGTAGGACTGCAGCGTCTGGACACTATTCGCCACTCCGGTCAGCGCGCCGGGGCCATCAGGACCATTGCCAAGCACGCCAGCTGTGCCCTGGTCCGTGGTCAGGCCATCAGAACCAATGGCTTCGAGCTGCAGAACGTAGCCAGCCGACCAGCCGGGCGAGATCTGAGCCGAGCCCGTGAACTTCACGTGGCTGCCCAGCGTCGAGCCGAGGTCGTGGACGTAGGTGTTGGATTCGACGCCGTCATCCCAGAAGGTGACCTGCTGGCCGACCCAGCCGGAGACCGTGAGGGAGACCTTGCGGTTGCCCTTGCGGGCGGTGGTGGCCTCGAGCTCAGCAATGCGCTCCTCGAGGTCAGCGCAGCAGTTCCCCCCAAGGTCTGCCGCGGACGCGCTGGAAACGGACATGCCGCTTGCGAGCAAGCCGGCCGCCACCAGTGCGTAGAGGTTATGTTTCTTCATGTACCCTTCTCCCGTCTACTAACTTCAAGAACGGGCGAGTGACGCAACTGCTGCTAGACTAGACGCAACCGACGCCAAACGCTCTATTTCGACCAGCGGTCAAAGCCTCGCTCCGAATCACCGCTCAGGGCAGGATACTAAGCAGATCGATCCGCCCATTAAAACGTCAAACTGGCTTCAAGCTGTGGATTCCGGTGGGGCTGTGGCGCGATAGCCACGAATTGAACAGGCGGTGCCAAGCTATTGCTTTTAAATGCATAATTGGATTCTTTGACACTCCAGAGACCAGCGTTCAACGCCGAATTTGGCTTTGCGCCACAGTCAGCACATCGCCGCGGCCGGCGACTACTCACCCCCATCATCGATGGGCCTTTTGCCGCTATGCCATGGTGGTTAGTGACACCTCATCAGGGGAAATAATCTCTTAATTGGCCGCCCGCCGTGCGCAAATTTATTGGTTTGGAGTCCCAGGTCGCGTCTTGTTCCCCCACGTCAATTGCATTAGGTTTTGTGCAGTGCACCATCACGTGGAACCATTGTCACTGTGCGCCGTTGTGGAAAAAAGGTCTCACCTGGTTTTGGCAATGTCGCCACAATTACCGGCTAGGTCATCCATGATCACGTCCAGCATCTGCGCCGGGGGGCCAGTCGCCGATACGTACCGCTCCATCCAAAAAAGACCCTGTTATTCCACGCAAATGTTCTGTTTGCCGGACGAACGTGGTCAGGACGATCGAGACTGCACCGTTCCATCATTGCGACACCTTGCATGACCAAGACACCAACAGGACAGACTCGGCGGGCCTTGCTCATGAGTGGCGGAGCCATCGCCACCCTTTTCGCAGTTGCACGCTTGGCCGGCGAGCCCTTGACGGTCGCCGCTCAAGAGGCGGTGCCGGGGGTGGAGCCGTTCGCGGCCAAGGATGTCTTGAAGTTGGCGGAGGATCTGGCCGCGAAGGATTTCGCGCGTCCGGCTGTGGAGGTGGCCGAACCTTTCAACGCGCTCAAGGCTGAGCAGTATCGCGATATTCGGTTCCGCAACGAACAGGCACTGTGGCAGTCGGAACGGCTGGGCGTCGAAGTCCACATGCTGCCGCGCGGGTGGATCTACGAGACGCCGGTCGATGTGCGCGTGGTGGAAGACGGGCAGGCGCGACGGCTCGTTGCCGATAGCCGGATGTTTACGTTCGGACCGTCGATCCTGGCTGCGCCCGAAGCAGCACCTTATGCATTCTCCGGGTTTCGGCTTGTCGGACCGCTAAGCCGCGCAGATCGCGTCGATGAATTCGCCGTGTTTCAGGGTGCGAGCTACTTCCGCGCGATTGGGCTTGGGCAGGCGTATGGGCTCTCCGCGCGCGGTCTTGCCGTCAACACCGCGCAGCCGGCCGGTGAAGAGTTCCCGATCTTTCGCGCATTCTGGATCGAGAAGCCGCGCAATGCGGGATCCGAAATCATCGTGCACGCACTGCTCGACAGTCCGTCGGTGGCGGGTGCTTACCGTTTTACGATTGCGCAGGGCGAGACAACTTCGATGTCCGTCGATGCGGTGCTCTATCCGCGCCGCGCTTTGAAGCACGTTGGACTGGCGCCGCTGACCAGCATGTTTCTGCGCGGGCGTGCGCAGCGCCGCGTCAACGGCGATCTGAGGCCGGCTGTGCACAACAGCGAGGGTCTCGCCATTCTGAATGGCCGCGGTGAACGGATCTGGCGTCCGTTGACGAACCCGCGCACGCTGCAGACGAGTGCATTTATCGATAAGGCGCCGCGCGGGTTTGGTCTCGTGCAGCGCGACCGTGCGTTCGGCACGTTTGAGGATCTCACCCAGCATTTCGAGCGGCGGCCGAGCCTTTGGGTGGAACCGCGCGGGAATTGGGGCGATGGGTTTGTCGAACTCATCGAAATTCCCTCCGAAGAGGAGATCCACGACAACATCGTGGCGTATTGGACGCCGTCGGTTCCATTGGAACCCGGCAAGCCGTTTCCGGTTTCCTATAGGTTGCATTGGGGTGCCGACGAACCGTTGCCGGTGCCGGGGGCGCGCATCGTGCGGACGACGGCGGGACCGTTGCGCAAAGAGAATTGGGCCCGGTTTGCGATTGATTTCGCAGGGCCTGCGATCAGTGAGACCGCCGAATTGCCGGCGATCGATTTGACGGCGAGCGCGGGCACGGTGCATGGCGCGCGCGTCGAGGCTCACCCGGGAATTAACGGCGTGCGTGTATCGTTCGACTTCGAGACGGGCGGGGCGGACATGAGTGAAATGCGGCTGGTCTTAAAGCGTGGCGACCAGGCGATCTCCGAAACTTGGCTTTACCGTTGGACTGCCTGATGCCTGATCCTCACCACTCCGACGATATCGCCATCGCTGCCGGCCCATTCTCGGGGCCCGTTTCTGCGCCCGTTATCGTTGCGTCCGTCACACAGCCGGTCGCGGCGGCCCCGGTACGCAAGGATGCGAGTGACCCCGCGCTTTTGCCGGACGAAGCGGTGCTTTACATGCCGACGCAGGATTTTTCCAAGCCGGCCGCCCGGGCGATTGACGGGGAACGGCGCGGATCTTGGGTTCCGCGCGCGGCCGTGGTCGTGGGTGCGCTGTCGCTGACGTTTGCGTTCGCATACGAGTTGTACGGCGTGCTCTCGTTTGTCACGATGACTCCGATCCAGTTCGTGTTTCTCGTTTTGTCGACGATCACGTTCGGGTGGATCGCGTTTGGGTCGCTGAGCGCGGCCATGGGCTTTCTTCCTCTCTTTGCCGGCGACACGACCGATACGCTCGACGTGCCGGCAGCAAGTGAACCGCTGAAGACGAAAACCGCGCTTCTGTTCCCCGTTTATCATGAGGAGCCGCACCGGATCGCCGGGACGATCGCTGCCATGGCGGAGGATCTCATCGGGCTCGGCAAGGCGCAACAGTTTGACGTGTTCGTGCTGTCGGATACGCGGGGCGCGGACGAGGGCGAGGCGGAAGAGGCTTGCTATCGCGCGTTGGCCGAGAGGCTGGGTGGGATCTTCGGCGTCTATTACCGGCGGCGGATCGAGAACACAGCGCGCAAGGCCGGCAATATCGAGGATTGGGTCGAGCGTTTTGGCGGCGCCTACGACCATTTCATCATTCTGGACGGCGACAGCGTCATGTCGGGCGAGGCGTGCGTGCGTCTTGCGTTGGCCATGGAGCGGGATCCGCGCGCAGGTCTCATTCAATCGATCCCGCGGCTCACCGGCGGCACGACGCTTTTGCAGCGGCTGCAGCAGTATGCTTGCAACGTGTACGGGCCGGCGGTCGCGAGCGGGCTGGCGGCGTGGCACCGCGATCAGGGCAACTATTGGGGCCACAACGCAATCATCCGCACTGCGGCGTTTGCGGGAGCGGCGGGGCTGCCCATACTGACCGGCCGCAAGCCGTTCGGCGGGCCGATCCTCAGTCATGATTTCGTCGAGGCGGCGCTTTTGCAGCGCGCCGGCTGGGGCGTGCATATGGTGCCCAGCGTTGAGGGCTCTTACGAAGGTATGCCGCCGGGGCTCGTCGATCTCGTGGTGCGCGACCGGCGGTGGGCGCAGGGCAACCTGCAGCATTTGGCGCTGATCCCACGGCGGGGTTTGAGCGCGATGGGACGCGTGCATCTGTCGATGGGTGCGTTCGCCTATCTGGTGTCGGCGATCTGGGCGCTGTCGCTGGCCACCGGCATCGTGCTGGCCCTGCAGAGCCAGCAGCTGATCCCAAGCTACTTCCAGGATAGCAAGACGCTGTTTCCGATCTGGCCGATGATCGATCCGGGTGCAGCCATGCGGCTGTTCCTTGGCACGATGGCGGTCGTTTTGCTGCCCAAGGTGTTGGGGCTCGCCTTGGAATTGAAACGGGCAGCAGATGCGGGCGAAATTTTTGGGACCCCGCGCGCGTTGGCGGCGGTGACGGTTGAAACATTCTTCTCGATGCTTCTCGCGCCGATCCTGATGGTCACGCAGTCCTCGGCGGTGGTGCAAATCCTGTCGGGCGTTGACAGCGGCTGGAAGGCACAGCGGCGCGATGATGGCAGCGTGCCATTCCAGTTTGCGATGCGGTTTCATGCCTGGCACATGGCGGCGGGCGTGGCGATCGCGGGCATCTGCTGGCTGGTGTCGCCGGGCTTGCTTCTGTGGATGCTGCCGGTGGTGGCGGGGCTCATTCTCGCGGGGCCGCTCAACTGGTTGACGGGTCAGAAGGCGGGCCCGGCACTGTCGGCGCTGCTCAGCACGTGGGATGACCGCGATCAGCCCGCGATCCTTGTGCGGGCGCACGAGTTGTCGGAAGAGTGGCGGGCGCGGTTTGCGGCGGAGAAGGCGCGAAAGCTGCCGGCGAACGATACGGGCGCGGTCACGGTGCCACGCGCCGCGTAGCTCACTAGACCGGGCGGCCCGGCGCGGTGGAGTCTTCGGCGGCTTTGATGCGGCGGAAGATTTCCGGGATCAGATCGCGCACGCGTATTTCGGGCGCATCGAGGAACGGCAATGGCCGGGTCACCGTCAAGGCTGCCACGCCGATGCGTGCGGTCAGTGCGCCATTGAATGCACCCTCACCCAGGCGGCGGCTGAGGCGGCGCAGCAGGTCCTGGCCTAAGAATTGGCCGAGAAGATCGTCGGTCATGGCGACGCCGCCAGTGGCGACGATGTGGCCGAGGACGGAGCGCGCGAGGCGCAGTGTCCCGGTCAAACCGGGCCTGCCACCGTAGATGGCGGCAAGCGTGCGCAGCATGCGCATATTTTCCACTGCGACGAACAGCATGGCGATCCAGGCCATGGGCGAGATGGCCGTGACGGTCGCGACGCGCTTGGCTGATTTCAGGATCTGGCGGCGGGCCTGCGCATCTAGCGGCGCCATAACTTCGCGGTCGGCGAGCCGCAAAAGGTCGCCCGGGTCGCGGCCATCGCTGGCGTGTTCGGCGAGGCGGGCGAGGCCCCAGCGGCAATCTGGACGGTGGCGCAGCACGCGCTGGAGGGCAGTAACAGCGCTTTGCTCGGCCTTCACATCCTTGCGGGCAAGCGCGCTGGCGACGGCTTCGTTGAGGCTGTGGAGGCGTTGCAGGCGGAAAAGACCGATGATCTCGCGCAACACGATGACGACGGCTGCAATCCCTGCCGTAACGCCCAGCGCCATGGCGGTCCATCCGACCCAATCGTCGCGCGCGAAGGCTGCGGTGACGAAGCGGCTGAAGGCGAGGCCGGCCGAGAGCGCAGCCAATCCGGCGAGGGTGGAGAACAGGATCGCGCCCCATCGGATGCCGGATCGCCATTCCTCAGGTGTGGGGCGGACACGGATCTCGCCGGGGACCGCTCGGTCTTTGGCGTCGGCGCGTGCGGTGGCGGCCGTTTCGATGGTGGCTTCGCTGAGGTCGAAGACCTCGGGGCCGCGGGGCGAAGGGTTTGGCGTGTCAGTGGTCATGGTTGAATCGAAGTGTTCATGGCAGCCAATCCCCAATGAGGTAATCAAGCGCGCGGTCGAGGCGGATGTGCGGTGTGGGTGCGGGTTCGTGCGCGCCAATGGGGGTGGCGAGGCGGGGCGGACGGAAGCGGACGAAGGTGGCGGCAGTGCCCGTCATTGTTTGTCCCGGGTGGGCGAGCGCGTCATTTGGGTCGGCGGGCAGATCGCCGGGGAAGATGACGGCCTCGCGCTTGCCGTCGAAGGATTTGCCGGCGACCACCTCGCCCGGCATGGGAATGCCGGCGATGCAGGGCAGCGTTTCCGTGCCGCGCCTGACTTCAGCTTCGCGGGTGGCGCGCAGGGCGGCCAGCGCCATGACGCGCACGTCGCCGCCGGCCGACGTCACGCGGCGGGCGGCGCGTTCGGTGAGCGCCATCAGAATCGCTTCAAGGCGGTCGTGACTGGCGCGGCTGACGTGATCGGCTTTGGTGGCGGCAAAAAGCACGCGGTCGATGCGGCGGGTGTAGAGGTTAGACAGCCAGCTGTTGGTGCCGGGGCGGAAGGCTGCGAGCACGCCGGTGAGTGCTTCTTCGAGATCGGTGACGCTTTCGGGTCCGCGCGAGAGGGCGCCGAGCACGTCCACGAGCACCACCTGCCGGTCGAGTTTCAGGAAGTGATTGCGGAAGAAGGGCTTCACGACCTCGCGTTTGTAGCTTTCGAAGCGCTTTTCCAGGAGGCGATGGAGCGCCGTGTCTTCTGCTAGAAGCGGAAAAAAGGTCAGTAGCGGCGAACCGGCAAGGTCGCCCGGCATGAGGAACCGGCCGGGCGTCAACGCGCCAACGCCGTGTTCGGAGGCTTTGGCGGCGGCAAGGTAGGCGGTGAATTTGCGCGCGCCTTCGATGGCGGCCTGTTCGGCATCGGCTTGCGCGGCGGCGTTGCCGGCGAACGCGCGCCACTCGGCGGAGAGGCTCGCACGATGCCTGGCTTCGGCCTTGCGCAGCGCGTCGGCGGACCAGGTTGTGTAGCTCTGGTCCAGGAGCGCCAGATCGATCAGCCATTCGCCGGGGTAGTCGACGATATCGATGTGGAGGCGGTCTAGGCCCAGCGTGCGGCGGACGATGTCGCGCGGGCGGAATGCCAGCGAGAGGCGCAGTTCGGAAATGCGACGCGTGCTGTCGGGCCATTCGGGCGGGTCGGCAGCAAGGCTTGCCAGATGGGCCTCATAGTCGAAGCGCGGAATGGCGTCGTCGGGCTGCGGCTCCAGGTTGCAGTCGCGCACGCGGCCTTCGGCCTCGGGCGTGAAAAACGGCAGGCGGCCGCCAATCATAAGGTTGCGCACGAGGGCGGTGATGAACACGGTCTTGCCGGCCCGCGACAGACCGGTGACGCCGAGGCGGACGGTGGGAGTGAGAGCTTCTTTGAGGCTCTGGCCGGCCGTGCGAAGCTGCGCGCGGCTCAGAATTTCGAATGTGGGGCGGCTCAAGGGAACGTCTCCGGGTTCCCCTACGTAGGCGCTCACGCGGCCTGCTGCAAGATTGCCGTGCTTGGCCCGACGGTCAGCCTTAGCTGATCACGACATGGTGGAAGACGACGAAAATGCCGGCGCCGATGACGATGAGGCCCATCAGCAGGATCGCGCCCGAACGAAGAAACTCGCCCATGACACTTCATCTCCCGGAGCCTTGATTGGCTCCATGGGAATGACGTTAACCCCTCTGGGGTGAACAGAGACTGAAGCCCAAATTCATCTGGTGTTCATGGCGCGGGCTGAGGATCACACCTAGGGAGCGGCGGGCGGTGTGGCTTGCGGTGCGGACTGTGCTGGGGGCGTTTCGGTTTCCGCCTGGGACTCAGATGTGGCGGGCTTCCAATCCTTGTTGAACATGGCAATCGTGCCGCGGCGGAAGGAGAGATGCTGAAAGGAGATGAAGGGCAGTTTCATCTCGAAGGATAGGGGAGCAGGCGTGCGCGCGGGGAGAACATCGAGGATGCTCGCGCGCTGCGGTTCGGGTGTGACGAGTTTCAGCGTGAAGCGGTAATCGCCCTTGTCGTCGACGAGAAAGGGCAGCGGGTTTTCCATCGGGTAGAAGCGGATCGTCTCGGTGAACGTGCCGTTGCCGGGAATGGAGATGGGCGCGAACGAGCGGTTGATGATCTCGTCAGTGCGCGGGTGTTCGCCAACAAAGGCGCTGTGGAAGCGGGCGGTCTTGCGATCGGCGCCATCGCGCAGATTTTCAGCGACCAGTTCCATGTTGAGGACGGTGCCCGATTTGGCGCCATCGTTGGTGATGGTGACGGGCACATTGAACACGTCGTTGTCGCCGTCGCGGGCGTAATGGATCATCGGCGGGACATAGATGGCGAGGTCGGCGCTCTTGAGCGAGGACTCGTAGAACGAGAACCCTGAGAAGATCAGCGCGATGGCGGAGAGCGCGGTGGCGAGGCGGCCGCCGTGGCTAACCTGCTCGACGGCGTGGCGGGTGCCGACGTCGTCGAGACCTGTATTGGGCATGCGCGTCATCTGAAATCCCCCCGGCCCTGCGATTGTGCGATCCGCACTAACCGTATCAGCTTTGCGGCAAAGCTTGGGCTGGGGACTGATTAACTATCCGGCGTCCAGAGAACCTGATCGATGTGTGTCGCGCCTGCCGCCAGCATCACGAGGCGATCGAAGCCCAGCGCACAGCCGGACGCGGGCGGCATGTGGGCAAGGGCTGCGAGGAAATCCTCATCGATGGGATAACGCTCGCCATAGATCTTTTCTTTGAGCGCCATCTGGGCTTCGAGGTTGGCACGCTGGAGGACGGGATCGGTCAGCTCGCCGAAGCCGTTGGCGAGTTCGACGCCGCAGCAGTAGAGCTCGAACCGTTCAGCGACGCTCGGATCGTGCGGCGTGGGGCGGGCCAGGGCTGCTTCGACGGCGGGGTACTCAATCAGCAATTGCGGTTGGCCGAGGCCGAGCTTGGGTTCGATGCTGGCTGCCAGCACGCGGGCATAGAGATCGGACCAGCTGTCGCCGTCGCGCACGGTGATGCCTTGGGCGCGCACCTGTTCGGCGAGCGCGTCGCGGTCGGGCGTGCCATCGGTGATGGTGCGCAGGAGATCAATGCCGGCGTGGCGTTGGAAGGCTTGCGCGACGGTGAGACGGTCGGCGGCGCCTTGGGGAACGGCGACGGCGCCGCGCCAGGAGATGAGGCGTTGGCCTGTCGTGGCGCAGGCGAGACGCAGGAGATCGGCGGCGTCGTCCATCACTTGCTCGTAGGGTGCGCCGGTTCGATACCATTCCAGCATCGTGAATTCGGTGGCGTGCAGGGGGCCGTGCTCGCGATTGCGGAAGCAGGGGGTGAAGGCGAAAATTTTCTCCTCGCCGGCCGCCAGCAGCTTTTTCATGGCAAATTCGGGGGAGGTGTGGAGGTAGCGGCAGCGGCGGGACAGGTCGGGGCCGACGATGACGGTTGAGAGTGCGTGCAGGTGGGCCTCGTTGCCCGGGGACGCCTGGAGGCAGGCCGGCTCGACCTCGGTGAAGCCCTGGGCGGTGAACCAATCCCGGATGGCGGCCTTGATCCGGCCGCGCGCTGTCAGGAACGGGCGGCGGTCCGCGTGCCGGTCTGGGCTCCACCAGGGGGAAATTCTGCTCATGTTTTCCGGGACTTCCGCGGCTAGATGCGGGGAACTACCACCGCACTTGGCCTTTTCATAGCGAATAGAGTATGAGAGGCGCTCTGATCCCCCGCCGCCCTGCCCCTTTCGAGGCTTTTGGCACAGACGCGCTCGCAGCGAGCGCGTTCGTCAGGGCGGCATTGATGGAGACCACTCGTGGGCAAGGTTATCGCAAGCTCGGTGCGCAAGGGCAACGTGCTCGATCTGGACGGCAGGCTCGCCGTCGTGATGCACGCCGAAAACATTCACCCCGGCAAGGGCACGCCGGTGACGCACCTCGAACTGCGCCGCATCGCGGACGGCGTGAAGGTCGTCGAGCGCTACCGGACGACCGATCAGGTCGAGCGCGCCTATCTCGACGAGCGGGAGTACAATTATCTCTACGAAGACGAGATGGGCTACAATTTCATGCAGCCGGAATCCTTCGACCAGATCACGGTCTCGAAGGATGTGCTCGGCGATCAGGCGCAGTGGCTGCAGGAAGGCATGACCTGCTCGGTCTCCCTCCACGAAGGTAACCCGATCTCGATCGAACTGCCGGCACGCGTGACGTTGGAAATCGTCGAAGCCGAGCCGGTTGTGAAGGGACAGACGGCGTCGTCGTCATACAAGACCGCCAAGCTCTCGAATGGTGCGAAGGTCATGGTGCCTTCGCACATCGGTGCCGGCACCCGGGTCGTCGTCATGACCGAAGACGGTTCGTACGTGGAACGCGCGAAGGATTGAGGCGTCTGACGGCGCTGTTGGAATGAGACGCCGGGGGCTATGGCCTCCGGCGTTTTTTATTTGTCAGGCGATGCGTTCGATTTCGGCTTCGGTGGCGCCCATGGGGACGGTGTCGCCTTCGGCTTTGCCGATGAGGGCGCGGGCGAGCGGGGAGACGTAAGAGATCGAGCCTTTGGCGGGGTCGGCTTCGTCTTCGCCGACGATGCGGTAGGCGACGCGGCGGCCGTCTGAGCGCAGCAGCGTCACGCGCGAGCCGAACTGGACGGTGCCTGTGTCGATGGGTGCTGACATCAATTCGGCGGAGGCCTGCCGCTGCGACCAGTAGCGCAGATCGCGGGCGACCTTTTGCAAGGCGGCGCGATCGGCCGAGGTCTGGGCTTCGGCGTAGGCGGAACTCAGGCGCTCGACTTCCGCTTCGATGGCGGCGAGGCCATCGGGAGTGACTAGGTTGCGGTGCTCGGAGACCGGCCGGTCGGGCAGGTCTTCAAGGCTTTCACCCGTGTCCTCTTTGACGAATGCTCGGCTCATGGGAGAAGTGTAGCCCACTGCGGCGCGGATAACAGCATGAGACAGCATCAAGAGACGATCACGGTGAAGACGCGCGGGCCGGGGCTGATCGAGATCACGGACGAAGTGGCGCGCGTGGTTGCGGCGGCGGGTATCGGAACGGGGCTGGTGACGGTGTTTTGCCAGCACACCTCGGCGTCGCTGCTCATTCAGGAGAATGCGGACCCGGACGTGCAGCGCGATCTCACCGCCTTCTTCCGGCGGCTCGTGCCGGAGGGCGATTCCCTTTTCATCCACACGACGGAGGGCCCGGACGACATGCCAGCGCACGTCAAGGCGGCGTTGACGCAGACGTCGCTGCCGATTCCCATTTCGGCCGGGCGGATGGCGCTCGGAACGTGGCAGGGGATCTACCTGTTCGAGCATCGCACGGCGCCGCATACGCGGCGGGTCGTTGTGCATGTGGTTGGGGATTGAGAATGAACCGAAGGAGCGTTCTATCGCTCATGGCAGGTGCTGCATTTTCCGGTTCGCATGCTGGGCAGGCCGCGGAGCGATCAGTGATCGTCATCGGGGCGGGTCTCGCCGGACTTGCGGCGGCACGCGACTTGGCCGCACAGGGCGTCAAGGTAACCGTCTTGGAGGCGCGGAACCGGATCGGCGGACGGATATGGACCTCGAACGACTGGCCGGGACTGCCGATGGATCTGGGTGCGAGTTGGATTCATGGGACGAAGGGCAATCCACTTACCAAACTTGCGGATGCGATCGGGGCCAAACGGCTGGCGACCAGCTATGACTCGTCCATGGCGCTGGATGCGACCGGCAAGGCCGTCGACCTCGCCCGTGCCTATGCCATGGCTGAGAACATGATCGCTGCCGCTCGGAAGAAGGTTGAGGCGCGGGACGCCGACCAATCGCTGGAAGCGGCACTCGTAGTCAGCTCGGCATGGCAGAAGGCGGGGGAGGACGACAGACGCCTGATCCGCCATGTGCTGAACGGCAGCGTTGAGGCCGAGTATGGTGGGGCTTCGTCAGAGGTCTCGGCTTGGTTTTTCGACGCCAGCAAAGACTTCGGCGGCGGCGATGTTTTCTTTCCCGGCGGGTTTGCGCAGATCGTTGCGCATCTGGCCAGGGGGCTCGCAATACGGACCTCCGCGCCGGTCGCAGCGATTGCACCGGAGGGCACGGGCGTGGCCGTCTCCCTGCGTGGCGGTGAAATTTTGAGGGCCGGTCATGCGCTGGTGACGGTCCCGCTGGGCGTCCTAAAAAAGGGAGACATCGCCTTTGGCCGGCCTCTTGCGACCTCGCGGCAAAGGGCGATTGAAACGATCGGCATGGGGCTTTTGAACAAGTGCTGGCTGCGTTTCGACCGCGTGGCGTGGCCCGCTGACGTCGATTGGATCGAATGGGTGGGGCCAAAGCCCGGATACTGGTCGCAATGGGTGAGCTTGGCCCGCGTGACTGGCGCACCCGTGCTGCTTGCCTTCCATGCCGCCGACGCCGCGCGGTCGTTGGAACCGCTCTCGGATGCGCACATGGCAAATGAAGCGCATCGCGCCTTGCAATCGATGTTCGGATCGGATTTTCCAGCGCCAAACGCCGTCCAAGTGACGCGGTGGGCGCAGGATCCGTTTACCCATGGGGCCTACTCGTTCAACGCCGTCGGCACGACTCCCGCGACCCGCAAGGCCCTCTCCGGCTTCGATTGGGATGGACGCCTCTCCTTTGCCGGAGAGGCCTGTGACGGGTCTTATTTTGGGACCGCACACGGCGCGTTGCTCTCGGGTCAGACTGCTGCACAAGCGGTGCTGGCGCTTTAACTCTCCAACGCTTTTGCGACCCGCCTGCGGCCCGGCTTGACGGCCTATCTCTTCTGTCGTATATTTCTGTCATGACAGAAATTACGGACAAGACAAGCGTTGCGAAACTTCCCGAACCCGTGGAGCGCTTCATCCTTCAATGGGGCGATCTGGGCGGGCAGTGGGGCGTTAACCGCTCGGTGAGCCAGATACAAGCGTTGCTCTATCTGTCCGAAAAGCCGCTGACTGCGGAGCAGATCGCCGAGCAACTCGGCATGGCGCGCTCCAACGTCTCGACCTCGCTGAAAGAGCTTCTCTCCTGGAATCTCATTCGCCGCGTCCCGATGCGCAACGACCGGCGCGATCATTACGAAGCGGAAGTCGATCTGTGGGAGATGGCCGCCAAGATCGCTGCTGGCCGCAAGGCGCGCGAGATTGATCCAGCAATGGCCATTCTCAGCGCTTGTGTCGCGGAGGCTAAGACCGACAAGGCCGTTAGCGCGACTGCGCGCAAGCGCCTCGGCGACATGCATGGCTTCATGCAGGACGTCGATCGCTGGTATTCGCAGATGCTCTCCATGCCGCGGGCCAAGCGCGACATCGTGCTCAAGCTGGGGTCAAAAATCCTATCCTACCTGCCCGGCTCCAAGAGTTGAGCCCAACTGTCTAATTGAGGAGGCGCTTCATGCGCCGCGTTCCTGTCAGGCCCATCTCAAATCACACGGCGCCGCCGCGAATTGAGGTGCTTGACCTTTGCGACCTGCGCTTTCGCGCGCTCCTGCCCGCAAGCGAGTGGGACAGACTGCCTGCCGCCATCCGCCGGCGCTTCTCAAAGAGGCTCGCAGGGGGGGACACCGCAGTTTATGCCGGTGTGATCGACACAATGAACTCTAGTCGCATTGGCCGCTTCGTCGCGCAGGTCTTCCGACTCATTGGTGCGCCGCTACCCCTTCATATTGACACCGGGGTGGCAAGCGTCGTCACCGTTACGGAAGACATGACCACGGGCGGGCAAGTCTGGACGCGGCTTTACGCCCACCGCAGCGGCTTCCCGCAGATCATACAATCGTCCAAGCGCTTCACGGGACCTACGGGCCTTGAGGAATACATCGGTTTCGGGATCGCCATGGCGCTGCGGCCCAAAGCCAGTGAGACTGCGCTCATCTTCGAAAGCGCCGGCTATTTCTTGCGCCTTGGCGGATGGCGCGTTCGACTGCCTGCCTTCGTCTCGCCCGGTCATGTCACGGTCACGCACGCGTATGTGACGGAGCACAGCTTCCGCTTCACCCTGAGCCTCGACCATCCGCTGCTTGGCGCAATGATTGAGCAATCTGGCGTGTTCCAGGAGGCTAAGGTGCAATGAACAGGGAGGCGATCTGGTTGTTCGACAGCGTCTGCCTGCTGTGCTCGGGGGCTGTGCGCTACACCTTGCAGCATGAAAAAGCGCCGACCATCCGCTTTGTCGCCATTCAATCCAGAGATGGACGTACGCGGGCTCGCCAGTATGGCATCGACCCGGATGAGCCGGACAGCTTCCTGTTCATCGAGGATGGACGGGCGCTGACGAAGTCGGACGGCGTGCTTGCCCTCGTTCAGCATCTCAACGGTCCAGCGAGGCTTGCCACAATCGGCCGCGTCGTTCCCCGCATCGTCCGCGATTGGCTTTACGATCGCATCGCTGGCAACCGTTACCGGCTCTTCGGCCGGTCAGAAACGTGCCTTCGTCCCGATGCCGCCACGCGCGGGAGGTTCGTGCTTCCCGAGGAGCTCGCGTAATGAAGACCATTCTTCTTGTTGGAGCGACCGGCGTCTTCGGCCAACGGCTCGCGCGGCATCTCGCCGGCTTTCAGGGCATCCGGCTGCTGCTGACCTCGCGCGATCCCTCCAAGGCGCAAGCTATGTGCCGCACGATCGAAGTCGACGGCGGTGCGGCACAGCTAGAGCCCCTGGCGTTCGAGAAGTCAGCCGGATTTGCCATTCTCAGCGCCCACAGGCCTTGGCTGGTGATCGATGCTTCGGGCCCCTTTCAGCAAACCGATCTCTCCTTTCCAAGGGCGGTTCTTGAGGGAGGGGCGCATTATCTCGATCTGGCCGATGCCCGGGATTATCTCCTCGGTTTTGCCGAACTCGACGGCGTGGCGAAAGCACGCAATCTTGTCGCGCTCGCGGGCGCGAGTTCGACGCCTGCTTTGTCCTCCGCAGCGATGGCGGAGATCACGCGCGGCTGGCGCCGGATCGACACGGTCGACATAGCGATCACGCCGGGCGGCAAGAGCGATGTTGGACCGGCCGTTCTGGAGGCGATCCTGAGCTATGCGGGAACGGCGGTTGAGACTTTTCGCAACGGGCAACTTGGGCATGTCATCGCTTGGTCAAGCTCCAGCCGCCGCGCCATCCCCGCGCTAGGCCACCGGCGCGTTGCGCCCGTGGAAACCGCGGATGCCAAGCTTCTGTCGGCGCATTTCGGCATCCGATCCCTGGTCCGTTTCCAGGCCGGGCTGGAATCGCCACTTGAGCAGTGGGGGCTCACTTTCCTGGCGCATCTTCGCCGCCTTGGACTGCTGCGCTCACTCGTGCCGTTGGCACCGCTGCTGCTCCGGGCGCGAGCGCTAACGAAGCCTTTCACGCAGGATCGTGGCGCGATGCTGGTCGAAGCGTCAGGCCTCGATGAGGCAGGCCGGCCGGTGGTGGCGCAGTGGTCGCTGCTGGCGGAGAACGGCCATGGCCCCCAGGTCCCGACGCTTCCCGCCGCCGCTGCGGTGCGCGCCCTGCTGGATGGCGGGTTGCCTGCCGGTGCACGACCCTGTGTCGGCGCGCTCTCGCTTGACACAATCGAACAAGAGATGAAGGCCTACGCCATCCGCACCCGCCAACAGCGGACCCCGCTGCCGGCGGACAGTGTCTTCTCCCGTTCGCTTGGCGACGCGTATCCATCGCTGCCATCGCCGCTCAAAGCGTTCCACGACGCCGACGCCGCGCCGGTCTGGGAGGGCCGGGCGAGCGTCGAGGCCGGAACCAGCTTGCCGGCGCGCATCATTCAACGGCTCCTTGGCTTACCAAAAGCTGGCGCGGATGTGCCGGTCCGCGTGACTGTCGAGAAAACACGCGCGCGCCCCTCCGCCCCCATGATCGAGACCTGGTGCCGCGATTTCGACGGCCGCAAATTCCGGTCCGTTCTGGGAAGCACAGGGACTGGTGAGGTGACTGAGCGCTTCGGCCCTATCCGGATCCGGCTCGCCGCAGCGGCGCGGGACGGCGCGGTGACGCTGCCGGTCTCGGGCTGGTCGATCCTCGGCATTCCCATGCCGCTTTGGCTTGCGCCGCGCTCGAAAGCGTCGGAAGCCGTCGACCACGCCGGCCGTTTCCGCTTCGACGTCAGGCTCGCCTTGCCCGGCGGGGCGCTGCTGGCCCACTATCGTGGTTACCTCCAGCAGGCCCAGCGGGGGGATGACACTCCGGCAGGGACTGGCTGGTTCTCGCGGAACAGCGAACCGGAGTTCGTGCCTGCTGAAACAGTTTGCGCCGATGTGAGCCGGTGATCAGCCCTCCAACACTTTGGCCACCGCGGCGGTGATGTCGGGGATGGTGTGACTGGTGAGGTCTTTGTCGAGGGTGGCGACGATTTTTTTAGAAAGCGCGCCGTTGGCGGCTTTGCGCATTTCACCCAGCGCGACGGGAGGTGCGACGATGACGAGATCGTCGAACGCGCCGGCTTCGGAGTCCTTGGCGAGGTCAGCGACAATTTGGTCGACGAAGCGGTCTTCGGCGCGGCGGTGGAGGTCGACCGATGCGATCGCCGAGCGGCTGTCGCTGAATGACTGGAAGGAGCGCGCCGGCCGGTCGCGGCCCTGTTCGCTCGTCTTGGGATTGTCCTGTTCGTAGACGCGCACGACCTTCAGCGCGGGTTCGAGCGCATTGCCGTCGTTGACGAGGACGAGGCCGCGCGCGCCGTCGGCGACGACGATCCACATGCCGGATTTGATTTTCATTTGTTTCTCCCTTGCGTGCTGTTCCAGAGAGTAAACGCCCCACGGGAGTGCCAGACTGTGACGTAAATCAACAAAAAAGTGGGGCATCCGGAGCATCAGACGGATAGGGCGGCCGCGAGCCGCTAAAGTTCCGCGTTCACCGGCCGCAGCGGCGGGCCTTGTCAGCGGGGGCGAACCTGTTAATCAGGCCGCAGATTTCACGCTTATCAACCCCTGGAGGCCCCATGTCCGAGACCCCTGCCGAGAGCGCCGCCCGCGCCAAGACCGCCGCCCTGATCCGCGATTACTACGCAGCCTTCAACGCCGGTAAGACCGACGCGATGCTGGACTTCCTGACCGAGGACGTCATCCACGACGTGAACCAGGGCGAGCGCCGCGTGGGCAAGGAGAAGTTCCGGGCGTTCAACGCGCGCATGGATCACAACTATAAGGAAGAGCTGAAGGACATCGTCGTGATGGTGTCGAAGGACGGCACGCGCGCTTCGGCCGAGTTCAACGTGCATGGCGTGTACAAGAATACGGACGAGGGTCTGCCGCCGGCGACGGGTCAGAAGTATGTGCTGCCGGCCGGAACGTTTTTTGCCATCCGCGACGGCAAGATCGCGCGCGTGACGACGTATTACAATCTGACGGACTGGATCACGCAGGTCGTGGGCTAAGGTTGACCGGCGGGAGATGGAGATGGAGAAGAAGAAGCTCGACGTGCGGTCGCTGACGGGAGCAGACATCGTTCCGATCCTGCCGGACCTTGCGCGGCTTCGCATCACCGTCTTCCGCGATTGGCCGTACCTCTACGACGGCACGCTGGAGTATGAGGAGAAGTATCTGGCGACGTTTGCTGCGGCCAAGGGTGCCGTGGTGATTGCCGCGTATGATGGCGACCTCATGGTCGGCGCATCGACCGGGGCGCCGATGATCGAGCACGCGGATGAGTTCGGCGGGCCGTTTCGGGACGCGGGCTACGACATCGCCCGGATCTTCTACTGTGGGGAGAGCGTGCTGCTGACGAGCCATCGCGGCTATGGGCTGGGGCACGCCTTCTTCGACGGACGGGAGGCGCAGGCGCACCGGCTCGGCGGGTTTACGCATTCGACGTTCTGCCGTGTCGTGCGGCCCGACGATCATCCCTTGAAGCCGAAGGATTACGCGCCGCTCGATCCGTTCTGGAGAAAGCGGGGCTATGAGCCCGTCGACATCTTTGCCACCTACGACTGGAAAGACATCGATCAGGCGGCCGAGACCACGCACCGTATGCAATTCTGGATGAAGGCGCTTTGACCTTGGCACGCCCTCCCCTCACCGTCGCCAGTGCCCAGTACCCCATCGGGCAACCCACGTCGCTCGATGCATGGGAAGATAAGATTGCGGACTGGGTGGCGAAGGGGGCTGCGACGGGGGCGCAGTTGCTCGTGTTTCCGGAGTATGCGGCGATCGAGCAGGCGGCGTGCTTCGGGCCGGAGGTCTATTCGGATCTGCAGAAGACCTTGCACACTGTGGCCGAACTGGCAGCCTCGCGCGTTCAGTTGCATATCGATCTAGCTGCCCGGCACAACGTGCATATCCTCGTCGGGTCCGGGCCGGTTTTGAAGTCGGACGGGCGGTTCGTGAACGCGGCGCAGCTCGTCACGCCGACCGGGCTCGTGGGCGAGCAAGAAAAAATCATCATGACTCCGTTCGAACGCGACTGGGGTATCTCGGGCGGTACGCCGTTGCGCGTGTTTGAGACGGCGCTCGGGAAGATCGCCGTCTTGATTTGCTACGACAGCGAATTTCCGTTGCTGGCGCGTGCGCTGGCAGAGGCGGGCGCGGAGGTCGTGCTCGTGCCGTCGTGCACAGAGCGGGTGTCGGGGTTTCATCGCGTCCGCACGGGGTCGATGGCGCGCGCCTTGGAGAACACGATCGCGACCGTGCAGAGCCCGACGGTGGGCGATGCGCTGTGGTCGCCGGCGGTCGACAAGAATGAGGGTTCGGCGGGAATTTACGTGCCGTCTGAGCATGGCGTGTCGGACACGGGCGTACTGGCCGAGGGGCCGCTCAGTGTCGCGCAGTGGGTGACGGCGACGATCGATCTGGAACGGCTGCATCGAGTCCGTACGACGGGCGAGATGCGGAACTTCGCCGACTGGAGCACGCAGCCGGGCGCGGCGCCGCTGGGACAGCCGGTTGAGATCGTGTCGCTGGTTTGACGTTTTGCTACTCGAGTTCCCAGGTGACGGTCACGTTAGCCTCAAGCGATTGGGTGCCGCGTTCCACGGGGACTGAGTCCATGGCGGCGGCCACGCGGCCGGCTTTGAAGTACGGGCGCGGGTCGGTGCTGCCGCCTTCGTTGATGGCCATGACCTTGCCGACTTTGGCGCCGGCTGCGGCGGCGTAAAGTTCGGCCCGGCGGCGCGCATTGGCAATGGCGTCCTTGCGGGCGGCATCGCGCAACGTTTCCGCGGCGCTGACCTCGAAGGTGATGCCGTTCATCTGGTTGGCGCCCAGCGTCACAAGCTTGTCCAGCACCTCGCCGATCTTACCGAGATTGCGGACGTGGACTTCGACCTGATTGGAGGCCTGGTAGCCGTCGATGACGGGAGGCTTGCCGTCGGGGGGATTGGTGTAGCGCGGATTCAAGTTGAAGTTGGCGGTCTGGATGTCTTTGGGGTCGATGCCGTTCTCCTTGAGGCCGGCGATGAGCTTGGCCATGGCGGCGTTGTTGGCGGACAGCGCCTCGCGGGCGGTTGCGGCTTCTGCGACGACGCCGGTTTGGATACGTGCTGCATCAGGGACGGCGGTTGCGGTTCCGGTTGCGAATACGGTGATTGTCCGGTCCATGCGTGCTTCCTCGGCTGCTATGGGCGTCGTAAAAAATGCAATGGCCGAGAGGACCAACAGAATGGTCGGGAAAGTGCGACGGAGACTGACCATGATTTGGGTCCTTTTGCGCAGAGTAGATGGCTTAGCGCCAGACATTATCTCCCTTTCTCCTCGTGGTAGAACCACTAGGGGAAGCCCTCAGCCATGTCATGTCTGCTCTGAGGTCGGAACAGACGCAACTCGGAAGCCCGGCAGACAATCGGGTAAGGGTTCAATCCGGCAGAACGAAGATGCCGTTTTGTGCCAAGTTGTCTGATGTCCGATATCCAGCTTTCGTCAGCGCGCCCAAAAGATCACTATCCCAGCTGTCAATATTGGCTTCAAGAATGACTGATCTCGGATAGAGGCTTCGAGGGACGGCGTTGAGATAAGGGATTAGAACCTGATCTTCAAAACCTTCGACGTCGATCTTGACGGCATCCACATGCTCGATTCCAGCCTCGGCTACGACGCTGTTGAGGGTCTTGACAGGCACCTTAAAAATTGTCTTTCCCCCACGAGCGTCGCGACTAAGCTGCAGCGAGGAGCCGCCCATGTTGCTCTCCTCAAGGGCAAATTCCATCTCCCCATCCATTCCAGCAATGGCAGCTTGAACGGTTTGAATATTTGAGAGCCCATTTACTGCCGCGTTGAACTGGAGCCGCCTTAAGACGATGGCATTGGGATCTATCGCAACAACGCGCGCACCGGCTCCGGCATTTAATGCGACGAAAATGCTGTAAGCTCCCACATTGCTGCCGATATCCAAGAACACGAACGTCGGGTGTAGTCGGGCCTTCAGAAAGCTGAGTTCTAATGGATCAAAGAACTGTGGAGTTACGATCAACCGCTTTTCGCAGGCATTGTTGCCGGCGTAGAGCCGCATCTTCTGGCCGATAACTTCAAGATCAAGCGGGTCCGAACGCAGCCGTCGCAACGCCGACCGAATGAACGATGCTGTCCGCTTTCCCGCCCAAGTTGGTGGTAGCCGCCGCCCGAGTGCTATCAAAACGGCCTGTACCGATGTCGGCTGGTAGGTTCCGAAGGGATGAGCGTCAAGGTCCGTCACGTGGTCTCCTCGCCCCATCACCATCATCAAAACCCTTGTCGCGTGATGTCCAGGGGGCGCACGTTTAACACATACCAGGGGGCAACAAACCGTTTTCAGACAAAACGTCTCGCAAAGCGGTGATGGCCCCCTCCCCGAAGGCTGATTGTCCCAGTTGCCACCCAGGATTGCCAGCCCAAAAACAATGATCGGCTGGTTCTGGTGTCTGAGTTGGCGTTATCACCGAGATATTTCAGTTTGCCTGTGAAACCCTGTTGGCTGCATGCTGACTTGGCTGCTAAACGGCGCCATTCGTAGGCGGCGTGGTCGGTCGCATGGCCTGCTCCTCATCTCGATACCAGGGATTAAGTTAGAACCCGGCCGCTCGTTTGGGCTGGCCGGAGCGGAGCGTAGGCGAGACCAAATGCTAGCGGCAAGATTCGTTTCTGGGGCCAGCGGACGATAACCGAGCGAGGAATGAGGCAGGACCGCATAATAATGGCGCCGCCAGCGCTCAACGAGCACCTGAGCCTCTTAGATCGTCGAGAACTGCTCCCCCTCCAGTGGTTCGTCCCGGAGCTTTAGGTTGAAGCTCTCGCAATAGCCGTTCTCCCCTGGTGATCCAGGCTACGGTCAGTGAGGCCTCGTCGTCACGGGTCTTAGGCTTTCGGCGCTGCGTTGCGCAGGGCTGACCGACAACCGAACACACCCGACGCTCCGAGACGGGAAGGTGCGAGCCGTGGGGTCGTCTTGGGGTCTACCGTCGAGGCGAGTATCTGAGTTACGTGCCGAGGGTTCCTTCCACTTCGCTGATGTCGAACGACCGATGCCAATGAATGGTTTTGGCTTGACGGGGCTGGCATCCACTGGTGCTACTCTGACCGATACTTATGATGGCTTCGGCGCGCATTTTGCGCTTGAGTCTGTCCAATATCCCAGCCGCCAAGCCAGCGGTTTACACGACCCGAGAATTGCGATTTTGGAGATAAACGCTGCGCGGCTCGACGATGTATTCGAAGCGCGGGGCGACGAAATGCAGCGGATCGTTGCTGTAAAGCTGGACCTCGAAGGACACGAGGCACCCGCGCTCAGGGGAGCTGAGCGGATATTCGCGCGCACCAAGCCGTTGTTGATGATCGAAGAAGCCAACCGAAATCCCGAAGTGGTCAAAGTCATGACGGGTTATGGCTATTTTCACTGCGAGCGGCACAATGGATGCCTTGTCGCCCACAGCGAAATATCGATGATGAATGACGGCTTTTGGGTCCACCCCGAAAAAATTTCGGAATATCGCCGGCTGGGGATTTTTAAGGGCGATGCGCCGTGATCTTTAAGGCGTCAGACCGGGTGGGATCTTGCGCCGACGTGTTATCGCTCTGTTGACTTTCAAGTTGGGGCGTGAGGCAGGGCTTGGATGATGATAATAGCCCCAGCAGCCGCTTTGAGCCGATCCTGTTGCAGAACTGGAATGATAGACCGAACGCGTGCCCGCAGCGAACGCTTACGCAAACTTGATGACTTCCGCCGTGTGGTCGACGCAGCCTGCGTCGACGAGGTCTGCTGAGCCGGATCGGTTGATCTAGATGACTCCACTTCAAGAAAGAACAGAGGTACGTGTGACCATATAGACGCATCTATCGTTTTTTGATGTGACCATGTTGGCGGTAATATGCTGCAGCATGGTTGCCTTTCAATTTTGTTGGTGGTCGGATAGATTGTTCTTCCGGGACGAGTTGGCGCATGGAGCTTAAGATGACCTTGATTACGGATTTGATTGCACAAACGGATGTCAACTATAAGCCCCATGTAGCGGGCGCTTTCTCGACCTCAGTGTTGCGCCGACTGGAAGAACTTTTGCCGGCATCAATCAAACATTCAGCCGAAACCGGCTGTGGAAAATCGACAATTCTATTTTCCAATGTTTCAGATCATCACACCGTTTTTTGTCTTGATGATCGTGTGCATGGTGAAAATTCCAGCGTCACATATTTTCAATCTTGCTCACTGACCAAGAATGAGCGCGTCCACATGGTCTTCGGACCGACGCAAAAGACGCTGCCGGTCTTCCAGGATTTCAAACCATACGACGTCGTGCTGATTGACGGCCCGCACGGGTATCCTTTCCCGGAAATTGAATACTATTATTTCTACCCCCACATGCGGGCTGGTGGCATTCTGATTGTTGATGACGTGCACATTGCAAGTATCGGTCGTTTGGCCGACTTTATCGGTGAAGATGAAATGTTCGAGCCTGTCGAGCTTGTATCCACCACAGCCGTCTTCCGTCGCACTGAAGCACCTGTGTTTGATCCACTTGGTGATGGGTGGTGGACCCAGCAGTATAATCACCGCCGCATTCCTCGTCACATGCCCTATCTGGCCGAGTACGTGCTCGACGACAAGAATGAACGTCCCGCGTATGCAAGCCATTTCGAAACAACTCCGACCAAGGCCGCTGGAGGATTTCTGAAATCTCAGGTTTCCAAAATTCTCAACAACGGCGAGTGAGGCGATGCAGGAAACGGCTGACGTTGAACAAGTTGCTCAGTCGGTTGGCCTGCAAGACGGGGAAGTTCAACTGCAGCCAACCACAGGTCAGGTCACAATGAAGCGGCCTAAGGGGATCGTCGTCCTCGGTCCCGCCTGGATCGCTTGTGGCAGTTACGAAGTTTTTCGCCGCCAGATGCAGTGCTGCCGAGAGCTTGGCTTGCGTACTTTTTTTCTGTCAGTCGGCCCGACGTTAGGGATCACAGAATCCAGTAATTACTGGGACTATTACTACCGACACACGGAAAATCTGGGCGCCGATGAGAGGGGTCATTCGGCTCGATCGGCCAACATATTTAAGCATCCAGAATTGCTCACCCAAGTTGTTCCGGGCGCATTCCGAAGTGTCGCATTCTGGAAAAGCGTGCATACGCGCTTGATGACAATTCCGGATAACTTGCGTCAGTTCATCAACGAACACGATGTTGAAACCATCATCTGTCATCACTTCTTCGATATGCCGCTGGCAAAGAAGATCCGGCGCCTGCTCCCGCATGCCCAAATCATACTTGAGACCCAGGACGTTCAGACCAACCACTACCTATCACAGCAAGCCAAGCATCCGCTCACGCGTCGGGTGAGTAGTGAAAAAGCAATGTTGAGAGACGAGATGCGGATCTCGGGTGACGCCGATGTGCTCATCCACTACAATGATCGTGAGACGAAAATCTTCAAGTCGCATCTACCGCACTCGCGGCACGTAACCATCTACCCGGCGCTGGCCCGGAATTATCAATCTCCACCCGTGGAAAACGCGGGCGAGCCTTTCGATTTTTTGATTGTCGCCTCAGCCAACGATCCGAATTATCACAGCGTCAGCTGCTTTTTGCGTGAAGTCTGGGCGCCGAAGCTCGCGGGCAAACGTTCCTTGAAGATCGTCGGTAACATTGATGCACTATTCGCAATGTACAACGACCAACTGCACGAACCGTTTCGAGACTGCTTCGTTGGCTTGGTGCCCGAGTTGCACTCGTGGCTACAATACACCATCCTTCGTCCCCCCATGGTCTATGGCCCCGCAGCAAAGGGCAATTTTGCCAGATTGGCCAAACTCGCTCGTAGTGGTCTTCCTTTGCCTCTTGGCGGCGCAATTGCGGCCAAGAGCTTCATCTTCGTAGACAACCTAGCCTCGGCCATCACTGCGGCTGTCGCCAGGACGCCACCCAGAACAAACAGTACCTTCTTGGTCAGCGATGGCGACGACACGTCCACCGCCGACCTCTTGCGGGAGATCGCGATGCAGGCAAATGGAACGGCGCCACTCTTTCGATTGCCCCACGCTACTCTGAAATGGGTGTTCATTTCGTTTGGGTTGCGAGAGGAATGGGAGAAGCTGTTTGCTCCGTTCGTGATCGATAGCAAGCCTTTTTCCGAGTGGGCCAATTGGACGGCCCCGGTCGCATTCCGTGAGGCCATTAGGCTTAGTGTTGCTCCGGCCACACCTCGCGGCCCATGATCGCGGCAGTGCTTATGCAGAAGTAATTCCTGCCGGTAGTGCACCTTTCGGTATCTAAACTGGCACTTGAGAACGCGGAAGACGTGCTCATTTTATTGCGCACTTTGCCAAGCCGTTTGTTCTTCGCCCGATGTCACGCAAGTACCCTGGCGCGCCGCGCCGCTCGCTTCTTTTTCTCGCTCGCATAACCCCTGACGCCATAGACCGCGCGGTCATCCTCGCGGATCAAATTGTCCATCACCTTCGCGTCATGCACGCCACCCGTATGCACGAGACCGCTTGAGGCCCTTCGTCGATTGGCGCATCTCAGGATCGCGCTTCTGCTCCTTGTTCTTAGTCGAGGGCGAGACCACAATGAGCGTCGCATCCACGATTGTGCCGCCGCGTAAAAGCGCTCACCGTTTCTCCAGATGCTCCGCTACGTCTGCTAAAATCGCCTTCGTCAGGTCGTGACGCTCAAGCAGATGACGGAGGTTCAAGATCGTCGTCTCGTCGGGAACGGCATCATGGCCAAGTTGACGTCCCGCAAACGCTCGCATGGACTGGAGATCGTAAAGTGCTTCTTCCGCGCCAGGATTGGACAGCTGGTACCATTGCTGCAAGCAGTAGATCTGCAACATCATAAAAAGCGGGAACGCCCGCCGTCCGCCCTGTCAGCCCATCCTCGGACAGTGCGGGTCAATCAACGATTCCAGTGCTGCCCATGGCACTGCCGCTGCCATCTCGGCCAAGAACACGCGCGCTTCGTCAGCTTCTTCTTCGCCGCATAGTCAAGATATGCAAAGCTCAGCTGATCCCCGGTCTCGCCCATCAAAGCCCCCCTCGAATCAAGTATTCAATTGTGCCATGATCCGCTGATTGATCAGAGGTTCCCTAGGGGGCCTGCGTCTTTCTCTGATCAATTTGCGAGTGGCCTCGCAACTCAACATTTGTTTTTCGGAGTATGCAGTTTGGCTTTCAAACTTCTCCTGCAACGCTCGAACACGAAACCGTTCGTTCCCTACCCGTTCGAGGGACAGCGCATCGATTGCCCCGTCTGTGGAGGCAAGGGTCACAACATCATGAATTTAGATCGGGAGTGGAAGCCGCTCTCAACGGATCTATGCGAGAGCTGCGGACTTTTCTTCACCAACCCGATGCCGACGGATGATGAGTTGAAGGACTATTATCGTGCAACGTATCGGGCGGCCTACATGGGTGTCGTCGACACTGTTCCGGCTCAGCACGTCGCAAAGAAAAAGAAGGATGCCGCAAGGCGCGCGGCGATTGTCCGCAGTTTATTCAGGGATCCGACAGGACGCCGGACGCTCGATTTCGGGTGTGGTCTTGGAGAGCTGGTCTTGGCGATCGAAACATTGGGTTTCGATGCCTATGGGTTCGAGCCCGGCGAAGTCTGGTCACAGCATGCGCGTAGCGCCAAGATCAAACAGGGCGACTGGCAGTCTGCCAACTACGGCGTGAAATCTTTCGATTTCATCTCGATCATCCATGTTCTCGAGCATCTGCGGGCTCCTTTGGACTGCCTCGCCAAGATCGAGCAGCTGCTTAAGGACGATGGTCTCTTGTGGATTGAAGTCCCTGATATGCAGGCTTACGAGAGCAAGAATTACACCCGCTTTCATTTCGCTCATGTTCTCGGCTTCAGCCGAGATAACTTGCTCGCTGCGGCATGGACGGCGGGCTTTTATCCAGTTCGCACCGTGACAAAGGAGGAGATCGGGAAGATGCGCTCCCAAGTTTCGTTCGTCTTCCGCAAGCGAAAGGCTGACGACGTGCTGGATTTGAATTTGGCCGCCGTCGCTTCGCGTAATCGCAAAGATTACGGGCGAAAGTCCCTGGTGGCATCGGTGATCGGTGCCGCTTCAGGCTTTATGCAGCATTTCAGAAGTGCCACTCCCCGGTCTCGCTCATCAAAGCCCCCTCGAATCACGGATTCTAGCGTGCCATGATCCGCTGGTTGATCAGAAGTTCCCCAGCTAATTGACAGCAAAAGGGCTTCGTGTCGATCTCGGGCATCTTGAACCGGCCCGACTTCAGAGCGGCCGCCACGTGCTTGTCGAACGCGGGCTTGGTGGGGTCCGGGTCGAAGCGCATGGCGTTGAGGTTGAGCCCTGCTACTCCTGAATGGAACGCAAGCCGCGCACCGTTGAGCCTCGCGGATAGCTGCAAAGGGTCACGAATGGCGCTGATGACCGATTGGGTCATTCACGAGTAGCAAAGCTTAAGGCTAGTAATACGCAAGTCACAGATCAGTCACTGATCTGTCGTTCGAATTTGTTACGCCTCTTTCGTGATCCGCGGAAAGCGAGATTTGTGCTTGTCTTTCAAGCAGCGACGGGGGCTCGAATGGAGTTGTCGAACGTGCATCGCGCAGTCGATGCGGAGGATCGCAACGCATCGGTTGCTTTTCTCCACTATGGTGACATGACAAACATCGGCGATTTCCTCGCCTCCCCGCAACACTACTTTGATTTCGGAGCGCAGCGGACGGTGCTCATTGCCGGTGGCGGCGCCTCAAACAATTTTTTTGCTAAGCGCGCACTTCGACACAAGGCCAAGGTACGAATTGCTTGGGCCGTCGGACAAAGCTGGCCCTTCGAAAAAGTGCCCTCCAGCATCGACGTCACGCTTAAGCAGCTGCTGCGACGCGTCACCTATTGCCGCGCATCGACACGCGACCCTGCCATGGCATCTCTAAGGCTGCCGCTGGTACCATGTCCGTCCGCCTATCACCCGCTCTCAGAACTTCCGCCGGGAACACGGCGCGGCATTATCTTAAACGGAAATCCGCGCGTGTCGGGCTCACTAGCCGCCACGATGGCGTCTCAGCGGGGTCAAGGGTCCGAAAAGTACATATTTGCCACCAATGAACTAGGGGTTCAAGATTTCACCGATGCCTTTAGCCGGATGCAAATTGTGACCACGAATTCATATCACGCGGCCTACTGGGGACTGCTTTCGGGGCGCAAAGTTCATATCATCGGATACTCGACCAAATTCACGAGCCTTGCCAAGTTGTTTGGCTTCCCGGAAAGCGCGGTTGTGAAATGCTCCAGGGGAGATACAGAATCTCTGAATAACGCAATCGAATCTTGTTTACACCGCGCACCGCTTCAATTGCGATCTCCCGCTGAAACGCGCGCGCAGTTTCGTTCGCTCAATCTAGACTTTGCTGAACGCCTCAGCCAGGTCGGTGTAGCAGCACATTTGAAGCCCGCGTTTCGGCAGAAGCACGAATTGGCATTGTCAGCGTAGTATTGTCCACGGGGCGCCGGGGAACGTCGCGCGCTTCCGCGCAACCCCGGCAGGAGATGTCCTCACTGGATGCGCCTAAGTTCGTGTTTTAATTGTTGCTTTGGTGGGCTCGCCAGGACTCGAACCTGGAACCAGGCGGTTATGAGCCGCCAGCTCTAACCATTGAGCTACGAGCCCGGATGGGCTACCCCTTCTACATCATTTTGCGGCGATTTTCGCAAGACGTGCCTGGAGCCGGGATCAATGCAGCTTTTGAAGGTCGTATATACGGGCGTATGTGGCGCCACGTCCGATGAGATCGCGGTGGGTACCGTTCTCGACAATGCGGCCATTTTCCAGAACGAGGATCTGGTCGGCGCCGACGATGGTCGCGAGGCGATGGGCGATGACGATGGCGGTCCGCCCTTCGGACAGCTTATCGAGAGACTGGCGGAGCGCCAATTCGGTTTCGCTGTCGAGGGCCGAGGTCGGTTCGTCGAGTAGAAGGATCGGGGCATCTTTTAGGAATGCGCGGGCAATCGAAATGCGCTGGCGTTGACCGCCCGAGAGGCGGGACCCCATTTCACCCACGGGCGTGTCGTAGCCTTCGGGCAGGCCCGCGATGAAGTCGTGGATCTGTGCCGACCTCGCGGCGGCCACGATGTCTTCCATCGTCCGGTCCTGCGTGCCGGCGACGAGGTTCTCCTTGATCGTACCCTGGAACAGGAATGTGTCCTGGCTGACGAAGGCGATGTTGCGGCGCAGGCTTTCGAGCGTGACATCGGCAATGTTCTGGCCATCGATTTCGATGGTGCCCGCATTCGGCGACCAGAAGCGCTCGAGAAGCGCGAGGGTGGTCGATTTTCCGCTGCCCGATAGGCCGACGAGAGCCGTCGTCTTGCCGCCTGGAGCGGTGAAGGTGATGCCCGACAGGATGCCGATGTCGTCAAGGTAGCTGAAGGACACGTTCTTGAACGCGATCTCGCCGGAGCTAATGGCGAGCGGGGGCCGGTCACCATCGGCGCCCTCGGCTTCCGGGAGATCGATGATTTCGTGGATCATGCGCACTCCGGTTGCGCTTGCGATCAACTGTCCCTGGACGCGGGCGAGGCGGCGCCCGGGTTCGGCGGCCATCAGGAGTGCCGTGACGAAAGCGAAAAACGAGCCTGGGGGATTGTCTGCGGCGTTCAGGCGCCAGCCCGCGTAGAAAATGACTGCGGCCACGGCCGCGCCGGCAAATATTTCGATCAGCGGCGCGATGGTGGCCTGGATTGCTCCCATGCGATTGCTGTTGCGGCGCATGGCGTCGACCTCGCTTTGGAGCCGTTGATTGAAAATCGCCTCGAGCTGGTAGGACTTAACCGTTTGCACGCCCTGCACGGAATCGCGAACCGTGGTCAGGATCTCAGCGCCCTTTGTGAATCCGCGCCGCGCCAGGCCCTGAATGCGCTGCGTCAACAGTCTGAGTGAAAGGAAGGCCAGCGGGCCGACCGCGAAGACGATGAGCGACAACGTGAGGTCCTGAGCCAGCATGACGCAGAGCAGGGCGAGGAGGGTCATGACATCCCGGCCGAGGCTCAGCGCGATCTGGTTTAGCATCGTGCGCAACGCGGTCGCGTTCACCGTCATGCGGTTCAAGAGATCGCCGGACGGGTGCGTCTTGAAGAAGGCGATGTCTTGTTTCAGCAAGTGGCTGTAGAGTTTGACCTGGGTCTCGGCGACAATCTTGTTGCCGACACGGTTCAACATGACTTCGCCGGCATAGATCGTGATGCCGCGAAGCAGGAACAGACCTGCGATCGCGAGCGGGATCAGCATCATTGCAGTCTGATCGCGGGCGACGAAAATATCGTCGATGACATCCTTCATGATCCAGGCCGCCAGGGCCGTGCAGCCCCCGGAAATGGCGAGAAAGAGGCTCGCCAACACATATTTAGGCCAATAGCGCGAGCCGTCCTCGCGCAGGACCCGTTTCATGACCGGCCAGAGGTCGGTGGGTGGCTTCTGCTTCTTCATCGATGGCAAATCCCAGAGCGATTTCAATCGCCAAGCGGCGGGGCGAGTCGACACCCCGGGGAGCGGCCCGCATATCGACACAAGAGGGGCGCTAGGGCAAGTGTGCCTTGAATCGCAGCCTGGATTCGGTGGGCGATCAGACACCTCGCGGTAGCCTGAAATCTGGAGTAAAGGAAGCGTTCGCTCGCGTGCTGCCGGCAAGTGCACACGCCCAAGATTTGTCGCTGGAGGCCGATTGGCGCCTTCTCCGCGCTGGCTGTGATGCGCATGTCTCGAACCGCTCCTCTTCCTACCGATGATCACTTGGCGAACCGCCGGCCGCGGCTGGTCCCAAGACCTGCCGACCGATTGGAGGGCGGATGAGCATCCTGTTTCTCTCGGGTCCTTCCGGAGCGGGCAAGACAACGTTTCTTCAACTATTGCGACGTGGGGAGCTCGCCCCGCATCTGCAGTCGATGTTCGAGCCCGGCGCTGCGGACTGGCCGGTTCTTGACATGACCAACGAACTGCGTGACGCGATCAAGCGAGACGGGGCCGAGGCGGTCTGGTCGCGGATCGGAGCGCCGGATCGCCGGGTCATCCACTAAAATATCGTCTCCGTGCCGCGCTCGGGGCAGGCCACCTACGCCGACGATCCGACGTTTGACTTTATCGGCGGTCTCGACGACGTGCAGTTCGTGTTCCTGCGGCCCGCGCCCGACCAGCTTCTGCAGCAATTCAGCACGCGGCTTGAAGCGCGGCAGGCTGAGAAGTTCATCCTATCGAGGGTCTGGACTCGTTTGTTGCGGCCGAAATTCGAGCAAAAGCTCTACGCAGATGCCGATGCAATTGGGGAGATTTGCGATAGGTGGGGCGACTTCGCCGGGCAGATCGCCGCCAAGCACGGCAACCGACCCGTCATCGAACTCCGCCCCGTTTCCGGCGGTGCGCGCAAACCTGACTTCGAAGTGGTGCGGGTTGGGTTGTCGGCGTCCGGGTGTGGTCATTCAAAGCGCTCCAGATAGGGATGAGAACGTTCATGCGTGACGTGCCGGATCTCGACCCATCAATCGTCCTTAAGGACAAGCTGGTCTGCGTGGCGCTGCCGCCTGCCGCTCTCGCGCCACCAGCGCTAGACGTGTTGCATGCGAGGGACCTTCTATACCTCGAGAAGGGCGGCCCGGCGCAGGCGCACCGTCTCGAGTCGCATGTCCGGCTCGGCTACCCGTCGCAGCAGAGCATTGTGGAGAACAACTGCAACGCCGTCCTACTGCACGGGTTGTCAGCTCTCGCTTTAATGAAGACGAAAGTTCTTGTGAGGTTCGAGACCATTCTTGTGCCGGCGGGGATACCATATGCTTTAGCGCGGCCCGCAATCTTCCGGCATGCGCGGCGGGGACGTCTGCGTGTGCGGGGACAGACGGAGCTTGCGTCCGGCAGATATTGGGTCATCGAGACGCTCGTTAAGTCCCTCGACAATCGGCGGCAGTACGGCCCAGCGGGAACACAGCCGCTCGATTTCCTTCAGCGGCTCGCCGGACTCGACTATGCTATCTTGCGATGGGTAGATAGCATCGAGGCCGGGACACACGAGGGCGACATCGACATCGTTGTTTCGGCTGCGGATGCGCCGAAGGTCGCCGAACTGTTCCGTGATCGCGTGGCAACGTGGCCGCTCGACATCTATTCGGAGGACGGAAGCGGCGGCTTCTTCTTTGCTCAGGCGCCGTACTTGAAGCCGTCCATGGCGCGGCAGTTGCTCCAGTCGGCGGTGACGCGGGCGTCGGGGTTGCGCGTGCCGTCTGATCAGTTCCGCTTCCTGTCGTTTGCGTACCATCTTCTGCTGCACATCAAGTCGCGGCGGGTTCCGCCGGGAACGAACATCCTCGGGCCCGGCACCTTCCGATCGCCGAAGTATTACGAAGAGCTTTTGCGCCTGGCGCGTGTTGCAGGCGCGGAGGAGCCGCGAACATTCGACGATCTGGAGCAGGCTTTGCGGCGTGCCGACTGCTGGCCGAGCTTCGACCTTCTCGGCTTCTATGCGGAGAAGAACCCATTCCTCAAGCACCGGTATTTCGGGCGAACTCAATACCGTCCGGGACTGATGACCGTGTTCGTGCGCGACTTCGGTGGCGGCTTGTCGCCGGTCCCCGCGATCCGCGATCACCTTCGGGAGAAATTTGAAATATGGGCCGAGGGGTCCGTGACAGAGGCCAATCGACAAAGAATAGAGAATGGCGTGCGTGGCGGGAACTGGTCCGACCCGACGGCACCAAACGGCACGGCGAAGCCTGTCTATTGGTTCGTGTGCATCGATCCTAAGCCCGCGCCTCCCAGCGCGCGGACGCGCCGCAAGCGTGCGCGTTTCGACAACGAAAACACCAATTTCAAACATACGATCCGTCTAGCGGTGGGGGCTCGGGGCGTCAAAGAGCAACGGATCGTGCACTCGAGCGACAATTCCACGGAAGCCCTGGAACATATCGGCTTCCTGGATATCACCGGTATGGAGGCGCTGGCTGCAAGATTTCGCGTTGATTGAGCCTCGACCAGAGCATGCCTTGCCGGCATAGGTCGTTGGCCCTGATGTTGCCCTTACTCTGCATGAAAGGTCGCTCAAATCAAACCGACAACAGCATCGGCAATGGCTGACACGATGGACGTCCTCCTGCTGACCGACGGCACGCCGGGCCATTTCCACTGCTCGGAGGGCGTTTGCAATGCGTTGGCTCGGATCCAAGCCGTCAACGCGATGTGGGTGGCGGTTGAGCGGTCTAAGCTAGTTCCGGCACGGGCTGTGAGCTGGATGGTCAACCGCTCAGTCTCCCCAGCAACCGTTCTGAAGTTGGTCTACGGCATCGATGCCGCATCGGTGCCGAAAGCCGATCTTATCGTATCCGCCGGTGGCGATACGATTGCAGCCAACATCGCTTTGGCGCGGCTCACGGGCACACCGAATATCTTTTTCGGGTCGCTGCGGCGCTTCATGGCTGCCGATTTTACGCTGGCGCTCAACTCGTACACGACGGACAACGCCGCGCCGAACCAGGTGCGCATCTTGAAACCCGCAGCCGGCGATCCGGCGTTGCTGCCCTCCGCCGTTCTCGACCACCGGCGGTTGCCTCGGGTCGCGGGGTTGCTTGTCGGAGGACCATCCGGCGATGGGCGGTTCGACGAGCGGGAGTGGACTCACCTGCTGACGTTTCTGGGCGAGACGCGGCTGCGTCTGGGCCTTGCGTGGATCGTTTCGAACTCGCGGCGCACGCCAGCGGGCGTCAGCGACCGTATCGCGGCCTTGGCGGCCAAGCCCGGCGGAACCATCCTTCGCTTCGTCGACGTGAGGACGGCGGGGTCGGGGACGCTCGGCGCGCTGTTCGCCGAGAGCGGAGCGATCGTGGTCACCTCCGATTCCAGCGCCATGGTTTCCGAAGCCATCTGGATGCGCAGACCAACGATCGTTTTGAAACCCAAGCAGATGGCTCTGCCCCCGAAGGAGTTGGAATACCGGCGCTGGCTGGAGGACCGCAATTTGTTCCGCGAGATTGACCTCGTCGACATCACGCCGGAGCGGTTCACGTCGGCGTTGCGTGAGGTCAATCCGCTTTTAGAAAATCCTCAGGCCGAATTGGCGCGCCTGCTAGCCGACCGATTGCCCGGCGTCTTCCCGAAAATCTCCAACGTGTCTTAGCCGGCGGTGGTGCAGACAAGCGGTCAGGCGTTCATGGCGCCATCGATACCGAAATAGCTTCGCCAGCATGAACGGAGCGGAGCTTGGCGACGTCGTCAAGAGCATGCGCCCAGATATTGCACGGCGCGGCGAGCCGCAACTCCCCATTACGCGACAATGGCGTGGGGCCGAAGGCTATTGCGATCGCTTCCCCTTGGGGCCAGAAAACGATCTCGCCTAGACTGACCACGTCCCGCGCCTCTGGCTCGGCTTCGGACTGGAGAGTGGTGTGGAAATAGATCTCCGGTCCCCAGGTGAGTGCTGAACCGTGAATTGGCAATGATCGCCAGATTTCATCAGCAGTCGGGGTCTGCAACAGACGGGCGCGTATTGCTATACCCCCTGCATGAATCAGGACCTCACGCACTCAATCCTCCAGCGGCTCCCGCTGACCGAGCCATAAGCGATAGTCTGTCACCAGAATGGCGATCCTTCAAGAGCTGTGGCTGATATGAGCGACCATAGGGCGGGAGTAAGTGCCGGTACGAACATTCCCAACCCGGAAGGCTGCGATCGCGGCGACCCGATCGAAAAAACTGAGTATCCACACCCAATTGGCTGGTGACGGAAGGGAACGTGCCGATGTTGCACCGCACCCTGCCCGACTCTGCCATGGACGGCGTTGCCTGGATTTCTTGCGTTCGACTTCAAGGCAACTTACGACGCTGGGAGGGTGGGGAGTAGTTTTATGCACGACAAGGTTTTTTGGTCTGCTCACATGAAGATTGGACTCGTGATCGCCGCAGTGGCGGCAATCTACATCCTATCTCTTTTGGCCCCGCTGGAGGTGCAAACGTCTCTCAAGAAAGAGGACTCCTGGATCGAACTTACAACGTTGGCTGCATACGTCGCAGCACTGATCTACATTCTCGCCTATCGGCTATACGCCCAGCTCAAATGGATTTTCTGGCTAATCGTTCTGCTTGCTATGCGTGAGCTTGATTTTGACGCACGCTTCACGGACGCAAAAATCACCAAGTGGGAGTTCCTCTTGAACCCCGATATTTCTTGGTTGCAGACTATTTACGGATTTTCTCTGCTGGCTTTCGGTGCCTTCGTTGCCTTCAAAGTGGCAACGGTCCATCTAAAGAACCTCCTGGTCGAGGCAAAAGCTGCGTCTTCTTGCGCCATGGCTTCGATCCTTGCCATACTTGCCGCAGCCCTTTCTAAGCTGATTGATGGGCCCAGACGCAAGTTTGGATATATCGGCGCTGAGCTTACAGACCATTCTGTCATCGCTTTGCAGCTTCTCGAAGAGGTACTCGAGCTCTCCATCCCTCTATTTATACTGGTGGCCCTCACTGAGTACGCAACGAAGATACGACGTCTCGGCTTTAGCTGATCGCTAAGCACGGCCAATTCGTGTTGCTCGTTGGGATGGCGATCTCGCTTTAGGCACGGAACTTTTTAGATGCTGCGCCGATGAATTGGCGAACCTCAATCTTCGACATCGTAAAACATGGACTTGTGGTCGTTCGGCCCGATCAGGCGGGCGGGGGGCCGAATACGAGCACGGCGTTGAGGCCGCCGAACGCGAACGAGTTCGACATGGCGTGGGTGACTTTGAGGTCGCGGCCGACGTTGGGGACATAGTCGAGGTCGCAACCCTCGCCCGGCTCGTCGAGGCCAATGGTCGGAGGAACCCAGCTCTCTTGCATGGCCTTGATGCAGGCCACGGCTTCGATGCCGCCGCCGGCACCCAGCGGGTGTCCGTGCATGGACTTCGTCGACGAGATGGCGAGCTTGTAGGCGTGCTCGCCGAAGACGTTCTTGATCGCCTTGGTCTCGTTGATGTCGTTGTCCATGGTCGCGGTGCCATGGGCATTGAGATACTGGATGGCGTCAGGCTTGAGGCCGGCGTCGTTCAGCGCGTTCTGCATGGCGACAGAGGGGCCCTCGACGGTGGGCTTGACCATGTCCTGGCTGTCGGAGGCCATGCCGTAGCCGACGAGTTCGGCGAGGATGGTGGCGCCGCGCGCCTGGGCGTGTTCGAGGCTTTCCATGACCAGGATACCGGCGCCTTCACCGAGCACGGTGCCGTTGCGCTTCTTGGCGAAGGGGAAGCAGCCTTCCGGCGAGAGGACGTGGAGCGCCTGCCAGGCTTTCATGGTGCCGTAGTTGATGACGCTCTCGGAGGCGCCGGCGATGGCGACATCGACCATGCCGCTCTGGATGTAGTCGCGGGCGATGCCGATGGCGTGCGTGGCGGTCGAGCACGCCGAGCAGGTGGCGAACGTCGGGCCCTTGACGCCGAATTCGATGCCGACGTGGGCGGCGGCCGAGGAGCCGATGATGCGCAACAGTGTGAGGGGGTGCGTGGCGCGCTTGTTCAAGATGAAGAGATCGCGGTAGGCGGTCTCAAAGGTGACGAGGCCTCCGGCGCCGGAGCCGATGATGCAGGCCGAGCGATAGGGGTCGGCAATCGGCATCTCGAGGCCGGACATGCGCACGGCTTCGTCGGCGGCGATGGCTGCGAACCATGAGTAGCGGTCGGCGAGCGAAATGATGCGATCGCGCTTGAAGTGCTTGAGGCGGGCCTTGTGGTCGAGGTCCTTGATCTGGGCGGCGATGAGGATTTTTAGATCTTCGAGCGGGAAGCCGCCCAATTCGCTGACCCCCGACTTGCCGGCGCGGAGGCTGGCCCAGAATTCATCGACCGTGGTGCCGATCGGCGTGACGGCGCCCATCCCGGTAATGACGACGCGGCGCTTTGCTTCGGACATGACAAGACTCACGCTTTGGCCGGCGGATGCCGGACCGCAAAATTTTCATTCGCACGATGACGCTTCGCTGCCGGGCAGAAATCGTTTGCTGGCGCGAGCGATGGGACGGCTGATGCCGTCCCGGCCAACATCAGGCCTTCGCGGCGGCGGCGGGGCCGCCAGCCATCAGCGACTTCACGCGATCGACCACGGAGCCGACGGTTTTGAAGTCTTCAACGTCTTCGTTGGCGTTGTAAGGGATCTCGATACCGAAGGTGTCTTCGATGTCGAACACGATCATCGCGAGGTCGAGCGATTCGATCTTGAGATCCGTCAGCTGCGTCGAAAGCGAAATGTCGTCACGAGGTTCCTTCATGTGCTTCTTGAGGATCTCGATGATCTTGGTCGCCACTTCGTCCATATCGCTCTCCACACCAGTCCCCGCCCCTTGAAGGCCGGCACTGGATACAGGTTCCCTAATCTGTTCCTAGGTCACGACAGATTTCGCAACAAGCTAGGCCGTCACATAACCTTAAAGGCATTCCAAGTCCAGCCGACCAAAGCCCGGCTACACGGAGCAAATGCCCTCCAGTGCCGTCGATGGCCACCGCAGACCTTCCGTGTCCGGCAAACTGGCGCCGGCGTCAGGCCGGCCGACACAGCCGTCCCCAGGTTCGATGCCCCTGGCTCGTCATTGGTCTAGTCCGAAACCATGAAAAAGTGTTCAATGGTGCCGGTGAGCTAGGCCCTACGGGCTGCTTTCGAGCATTGTTCAGCAGCGGAGAGAAGTGGTCTTGGCGCCGCATCGGGCCAAGTTGTATCAAGGACCACAAGACCGGCGGCGCCATGGGCCGCGCATCGACTGAAAAAGTGTGCTGCGTCAACCCATTGGCAGGCAGGTGATGACCGAGATGGCTCCTTCCACCCCGATCGACAGTGCCGCACCCCATGCGTGGCTGCGCCGCTATCCTTCGAATGTCGACTGGTTCGCTGAGATTCCCGATGGCCCAGTCTTCAGTCTCTTGGACGATGCCGTGCGCGCCTACCCTAAGCGCCCGTGCACGAATTTCTTCGGGCGGATCACCTCTTATGCCGAGATGGGCGCCACGGTTGATGCGGCGGCGGCGGGGCTCCAACGTCTCGGCGTGCGCAAAGGAACCAAGGTCGGACTGTTTCTGCCCAATTCGCCGACCTTCATCGTTTACTATTATGCGGCACTGAAAGCAGGCGCCACGGTCGTCAATTACAATCCGCTCTACACGGTCGAGGAACTGACCTTCCAGGTGAAGGACAGCGAGACCGAGATCATGGTGACGCTCGACCTTCAAATGCTGTTTGAGAAGGTGGATGCGCTGCTGACGAAAGGCGTCCTGCCGCGGGCTATCGTGTGCTCGTTTGCCCATCTGCTGCCGTCGCCCAAGAGCACGTTGTTCAAACTGTTCAAGCGCAAGCAGATCGCCAAGCCAAAAGCCTCGGCGGCCGCGCAGCACATCGTGCTGGAAAGTGCCATGCTGGTGAAAGGCGCCAAGCCCGCGCCGGTGGCCATCGATCCCGAACAAGACATCGCTGTCCTGCAATACACGGGCGGCACCACGGGAACGCCGAAGGGTGCGATGCTGACGCACGCGAACCTGACCCGCAATACGCGGCAGGTGATGATGTGGGCGCCCGATCTTGGACAGGGCCAAGAGCGCGTGATGGGCGTGCTGCCGTTCTTCCACGTGTTCGCGATGACTGTTGTCATGAATTTCGGCATCGCAAAAGCCGCCGAAATCGTGATGATGCCGCGCTTTACGCTGGATGAGGGACTGGCGCTGATCGCAAAGGTGAAGCCCACCATCATGCCGGGCGTGCCGACGCTCTTTAACGCGATCCAGAACCATCCGAAGATCAAGTCCTACGACCTGACATCGCTGAAATTCTGTTTGTCGGGCGGCGCACCGCTTCCCTTGGAAGTGAAGCAGAAGTTCGAAGCGACGACGGGGTGCAAACTCGTCGAAGGCTATGGACTTTCTGAGGCCTCGCCCGTTGTGACGTGCAATCCGATCGAAGGTGTGCCTCCGCCGCCCGGGTCCATCGGCTTGCCCCTGCCCGGCACGATCGTGTCCCTGCGCAATCTTGGCGACCCGACGTTGCCGGTGGCGCCGGGCGAACGCGGGGAGTTGTGCATCAAGGGACCGCAGGTCATGCGTGGATATTGGAAGAAGCCGGATGAGACGGCCAACCAGTTCGTGGGCGACTTTCTGCGGACGGGCGATGTCGCCATCATGGACGAGAACGGCTTTTTCCAGATCGTCGACCGGATCAAGGATCTCATCATCTGCTCTGGCTACAACGTCTATCCGCGGCGGGTTGAAGAGGCGATCTACGAGTATCCGGCAGTCGAAGAGGTGACGGTGATTGGCATCCCCGACCCGAATAGGGGCGAGGCGCCAAAGGCGTTCATCAAGTTGAAGGCTGGTCACGCGGCGACGGAAGACGATATCCGGCGCCATTTGGGCCCGAAGTTGTCCAAGATTGAGATGCCCGCGGCCATCGAGTTCCGGGATAGCCTGCCGAAGACGATGATCGGCAAGTTGTCGAAGAAGGAACTGAAGGCCGAGGAACTGCAAAACAGGTCTGGCTGAGGGCACTGGTTGGCCCGGCGCGTCTGCGAACCGTGAAAGAACGAAGAGTTACTTAAAAATTTAGGAAATCTGCAAACGGCCTCGAAACGCCTTCCGACTACAGTGAAGACGGTATTTCTTGCATCGAGGTGGGTGATGCTTCCTAAGACTCCGACATTCGGCCAGCGTTCCGCGTTGCGCCAATCCGCTCCTGCGCCGCGCGCTCCAGCCGCGACGGCACCTGTCGAACCCGTGCAGGCTGCAGAGGCGGCTGCGCCCGTTTCAGACAGCCCGGTGGCTCCCGCTATGGCCATGACCTCGCAGCCAAGCATGCTGTCGCAAGAGGTACAGGCCGGGTCAGAGGCACGGTGGGCGCGGCGGACGCCCACGCGTCTTGGCGCTCAGATCGTACATTCTAGCCTTACGGCGTCGATCCTATGCACCATTCGCGATACGTCTTCGACGGGCGCGCGATTGGAAGTGGCGGCCCAGCGCGGCGGCAACATTTCCCGTGACCGGGTGCCGGATCAGTTCACGCTGTTCATGCCGGCCGACCGGCTGGAGGTCGACTGCGAGGTGATGTGGCGGCAGGGCCTCCTTGTCGGCGTGCGCTACACCTCGCCGACACGGCGCACGGCCAAGCAGCAGCCGATGAAGCGGCCAGAGCCGCCAAAAAAGCCGCACACCAGTCTCGTGAAGCTGTTGATCAACCCGCTCTGAAGCTGGGGCCGCGCGCAGTCTCTGTGGGCTGGCAATCGATCTGACACGTCAGGGCGAGATCAGCCGGCGGCCCGCGCGGCGTCGTCGCCAAACATCGCGCGTTAGCAGGGCCCATACCGGTAGCCAGGCGATCCAAACGACGATGCCGTTATAGATGCCGATCTGCTGGCGCGGCGCGAAGTGGAACGCGGTGTAGTAGAGGGGCAAGGTGCCGGCGAGCAGCAGCAGGCCCGGTAAAGGCAAAAACGGGAGAAACGGAGCGAGCCAGACCAGATACCAGGGGTATTGGGCGGGCGCCGCGAGAAGGAGCGTGGCCACGACGATGGCCGCCCGGGTCATGAGTTGCTCTGTCGTGACATAGGGCCGCCATGCGACCGCGAGGGCCACGGCGCCACAAAGGAGAGCCAAGGCCGCGCGGCTTACTGAACCGGCCGCTTCGCTGCCGACGATCCATGAGGCCATCGTCTCGATAAGCGGGAACAAGGCGCTGTTGCGTTGCCAGGATTGCGCATAGGCGACGAACCCCGACGATTGATCGATGCCGGCAGCGAGGATCGGCCAGGCTTGCAGCGCGAGCAGGGCCGCTAGCACGCTGGTGGCTGCGATGAGGCGGGCGGGGGATTTGAGAGCGGGGCGCAGGACGAGGGGCAGCAGCAGGACCGGCCAGATCTTAGCTCCGATCGCCACAGCAAGCGCGGCGGCGGCGAGGACCGTCCGGCCGCGGGCTGCGAGGAGCAGGGCCAGCACGAGCGGCGGCAGAACGACGACGTCCATGTGGGCGCCGTTCGCCAGCGCAAAGATGACGAGCGGGTTCCACCAATAGAGCGCGGACCACATGGGAGAGCGGCCGGCGTCTTTCAAAAGCACGAGCAGGATCCCGAGCGTGGCCAGATCCAATGCCAACACGATGCCGCGCCATGCGGTGAGGCTCCAGGGTGCGATCTGGTGGGCCGCGGCGAAGGCCAGCTGGGCAACGGGGGGATAGACAGTGCGCAGATCGGCGTGGCCGACGCGGTCGAGGACCTGGGCGGCATCGGGCGGGAGCTTGGCCGAGGCCGCCGCGTCGGCGGGGGCGACCGCATAGGGATTGTTGCCGATCGCGGTGGCCGAGCCGTCCCACAGATAGCGGTAGAAGTCGTCCTCCAGGACCGGTTCGCTGGCAAAGAGGATGAGGCGGGCCAGAAGTCCCGCGCCGATGATGATGGCAAGGACGGCGGCCGTGGACGCGTCGCGCCGATCAAGCGCATGGGCGATGAGGTTCGGCGTGGCGGCGGCGTAGATCAGGCCCGCTGCGATGAGGCCGGCGGCGAACCAGAGCACCGGCTTATTCATCAGGTCGATGTCATAGGCGAAGCGCGGAGACATCCATGCGAGTAAAATGGCGGCGCCGATGAGGGCGCCGCCACCGATGATCCAGGGCGCGTGAGGACGTGTGACGGAGGTGGAGAGGCATTGAGGCAGCCGGCCGGCCCCCTGCCCGCTCCGCGCCATCGCTTCGGCTCAGAAGGAGCCGGACGGCCAGACGCACTTTTTGGTGGAGGGCTTATAGACCATGCCTTCCGGGCACTTGGTCTTCTTTTTGCTGTCGGCCAGGACAGGTGTGGCCACAAGCGTGGCGGCGGCAAAGAGGGCAACGATGGCTTTGATCATAGCTCAAACCTCATCCGAATGGCATGCGGGACCGGCAGCCCGGCTTCTCCCGAAGCCACCTGTTAGCACATACGCGCAATGGCGGCCGTCAGTTTCAGCCCGTAGCCGGATCGTTGCCCGCGCTGGCTAAACGAGGCGCGACTGATCGATGGCGGCGGTGATGAAGGACCGGAAAAGGGGGTGGGGTTCGAAGGGCCGCGATTTCAATTCGGGATGGAACTGAACGCCGATGAACCAGGGGTGGTCGGGGTATTCGACCGTTTCGGGCAAGAGGCCATCGGGTGAGAGGCCGGCGAACTTCAGGCCTGACTGTTCGAGGCGCGCGCGGTAGCCGGTGTTGACTTCGTAGCGGTGCCGGTGGCGCTCGGAAATTTCGGTGTCGCCATAGACGGAGGCGATGCGCGAGGACGGGTCGAGGGCGGCCTGGAAGGCGCCCAGACGCATGGTGCCGCCCAGGTCACCGCCTTGGCGACGCGATTCCAGTTCGTTGCCGCGCATCCATTCCGTCATTAGGCCGACAACGGGTTCGGTGGCGGGCCCGAATTCAGTGGAGCTGGCCTCCGTGATGCCGCACAGATTGCGCGCGGCTTCGATGCACGCCATCTGCATGCCAAAGCAGATGCCGAAATAGGGCACCTTGCGTTCGCGCGCGAACTTGGCGGCTAAGATTTTTCCTTCCGATCCGCGCTCGCCGAAGCCGCCGGGCACGAGAATGCCGTGGACGCCTTCAAGGTAAGGGGCCGGGTCTTCGCGCTCGAAGATCTCACTCTCGATCCACTCGAGCTTGACCTTGACGCGGTTGGCGATGCCGCCGTGGACGAGCGCTTCGATGAGCGATTTGTAGGCGTCCTTGAGGCCGGTGTATTTGCCGACGATGGCGATGTTCACTTCGCCTTCGGGATTGGAGATGTTGCGCGAAATTGTCTCCCAGCGCGTCAGGTCGGGCTTGGGCGCGCCGGTGATGCCGAAGGCTGCGAGCACTTCGCGGTCGAGACCTTCGCGGTGGTAGGCTAGCGGCACGTCGTAGATGGAGGCGACGTCGAGCGCTTGGATGACGGCTTCAGGGCGGACGTTGCAGAAGAGCGCGATTTTCTTGCGTTCGCCGACGGGGATCTCGCGATCGGAGCGGCAGAGAAGAATGTCGGGCTGGATGCCGATGGAGCGCAGTTCCTTGACGGAGTGCTGCGTCGGCTTGGTTTTGAGTTCTCCGGCTGACGGGATGTAGGGCATCAGCGTCAGGTGCATATAGATGCAGGCGCCGCGCGGAAGATCGTTGCCGAGCTGGCGGATGGCTTCGAAGAACGGCAAGCCTTCGATGTCGCCGACGGTGCCGCCGATTTCGACGAGCACGAAGTCGACGTCTTCGTTGCCGGAAACGACGAATTGTTTGATGGCGTCGGTGACGTGCGGGATCACTTGCACGGTGCCGCCGAGGTAATCGCCGCGGCGCTCCTTGGCCAGGATGTCCTGGTAGATGCGGCCGGTGGTGATGTTGTCGGATTTCTTGGCCGGGACGCCGGTGAAGCGTTCGTAGTGGCCGAGATCGAGGTCGGTTTCGGCACCGTCGTCGGTGACGAAGACCTCGCCGTGCTGATACGGGCTCATCGTGCCCGGATCCACATTGAGATATGGATCGAGCTTGCGAAGGCGGACGGAGTATCCACGCGCTTGGAGCAGCGCGCCGAGAGCGGCGGACGCGAGGCCTTTTCCGAGGGAGGAGACCACGCCACCGGTGATGAAGATGTACCGTTGCATGGGATTTGAGGCTTACACGACCGCCGCCACGATTCGAAGCGGCTTTATGGCCACATCCACGGGAGGTTAAGCAGCCGCGTTCGAGTTGTGTGCCAAACAACCGAGTCGGTTGCCGCTACGGCGCGGAACGGCCGCAGGCTTGTGCCAACTGGGCGGCCAGGGCGGCCTGCGTTTCCTGCGGGATCTGCTCGGCCTGGATTTCAGCAAGCAGTGCGGCGGCGGTTGGTTTGGTGGGCCGGTCGGCCGGATCGGCGGAGGAGGATTTGCCGAAGGTTACGTCGAGGGTGACGACGCGATAGTCGGTGGGGGAGAGGGCGCGCGTGGCGCCGCGCTCGGACACGCTGGTCTTGCCGCAGCGCACGGAATAGGCCGGCTCGGCTGCGCGGAAGGTCTTGCTATTCTGCTCGGTGCCATATTGCGCGGCACGGGCGAGCGCGATTTTGAGGAGGCGTTCGTTGGGGGTTGTTGCCGAGCCTGTGACCGTAACGCGGAGTGCGTTGTCGCCGCCGCCGGACACCTGATATCCTTGCGGCATGACCGCATTGCCTTCCGTATAGCCCGTCACGGCGGGCAGGCCGCCGGGCGTCAGGGAGAGCGGCTGGCCGCCCGAAGCGCAGCCATTAAGCACCGCCAGCGACCCGATTGCGGTGAGGACGCTTAGGACGTCACATCCGCGCTGCGTGAATTTTGCCATGTCTGCGTATCCCCGGCCGCCCCGGCCAACTGTGGCCGGACGCGTGCGGGTTGTCCATGTTCCGCATGGCGGATTGAAGGGACTTAGCGCAGCTTGTCGAGAATGCCGCCGCGCGGTGCATCGCCGGCGGGGGCTGCGGGGGCGTCGCCAGTGGGAGCGGCAGGTGCGCTGCCCGGCGTTGCGGGCGCGGTCGCAGCTGGCTGATCAAGAACGGAGGCGGGAGCCGTCGCGCGCTGCGAGACGACGGTGAGCAGAAGGCTGGTGGTAAAGAATGCCGCCCCGAGTGCGGCGGTCGCCCGGGTCATCAGGTTGGCCTTGCCGCGGCCGGCAAACATGCCGCCACCACCGCCGATGCCCAGCGCGCCACCTTCGGACTTCTGCACGAGCACGATGCCGACAAGGGCGGCGGCGATCATGAGGTGGATGACGAGCAGCACGGTGGACATTGTTTAGGGCCTTCTGCCGGGTCGGCGGATTTGGGAGACCGGGGTCAATAGCGGAATTCGGAGGCGACGGCTAGGGGCCGGTGGACGCGTCTATCTGACCGCGTTCCGGTCTCATATCGGATCCAACACCTTAGGGTGCAAGGCTGGCACCGCCAGTGGGTTGCCCGGGCATACCTGGGATGGCGTGCTGGACGTCCTCACCAGAGAAGGGAGACGGTGAGCGGTAGGCGTCGTCGGCTTTTGGCTTTTTAATGGATGGGGGCTTGGGTTTCGCAGGCTTCGGCGGGGTCTCGCCCGCGTCTCCCGTTTCGGACAGCGTCGCCGGCTTTTGCTTAGTCTTCTGATCTAACTTGCTTTTTTCTGGTTTTGCTCCAGGGGTGGGGGCGGCGGCCGTCGCCGGTGCGGGGGGCGGTGCGGGGCGCGGGCAGCGGAACAGGATCTGCTCCTGCAGTTCAATCCAGCGGGCGACCCGCTGCAGACGATCTACGGAGAGATTGGCACGCGCCCATTCCGGCCCTTGCGCCATGTCGCGGGCTACTCCGGAGGTTTCCAGAGAGGTTTGCTCAGCCTTGGCCTGATCGCACGCTTCCGGCGCCATGGGCAGGGCGTGAGCTCCCGTGGCGAAGCCGCTCATTGTGCCGATCGCGAGAACAAGGGGGCGCAGGGCGCGGATCATCACGGGCTGTCCGTTGCTCAACTCTGGGGTGTTATGGCGCGTGCGGGAACCGGGAGCAATGCCCGGATTCATTCGTAAGCCGCGATGATGCCGAGAAAGTCGGCGGCCTTGAGGCTGGCGCCGCCGACAAGGGCACCATCCACATTCGCGACGGCCATAAGTTCCGTGGCGTTCTGGTGCTTCACCGATCCACCATACAGAATGCGGATGGCGTGACCGGCTTCGCCAAAGCGGGCGACGAGACGGTCGCGGATTGCGGAGTGGACGTCGGCCACGTCTGCGTTTGTTGGCGTTAGCCCCGTGCCAATCGCCCAAACGGGTTCGTAGGCGACGACGGTATTCTCTGGGGTCGTCGCATCGCAGAGGGATCGTTCGAGTTGCCGGACCACCACGTCGATGGTCTGGCCAGCGAGCCGCTGGCCTTTGGTTTCGCCGATACAGACGATGGCGGTGAGACCGGCCCGGTGGACCGCCTCTTGCTTGGTTCTCACGACAAGGTCGGTTTCGGCATGGTCGGCGCGGCGTTCGGAGTGTCCGACGATGATGGCGGAGGCGCCGGCGTCGGCAAGGATTTCGGCGGACAGATCGCCGGTGTGAGCCCCGGATTCGGCCCAATGGCAGTCCTGGGCGCCGATTTTGAGCGGTGCATCCTTCAGGATTTCGGCCATGATCATGACCAGGGTGGCGGGCGGGCAGATCAGAACATCGGCACGCGGCGAGGACTCACGCGCCGCGAGGGCATCTGCAACGGCCTTGGCTTCGGCGATCGCTGACCGCCTGCCATTCATCTTCCAATTTCCAGCCACCAGCGGCCGCGGCCGGGCACCCTCCCCCGTCATGTCTTAACCCTCCCTCGCCTCTTGCTTTCGCGAACCGGGTGGGCTTCATATCACGCCGAGCGCCCGCGTCACGCGCGGGTTTTCGGAGTTTCAACTGCCGGATGATCATCGGATCGTTGCGCCCCCAGAGCGGCGCCTCCGGGGTCGTCCGCGCGTTTCCAGGACAGCGAACCGATGTTAGACGCACTGAGACGTGGCTCGACGGGACTTATTGCCAAGCTCTTGTTGAGCCTTCTCATCTTGAGCTTTGCCGTCTGGGGCATCGCCGACGTCTTTACGGGTTTTTCGCGGGGCGCTGTGGCGACCGTGGGTGACGCTAAGATCTCCGTCACCGATTTCGACCGGGTGCTGCGGGCCGAAATCGACGGACTGGCTGCGGAGACCGATCGCCGGCTAACGATGGAAGACGCGCGCAAGCAGGGCATCGACCGGCTCGTCTTGTCGAAAATGATCGGGCAGACGGCGCTGAAGGAATACGCCCGCGAGATCAACCTTGGGCTCTCGTCGGACCGCGTTGTGCAAAATCTGTTTTCCGATCCGGGCTTCGCTGGCCCCGACGGGAAATTCTCGCGCTCGGGCTTCAACGATCTGCTGGCGCGTCTGGGTATGAGCGAGAGCATGTTCCTGTCGCTGCGTCTCGACGATGATCTGCGGCAGCAATTCTCGAGCGCCGTACTGGGTGCGACGGTCGTTCCCCAGGCGATGATCGATATCGAGAACGCCTACAAGAACGAGACGCGCGACATCGCGTTTTTCAAGATCGACTCGGCTGCGAAGGTCACGATCGCCGAGCCGGACGACGCCAAGCTGCAAACCTACTATAACGACAACAAGGCGTCGTTCATGACGCCGGAGTACCGCAAGTACAATGTGCTCGTCGCGATGGCCTCGGACCTGAAGAAGGACGTGGTGGTGACAGACGAGGAACTTAAGGCGTCGTACGAGTCGGAAAAAGAGACCTACGACACGCCGGAAAAGCGCCGCGTGCAGCAGATCGCCTTCAAGGATAAAGCTGCGGCCGAGGCGGCGCGCGATGCGCTCGTCAAGGGCTCCAAGAACTTCATGGATGTGGCCAAGGACAACGGCGCCAAAGAGAGCGACGTGAACCTCGGACTGGTGGCGAAGACGCAGTTGATCGATCCCAAGATCGCGGACGCGGCATTCAAAATCGCGCGCGACGATATCTCGGAGGTGATCGAAGGACGGTTTGCGACGGTTCTCATTCGCGTCATCGAAATTTCGCCGGGCCGCGAGAGCACGTTTGAGGAAACCAAGGAGAAGGTGCGCGACAAACTTGCGACCGCCAAAGCCACGACGGTGCTGCAGGAGAAGGTGGACCTCGTCGAAGAGGGGCGCAACGCCGGCAAGACCAAGAAACAAATCGCGGACGAATTGAAGCTGCGCCTGATTGAGGTTCCAGCTGGAGACAGCGCCGGGAAATCGCCCGATGGAAATGCCGTTCTCGATATTCCAACGCCTGAGTTCGTTACGCGTCTGGTGGCGCGGACCGAGCCCGGCACGCTGACAGATCCGGTCGAAATCGGGTCGGACGGCTATGCTTGGGTAGAAGTTCTCGGTATTGATCCGCCGAAGGAAAAGCCCTTCGACACGGTCAAGGCGGAGGTCAAGACGGCCGTCGTCGATAGCGAGCGGCGCACCAAGGTGCGGGAACTCGCCGAGCAACTCGTCGAGCGGCTTAAGGCTGGCGAGGACTTCGCCAAGGTCGCGGCGGACGGTGGCGGGACGCCCGACAAGGTCGAGACGGTGAAGCGCAACATGGTGCCGCCAGGACTGACGGAAGAGGCCGTGGATATTGCATTTACGCTGCCGATCAACGGCGCGGGTTCGGCGCTGACGGTGGATCGCCAATCGCGCGTCGTCATGCAGATCACCAAGATCACGCCTGCGGGCGAGTTGCCGCCGGCCGATAAAGACAAACTCGTCACGGACCTGCGCCGCGGACTGCAGAACGATTTGCTGATCGCCTACGTCGCCAGCCTGCAGGACCGGCTTGGGATTTCCATCAATGACAAGGAAGTCGCCAGGGTCACCGGCGCCGACGTGACGGCGAACTGACGTATTTGAGACCCCGCGTCCAAACCGGGTTCACTTGCAGATCGAGAAGGACGACCGCCGCGTGAGCACGCATTCCGCCAGGGCCGGTACCGGTGAGGCCAATCCCGCGTTCGACACCTTCGCAAAGACATATGCGGCGGGCCGGACGCAGGTGGTCTGGACTCGTCTTGTTGCCGACCTGGAGACACCCGTCTCGGCTTATCTGAAGCTTTGCTCGGGCAGGCCCATGAGCCTGCTGTTGGAGAGCGTGGAGGGCGGGGCGACGCGTGGGCGGTACTCGATCATTGCGTTCGAGCCGGACCTGGTGTGGCGCGCGTCGGGCGATCATGCCGAGGTGTCGGTCAATCCGCTCGCAAAGAAGCCGGTATTCAAAGCCGAGTCCCAGACGGCTCTCGCCTCGCTGCGCGCGCTTCTCGATGCCTCCCGCCTCGAACTGCCGGCGGAACTGCCACCCATGGCGGCCGGCGTTTTCGGCTACATGGGCTATGACACGATCCGGCTGGTGGAGCATCTGCCCAACGTCAATCCCGATGCGCTCGGTGTGCCCGATGCGGTTCTGATCCGACCGACCATCGTTGTGATTTTCGACAGCGTGAAAGACGAGATGACGCTGGTGACGCCGGTGCGTCCCGAGCCCGGCGTTAAGGCGGACAAAGCTTACAAGGCGGCGACCAAACGCTTGAAAAAGGTGATTGCGGCGCTCGATCAGCCGGTCGAACACGCCGCGCTACCGCCGGCGCGCAAGCTCGTTGCGCCGGAGCCAAAATCAAACACGACGGAGGCCGAATACCTAGCGATGGTGGCCAAGGCGAAGGAATACATTCGCGCTGGCGACATTTTTCAGGTCGTGCTTTCGCAGCGCTTCTCGGCGCCGTTCGCGTTGTCGTCGTTCGCGCTCTACCGGTCGCTGCGGCGGATGAACCCGTCGCCATTTCTGTTTCATCTCGATCTGGGTGGTTTTTCGCTGGTGGGGTCGAGCCCAGAAATCCTCGTGCGCGTGCGCGACGGTCGCGTCACCATCCGGCCGATCGCGGGAACGGCGCGGCGCGGGTCGGATGACGCGGAAGACAAGGCGCTGGCGGCGGCCCTCATTTCCGATCCCAAGGAGCGGGCGGAGCATCTCATGCTGCTCGACCTCGGCCGCAACGATGTCGGCCGGGTGGCGGAAATCGGCACCGTGGATGTGACGGATCAATTCGTCATCGAGCGCTATAGCCATGTCATGCACATTGTGTCGAATGTTGTCGGCCGGCTCGACAAGACGCGCGACAGCGTGGATGCGCTGATGGCCGGCTTTCCGGCGGGCACCGTTTCGGGGGCTCCCAAAGTGCGCGCGATGGAAGTCATCGACGAGTTGGAGAAGGCCAAGCGTGGGCCCTATGCGGGCTGCGTTGGCTATTTCACAGCCGATGGCGAAATGGACACGTGCATCGTGTTGCGGACCGCGATCGTGAAGGACGGGATGCTGCACGTGCAGTCGGGCGCTGGCATCGTGTACGACAGTGTGCCGGAGAGCGAGCAGCAGGAGTGCATCAACAAAGCCAAGGCCATTGTGCGGGCTGCCGAAGATGCAATCCAATTCGCGGCGCGAACGAAAAAGAGCGGTTCGCGGGGCAACGGCGGGCCGTTCGGTTGAGGAACCTGCCAGGATGCTGACGCTGGGACTGTTGCGGCATGCCAAGTCGAACTGGGAGGTCGAGGGCGTGCTCGACTTCGAGCGCGATCTTGCCCCGCGGGGGCTAGAGGCTGCGCCGCGAATGGGCGCGGAGATCGCGCGGGCTGGCTTTTCGCCGGATCTGGTCTTGTGTTCGAGCGCGGTACGGGCGCGGATGACTTATGGTCTCGCTGCGCCGTTCATTGTACCGCCGCCGCGGGATGTCCAGTTTGAAGACCGGCTCTATATGGCTGGCGCACGGCAGCTTCTCGACCGAATCCACGACATTCCGAATTCGGTACGCTCGGTTTTGCTCGTTGGTCATAATCCCGGCTTTCATGAGCTGAACATCGCGCTCATCGGCGCGTGCGCGCCGGAAGCGGAGCGGGCAACCAAGAGCAAGTTTCCGACCTGCGCCTTCGCGCTTTACACCTTTGACACGGACAAATGGGCCGACGTGGCGCCGCGCAAGGGCCGCGTCATTCACTTCGCCACGCCGCGGCGGTTGAGCGAGGCGCTTTGAGGCGCTAGGGTCGATGGCGATTTGGGTGGCACGGCTGCCGCTAGAGGATAATCCATGCTGCTGCTGATCGATAACTACGATAGCTTTACGTATAATCTGGTGCACTTCCTGGGTGAACTGGGCGCACCATGTGAGGTGCACCGGAACGACAAGATCACCACCGAGGAGGTCTTGAAGAAGAAGCCGAAGGCGATCGTGCTGTCGCCGGGGCCGTGCACGCCGAACGAGGCGGGCATCTGCCTTGATCTCATTGCCAAGGCGGGTCCAAAGATCCCGCTGCTCGGGGTTTGTCTCGGGCATCAGTCGATTGGGCAGGTCTATGGCGGCAAGGTGATCCGCGCGCCGGAACCGCTGCACGGCAAGCTGTCGACCATCCGGCATTTCAATACGAGCGTGTTCAAAGGGCTGCCCGAGCGGTTCCAGGTGACGCGCTATCATTCGCTGATCGTGGAGCGGAAAAGTTTGCCCGACTGTCTCGACATTACGGCGGAGACCGACGACGGCATCATCATGGGGCTGATGCACAAGACGCATCCCGTGCATGGTGTGCAGTTCCATCCCGAGAGCATCGCTTCGGAACAGGGGCATGCGCTGCTTGCCAACTTCCTTACGCTTGCCGGCATGACGCCGAAGAAGCGGCCGGCATCGCAGCGGCCGGCGGCGTGAGATCCATTCCATGACTGCAACGCCATCGTTTGACGCCAAGGTGCTGCTCGGGTCTATCGCGGGCGGACGGACGCTGTCGCAGGACGAAGTGTTCGAAGGGCTCGACCGCATGACGGCGGGTGAGGCGACGCCGGCGCAGATGGGCGCATTCCTGATGGGATTGCGCGTGCGCGGCGAGACGGTCGACGAGTTGACGGGGGCCGCGCGGCTGTTGCGCATGCGGATGCTACCGGTCGTGGCGCCGGAAGGCGCGGTCGATATCGTCGGCACGGGCGGCGATGGATTGAAGACGTATAACGTTTCCACCTGCGCGGCTTTCGTGGCGGCGGGTGCGGGATTGACGGTGGCCAAGCATGGCAACCGGTCGGTGTCGTCGCTGTCGGGGGCGTCGGATGTGCTGACGGCGCTCGGCGTCAAAATCGATCTCAATTCTGGGCAGATCGCATCCGTGATCGATCAGGCGGGAGTCGGGTTCCTGTGGGCGCCGATGCATCATCCGGCGATGAAGGTGTGGGCGCCGATCCGGGCGGAGCTTGGACTGCGCACGCTCTTCAACCTGATGGGTCCGATTTGCAATCCGGCGAATGTCGAGCGGCAGGTTGTCGGCGTGTTCGCGGCGGACTGGGTGGAGCCGATTGCACAGGTGCTGGGCCGGCTCGGGTCGCGGCACGCGTGGGTCGTGCACGGGCGCGACGGGCTCGATGAGTTATCGACGACGGGGCCGACGCTGGTGGCGGAATTGAGGGGCGGCGCGGTGACGACGTTCGAGGTGTCGCCGGAAGATGCGGGTCTCCCGCGAGCGTCGATTGCGGATCTCAGGGGCGGGGATGCGGCGGCGAATGCGGCGGCGTTGCGCGATGTGCTCGGCGGGGCAAAGGGTGCCTACCGCGATATCGTGTTGATGAATGCGGGGGCGGCGCTGGTCGTGGGCGGGAAAGCGGCGGACCTGCGGGACGGCGTTGGGCTGGCGGCGGCGGCGATCGATAGTGGCGCGGCACGGGCTGCGCTTGAGCGTCTGGTGTCGGCGAGCAATTCGGTTTCATAGAGGGCAGGCCATGCGAACGCTGAGCACCATCGCAATCGTGGCATTATTGCTGGGGCTGGCCGCTTATGTCTCGGGCATGTTCGGGCCGGCGGTGGACCGGGTGGCCGCGACGACACCAGAGGCGTGCTACGCGGCCGCTGTTGAGGCCGCCACCAAATCCAATCCCACGAACGTGCCGTGCGACTGGAAGGCGGTCGAAGAGTTGAGCCCCGGGGCAGCGTTGAACGGCCGCTACGAAGCCGCCAGCGAAGGGGTCGAGGGGCGGCTCGTCATTATGGAGCACGCCGATAAACCCGCGCGGATCGCGGTTTCCACCTCGGGCAAGGAGCCGCGCTACATCTGCACGGCGGCGCTCGAGGCCACGCGCGAAGCGGACGTGCTGGTGGCCCGGGTGTCGGGCGTGACCGGCTGCGATGTGACGGTGAAGAGCGGGACGACGCCTGGGGTGGTGACGTTGACGGCGTCCGAGCCGTGCAACACTTTCTGCAACATGCGCGGCAGCATGAGCGGCGACTTCAAGCTGATGCCGCATTAGTCCGGATTTCGGGTTGTAGGCGCGGATTTCGCGGAGCGAGATTGACCCTTCCGGTGGAGGCGGGTAGCAACCGGCGGTCCGCAGCGCTAAGGTCTGGCCCATGTCCGATATTCTTGCAAAGATCACGAGCTACAAGCTCGACGAAGTGGCTGCTGCCAAAGCAAAGCAGCCGCTGCAGGTGATGGCTGAATATGCGCGTTCGGCGCCGCCGGTGCGGTCTTTCGCCGGGGCCATCCGGGCGGCGCACGCGGCGGGGCGGCCGGCGTTGATTGCAGAGATCAAGAAGGCCTCGCCGTCGAAGGGGTTGATCCGCGCGGACTTTGATCCGCCGGCGCTGGCGCGCGCCTATGAGGCGGGCGGGGCGGCGTGTTTGTCGATCCTGACAGATGGGCCGTCGTTCCAGGGGGCGCCGGAGTATCTCACGAACGCGCGGGCTGCCGTTTCGCTTCCTGTGTTGCGCAAGGATTTCATGGTCGACACGTATCAGGTGGTGGAGGCGCGCGCCTGGGGGGCCGACTGCATTCTGATCATCATGGCGGAAGTGGATGACGGGCTCGCCGCTGATCTCGCCGCGGCCGCGCGCGACTGGGGCATGGACGCCATCGTCGAAGTGCATGACGACGCAGAACTGGATCGCGCGTTGAAACTCCCCTGCCCGCTCATCGGCATCAACAATCGCAACTTGAAGACCTTCGACGTGACACTGGCGACGACCGAGCGGCTGGCACCGCTCGTTCCGGACGATCGGATCGTCGTGGGAGAAAGCGGGATCTTCACGCCGGCCGACATCGCGCGGCTGCAGGCAGTGGGTGTCAACACGTTCCTCGTCGGCGAAAGCCTGATGCGGCAGGACGACGTCACGGCTGCGACGAAGGCGCTGCTGTCGAAAGGCGCAGCATGAGCAAGCTTTCGCATCTGAACGCTGCGGGTGAGGCGCATATGGTGGACGTCTCGGACAAGGACGTGACCAGCCGGACGGCGGTGGCGGAGGGGTTCGTCGCGCTTCTTCCGGAGACGCTGGCGCTCGTGACCAAGGGCGAGGCGAAGAAGGGCGATGTTCTGGCGACGGCCCGCATTGCCGGCATTATGGCGGCGAAGAAGACGCACGAACTCATTCCGCTGTGCCATCCGCTGGCGATTACCAAAGTGACGGTGGAGTTTTCGCCTTCGGCAGAGCCTGCCGGTATTCACGTGACGGCGACGGTGAAGGTGACGGGGCAGACGGGCGTGGAGATGGAAGCGCTGACAGCTGTGTCGGTCGCATGCCTCACGATCTACGACATGCTGAAGGCGGCGGACAAAAGCATGACCATTTCGGATATCCGGCTTCTGGAAAAGACCGGGGGCCGGTCCGGCACCTATCGCGCGCCGGGCGCACAAGGCTGATCCCATGGGGCTGCTGTCGGTCGATGACGCGTTGGCCCGCATTCTCGACGGTGTCGAGTTCACGGAAAGCTCGCGCGTGCCGTTGGCACAGGCTGCGCGGCGGGTGCTCGCGGACAGCGTTGCCGCCACTCTGACGCAACCGCCGTTCGATGCTTCGGCGATGGATGGGTATGCGATGCGGGCGGCGGATCTGGCGCGCGTGCCGGCGGTACTCTCGCTCGTTGGCGAAGCGCGGGCGGGGCAGTCGTTCGGCGGAACAGTTGGCATTGGTCAGTGCGCGCGGATCTTTACGGGTGCGCCTCTGCCGGCTGGGGCCGATACCGTCGTTATTCAGGAGAACGCCCGGGCCGATGGCTCGGCGATCACCGTTCTCGCCGCTCCCGAATCGGGCGCGAATATCCGTCCGCGTGGGGGCGATTTCTCGCACGGGGAGGTTTTGCTCACACCGGGCCGGGTGCTCGATGCGCGAGCCATTCTGCTCGCCGCCGCGATGGGGCATGGGACGTTAGCCGTGCGGCGCAAGCCCGTCGTTGCCATTCTGGCGACGGGCGATGAACTGGTGGAACCCGGGCAAACGCCGGGGCCGGATCAGATCGTATCGTCTAATCCGTATGGTCTGGCGGCGATGATCGCGGCAGCGGGCGGCGAGCCGCGCTTGCTCGGGATTGCAGGCGATACGCGGGCGGCGCTGGAGCAGAAGATTGCGGCGGCCGGCGATGCGGACGTTCTGGTGACGATCGGCGGGGCATCGGTGGGCGATCACGATCTGGTCGGGCCCGTTTTGCAAGCGCGCGGCATGGCGCTCGACTTCTGGAAGATTGCGATGCGGCCGGGCAAGCCGATGCTGTTCGGGCGGATGGGGATGCAGCGGGTGCTGGGGCTGCCGGGAAATCCGGTGTCGGCGATGATTTGCGCGCGGGTGTTTCTGGTGCCGCTGATCGAGCGGCTTTTGGGACATGCGACGGCAACGGCTGCCGTCAAGGCGCGGCTCTCGCAGCCGATGAGGGCGAACGGGGATCGCCTTCACTACATGCGCGCGATCATGGAGCGGGATGCGTCGGGCTCGCTGACGGTGACGCCGCAGGCGTCGCAGGATAGTTCGCTGACGAGCGTGCTGGCGGCATCAAATGCTTTGATTGTGGCCGCGATCAATGCGCCGGCCTTGCCGGCTGGCGCCGAGGTCGATGTGCTGCCGCTCGATTTCTAGATTAGCGGTAGAGATCGGCGCGGGTGGGCGGCAGGGGTGTCGGCCCTTTGGCGGACTTGGAGGCAAGCGTCTGGAAGAGGCGGGCGGAGCCGCGTTCGAAGGCAATCGAACACCCCGACAAATAGGCGATGAAGATACGGAATTTCTCTTCGCCGACGAGTTTGATCGCTTCTTCGCGGCGCGCCATCAGCCGCTCCGACCATAGGCGACAGGTGCGTGCATAGTGCATGCGCCAGCCTTCGACGTCGTGGACTTCGAAGCCGGCCAATTCCATTTCAGCAACCGTGTGGCCGATGTCGTCCAGCGCACCGCCGGGGAAGATGTATTTGGCAAGCGCACGCTGCTCGGGGCGGATGCGCTCCTTGAAGTAGCGCGGGCGCTTGGCCTTGCGCGAGATGGCGTGGTTGAGGAAGAGACCATCGTTGGCCAGCAGTGAGCGGACCTTCTTCATGTAGCGCTGGATGTTTTCCAGGCCGATGGCTTCGTACATGCCAATCGAGGCGATCTTGTCGAACTGGCCTTGCAGATCGATGTAGTCGATGAATTCGAAGGTGACCTGATCTTCGAGGCCCATCCGCTTCACCTTGGCTTGGGCGAAGGCCAGCTGCTCCTTCGATAGCGTCACGCCGTGGGCTTTGACGCCGTGATACTTCGCGGCGTGACAGAGAAGGCCACCCCAGCCACAGCCGATATCGAGAAAGCGCTCGCCGGGTTTGAGGCGGAGCTTGCGGCAGATCATTTCGAGTTTGTCGAACTGGGCTTGTTCGATGCCGTTGGACCAATCGGTGTAGTACGCGCAGGTATAAATCATCTCGGGATCGAGGAAGAGCGCGTAGAAGTCGTTCGAGAGATCGTAGTGGAAGGAGATGTAGGCGGTGTTGTCGCGGCGCGATTCCTTGCGGCCGATGATGTCGCCTTCGTAGCCGTGCTGATCGGCGAGATCGGTTTCCTTGGCGAAAAGGAAGGGCGTGAGTTTGGTTGCGGCCTTGAGGGCGTCGAGGGGGCGGATTTTGGCGGCGCGGGGCCGATTGTTGATCATGCGGCCGAAGTCGATCAGCGAGCCGCCGTCGTAGTCGATGCCCTTATGGACGTATTGCTGGATGATGGTTTCCAGCGATGGGCGGCGCAAGATGGAGCCAATGACGCCGGGCGAGGCGATCTTCAGCTCAAATGTGCTTTGCGGATTGCGGCCGAGCGGCAAGCGCGATCCATCCCACAGCCGCACCCAGGCATCGAGATCGAGTTGGTCGGCGAGCGAGGCGACGAGCGCCTTGGCCGCGCGCACTTGCTTTGTCTCAGCGGCATCCGCCATCGCGATTCCCACCCTTCGTTCTCGTCAAGCCGTAGCTGCCAGCCGGGGCGGGGAGGCGTCAAGCCGCTTTCGCGCTTTCCATGATGGCTGCGACGCCCATGCCGCCGGCGGTGCACACGGAAATAAGGCCGCGGCCGCCGTTGATCGACAGCAGTTTGGCCAGGTTTGCGATGATGCGGGCTCCCGTGGCGGCGAAGGGATGGCCCACAGCGATGGAGGAGCCTTTCACGTTCATCTTTGTGCGATCGATGGAGCCGAGCGGAGCATTCTTGCCCATGTGCTTGGCGCAGTAGGCGGGATCTTCCCAGGCTTTGAGCGTGCAGAGAACCTGGGCGGCGAAGGCTTCGTGGATTTCATAGAAGTCGAAATCCTGCAGCGTGAGACCGGCGCGGTCGAGCATTTTCGAGACGGCGATAGTGGGGGCCATGAGGAGGCCGTCGCCGTGGGCGAAATCGTTGCCCCAGTGCTGGCCATAGGTGAGGTAGGCGGCGATGGGCAGGCCGCGCGCTTTCGCCCACTCTTCGCTGGCGAGCAAGGCGGCGGACGCGCCGTCGGTGAGCGGCGTGGAGTTGCCGGCGGTGAGTGTGCCCTTGTCGGTTTTGTCGAAGGCGGTTTTGAGGGTGGAGAGTTTCTCAATCGTGATGTCTGGTCGCAGGTTGTTGTCGCGATAGACGCCCGAGCACGGGACCATCAGATCATCGAACCAGCCGGCTTCGTAGGCGGCGCTGGCCTTGGTGTGGCTCTCGTAGGCGAGTTGATCCTGGTCGGCGCGCGTGATCCCCCACTCCTGGGCCATCAGTTCGCAATGCTCGCCCATGCCGAGGCCAGTGCGCGGTTCCTTGACGGCGGGGGGCTGGGGCGTGAGTTCGGCGGGCGAGAGGCCCTGGAAGACGCGGACTTTGTCCATCAGCGTCTTCTTGGAATTGAGCTCGATGAGGCGCTTGGAGAACTTTTTGGAGAAGACGATCGGTGCGTCGGACGTGGTGTCGGAGCCGCAAGCGATTCCGCTTTCGATTTCGCCGGTGGCGATTTTCGCGGCGGTACCGAGTGCCGCCTGAAGGCTGGTGCCGCACGCTTGCTGGAGCGTGACGCCGGGCGTGGAGGGGGCGAGTTTCGTGCCGAGCACACTTTCGCGCGTGAGATTGAAATCGCGCGAGTGCGAGACCACCGCGCCGCCGACGACTTCGTCGATGTGCTCTCCCTTAAGGTTGTAGCGATCGACGAGGCCATTGAGCGCGGCTGTCATCATCTCTTGGTTGGAGAGGTCGGCGTAGAGCGTGTTGGAGCGGCAGAAGGGAATGCGCGTTCCGCCGATCACCGCAACCCGCCTCAGTTCTCGCGTCATATTCATCTCCGATTGCAGGTTGGATCGTATCTGCCCCACACTCGGCAAGCCGGTGTGGGATGCGCGCTTAGGCGGCGGCCTTGGCGGATTTGGCGTCTTCGCCGGATTTGAAATAGAGCGGGCCGCCGCGGAACGGAGCAAAGCCGGTGCCGAAGATCATGCCGGCATCGACGAGGTCGGCGGAGGCGACGACGCCTTCATCCAGGCTCTTTTGCGCTTCGGTGATAATGGGATCGACGAGTTCGCGGCCGAGCCGCTCAAGTTCCGCCTTGGACCAGTCGTTCTTGCCCTTCTGCGGTTTGCCGTCGACCCACTTGTAGAAGCCTTCACCCGTCTTCTTGCCGAGCTTGCCTGATTTGACGAGCGCGTCGAGACGCGAGCCGCCGGGATCGTGGCCCAGAATGCGGGCGACGTGGGCGCAGATGTCGAGGCCGACGCTGTCGGCCAATTCGATCGGGCCCATCGGCATGCCAAAGGTGCGCACGGCTTCATCGATCTTTTCCTTGTCCTCGCCTTTTTCCAGGCGGGCCATGGCGGCAAACATGTAGGGGGTCAACACCTTGTTGACGAGGAAGCCGGGCACATCCTTGGTGATGAGCGGGAATTTGCCGATTGCCGTGACGAAGGCGGCGCCTTTGTCGACTTCCGCGCTGCTCGTTCCCTCACCTTTCACGACTTCGACGAGCGGCATCATGGCGACGGGGGAGAAGAAGTGCAGGCCGATGAGGCGCGAAGGGTCGGTCATCGGCTGCGAAATGTCGGCCAATTTCAGCGACGAGGTATTGGTGGCCAACACGGCGCCGGGCTTGGCCTTTGTTTCAAGGTCGGCGAACAGCTTCTGCTTGATGTCGAGCTTTTCGACGATCGCTTCGATGATCACGTCGGCGCGGCCGATGCCCTTGCCTTCCGGGTCGGCGATGAGCCGGGCCTTGGCGGCGTCGCGCGTCGCCTTGGTCTTGAACTTCTTCGAGATCAGTTTGCCCTGGGCTTTGATGCCCCTTTCGATCTGCTCGGGGGAAATATCCTGGAGCGTTACTTCCATGCCAGCGGCGACGCAGACGCCGGCGATGTCGGCGCCCATGGTGCCGGCGCCGATGACGTGAACATGCGTCGGCTTCCATTGCAGCTTTTTGGGCGCTTGAGCTTTGAGAGCTTCGGAGAGCTTAAAAACGCGGCGCAGACTCTTGGATTGCGGCGACATCAGCATCGGCGCGAAACCGGCGGGCTCGGCGCGCTTCATGGCGTCGAGATCGCCGCCGTGTTTTTCGAAGAGGTCGATGAGACGGTAAGGCGCCGGGTAGTGATCCTCGCGCGCTTTCTTGGCGACTTCGGCGCGCATTTTCTTGGCAAGTGCGAGGCGGGCCGGCCATTTGCCAAGTGCGGCCTTGGCGAAGCCGGCGGGCTTGGATTTGCGCTTCTGGAGAACGGCTTTGCGCGCGGCCCAATGGAGCGTGTCGGGGCCGGCGACGAGTTCGTCGACGAGGTTCATGCCCTTGGCGGCGGAGGCGGAGAGGAAGCTGCCCGACAGCATGATGCTCATGGCCGACATGGGACCGGCCTGACGGATGGATCGCGCGGTGCCGTTGAAGCCCGGGAAGATGCCAAGCTTCACTTCAGGGAAGCCTAACTTGGTCGATGGATCGCGAGTGGCGATGCGGTAGTGGCAGGCGAGGATGAGTTCCAGACCGCCGCCAACGCAGACGCCGTGGATAGCGGCGACAACGGGGACGGGGAGTGTTTCCAAGCGGTCGAGCATGGCATTGACCATGCCGACCTGTGCGATGACTTCGGCTTCGGAGTGGAGTTCTTCGAATTCGTTGATGTCGGCGCCGACGATGAAGCCCTTTGGCTTGCCGGAAATGACGACAAGGCCCTTGATCGTTCCGGCGCGGCCGGCGCGTTCGGCTTCCTCGATGATGGCGCCGAATTCCTCCAGAGGACGGCGGCCCAACGCGTTGGCGCTGGAGCCTTCGCGGTCGAACGTTGCCCAGACAATGCCTTCGCGGTCAACGTCGTAGCGCCAATCCTTCAGCGACGCGGGATCGAGTGCCATGCGTGATGCCTTCTTGCTAAGAAACGGGATTACTCGGCTGCGGCTGCCGATTGATCGGCGGCGCGGGCGTTGTGGCCGGGCTGCATGTAGTTCGGGCGCAGTTCGGCTGGATCGAAGTGGTCGACGGCGATGACGCGGGCGACGAGGGTTTCAACCTCGCGCAGAAGGGCTGCTTCCTCGGCTGTGATGACGTTCTGGGTGACGGCGTCGCCAATCCAATCGATGCCGTGGTAGCGGCGCACAGTGCCGGCGCGGATCGCTTTTTCGAGCTTCTTCTCGGCCTCTTCGGCGGCCACCACTTTTTCGAGCGTGACTTCGAGAACGCCGGTCGGATCGGCGGCGTCCTTGGAGATGAAGATATGGCGCGTGAGGCGGTCGCGGACTTCGCCGGGCTTCAGCACGAGGCCCGCGACAGTGCCGCCGAGTTTGTCGGGGGCGGGATTGTAGTGGCGGCCGAAGGGGAACACGATGGCCCGCAGCTTCCAGCGGACGGGGGCGACGGGGAAGTTCAACACGACGCCGTTCAGCGCGTCATTGAAGCGGGACAGCGCGTTGGCGATCGCGAAATCGACGATGGGCCGGTCGGCGACAGGGCGGCCGTCATCCTCGAAGCGTTTCAGGACGGCTGCGGCAAAGTAGAGTTCGGAGAGAGCGTCGGCGAGGCGGCCGCAGATCTTCTGCTTGGTTTTGAGGCCACCGCCGAGAACGGCAATCGTCATGTCGGAGACGACGGCGAAATTGCGCGCTGCGCGCGAAAGCTGGCGGTAGTGCGCCTTCAGTTCTGGCACAGCGGTGGGGGCGGGGGCGAAAAACCCGAAGGTGATGTTGTGGAAGAAGGCGCCGGCCATGTTGGAGACAGAATGGCCGATGTGGCTGAGGAACAGATCCTCGAAGTCGTCAAAGCCCTTGGCGGTGTCGGGATTCTGCGCGGCCTGGATCTCGCGGATGAGATAGGGGTGGGAGCGCAGCGCACCTTGCGCGAATGTGATCAGCGTGCGGGTCAGGATGTTGGCGCCTTCGACGGTGATGCCGACAGGGACCATCTCATAGGCTGACTGGAGGTAATTGGTCGGCCCGTCGCAAATGGCGCGGCCGCCGTGGATGTCCATGGCATCATTGACGGACCGGCGCAGGCGCTCTGTCGTCTGGTATTTCATGAGGGCAGAGATAACGGACGGTTTTTCGCCGCGCGAAACCATTGATGCGGTGACGCCGCGGGCAGCTTCGTTGACGTAAGCGGTTTCAACAATACGTGCGAGTGGCTCTTCAATTCCTTCCATGCGGCCGACAGGCAGGCCGAACTGGCGGCGGATACGAGCGTAGGCTGAGGTCACGCGCAGCATGGCTTTCGCGCCGGCAGCAGCGGACGAGGGCAGTGAGATCGCGCGGCCGGCGGCGAGGCATTCCATGAGCATGCGCCAGCCTTGGCCGGCCATCTTCTCGCCACCGATGATCCAGTCCATCGGAATGAAGACGTCGTTGCCCCAGTTGGGGCCGTTGGGGAACGCCGCGCCGGAGGGCAGATGGCGGCGGCCGATATTCACGCCGGGATGGTTGGCGGGGATCATGGCGACCGTGATGCCGACGTCTTCGCCCTTGCCGAGCAGATTTTCGGGATCGAACAGGCGGAAAGCGAGGCCGACCAGCGTCGCCTTCGGACCAAGCGTGATGTAGCGCTTGTCCCACGAGAGGCGGACGCCCAGCGTTTCGCGCCCATCAAGCTGGCCTTTCACCACGGTGCCGATGTCGCGCATGGTGGCCGCATCCGAGCCGGAGGTGGGGCCGGTAAGGGAGAAGCAGGGGACTTCATCGCCGCGGGCGAGGCGCGGGAGATAATAGTGCTTCTGCTCGTCGGTGCCGTACTTCTCGATCAGTTCGCCGGGGCCCAATGAGTTCGGCACCATGACGATGGTGACGACGTCGGGCGAGCGCGACGCGATTTTGCCGAGGATCAGTGATTGCGCCTGGGCGGAGAAGCCGAGACCGCCGTGCTCTTTGGAAATGAGCATGCCGAGGAAGCCGTGCTTCTTGACGAACGCCCAGATCGTTTCGGGTATCTCGCGCGCGGCGTGGCGGATCTGCCAGTCGTCGATCAGGCGGCAGAGGTCCTCGGTGGGATCATCGAGGAACGCTTGTTCTTCCGGAGTGAGGGTCACTGGCGGCACGGCGCGGAGAACGGCCCAGTCGGGCGTGCCGGAGAAGAGTTCGGCGTCGAAGCCGACGGTGCCGGCGTCGAGCGCCTGCTGCTCGGTGTCGGAAACCTTGGGCAGCGTCTTCTTCAGGAAGTCGAAGGCGGGGCGCACAAAGAAACTACGGCGCACTTCGGGAACGGACAGCGCGGCCAGGAGGCCGATCGGGATCCAGGCGAGGAGCGAGAAGATGCTGGAGAGGGGGAACGTCGGCTCACCGGTGAGGATGCCGGCTTGCCACACGAAGAGCAGACCGCCCAGTGCGATCGCCCAGACCGAGATGCGGGCTTGCAGCATTCCCAGCGCCGTGACGGCGCCGATCAACAGAAGGAGGAAAACAATCGTCGACATGCGTTGGTCTCCCGCGGGGGCTCTGGGCCCCTTCCCTGCCCTTTTCAGAGCCGTGGCAGTGCCCGCCGGGGATGAACGCAACTGAGCCCCGGCTCGTCGGGCTGCCGCCACAGAAAATCATGGCGGGCGATGTCATCACAAAGACTTAACTAGCCACGGCTGAGCTGAAAAACAACCTTGGGAAGGGTCGGGTTGCGCATCCATGCCATGGATTGGGTGCGATTGTTGTGGGTGGACGGTGCGAAGAGCCGGAAATTGCGGGACCGTTCAGGATTTGCGGGCTGTGGGCTTGAATATCTGGCCCGTGAGCGTGGGGTACCAAGCGAAAGCTTCGTTGTAGGTCGCTTTGCGTTCGCCAGCACTTTCGCCGGGCTTGGAGACGAAGGCGTTGGATGGGACGAGGCCGGACTTTCCGCCGGGCAAGGGGCCGGGCGCATAGTCGGCGCCGATTTTGATTGCGTCGTCGGGGGCGACGATCGACCAGCAGGTGTTGCGGTAGCGGCCGGGTGCGGGGGGACGGGATTCGAGTTCAGCAGCAATATGCGCGGCGACGGCGAGACCTTGGCTATGGGCCGAGAACGCGGATTTGGGCATCTCGTTGGCGACCGCGCTGTCGCCCAGGACATAGACATTTGGGGCTTTGGCCGAGGTGAAACTGGCGGGGTCAACCGGGCACCAGCCGGAGTCGGCGAAGCCCGACTGCAGTGCGATGGCTCCAGCGGTCTGAGGCGGGATGATGTTGGCGACAGCGGCCTTGATGGTGAGGCCGGCTTTGGTGGCGACCTCGCCGGTGGCAGGATCGACGCGCGTGATGGTGAAATCGTCGATGTCGTTGGTGAGGTTCAGTTCGATGATGTCTTTGTAGTAGCGCTCGAAGGCGTCTTGGAAGGCGGCCTGCTTGGCGAACGTCATTTTTGCGTCGAGGATGACGAGCTTGGATTTGGGTTTATGCGTTTTGAGAAAATGCGCGATGACGCAGGCACGCTCGTAGGGACCGGGAGGGCAACGGTAGGGCAATTTTGGCGCGGCGATGACGACGGTGCCGCCATCATCCATTGCTTCCAGCCGGTGGCGCAGGACCTGCAGCTGATCGCCGCCCCGCCAAGCGTGCGGCATGATCTCAGCTGCTTGCGGTGAATAGCCCTCGATGGCGGACCACTGGAAATCGATGCCGGGCGCGACGACGAGGCGGTCGTATTCGAGAACGGTGTTGCTGGCCAGGGTGACGGTTTTCTTGGCGGTGTCGATCGCGCCGGCGCGGTCGTTGAAGATCGATATGCCAATCGCTGCCAGGCCGCCGTAGCCATGCGTGAGAGACGCGTAGTCGTAGAAGCCTCCGATGTAAGCGTTGGAGAAAAAGCAGGTGGTGTATGCGGCGTGCGGTTCAACGAGCGTGACATCGATCGCCGGGGCCGTGGATTTGAGTGTGCCGGCGACCGTAGCGCCGCCGGCCCCACCTCCGATCACGACAACCTTGGCCGCGCCGCGCGCGATCGACGGACGGGCCAAAAGTCCGGACGCGGTGGCCGCGAGGCCCGCGCCGAACTGGCGGCGCGTCAGGATCGGGGCCATGGACCTATCCCTTTGTGTTGATGCCGGCGGACGACATCATCTGGGAGAGTTCTTCCCAGAAATAGAGTTGACCGGGATAGCCGGTGATGCGTCCCAATTCACGGCCGTTCTGGGCGAGAATGAAGGTGGGGGTGTAAATCACGGGGGCGAAGCCGGCGAGGATCTTCGCGTCGCGGCCGACGCGCTTTAGAGGTGCGGCGCGGCCTTCGGCCGTTCGGCTGTAGCCGCCGCCGACCTCCTTGTTCCAGCGGCGGCAGTAGTGGCAGGCGGGATCGTCGACCATGATCAGCGTGGCTGTCTCAGCACGTACAAGCTCTAAGCTGGCTTGGGGGGGCGCCGGTTCCACCGCAAGACCCGGGGTCCCTGCCGCCAGGCCGCAGACTGCAGCCAGGACAATCATCGACAGCGAGACAGGACGCACGGTTTTCTCCGGCTATTTCTGGCTTAGTTGGAGGACAGCGTAGCAGTGCCCGTGGCCGCTGAGAAGCACCGCCCGGCAACCTAACCGAGACGTAATGCATCTGGTGCGCGACTGCGATGGAAACGACCGTCGCGGCTGTGTTATGAACAAACAACATGTCTTGCGATCGTTCCCCCCCCGTGGAGCCTCAGCGCCACATTAAAATTTTGAGCCGCCGCGACATCGTTCTTGGCGCAAGTGCTGCTGGCGCGCTGTTCGGCTTGCTGGCGTCTCGCCCTGCTCTCACGGCCGGGACGGATGCTGCTCCGGCCGCGGCTGAAACTGTTGTTCCAATTTCGCGCGTTCCACTTTCGGAGGGTCTCACTCCGTCGCATCAGTTCGACGAGGCATTGGGCGTCATCCTCAAAGATGCAGAGCCCGCTGCCGGCGAGCCATTGACTCTGACGCTGCCGGATCTGGCCGAGAACGGCAACGTGGTGCCCTACACGATTGCCGTTGAAAGCCCGATGACGGACAACGACTACGTGCACACGCTGCATTTGCTGTCGACGGCCAACCCGCAGGCGGTCGTGGCGACGTTCCATCTCATCCCAGCGACAGGGAAGGCCATGGTGTCGGGACGCATGCGGCTGGCTAAAACGCAAGATGTCGTGGCGATTGCCGAAGTCTCGACCGGACAGATTCTGGTGAGCGCGCGGAAAATTGAGGTGACCATCGGCGGCTGCGGGAACGAGTGAGGGAGCGATGGCCAGCAAGACGCGGATCAAACTCCCGGAAAAGACGGCGGTTGGCGACGTGATCGAAATCCGCGCGCTCATCAATCATGTGATGGAAACGGGCAACCGCAAAGACGCCAACGGTCAGGTCATCCCACGCGACATCGTCAATTCGCTCACCGTGACGTTCGGCAAAGTGACGGTTTTTAAAGCCGAGTTTGGCCCTGGGATTTCGTCGAATCCGTTCGTCGCCTTCCACATGCGGGTGCCGGGTCCGGGGGAACTGGTGTTTGTCTGGCAGGACGATGCCGGGGTCCAAACAATTGAGCGGGCGCCACTTCTGGTTGGCTGAATGGGGGCGGGGCAGCTTGATCCGGGCCAGCTTGATCCCGGTCAGGCTTGATCGATCCGCTTGTCTCACCGCGCGGGAGCGGCTACGCCACAAAAGAAATCGGAGTTGAGCTTACGGCCGGCGCACCGGCCGTGCCGCTATCAGGAGAGGGACACCATGGCCGAAGATCCGATTGTTGCGCAGAAGGGGCCGTATCAGGTCGACCTCGTCGAGGGCAAAACGTACTTCTATTGCCGGTGCGGACGCTCCAAGCGTCAGCCGTTCTGCGACGGCGCGCACAAGGATACGGGCATCGAACCGATGGCTTTCAAGGCGCCTGCGAGCGGAACGTTTAACCTGTGCGGTTGCAAGACGACGGACGACGAGCCGTTCTGCGATGGGTCGCACAACGTTATTTGACGCTACCGCATTGTGATCTGACACGACTGGCTTTGGCCAACGCCTGTAATTCGAAATGAGAGCCATGACCTGGACCGATCATTTTCCGGAATTGAAAAAGCTTCCGGAACCGTCCCAATCCATGGTCGAGCGGGCGGGGCGGGTCGTGTCGCTACCGGCCGGCGCGGTGGTGTTCGGGCCGGGGCAGCCGCCGCAGAATTATCTGCTGCTGATCAATGGGACGGTTCGCGTTCATCAGCTTTCCGAAGCGGGCCGTGAGATCGTTCTCTACCGCGTGACGGCTGGCGAAAGCTGCGCCATGACGACGGCGTGTCTTATTGGCGACGAGGTCTATCAAGCCGAAGGGGTCGCCGAGACGCCCATCGAAGCCGTCGCTCTACCGAAGGCTGCTTTTGACGAGGCCATTTCGAAATCGCCGGAATTCCGGCGTTTTGTCTTCGCGGCCTTGTCGAGCCGGATGACAAATCTTTTCAAGCTCATCGAAGAAGTCGCGTTTTCGCGCATCGATATTCGTCTCGCACAGCGCCTTCTGGATTTGGCCGGCGACAGCGACCGGGTGCCAATGACGCATCAGCAGTTGGCCTCGGAGCTTGGCACCGCGCGCGAAGTGATCAGCCGGCAGTTGACCGAGTTTCAGCGGCGGGGATGGGTGGCCACGTCGCGGGGGGCATTGACGATTGTGGATGCTGCAGCGCTGCGGCAGTTGATCAACGCTCGTTAAACCGCAACCGACCGTGACATCGTCACAGACGCAGTGCGGCCATCCGCGTAGGTTCTCTTCATCAACCTTGAGGAGACCGCCATGCCCTGCAACGAAGGAAAAGTCGACCGCCTGCTCCGGATCATCGCCGGTTCGGCTCTTATCAGCCTCTATTTCGTCGGGCCGCAGACGCCTTGGGCGCTGCTTGGCGTCGTGCCGCTTCTGACGGGACTGATCGGCTATTGCCCGGCCTATTCGCTGATTGGCGCTAATACGTGCGCGCGGAAGGCATGATTGCGCGTGCGGGCTAGCGGGGGCTGCGCGATCGGACTATAGAGCGGCCATGACCGGCCGAACGCAGTACGCTATCATGATTGCAATTTCGGCCGCGAGTGGCTTGGCGCTGCTTGCGGCCGTCGTGTTTTTTTCGTCGGCATTTGCCGGTGCGGGACCGGCGGGTGGGCTCGCCCTTGCCGCAGGCGTTTTTGGATGGCGCCCATCGGGACCGGCCAAGCCCGAAGCAGCGGATAGCTCAGAGGCGGGCGCACCCGGGCCAACGCCCGCCGATCTATACGAGATCGTCCATGCCCTCGATATTGCGGCGATCGTTCTGGATTCGGATAGAAAGATTGTCGTCTTCAATAGGCATGCAGCCGACCTTTTTCCCTCCATTTCTGTTGGGGCACCGGTGGGGCTTGCCACGCGCAATCCCGACTTAATGGTTTCAATTGATCGCAGCATTGCGGAAAGGCGCAGCGAGACGACGGAGTTCACCGAGCGCATGCTGCAGGGGCGGCGGTTTATCGTGACGTCGACGCCGCTCTCGGGGCCGAGTCTGTTATTGCAGTTTCGCGATACGAGCGAGCAGGAGCGGCTGGCACAGTTGCGGGCCGATTTTATTGCCAATGCGAGCCATGAACTGCGCACGCCGCTGGCGTCGATCAAGGGGTTCATCGAGACGCTGCTCGGGCCGGCGCGCAATGATGAGGCGGCTCGGACGCGCTTTTTAGGGATCATGGCGACGCAAGCCCAGCGTATGAATCGAATTCTCGACGATCTTCTGTCCCTGAGCCGCATTGAAATGCGCGCGCATTTGCGGCCCGAAGGCCCCGTCGACATGAACGATCTCATCGCGCAGGTCATCCGCGGGCTGGAGCCTTTGGCACAGCAGGCCGACATCACTCTGACGTTCACACCTCTCCCGGCCGCAGAGCCTGTGCGCGGGGATCGGGATGAACTCGAACAGGTGATGCAGAACCTCATTCACAACGCGATCAAATACGGACGGCCAGCCGGCACCGTCACCGTCACGATCTGCGAGCGCGTCCGGAGCGGCGGCAAACGCGGCGCGCTGGAAATCGCCGTGACGGATGACGGCCCCGGGATCGCGCCGGAGCATCTCCCGCGCCTGACGGAGCGGTTTTACCGCGTCGATACCGCCCGCAGCCGCGAACAGGGCGGGACCGGTCTTGGTCTGGCGATCGTGAAGCATATTCTCAACCGCCACCGGGGCGAGTTGAACATCACCTCCGAGATCGGGCGTGGGTCGCGTTTTGCAGTCGTCTTAGAGACAATGACGACCTAAGTTGCAGCGGCTGATGTTAACGCTCAAATTCATGTCGTCTTTTCAGTAGGTTGCGCTGTCACAAAAGGTTTGTGGCAAGCCGTTAAGGGTGTTGCCGCGCGCAAACGTTCGGACCAGCGGGACGCCGCCTCCGTGCAGGGCAACAGGAGTTTTCCCCTATGAATAAGGCTACCCTCCTCGCGGTTTCGATCGTGAGCGGTCTCGCACTGACGACCGCCGCCGAAGCCCGTGATCAGATCCGCATCGTTGGCTCGTCCACCGTTTATCCGTTCACGACGGCTGTTGCCGAACAGTTTGGCAAGGCATCGGGCGGTAAGACGCCTGTCGTTGAATCCACCGGGACCGGCGGCGGCATGAAGATCTTCTGCGAAGGCGTCGGCGTCGACAAGGCGGACGGCACCAACGCATCGCGCCGGATCAAGAAGAGCGAATTCGAACTCTGCGACAAGAACGGCGTCAAGGACATCATCGAACTGACGGTCGGCTACGACGGCTTGACGATCGCCCAGTCGAAGGATGGTCCGCAGGTTGCGCTGACCCGCAAGCAGGTCTTCCAGGCACTCGCCGAGAAGGTCCCGAACGACAAGGGTGAGCTCGTCGACAACCCCTATAAGAACTGGTCGGACATCGATCCGTCGCTGCCGAACATCAAAATCGAAGTTCTCGGCCCCCCGCCCACCTCGGGCACGCGCGACAGCTTCCATGAACTGTTCATGGAAAAGGGCGCCGAAGGCTTCGACAGCCTGAAGGCGATGAAGGCCGACAAGGCTACCGAAAAGGACTTCGAGAAAATCTGGAAGTCGATCCGCAAAGACGGCGCCTACGTCGAAGCTGGCGAGAACGACAACGTGATCGTGCAGAAGCTTGAAGGCAACAAGAACGCATTCGGCATCTTCGGCTTCTCGTTCCTCGAGGAAAATGCCGATAAGCTGAAAGGCGTTGCGATCGAAGGCGCTGATCCGACGTTCGACAACATCTCGGGCGGCAAGTACAAGGGCGCCCGGCCGCTGTTCGTCTACTTCAAGAAGGCGCACATTGGCGTGATCCCCGGCCTCGACAAGTTCATTGCCGAGTACACGTCGGAGAAGGCCCTCGGTACCGAAGGCTACCTGACCGAGAAGGGCCTCGTCGCTCTTCCGAAGGACGCTTTCGAGAAGTCCGCCAAGGCTGCCAACGAGGGCGTGACCCTCAAGGCCGACGAACTGAAGTAAGTTAGGTTAAGTGGGGCCGCGCGGCTCGAAATGCGCGGCCTCATTCCACGTCCCGATTTACGCGCTGTATTAAAATAAAATAGAAGAGCGACCGCTCGCGTGCCGCGCGGAATTCTAAGGATTGCTAGCTATGGCTGGTTGGTATGCGCTGGTGGTCGTTGCGCTGATGTTGGCGGGCTTCGCGCTCGCGCGCGGTCGGGCCCAATCCGTCGCAGGCGGCAACTATGCAGGCATGCACTCGCTGCCGTCGTACCACGGGCTATACACGGCCTCGCTGGCCTTTATCCCTGCTCTGATCACCTTTCTCGTCGGAAGCCAGATTGCTGGGTATCTGGCGACACAGAGCGCTATCTCGGCGCTGCCCAACGACATTCAGTCCGACATTTTGAGGCAGGGCGCTGCGCTCCGCGAGGCCGTCAACATCGTGCGCGGTGGTCCGGTCGGCGCGGCCAGCGCGGAAGTGCAGAGCGCTGCTGCGAACTATTCTTCGGCTTTGTCGGCCGGCCAGTGGATCACTCTGGCGCTTGGGGCACTCGCTGGTCTGGCGGGTCTGTCGTGGGGCCTGAGCCGCGTGTCCATGAATTTCCGGGCACGCAACGCTTTCGAAAAGCTTGTCCACGCTCTCTTGTGGATTTGTGCGACCATCGCCGTTCTAACGACGGTTGGTATCGTGTTCTCCGTTGTGGGCGAGACATACCGCTTCTTCTTCGACCCTGCGATCAAGGGCAAGCCAACGGTATTTGAATTTTTGTTCGGCACCGAATGGAACCCGCAGGCTGCCATGCGCGCCGACCAGGGCGATATCCAGACGGCCTATGGGTTCCTGCCGCTGCTGACTGGTACGCTGCTCATCACGGTTATCGCCATCGCGGTGGCCGGTCCGCTCGGTTTGTTCTCGGCCATCTATCTGGCTGAATATGCCTCGCCGCGTGTTCGGTCGGTTGCCAAACCAGTCTTGGAAATATTGGCCGGTATTCCGACCGTTGTACTGGGCTTCTTTGCAGCCTTGACGGTGGCGCCGTACATTCGCGGCTGGGGCGAGACTTTTGGGCTGAACGTTGCCTCGGAGAGTGCGCTCGCGGCGGGCGTCGTGATGGGGATGATGATCATTCCTTTCATTTCCTCCCTGTCCGACGATGTGATCAACGCGGTGCCGCAGTCGCTGCGGGATGGCTCCTATGCGATGGGCGCCACCAAGTCGGAGACGATCAGGCAGGTGGTATTGCCTGCCGCTTTGCCAGGGATCGTCTCGGCGTTCATGCTGGCCATCAGCCGCGCCATCGGTGAAACCATGATCGTGGTGATGGCGGCGGGGCTCGCGGCAAATCTTACCTTCAACCCGCTCGATGCCGTGACGACCATCACCGTGCAGATCAAGACCATTCTCGTCGGTGACCAGGAGTTCGATAGCGCCAAGACGCTGGCGGCCTTCGCGCTCGGCTTTGTTCTCTTCTTCGTGACCTTGGTGCTTAACTTCATCGCCTTGAAGGTCGTCCAGAAATACCGGGAGCAATATGACTGATATCACAGCGGGCGGCGTCTCCCCTCCGATCCGCCGCGTCGAGTTCGAAACGGCGGAATCCAAGGCACGATTGCGCAGACGGTACCGGTCTGAAGCGCGCTTCAAAGCCTATGGTATTGCGGCACTCGTTGTTGCAGCCGCGTTTTTGTTTGCGCTGCTGTCGAGCATCGTGATGCGGGGTATTCCTGGTTTCTTCCAGCATTACCTCGTGGCCGATGTCCTGGTTGACGCCGCAAAGATCGATCCCGAGGGCAAGGGCGATGCGGCGACGTTGCGGGCCGGCGATTACACGGCCGTTGCGCGCGCAGCACTCGCTGAAGCGATCCCTGGCGTCGAAGGCCGGCAACTCAAGCGCGAGTTGAACGGTCTGCTCAGTTCGGGAGCCGGGGACGCACTTCGCGAAATGGTGGTGGCTGATCCTTCACTGGTCGGGCAGCGCGTGAAGGCGCCCTTGCTGCTGGCCGACGAGGCCGACGTGTTCCTCAAGACCTCGGGAACCAAAATCCGCGTCATATCCGATACCCGCGGAATCGCAACACCATCGGCCACGACGGGCGAGATTTCTATCCTCGTCGGCGCCAATGATTTTGCCGACGACGTCGCGCTCGTTAAAGCTGAATTGAAGGCTTTGGCCGACAGCATCGACGAGACGATTGCGCGCCGCAAGGCACGCGGGGCAACGGTCGAAAGCCTGGCGGATCTCGAGCGAGAAGCAACCGAACTTCGCCGGCGCCATGCGGCTGCCGCAACGTCGGAGAGGCTTGATGCAAAAACTGCGAGCCGTCTCGTTGCCATTAACGGCGGGTTGGTGAAAGTCAAGGAGATGACTCCCACGCTTGTCAAAGGCGAGGTGATCATTCCGTTGAAGTCCACGGCTGATGCGGCACCTGGCACATGGGAAATCCGCGTTTATGAAACACCTGAGTCCAATCGCAATCTGAATGATCGCGGTTTGGCGTTCCTGGAAGAGTTGAAGGCGAAGGGGCTCGTGGAAAGCCAGTTCAATTTCGCGTTCTTCACGCGCGGCGACAGCCGGGAGGCGGAACTGGCGGGCATTCAGGGTGCTCTCGTCGGATCAATCCTGACGCTGCTTGTTACCATCGGTCTGTGTCTGCCCATCGGCGTACTGGCCGCGATCTATCTTGAGGAATTCGCGCCTAAGAACCGGATCACGGAACTCATCGAGATCAACATCAATAACCTTGCGGCGGTGCCCTCGATCGTCTTCGGTCTCCTGGGCCTTGCGGTCTTTCTGAATTTCTTCGGGATGCCGCGCTCGGCGCCGCTCGTGGGCGGTCTGGTGCTCGCGCTTCTTGTACTGCCGACCATCATCATCGCCTCGCGGGCCGCTTTGAAATCCGTGCCTCCGTCGATCCGTGAGGCAGCTCTCGGCGTCGGCGCCTCAAAGCAGCAGGCCGTTTTCCACCACGTTCTACCTCTCGCGATGCCGGGAATCATGACTGGAACGATCATTGGCATGGCGCATGCTCTCGGCGAGACCGCGCCGCTGCTCATGATCGGCATGATCGCCTTCATCGTCGATGTGCCTTCCAGCCTGACCCAGGCCGCCACCGTTCTGCCTGTTCAAATCTTCCTCTGGTCGGACCTGCCCGAACCCGCCTTCAAGATGAAGACGGCCGCCGCCATCATAGTTCTTCTGGCCGTTCTGTTCCTCATGAACGGTCTCGCCATCTGGCTGCGAAAGAAGTTTGAACGCCGCTGGTAGCCGTTATAGGAACATAGAGACATCCCATGGACATGCGACCAGACCCGCTCATCATGATGACCACCCAAGCTCAAGCACCGACAACGACGCCCACCAAAGTCGCAGCAAAGAACGTGAACGTCTATTATGGGGCAAAGCACGCTCTAAAGGACGTTTCCGTCGACATTCCCGAGAAGTCGGTGACGGCTTTCATCGGGCCATCGGGCTGTGGAAAGTCGACGTTTCTCCGGTGCATCAACCGGATGAACGACACGGTCGCTTCGTGCCGGGTGGAAGGCCTTATTCAGATCGACGGGAAAGACATCTACGATCCCGCCCTCGATCCCGTGCAGCTGCGCGCCCGCGTGGGCATGGTGTTCCAGAAGCCGAACCCGTTTCCGAAGTCGATTTACGACAACGTCGCCTATGGGCCGCGCATTCACGGTCTTTCAAAGTCCAAGGTGGAGCTCGATCAGATCGTCGAGAGCAGCCTGCGCAAGGCCAGTCTTTGGGAAGAAGTGAAGGATCGCCTGAACGATAGCGGCACTGGGCTCTCCGGCGGACAGCAGCAGCGGCTCTGCATCGCACGGACGATTGCGATCAATCCGGAAATCATCCTGATGGACGAGCCGTGCTCCGCGCTCGACCCGATTGCAACGGCTCGTATTGAAGAACTCATGGAAGAACTGCGTCACAACTTCACGATGATTATCGTGACTCATTCGATGCAGCAGGCCGCCCGCGTTTCACAGCGCACCGCCTTCTTCCATCTTGGCATTCTGGTGGAGACGGGAAGCACAAGCGACATCTTCACCAACCCGACCGACAAGCGGACGCAGGACTACATCACTGGCCGCTTCGGCTGAGTTCGCTTAACCCTTATCGTGCCATTTGCTCCCCGACCGGGGAAGGAACACGCCATGTCAGAACACATCGTGAAGTCGTACGAGCAGGAACTCGCGGGTTTGGACGACAAGATCAGCCAGATGGGTGGGCTTGCCGAACAGCTCGTCGGTGAGGCTTTCGATTCTCTGGCCAGCCACAATCCCGCGCGGGCGCGGGCGACGGTCGCCAGCGATGCCACCATCGACTTGCTGCACCGTGAGCTGGAAGAGCAGGTCATCCTGATGATCGCACGCCGGCAGCCGCTGGCGAACGATCTGCGGCAGGTGATCTCGGTGCTCAAGGTGGCCGGTGAACTGGAGCGCGTTGGCGATCTTGCCAAGAATGTCGCCAAGCGCGCGCAGGCCATTTCGGGGGAGACGCATCCCAAGGGATTGCTGACCGGCTTGCAGCATATGACCGATCTGGCATCGCGGCAGTTGAAGGATGTGCTCGACGCCTACGCGGCGCGCAATCCCGAGCGAGCGATGCAGGTCTGGCGGCAGGATGAAAACCTGGATGCCGTCTACAATTCGGTGTTCCGCGAACTTCTGACGTACATGATGGAAGATCCGCGCAACATCGGACTATGCACGCATTTGCTCTTCGTGGCGAAAAACCTCGAGCGGATTGGCGATCACACGACCAACATCGCCGAGACGGTCACGTATATGACGCGTGGATCGCTGCCGGAAGGCGAGCGTCCGAAGGGCGATCTCACCAGTTCAACCCTCATGTCGGGTCCCATCCGCTAAGGCGAAAGATTGAGAAGAAAAGTCCATGCCGGCTAAGGTTCTGATCGTCGAGGACGAGGAGTCGATCGTCACGCTTCTGTCCTACAATCTCCAGGCGGAGGGCTATAACGTCGTGCACACGCCATCTGGTACCGATGCCATGATGGTGATGCAGGAAGAACGGCCTGATCTCATCATTCTCGATTGGATGCTGCCGGGTCTTGCAGGCATCGAGATCTGCCGGCAGATCCGGGCGCGACCGGAGACAAAGGGCCTGCCGGTTATCATGCTGACGGCGCGCGGCGAGGAAGGCGACAAGATCCGGGGCTTGCAGACCGGTGCCGACGACTATGTGGTCAAGCCGTTTTCAGTTTCGGAACTTGTGGCGCGCGTAAAAGCTCTGTTGCGCCGCGCCGCGCCGGAACGAATCGCCGACGTGCTGGAAGGCAACGGCATTAAACTCGACCGGGTGGCGCACCGGGTGACGCGCTTTGGCCGCGAGGTGAACGTCGGCCCGACAGAATACCGCCTGTTGGAACAGTTCATGGAAAACACGGGGCGGGTGCTCAGCCGTTCGCAGCTGCTGGACGGGACGTGGGGCCGGGATTCGGACGTCGATGAACGAACGGTGGACGTGCATGTCGGCCGTTTGCGCAAAGCGATCGTGCGCGGCAACGAGCCTGATCCCATCCGAACGGTTCGCGGCGCGGGCTATGTGTTCGACGACGAGAGCTAGGCCGCGCGGCCGGTTCTGGCCGCTCCACCCGGTGTAATGCCCGCGATGAATGCGCCGACGGCGTCGGTGAAGGCCTGATCGCTATCCAACGAGCGGAACGCAGGCAGGAGCGCTGCAGTCGCTGGAAATGTCTCGACGGCAAGTCCGGCCATTTCCTGTTCTTGCGTTCCGTCGAGCGGCTTGAGCAGACCTTCGATTTCGGCGAGCGCGAAGCCCAGCACAAACGCATAGAACGATAAGCCAAGACCCGCCGCCCGCTCCGGCGGCAGACCGGCATCCAGGAGCGCGCGATAGACGATTTCGCTGGAGACGTGGTCAGCCATGCCGGTGGCGTGAAAGCGGAAGTGGAGATGGAACAGCCGAGGATGCCGGCGGGCCAGTTCGCGGTAGGCGATAGCGACGTTCATCAAGTCCGCTTGCCAGGTTCCGGAGGGTTCGGGCAAGGCAATCGATCCCAAGGCCCGATCGGCGATCTGGCGAAGCAATTCCTCCTTCGAGCGAAAATGGTGCAACACCGTCATTGGATCGATGCCCATCGCGGCGCCGACCTTGCGAACGGAAAACCCCTCTTCTCCTGCCGCGTCGAGCAAGCCGAAAGCAGCCTCTAGGATCTCGGAACGATCCAGGCCACGGGGGGTGCGGGAGCGGGCTTTTGGTTTTCGCACGGGATTGGTCTTGACACTTCTACGGCGTAGATCATAACCTGTGCGCTATCGCGATGGCTTTGTAAAGCCCTACGGGCGGTCCCGGCGCACAGGTTGACGGTGCGGCTGAGGCCTGTTCTCAATGCGCGGTATGAACGCGGCCACGTGCGCTGGACCAGCGCCATGATGAGGGAGGAGCGATATCGATATGACACGCACGCATCGCCCCTCGGCCATCGCCAATCTTTTTGACCGCCGCACGCAAAAGAACGAGCTTTTGCGGCTTTGCGCGCGCGTCGGTTTCACGCCCCCGGGAGATCTCCAGCCTCATTGACGAAAGATCCCACGGGGGATCGTGCCTTAGCTGGAGACCAAGCTCACATGTCGAACAAATATTCCACGGCTCGGATGCAGGAGCTGGATGCGAAGCATCATTTGCATCCGTTCTCCAACCACAAGTCGCTGCGGGCGGCCGGCTCGCGGGTGATTGTCGGCGGGGAAGGCGCGCACTTCATCGACAGTGAAGGTAAGCGCGTGCTCGACGGCATGTCGGGCCTGTGGACGACGAACGTCGGATACGGCCGCGAGGAACTGGCAAAAGCTGCTTACGATCAGATGCTGGAGCTGCCGTACTACAATACGTTTTTCCAGACGACGCATCCGCGTGTCGTTGAGCTATCGGAAAAGCTGTCTCAGATCGCGCCGGCGGGCATCCGGCAGGTGTTCTACGGGTCGTCGGGTTCGGAATCAAACGACACGGCCGTGCGCATGATCCGGCATTACTGGGTCATCAAGGGCGAGCCGAAGCGGCGCATCATCATCAGCCGGCGCAACGCCTATCACGGCTCGACGATTACGGCGGCCTCGATGGGCGGCATGGCGCTGATGCATTCGCAGCTCTATCCGCCCTACGAAGGCTTCCGGCACGTGATGGAACCTTACTGGTATGGCAATTCGGAACAGGGCGAGACGCCGGAAGAATTCGGCCTGCGCGCGGCAAAGGCCGTCGAAGACGAAATCCTGGCGGTGGGACCTGAGAACGTCGCGGCGTTCGTGGGCGAGCCGGTGATGGGGGCTGGCGGATTGAAGATTGCGCCGTCGACCTATTGGCCGGCGGTGCAGAAGATCGTCGAAAAGTACGGCATTCTGTTCCTGCACGACGAGGTCATCACGGGCTTCGGGCGCACGGGCAAGTGGTTTGCGGCCGATTACTACGGCACCAAGCCGGACCTCGTCACGTTCGCGAAGGCGGCGACGTCGGGTTACATCCCGTTGTCGGGGCTCTTGGTGGGCGACCGCGTGGCAAATGCGTTCGCGGAGCACGACGACGAATTTTATCATGGCTACACGTATGCCGGACATCCGGTGGCGTGCGCGGTCGCACTGAAGAACATCGAGATCATGGAACGCGAGCGGCTGGTGGAGAAGGTCAACGATGTGACCGGACCGGCGCTGGCGCGTATGCTGGGCAAGTTCAAGGACCACCCACTCGTCGGCGAAGTGCGTTCCATCGGCATGCTGGGCGCTATCGAACTCGTCGCCGACAAGCGCACGCGCCGTCGCTTCGACGATCCAGGCCGGGTGGGCACGATCTGCCGTAATCACTTCTCGCGCGAGGGCTACATCATGCGCGCCATCGGCGACACGATGGTGACCGCGCCGCCGCTGATCTTCACGGAAGAGCATTTCGCGGAAGCCGAGCGCGTGATCGCCAAGGTGCTCGACCTGACGCTGAACGATGTCGCCGGAGAGCTCGCCGCATGAGCCGTCCGATCGTCGTCATTCCCTGCTGTACGAAGACCATTGAGGGCTACACCTTCGATGCGGTCAGCCGGAAGTATTCGGCTGCCGTCGCCGAGGTGGCCGAATGCCAGCCGTTGCTCATACCGCTCGATGCCGCACTCGTGGACATCGGCGCGGTGCTGGACGTGGCGGACGGCATTCTGTTTTCGGGCAGCCCATCTAACGTCGCGCCTGGGCATTACAGCAAGGAAGACCCTGTGATTCCGGATGCTCTCGATCCGGCACGCGATGCGGTGACGTTGCCGCTGATCCGTACGGCTGTTGAGCGGAAAATCCCGATGATGGCGATCTGCCGGGGCTTTCAGGAACTGAATGTCGCGCTCGGTGGGACGCTGCATCAGGCTGTCCATGCGCAAGAGGGCAAGCGGGATCATCGCGAGCGCAAAGAGGTTTCTCTGGAGGAGCGGTGGGGGCCTGTGCACTCGCTCAATCTCACTGGCCGCTTGCGCGAATGGGTCGGCCAGGAGGAAATTCTGGTCAACTCGCTGCATGGTCAAGGTCTCAAGGATCTGGCTCCGCGGCTCACGGCGGAAGCCTTTGCCGAGGATGGTCTCGTTGAGGCCGTCCGCGGACCCGATGATCACCCGTTCTGTCTCGGTGTGCAGTGGCACCCCGAGTGGCGCGCTTCAGAAAACCCCGTATCTGTGAAGCTGTTCCGCCGGTTTGGCAGCGCAGCAGGAGCCAAGCTGTCATGACTGAGACGTATCTGACGACCGAGCAGGCCAAGGACTTTCTCGCGAAATATCCCAGCGTGCAGTGGATCGACATCTTCATGCACGACCTCAACGGCATTCCGCGCGGCAAGCGTATCCGCTCGCGCGATCTGCTGGCGTTCGCCGACAAAGGCTTCATGGTTCCGTCCACCTGCTACATCATGGATATGCGCGGATCGTGCGTGGAAGAGACCGGGCGGCTGTGGGAAACGGGTGATCCGGATCTGCAGTTCAAGATCCTGGCAGAGACACTTGCGCCGGTGGCTGTCGACGGGACCACCCATGCGCAGGCAGTGATGGTACCGGTGGAAGATGACGGCGGGCTCGATCCGCGGCGGATCTTGCAGCGGCAGACGGCAGCTCTGGGCAAGATGGGTTTCCAGCCGGTGACGGCGGTGGAACTTGAATTCTACGTCAGCGCTGCGTCGAGCAACGGCGTGTTCGAATTGAAGACGCCGTGCGGGCTCGTAGACAATCCGGATTGGCAGCAGCTCTATCAGTTCGAGGAGCTGGATTGCGTCGGGCCGTTTATCGACGACATTTACAAAATCGCCGAAGCACAAGGGCTGCCGGTGGATGCCGTACTGCAGGAGGCGGGTCCGGGACAATTCGAGATCAATCTCAAGCATAAGAAGGATGCGGCGGGGGCGGCGCTGGACGGGCTGCTCTTGAAGCGGGCGGTGAAAGCTGCGGCGCGTGCGCACAAGATGGAAGCGACGTTCATGGCCAAACCGCACCATGATTGGTCGGGATCGGGCATGCATATCCATGTGTCGCTGGTGGATAAGGACGGAAAGAACGTCTTTGCCGGCGATCCGATCTCGCCCCTGTTCCGAAACGCGCTTGGTGGATTGCGCGAGACGATGGGGGACTTCATGGCGATTTGGGCGCAGTCGGCGAATGCATACCGGCGCTATCAGCCGAAATCGTATGTGCCGATGGCGGCGCATTGGGGTTTCAACAATCGCACCGCGTCGCTGCGGGTGCTTAACACTTCTGCGAATGCCACCCGCGTGGAGCACCGCATCGCGGGGGCGGACGCCAATCCATATCTCGTTCTTGCGGCGGTACTCGGCGGCATTCACCACGGGATCGTGAACAAGCTCGATCCGGGACCGGCGGCGGAAGGCAATTGCGACGGGTCGAATGCACCGAAGGTGCCGACGGCGTGGAACAATGCCATCGCCCAGTTCCGGGATTCGACGGCGGTGACCGAGCAATTGGGCGCGATCTTCCAAAACACTTATGCGGAAATGAAAGACACGGAACGGCGCGACTTCGAACGCGTCGTGACGGCGCTTGATCATCAGTGGTACGCGCGCGTCGCGTGAGGATGAATTGACATGACCTCGCTTGCGCATTTTGAAACTCTCGCTGGAAGCATGGCGATTCCGGGACATGCCGTGATCGACGGGAAAGTCGTCCCGGCGCTTTCGGGCCAGACGTTCTCCAACGTCAGTCCGCGCAACGGGGCCGTCATCAATCAGGTGGCGGAGGCTGACGGGGCCGACATCGATGTCGCGGTGGCCGCCGCGCGGCGGGCATTCGAAGAGGGCACATGGCGGCGGATGCACTACCGCCAGAAGAAGAAAATCCTGTTCAAGTTTGCGGACCTGATGGAGCGCGACGCGGAGCAGCTGGCGCTTCTGGAAAGCCTCGACGTCGGCAAGCCGATCAAGGACTCGCTGTCGGTCGATATCCCGGGATCGATCAAGACGCTGCGTTACTACGCGGAGGCGCTGGACAAGGTCTATGGCGAAGTGGGGCCGGAGACGACGGACCGGATCTCCTTTGCCGTGCATGAACCGCTGGGCGTCATCGGCGTCATCGTGCCCTGGAACTTCCCGTTGCTGATGGCGATGTGGAAAGTTGGGCCGGCGCTGGCGATGGGAAATTCCATTGTCTTGAAGCCTGCGGAACAATCGCCGCTGACAGCATTGAAGATGGGTGAACTGGCGCTTGAAGCGGGGTTGCCGCCGGGCGTGCTCAACATCGTGCCCGGCTTTGGTGCCACGGCTGGTAAGGCGCTCGCCTTGCATATGGACGTCGACATGATCGCGTTCACGGGCTCGGGTCCGGTGGGCAAGCTCTTGATGCAGTATTCTGGTCAGTCGAACCTGAAGCGCGTGTCGCTGGAGTTGGGCGGCAAATCTCCACAGATCGTGTTTGCGGATTGCCCGGACCTCAACGCGGCGGCGGTGAGCGCAGCGTGGGGCGTGTTTTTCAATCAGGGTGAGGTTTGCACGGCGGCGTCGCGCTTGTTGGTGCAAGAGGACATCGCGGATGAGTTCGTCGACAAGCTTTTGAAAGTGGCCAAGAAGATCATTCCCGGAGATCCGCTTAATCCTACGACGACGTTTGGGTCAATGGTCAGCGAAGAGCAGATGAAGACGGCGCTGCGCTACATCGGGACGGCGAACGGCGAAGGCAATACGCTGCGGCTTGGCGGCAAACGCGCGCGCGAGGAGACGGGCGGCTATTATGTCGAGCCGACGGTGTTTGACGCCGTGCAGCCGACGCATACGCTGGCCCGCGAGGAAGTGTTTGGGCCGGTTCTGGCGGTGACGCGATTTAAGACGCCGGAGGAGGCGATCAAAATCGCGAACGGGACCGTGTACGGGTTGGCCGCCGGGTTGTGGACGCGCGACGTGACGCTCGCTCATCGAACCGCGCGCGAACTCAGGGCCGGGCTCGTGTGGGTCAATGGCTGGGATGCCTGCGACATCACCATGCCGTTCGGCGGATTCAAGCAGTCTGGCTTCGGGCGTGATCGCTCGATGCATGCGCTGCACAAATACGCCGACCTGAAAGCCATCTCGATCACACTGCGTTGACGGAGACCGGACCCCATGGACATGACCCCTGACGATTTTCCCACCTCCGCCTATATCGGCGGCACGTGGGTGACGTCGAAGGACCAGTTCGCGGTGATCAATCCGGCAACGGGTCTCGACATTGCGCGGGTGCCAAACTTGACGCCGGCGGATGCGCGCCGCGCGATCGATGCGGCGAGTTCGGCGCTGCCCGAGTGGTCTGCCAAGACGGCAAAGGAACGCGCGGCCGTGCTGCGGCGCTGGTATGATCTCATTCTCGCGGAGTCGGAAGCTCTCGCACAGTTGATGACGGCGGAGCAGGGCAAGCCGCTGGCTGAGTCCCGGGGCGAGGTGGCCTACGGCGCGTCGTTCGTGGAGTGGTTTGCGGAAGAGGGCAAGCGCGCCTACGGGCGCACGATTCCGACGACGGCGTCGACCAAGCGCTACATCACGATCAAGCAGCCGATCGGTGTTGTGGCCGCGATTACGCCGTGGAATTTTCCGATTGCGATGATCACGCGCAAGGTGGCGCCTGCGTTAGCTGCCGGGTGCACGATCATCGTGAAGCCGGCGGAGGATACGCCGTTGTGCGCGCTCGCACTGGCGAAGCTTGCCGAGAAGGCCGGCGTTCCAGCGGGCGTCTTCAACGTGGTGACGACGCAGGATGCGCGCGGCGTGGGCGAGGTCTTGTGCGCCGATGGCCGGGTGCGCAAACTGACGTTCACGGGATCGACGGAGGTCGGCAAGATCCTCTATCGTCAATGCGCGGACACGGTGAAGAAGCTGACGCTGGAATTGGGCGGAAATGCACCGCTCATCATTTTCGACGACGCCGATCTCGATCAGGCGGTTGCCGGCGCCATGGCCTCCAAGTATCGCAACGCCGGACAGACGTGCGTGTGCGCCAATCGGATCATCGTGCAGGCGGGCATTTACGACCGCTTCGCCTCGGCGTTGGCGGCGGCGGCGGAAAAGCTCGTTGTTGGGCCGGGCGCCACCGCTGGTGTCAATCTTGGACCGCTGATCAACGCGGAGGCGGTCGCCAAAGTCGAAAACTTGATGGCAGATGCGGTGGCGAAGGGTGGCACTGTGAAGACCGGCGGCGCCAAGGATGCGGCCGGGTCGCTGTTCTACAAGCCGACCGTGCTGACGGGCGTCACTGCGGATATGGATATCGTGAGCCAGGAAATCTTCGGACCCGTCGCCGCACTCATCAAGTTCGAGACGGACGAGGAGGCGATTGCGCTCGCCAACAACACGCCGTTTGGGCTCGCGGCTTATCTCTTCAGCCAGAACATTCACCGGGCCTGGAAGGCGGCGGAGAAGCTGGAAGCGGGCATGGTCGGCGTCAACGAAGGCATCTTCTCGAATGAAGTTGTGCCGTTCGGCGGTGTGAAGGAGAGCGGGCTTGGACGCGAGGGTGCGGCCGAGGGTTTGGAAGAGTATCTCGAGACAAAGTTCATCTGTCTGGGCGGGATGTAGGGCGATGGTCGCGGTGTCTCCGAAGACAGTGGGATTGGATCACGCGGCGGGCGAAAGCGCGCTGCGCGCGTCGTTCGATTGGGCCGATCCGCTGGGTTATGCGGCGCTGCTCAGCGAAGACGAACGGATGTTGAGTGAGGCAGCGCGGAAGTTTGCAGCCGATAAGCTCGCTCCGCGTGTGATCAAGGATTTCCGCACTGAGGGCTTCGACCGCTCGATTATGCGCGATCTGGGCGCCATGGGCTTTCTTGGCCCGACGATCCCGGAGGCGTATGGCGGGGCGGGTGTGGGTGCTGTCTCGTATGGTCTCATCGCGCGCGAAATCGAGGCGGTGGACAGCGGCTATCGCTCGGCGATGAGCGTGCAGTCGAGCCTCGTGATGTATCCGATCTGGGCCTATGGCACGGAGGCGCAGCGGCAGCAGTTTTTGCCGGCGCTGGCGACGGGTGAGATGGTCGGATGCTTTGGATTGACGGAGCCGGATCACGGCTCGGATCCGGGCGGCATGACCACCCGGGCGCGGCGGGAAGCGGGCGGCTATCGCCTCGACGGCGCCAAGACGTGGATCACGAATGCGCCGATCGCCGACATCGCCATCGTGTGGGCGAAGACGGACGACGGGCCGATCCGGGGTTTCATCGTCGAGCGTGGCATGGCCGGTTTTTCGACGCCGACCATCGATAGTAAAGTGTCGCTACGGGCGTCGATCACGGGCGAAATCGTGCTGGAGGGCGTGTTCGTTCCGGAGGCCAATCTGCTGGCGAACGTGGCCGGACTCAAGGGACCGTTCGGTTGCCTGAACAATGCGCGGTTTGGGATCGCCTGGGGTGCAATCGGTGCGGCGGAGGCTTGCTGGCGGACGGCGCGGCAGTACGTTCTCGACCGGGCGCAGTTCGGGCGGCCGCTGGCAGCCAATCAGCTCATTCAAATGAAGCTTGCCAACATGCAGACGGAGATCGCGCTGGCATTCGGCGCGTGCCTGCAGGCGGGCCGCATGAAAGACGAGGACCGGCTGGCGCCGGAAGCGATTTCGCTGATCAAGCGCAACAGCTGCCTGAAGGCGCTCGATATCGCGCGGACCGCGCGCGACATGCTGGGCGGCAACGGCATCTCGGACGAATACCCCATCATCCGTCACATGCTGAACCTCGAAGCGGTGAATACCTACGAGGGCACAGCCGACATTCACGCTTTGATCCTGGGCCGCGCGCAGACCGGTATCCAGGCTTTCTCCTGAGGAGCATACGACCCATGGCCACTTCTGCCGAACTTCATGAACGCCGCAGTGCTGCCGTGCCGCGCGGTATTGGTCATGCCACTTCGATCTATGCCGCGCGCGCGCTCAACTCCGAGATCTGGAGCGAGGACGGGAAGCGCTACATCGATTTCGCGGCTGGCATTGCGGTGACCAACACGGGACACCAACATCCGCGAATTCTGAAGGCGGTCGAAGAGCAGATGAAGGCGTTCAGCCATGTCTGCTTCCAGGTGACGCCGTACGAATCTTACGTGCGCCTCGCGGAGCGGCTGAACGCGATTGCGCCAGTCGAAGGGCCGGCGAAGACCATGCTGATCTCGACGGGTGCGGAAGCGGTCGAGAACGCGGTGAAAGTCGCGCGTGCGTACACGGGGCGGCCGGGCATCATCTCTTTCACGGCCGGCTTTCATGGCCGCACCATGATGGGCATGGCGCTGACCGGGAAAGTCGTGCCTTACAAGAAGGGCTTTGGCCCCTTCCCTGCCGATATCTATCAGGTGGAGTTTCCGAACGCCTATCATTGCGTGTCGGTCGAACAGAGCCTCTACAGCCTGAAGAGCCTGTTCAAGCACACGGCCGATCCTTCCAGCATTGCAGGGATCATCATTGAGCCGGTGCAGGGCGAGGGCGGGTTCAATATCGCGCCGCCAGAGTTCCTGCGCGAGTTGCGCCGGATCTGCGACGAACATGGCATCGTGCTCATTGCCGATGAAATCCAGTCGGGGTTTGCGCGCACGGGTAAGATGTTCGCGATGGAGCATGCCGGTGTGAAGGCCGATGTGGTGACGCTCGCGAAGGGCCTGGCCGGCGGTATGCCGCTGGCAGCGATCACGGGCCGCGCAGATGTGATGGATGCGTCGGGGCCGGGTGGGCTCGGCGGCACATATGCCGGAAATCCAGTGGCGTGTGCTGCGGCTCACGCGGTTCTCGACATCATCGAGGATGAGAATCTGTGCGAGCGGGCGAATGCCATCGGTCGCATCATGATGGACCGCTGCCACGAACTCAGCAATCGCTCGAACTTGAATTGCATCGGCGACGTGCGCGGACTTGGCGCGATGTGCGCGGTGGAACTCGTCAAGGATCAGAAGACGCATGAACCGGCGCCGCAGCTGACGCAGGCGCTCCTCAAGGCCGCGAACGCACGCGGGCTGATCCTGCTGTCGTGCGGCACCTACGGCAACGTCATCCGTTTCCTGTCGCCGCTTACAGCGAGCGACGCACTCGTGCGCGAGGGCATGGACGTGTTCGAAGCGGCGCTGACGGAAGCCGTTACACAGGCATCGTAATTTCAGGACTTTGAGGGAGGCCGCGCCTCCCGGAGATACACACATGAACGTGCAGCTCAAGACCAACGATCTGGAAGCCTTCTGGATGCCGTTTACGGCGAACCGGCAATTCAAGTCGGCGCCGCGGCTTTTTGCGAAGGCGGAGGGGTCGCATTACATCACGCCCGAGGGGCGGAGGGTCATCGACGGGACGTCGGGGCTTTGGTGCGTGAATGCGGGTCATTGCCGGCCGAAGATTGTGGCGGCGATCAAGGAGCAGGCTGAGACTCTCGATTTTGCCGGCACGTTTCAGATGGGACATGTGAAGGCGTTCGAAGCAGCGTCGCGGCTGGTGAACGTAGCGCCCGAAGGTTTCAACCATGTGTTCTTCACAAACTCCGGCTCGGAGTCGGTGGAGACGGCGCTGAAGATGGCGCTCGCCTATCATCGTGCGAAGGGCAACGCGACCAAGGTTCGGTTGATCGGGCGCGAGCGCGGGTATCACGGTGTCAACTTCGGCGGCATGTCAGTTGGCGGCATGGTCAACAACCGGAAGTTTTTTGGCGCGCTGGTGGCGGGCGTCGATCACTTGCGGCACACGCATGATCTGGCGCGCAATGCGTTTTCCAAGGGCGAGCCGGAGCACGGGGCGGAACTGGCCGACGATTTGGAGCGGCTGGTGGCGTTGCACGATGCGTCCACCATTGCAGCGGTGATCGTGGAGCCGGTGGCGTGCTCGACGGGCGTGCTCATTCCGCCGAAGGGGTATCTGAAGCGACTCGAGGCGATATGCCGGAAGCATGACATCCTGCTCATCGCGGATGAGGTGATCACCGCGTTCGGGCGGATGGGGACGGCGTTCGGCTCGGATTATTTCGGCATTAAGCCGGACATCATCACGACAGCGAAGGGCGTGACTAACGGCACCATTCCGATGGGCGCGGTGTTCGTGAACGATAAGGTGCACGGCGTGTTCCAGTCCGGGCCCGATTGGATGATCGACTTCTTCCACGGGTACACGTACTCGGGGCACCCCATGGCGTGCGCGGCGGCGATCGGGACGCTCGACACCTATGCGGATGAAGGCCTGCTGACGCGGGCGAACGAACTTGCCGGTTATTGGGAAGAGCGTCTGCATGCGCTTCGCGACATGCCGCACGTGATCGACATTCGGAACATCGGCCTGATCGGGGCGATCGAGTTCGCGCCACTTGCCGATCAGCCGACGAAGCGCGCGTATGACCGCTTCGTCGCGGCGTTCGAGAAGGGTCTGCTCGTGCGAACGACGGGTGACATCATGGCGCTCTCGCCGCCGCTCATCATCACGCGAGCTGAGATCGATCAAATGTTCGACATCCTGACCGACGTTTTGAAGACCACGCCGTAAACCTGAGGCTCGCTTCCATGCTCACGATTCAGAATGCCATCGACGGGGCGAAGGTCACGTCGGGTTCGACGCGATTTTCGGCGGTCTACAATCCGGCAACGGGCGAGCAGATTGCGCGACTGCCGCTGTCGGCCAAGACGGAAGTCGATGCGGCGGTGGCTGTCGCGAAGGCTGCGGCGCCGGCGTGGGGCGCATTGCCTCCAATCAAGCGGGCGAAGGTTCTCTTCAAGTACAAAGAGCTTCTGGAGAAGCGGGCCGACGACATTGCGCGGGCGATTTCGCGCGAACATGGCAAGACGCATCCCGATGCGCTTGGCGAGTTGCAGCGCGGAATTGACGTGGTCGATTTTGCGTGCGGAATACCGCATCTGCTGAAGGGCGAATTCAGCCGCAACGTCGGGCCGGACATCGACAGCTGGTCGGACCGGCAGCCGCTGGGCGTCGTGGCGGGGATCACGCCGTTCAACTTCCCGGTAATGGTGCCGATGTGGATGTTTCCGCTCGCGATCGCGTGCGGGAATACGTTCATTCTGAAGCCGTCGGAGCGCGATCCGTCGTCGACCATGCTGATCTGGGACCTGCTGCAGGAGGCGGGGCTGCCGAAGGGCGTGTTCAATGTCGTGCATGGCGACAAGGAAGCCGTCGATGCCATCCTCGATCATCCCGACATCGCGGCGGTGAGCTTTGTCGGCTCGACGCCGATTGCAGAATATATCTATGCGCGCGGCACGGCGAAGGGCAAACGCGTGCAGGCGCTCGGCGGTGCCAAGAACCACATGATCGTGATGCCTGATGCGGACATCGATCAGGCGGTGGATGCGCTGATGGGGGCCGGCTACGGGTCGGCGGGCGAGCGCTGCATGGCGATTTCGGTCGCGGTGCCGGTGGGCGAGGCGACGGCGAATAAACTTGTGGAGGCTCTGGCACCGAAGGTGCGCGCATTGAAGATCGGTCCGGCGACGGATCCAGATGCGGAGATGGGCCCTGTCGTGACGGCGGAGGCTAAGCGCAAGATCACCGGCCTCATCGATCAGGGCGTAAAGGAGGGCGCGGAGCTTGTCGTGGACGGGCGCGGGCTCGTGCTGCAGGGGTATGAGAACGGCTACTTTCTAGGCGGATCGCTTTTCGATCGCGTGACGCCGGAGATGACGATTTACAAACAAGAGATCTTCGGGCCGGTGCTGTCGGTGGTGCGGGCTCAGTCGTTCGACGAAGCGGCCGGGCTGATCAACGCGCACGAGTACGGGAACGGAACCGCGATTTTCACACGCGACGGCGATGCGGCGCGGGCGTTTGCGGACAAAATTGAAGTTGGCATGGTTGGCATCAACGTGCCGCTCCCAGTGCCAGTGGCGTATCACTCATTCGGCGGATGGAAGCGGTCGCTGTTTGGCGATCATGCGATCTATGGACCGGAAGGCGTGCGCTTCTATACGCGGCTCAAGACTGTTACGGCGCGCTGGCCGACGGGCATTCGCAAAGGCGCGGAGTTCAACTTCCCCAGCTTGAAGTAACCATCGCCCATTCTGGCGAAATTTAAACGCCGGGCTCGGGAGCCCGGCGTTTTTCATTTCATTTTTGTCATCTGAAACCGCAGCGGGGTTGCCCCGTAATTCCATTCGACAGTTCGAACCGTCGCTCTCATTCAACGATGAAACCTTATCTGGAGAACGACCATGAAAGTTTCCACGCTTGCTGCTCTTTTTCTTGCTGCCTCGACAACGCTTGCCTTCGCAGGCGGCGATCTCAGCGAGAAGGTGATGGAAGATAACCCCGGCGTCACGGGCGGTGGCACGACGGCCAACCCGACGGCGAAGCCTGAAACGGGTGGGCTGGCTGAAAAGGCGATGAAGGATGCGCCGGGCGTTTCGGGCGGCGGATCGACCGCCAATCCGACGGCCAAGCCCGACGACAAGAGCCTCACGGGCAAGGCCATGAAGGATCATCCGGGCGTCGGCAAGTAAGGAAACATCAGCGAGGGCTCAGCCGCACCGGCTGGGCCTTCGCCTTTTGTCTATTTCTCGACGAACGCCTTTTCGATGACGAACTCGCCGGGTTCGCCGCTGGAGCCTTCGACGAGGCCGCGGGATGCGAGCAACGTTTTCAAATCCGCGAGCATCTGCGGGTTGCCGCACATCATCACCCGCTCGTCCTCGCTGCCGAAGGGCGCAATGCCGAGATCGGATGTCATCTTGTTCGACGCGATGAGATCGGGGATGCGGCCCTGGTGATGGAAAGGTTCGCGGGTCACCGTGGCGTAGTAGAGCAGTTTGCCGGCGGCTGCTTCGCCCAGGTATTCGTGCTGGCGGACCTCCGAGACGACATTGGTGGCGAATTGCAGCTCGGCCACGTCGCGGCAACCTTCGACAGCGATAACGGTTTCGAAGGCATCGTAGGTTTCGGGATCGCGCAGAATGCTGGCAAACGGCGCGAAGCCGGTTCCAGTTGCAAACAGCCACAGGCGCTTGCCGGGCTTCAGGTTCGACATCAGAAGCGTGCCGGTCGGCTTGCCGTTCACGACAATGCTATTGCCGACCTTGATGTGTTGCAGGCGCGACGTCAGCGGGCCATTCGGGACCTTGATGGAAAAGAACTCCAGGTGTTCGTCGTAAACGGCGCTGGTGATGGAGTAGGCGCGCAGAAGGGGGCGGGCTTCGGTTTCCAACCCGATCATTACGAACTGACCGCTCTGAAAGCGGACCGAGGGCGCGCGGGTGGTGCGAAATGAAAAAAGCTTGTCGGTGTAGTGCGTTATTGACAGGACTGTCTCACGGCGCAGCCCGGGCGCCAAGGGCCGCTCGGTGGCCGGTGCCTTGTCGGCTTCGAGAAGCGAAACATCGTCCAGCATAATCGGTCAGCTCCGGCAATTGCGGGTCTGGTCCGATGGCCGACCCAGCGTTATCAAATATCTGACAGGAACTTCTGTCAATTGCGTTAGACAACCCTCTGGCAGGTCTTTGGCAGGACGCGTGCTGATCGACTGTCGTTGCGAGCCTTGCGATGGTGATACATAGGATCGGCCGGGTGCCCGGATTATGATCAAGATCAAGCGGGGCTGAGCGACGGATCGCCGCGAGGTGGCGCGTGTAATGAGGCTGGCACCGGACGATCGTCTGGCGTCTTCCGCCTCACGAGCCCTGCCGAGGGATTGGCCGCATTCAGAGCCTTTCGCCACGCTGATGCCGTTTTGTCGCCGTCTCCACTGTTGGACCTAACCGCTTGGGGACTTGCATGATTCGAATGTTGCGAACCGCGCTTCTCGCGCTGGCACTCGGCGGTTTTGGCAGCGCCTTTCCGGCTTTGTCAGATAAACCGACGGCGGCGGGTTGCACTGCAAAGACCTTTGCGGAGGCTGTCGATAGATTTGGAGCGACGCTTCGGGGCTATAATAGCGAGGCGCAGCCGCGTATGCGGGCGCGGTTAACAGCGCTGGCGGAAAAGAAGGGCTGGACCGGCGAGGATCGCGAAGAGCGGGCCATGCTCTATCTCGAAGACGGACGGCTGGGAGAGCTCGACACGCAGGCCAACGAACTCTTGAGTAAGGTGGACCAGCTCGGCCGCGCCGGTTCCGATGGGTCCTACGACTGCAGCAAGTTGGCGGAGATCGAGGCGGCCAGCATCGAGATCCTGGCGGTGATGAAAGCAAAGGCGGCGTATCTGGAAGAGAAAGTGGCGCGCGAGATCGGGGCCAGCAAGCCGGCCGAGGTCGCGGCGAAGGCTGCTCCCTCGCCACCGAATAACGCAGCTCCGGCGGTGCCGGCTAAACCTGAGCCCCCGATACCCGAGCAGAAGCCGAAGGTGCCAGCCGCGCCCGCCCAGGTGGCGAAATCAGAGCCGCTCAAGCCGCCGACACCTCCGTCTTCGGGACGTGACGGCGTTTGGGATTCCAAGTCAAAATCCGTCGTGCCGCCGCCAGGTGCGCCAGGCAGCCCTCCAGCTGTTGCGGCCGCTCCTGGGGCGGACGCGGGTGTGCCGAACGCGTTGCCGCCGATTACGTTCGAAACAGCGGATGAGGGCTACACCATTGATGAGGTCCGCGATGCGAGCCGCGGATTTTTCGGCACGATCTCGACTAACCTCGCCAGCGTCATCGAATATGCATTCGCGAACTCGGGACGTCCCACCGGCTACATCCTCGGTACCGAGGGTGGAGGGGCCTTTCTCGCTGGTCTGCGGTACGGCAAGGGGACGCTCTATCTTCGCCAAGGTGGCACGCGGCCCATTCACTGGCATGGCCCGTCGATCGGTTACGACTTGGGTGCGGAAGGCGGGCGGACGCTCATTCTCGTCTATCGCATGCGCGACCCCGCCCAGCTTTATCGCAGCTTCACGGGCGTCGATGGATCGGCGTATTTAGTTGGCGGTGTGGGCATGACGCTGCTCAAGGGCGGCGATGTGATCATGGCGCCGATCCGTTCGGGCATCGGGCTCAGACTTGGAGCCAACATCGGCTATCTGAGATTCACCGACCAGCCGACGTGGAATCCGTTCTGATCTCCGGCAAACGATGGCGCACAAAAAAAGCGGCGGATCTGATCCGCCGCTTTTCTGTTTGGCTACGATGTGCTCGCCGCTAGTAGCCGGAATAATACTGGCGGGCAGCAGCGCGGCGCTTGCGCATCATGGCCGCGCGCTGCTTGTTTGATGAAACGTAGTAACGGGGCGGTGCGTCGCCCGGATAGATATAGCGCGGTGCGGTGTAGGGCTGGTAGCCGTAGCTGTAGGGCTGGCTATACGCATAACGCATGCGTGGCGGGGTGGCGCGCTGTTTAGCAATGCGCGGGGCGGTGTATTTCGGCCGGCCATGGACCTTGATTTCGGTGCGTGCCTTGCCGTGGCGCTGGACCATTGCAAAGAGCTTGGCGGCGTTGGAGGGCGAGAGGCGGACGCAGCCATGGGAAGCGGGCGTCCCCAGGAGGCGTACTGAACTCGTGGCGTGGATGGCGGCGCCGTTCTTGAAGAAGATGGCGTGCGGCATGGGCGCGTTGTCGTACTGCTTAGAGTACCACATCTTCGACATCCACGTCGGATTGAACGTGCCCACGGGCGTGGGGTAGCCATACGCGCCGGAGGAGACGGCCCAGGTATATTTCGGCGCGCCGTTCTCAGTCACGACCATGCGCTGCGTCGTAAGGTTGATGTTTACGAGAAGCGTCGGCTCGGGTGGTGGGGCGGGCGCTGCGTCGGCTTTTGATGCTTCGGCATCGGCCGGTGCCGCCGTGGCGGTCGCGGCGGCGGGTGTTCCGGCAGCGGGTCCAGTGCTGGTGGCAGACCCGGCCGATTCAGCCTCGGCGGCCGGTGGCGTTGCGGCCGTTTCGACTGCGGGGACTGTTGTGGGTGCTGGTTGGGCGGCGGCTGGGCCTGACACGAGAGCGAGCCAGGCGAACAGGGCGAGGAGAGGAAGGCGGCGCATGGGAATCGGCTCCAGTTACGCAAACACTCGGGGAGCAGTGTCGAGATAAAAACGGTGCGCGGGGCCGACGTGGCCCCACGCGAACGCCGTTGACGTTCAATTCGTGATGGTGATGCGCGTCTGCCGCATGCCGTACTGGCGGACGAGGGCGAAGAGCTCTCGAGCATGAGCGGGATGCAGCCGTATGCATCCGCGCGAGGCGGGCCGGCCCAGCTGGCTGACATGGGTGGTGCCATGAATGGCATAACCGCCAAGGAAAAAGATTGAGTTCGGCATCGGCGCATTGTCGTATTTGCGCGAATACCAGGAGCGCTCAAGGCGGAATGGGCGCCAGCTGCCTGTGGGTGTGTAGTAGCCGCGTTTGGCGGTCGAGACAGGCCATTGATATTGCGACCAGCCATCGACGTTGACGGTCATGGTCTGGGAACTTTTGTCGATGCGGATGCGAACATCGGCCCAAGCCGGCAGCGACGACAGAAGTGCAACGGCGCCAAGAATGGCGGCGGCAAGAAAAGAACGGCTACGCACGAACAACTCCTCCCCGGGATCTGCTTGAACAACGTCCGCATCGCGCCCGGCCAACTCGCGCCGACTATGAAGCGGACTTGGTTAGCATAATCTTACCATGGGCCGCCGATAGCGCCGTTTACGGCACATCACATGCGGTGAAATACGAAGGTGAGGATCATGCGCGCATGGCGGCATAGCCTTCGAGCGCGCGCTGGCGGGCATCGGCGTGATCGACGATCGGAAGGGGATAGGTCTTGCCGAGTGCAACTCCAGCGCGCGCGAGAACACTGGCTGATGCAGTCCACGGGGCATGGATGACGTCGTCGGGCAGCTTGGCGATTTCGGGAACCCAGCGTCGGACGTAGGCTGCCTCGGCGTCGAATTTTTCGCCCTGCGTGATGGGATTAAAGATGCGGAAATAGGGCGCTGCATCGGCGCCGGAGCCAGCGACCCACTGCCAACTCGCCGCGTTCGAGGCGAGGTCGGCATCGACGAGCGTATCCCAGAACCATTCCTCGCCCGCCTGCCAGGGGATGAGCAGGTGCTTGATCAGAAACGATGCCACAATCATGCGGACGCGATTGTGCATCCAGCCGGTATGCCAGAGTTGGCGCATGCCAGCGTCGACAATGGGGTAGCCCGTTTGCCCGCGCTGCCAGGCTTTGAGGTTGGCGCTACTTTTCTTCCAAGGGAAGCCTGCGAATTCAGGCCGGAACGGCTTTTCGGGCAGGTCCGGCCAATGGACCAAGAGATGATAGGAGAATTCGCGCCAGACGAGCTCTTTAAGAAACGTCTCAAGGGCTGCGTCGCCGGCTTTGACTTTGTCTTTGGCTGCGGTGGCGCGGTGCCAGCAAACGCGCGGAGAGATTTCGCCGAAGTGCAGATGCGGCGAGAGGCGGGAGGTGCCGTCGGTGGCCGGCAGATTGCGCGTTTCGGCGTAGCCGGCGAGCGACGTTTTGAGGAAGGCATCGAGACGGGCATGAGCGCCCTCCTCGCCCGGCTGCCACATGTCACGCATGCCGCCGGCCCAGTCGGGTTTGGTGGGCAGGAGTTTCCAGTCGGCGAGGCGGTCAGACGTGATCTTCTTGGATGGCGGTGTGATGGATTTCGGCGCGGGAACAGGCGCGGAGGGGGCGCCAAGCGCGGTCAGTGCGCGCCAGAAGGGGGTATACACTTTAAAGGGGTCGCCGGTTTTCGTGCGCACCTCTTCCGGTTCGCGCAGCATTGCGCCGGCGTAGCGCTTCAACTCGATCCCGCCTGAGACCTTCTGCTTGATACGCTCCTCTTGCGCGCTGGCCCAGGGCTCATAAGCGCGGGAGAAATAGATTGCGGTGGCGCCGGTTTCGGATGCGAGTTCGGCAAGGACGTCTTCGGTCTTTCCGGCGCGGAGGATGAGTGGCGCGCCGCGCTCTTTGAGGGACTGCGCCAGGGCCACGAGGGACATGTGCAGCCACCAGCGCGAGGCGGCGCCCGGCGTCCAGGCGCCGGCGGCTTCTGGGTCGTGAATGTAGACTGGTACAATCGCGGCCCCGGATGCGACGGCGGCGGTAAGCGCGCGATTATCGGCAAGGCGCAAATCGTTGCGGAACCAGAGAATGACGGGCTTGGTGGTCATGGGTGTTCCGGTGAAAGCGATGGGACGCGCGCACATGGCGTTAAATGCTACGCGAGAGGTCAACGTTGTGCGCTGGCCGGCGGATCAGATCCGCGCCGCAGAGGTCAGTTGAAGAGAAGCTCGAAGATGTTCTTGGGCTTTTTCTTCTTCTGGACGGTACGCGCGGGTTTGGGCTGCGCGGACGATGCGGCGCGGGGCATGCCCACGGGATCGTTCCAAGGCGCCCAGGCTGTGCCGGTTGGCGCGCCCGATGAGAGGCGGCGGGCGCCGGCTGCCGCGCCCAGCGCACCACCGGCGGCCAGGGCGCTGACGTTGGTGGCGACGCCTTCCAATGGGAATTCTTCCGTGATGCCGTCGATGGACGCGATGGTGATGCGGCGGTCTTCGAACGTCCAGACAGTGGATTTGGCGGCATCTTTGGCCGTCTGCTTATCCGGCACGATGGTCACGACGCGTTGGGAGGCGATGTCGACGAGGGCGGCCATTTGCATGTCTAGCGTGCCGCCCGAGGTTTGCAGTTGACCGGCGGCAAAGCGCAGAATGCCGAACCCGTCGTGGGGGGCGGGCTGTATGTCCCAACTGATGAGCTTAGGGACGCCTTCACTGAGCATTTCAACGGGCACGGCGAGGCGAAGGAGGCGATCATTGACGGCTTCGAATTGCGTGCCGCGCCGCATGACGCGCCAGCCTTCGATGAGACCGGCGTTGGCGACCTCCACGCGATCATCGCCAGCGCCGGGGTCGAGGCGTTGCAGAAGTTCGAGCGCGTCTTTGGATCCGGGGCGCCAAGCGAGCGCTAACTTCGCGTCGGCGACCGCAGAATCGGCCATGCCCTGCGCCTCTTCGACTTCGGCTTTGGCCCAGAGCACGTCGCCGCTCTTGGCATCGAGCGTGAGTGCGGTTTCGATATCCTTCTGGCCGACACCGACTTGACCGGTCTGCTTGTAAACGAATGCGCGGTAGGCGAAGGCCCGGGCCGAGCGCGGGTCAAGTTCGATCGCCCGGTTCAAGTCGGCGAAGGCTTCGTCGTAGGCTTCGGCGCGGGCGTGGGTGAGGCCACGGCTCTGAAGCGCGCCGACATGTTTGGGATCAAGTGTGAGCGCCTGCGTGAAATCCTTGATCGCGGCAGGGATGTCGCGCAGCGCCAGATAGGCTTCGCCGCGCAGAACGTAGATTTCGGGATTGTTCACGTCGAAGGCTGCCGCGCGGGAGACGTCCTCGATGGCCTCCTGATAATTTGCGATCATCAGTTTGGCGCTGGCGCGGTCGAGATAGCCTTGCACGAAACGGCTGTCGGCGGTGACGGCGCGGGTGAAATCACGGGCGGCGGCGTGGGGGCGCAGCATGGACAGATAGACTTTGCCGCGACCGGCGAGGGGCGCGGGCGTCTGCGGACTGAGTTGGACGGCGCGTGTGTAGTCGGCGAGTGCGTCGCCGGTTTGGCCCAACCGCACATAAAGGCCGGCGCGGTTGTTGTAGGCGGAGGTGTATCCGGGCGCCAGGACAATGGCGCGATCGAGATCTTTCTTCGCTTCCTTCAGGAGACCGAGAGAGACCAGCAGATTGCCGCGATTGTTGTAGATCGCCGCGTACTCGGGGAAGAGCGTGGCGGCGGCGTTGAAATCCTCCACCGCGAGTTTGACCTGACCGGCGCGCGCGTAGGCGACGCCGCGATCGTTGAGAAGTGTGGCGCGGCGATCATTGGAGAGCGTGTTGTCGGCGATTGCGGCGGAATAGGCGTTGATGGCTTCGGATGTCTGACCACGGGCGAGATGGCTGGCCGCCGTGTCGGCGAGCGAGGACGCTGTGGGTTTGGGCGCATCTTGAGCGGTGGCGGCGACGGTCGCACCGGACGCGACCATAAACGCGATAGCCCATGCCACCACGACGATTGGCCTTGCGCGCTTGGCGGGATCGTTCGCCACGATGTTCCTTTTTCGAGTTGCGGATCGGCCTCGCTCAGATCGCTCCGGTTTGGTCTGATCCGACGCCCGGGTCAATACTCGGGTGAACCCTACGACGGCAATGTGGCGGCGCGTGGCCGCTGAGTGAACCTCAGTACAGCTTGGCGAGGACGCGGGGAAGCGTTTCAGGCAGATCCTCAGCTATGAGGCCAGGGCCGAAAGCGGTGGCGGCTTCGCCGTGCATCCAGACGGCGGCGCAGGCGGCCTCATAGGCGGGCATGCCTTGCGCGAGCAGTCCTGTCACGATGCCGGCGAGGACGTCGCCAGAACCGGCGGTGGCGAGCCAAGGTGGCGCATTGGCGTTGATGGCGGCGCGGCCGTCAGGGGCGGCGATGACGGTGTCGGCGCCTTTGAGGATGACAATGGCGCCGGATTGCGCGGCGGCGGCCCGGGCGCGATCGAGTTTGGAGCCGGATGTGTCGGGGAAGAGGCGGGCGAATTCGCCTTCGTGGGGGGTGAGGACGACCGGGCGGCCGGACCGGTCGCGAATAAGATCGAAGAGTGAGGACGGGCGCGGGGCGTCGGACTGGCGCGCGGCCGTGAAGCCGAAGCCGACCGGGCCGTCGTCGTTTCGCTTCGTGTCGGCGAACGATGTCAGGGCGTCGGCATCGAGGACAACGGCGGCACCGGAACGCAGTGCGGCCTCGGTCATGCGGGCTGTGTCGCTACCGATCCCGGCACCGGGTCCGATCAGCAGGGCGTTCTTGCGGGTGTCTTCCAGAATTCGGGACAGCGCCGCCGGGCTTTCGCACGGTGTGATCATGATGGCGGTGAGATGGGCGGCGTTCTCGGGCAGTGCGGAGGGAGGGCTAGCGACAGTCACAAGTCCAGCACCGGCGCGCAATGCGCCGCGGGCAGCGAGGCGGGCAGCGCCGGAGTGGAATGCGGGACCGGAGACGACGAGCGCGTGGCCGCGCGAATATTTGTGTCCGTCGGTGCGCGGGCTTGGAAAAGCTTTCTGCCATTGACCGGGCGCGTTTTCGAATGCGCGTGTCGCAAGTTCGCCGGTTAGGATCGTCGCGGGGATGCCGATGTCCGAGAGGACGGTTTCGCCGCAGAGCGCGCGACCGGGGAGCAGGAGGTGCGCGGGTTTCTTACGGAAGAATGTCACTGTACGGGTCGCTTGAACGACGGGTCCCGTTGCGGTGCCGGTCGTACCATCAAGGCCACTGGGGACATCGACGGCGAGGACGGGGAGGCCGCTTTCATTGATCGCGGCCACTATCTTCGCGGCGAGGCCGTCGAGCGGACGGGTCAGTCCGGCGCCGAACAGAGCATCAATAATAAGGTGCATACTCTCAAGCGTGTGGGGTTCCATTGGACGGACCGGGCCGTCCCACCAGCGGGCCATTTCGGCGGCGTCGCCTTTCAGCGCGGCCTTGTCGCCCAAGAGGTGGAGGCGGACATCGTAGCTCGCCCGCTTCAAAAGGCGGGCGGCGACGAGGCCATCACCGCCATTGTTGCCGGGGCCGCACAGGACAGCGACACGGGACCCGGGCTTGACCATAGTCATCGCCGCGTCGGCCACCGCGCGGCCGGCGTTTTCCATGAGCGTCAGGGACGGGACACCAGCCTCGACCGCCAAGTGATCGGCGCGGGCCATCTGGTCGGTGGTGAGGACTTCAAAACCGGGCATGCGATCCCTTTTTTCTCTCGCCCTTATGCGGGTCTGCGGGGCCCGGCGACAAGCCTGTCGCGGCCACCGCAGTGCGGTCGACCGGCTGCCGAACTGCCGATTTCGGTGGCGGATCGCTTATTTTTTAGGCTATTGCCGCGAGGTCAAAGTGTCAAAAATCAGGCGGCAACCACCTAAATTATTGAAACCTATTAACAATGCGATCGCCGCAGAAGTTGGCATGTGGCGTGCTAACCATCGCGCGTTGAGGTCCGGGTCAGGCGACCGGTCCTCCTGGGAGGCCTAGGAGATCATGAAAAAAATCGAAGCCATCATCAAACCGTTCAAGCTCGACGAAGTGAAGGAAGCGCTCCAGGAGATCGGCCTGCAGGGGATCACGGTGATCGAGGCCAAGGGATTTGGCCGGCAGAAGGGGCATACCGAGCTCTATCGCGGCGCGGAATACGTCGTTGATTTCCTGCCGAAGGTGAAAATCGAGGTGGTTTTGGGCGACGAGATGCTCGATAAGGCCGTCGAAGCGATCCAGAAGGCCGCCAAGACGGGGCGCATCGGGGACGGGAAGATCTTCATCTCGAATGTCGAGGAAGCCATTCGCATCCGGACCGGCGAACACGGCGCGGACGCGATCTAGGGATGCAGCGGGACGAAAGAGCCCGGAGCATGACGCATAAATTGGGATCTCAAGGGGAGTTCTTATGAAGACGGTCAACGACGTCCTCAAGCTCATCAAGGACAAGGACGTAAAGTTTGTGGACCTTCGGTTCTCGGACACGAAGGGCAAGATGCAGCACGTCACCGCCGACGTGTCGTGCGTCGATGACGCCATGTTTAGCGAAGGCTACGCTTTCGACGGCTCATCGATCGCCGGCTGGAAGGGTATCGAAGCCTCCGACATGCTGCTGATGCCGGACGCTTCATCCGCGCACATCGATCCGTTCTTCGCTCAATCCACGCTGGCCGTTTTCTGCGACGTGCTCGAGCCGTCGACTGGCCAGGCTTACGAGCGCGATCCCCGTTCGATCGCCAAGAAGGCTGAAGCCTTCATGCTCTCGCAGGGCATTGGCGACGCGGTTTACTTCGGTCCGGAAGCCGAGTTCTTCATTTTTGACGACGTAAAGTTCTCGACTGATATGTACAAGACCGGCTTCCAGGTCGACAGTTCGGAACTGCCGTCGAACTCCGATACGTCATATGAAATGGGCAACCTCGCCCATCGTCCGCGCGTCAAGGGCGGCTACTTCCCGGTTCCGCCGATCGACAGCTGCCAGGACATGCGCTCGGAAATGCTCTCGGTTCTGACCGAGATGGGCGTCACCGTCGAAAAGCACCATCACGAAGTGGCGTCGGCCCAGCACGAACTCGGCGTCAAGTTCGGCCCGATGATCCAGATGGCCGACCACATGCAGATCTATAAGTACGTTGTACATCAGGTGGCCCAGGCATACGGCAAAACTGCTACGTTCATGCCTAAGCCCGTCTTCGGCGACAACGGTTCGGGCATGCACGTCCACCAGTCGATCTGGAAGGCCGGGCAGCCCATGTTTGCGGGCAACAAGTACGCCGACCTCTCGGACACCTGCCTCTACTACATCGGCGGTATCCTGAAGCACGCGAAAGCCATCAACGCCTTCACTAACCCGCTGACGAACTCCTACAAGCGTTTGGTGCCGGGCTATGAGGCCCCTGTGCTGCTCGCCTACTCGGCGCGCAACCGCTCTGCCTCGTGCCGCATCCCGCATGTGTCGTCGCCCAAGGCCAAGCGGATCGAAATCCGCTTCCCGGATCCGGGTGCCAACCCCTACCTCGCTTTCACGGCGATGCTCATGGCCGGCCTCGACGGCATCTTGAACAAGATCCATCCGGGCGACCCGATGGACAAGAACCTGTACGATCTGCCGCCGGCAGAACTGGCCAAGATCCCGACGGTTGCCGGCAGCTTGCGCGAAGCGCTCGACGCGCTCGACAAGGACCGCGCGTTCCTGAAGGCCGGCGGCGTCATGAACGACGACATGATCGATGCCTACATCGAACTGCGCATGGCGGAAAACATGCGCTACGAGATGACGCCGCATCCGGTCGAGTACGACATGTACTACTCGGTCTAAGCGCATCTTTAGTGGCGCTTCGGATGCCCACTCCGCATCCGCGCTCTTTAGTGGCGCTTCGGATGCCCACTCCGCATCCGCGCTTTTCCTAGAGCTCATGCTCCGGGGGGGAGTAAGGGAAAAGGGCGGCCTTCGGGCCGCCCTTTTTCGTTTGAACGCTTTTGTCGGCGTGGACCTGGATCAGTAGAAAATCAGGACGCCCAACAGCACGCCAGCGAGGCCTGCGCGGTAGAAATTTCGTTCGTTGGCCCAGAGCCAGTTCAACACGCGGCGGGGCATTTCGGCCCAGCTCAGGCGGGCAAGCCACGACAGCATCAAACCGATCACGAGGCCGATCGAGAGCGAGCGGTAGTCGAGAAGCGGCGTTGTGCCGTCGGCGGGAATGCGCGTCAGCGTCGTGCCGATCAGCGCGATGGCGCTGGCCGCAATGAGCCCAATGGCCATCAGTGAAACGAAACTGAGAACCGGCTTCATCGTCGTGAGACCCCCGTTGATGGCGCGCCCACCACCTTGCGCGCAATACGGGGACGCTAGCGAAATGCGTTTAACAATCCGTCAACCAAACGGTTGTTGCGGCGCACGGCTACATCGCAGCCATTTGCGTTTCGTGAATTGACAGCTTTTGGATCGAGGCGCACACTTTGCTCATTCCTCGAAGGGAGGTCTAAGAAAATGGCTCCACCGGGTCGTCTCTTGCCGCAGTGAATGCGGCCCTGACGCAGAACTCCACGGATCGCGCGGCGTGGGAGCACGCAGGCAACATCCCCTGGAGATGCGCGAAACGCGATCGTAGCAGCGAGTGCATCGACGCTCGCATATGAAGGTCGCGCCCGCGCGAAGATGCGCCGGTCAAGCGCCGTAGTCATTCGGCCGAAACAGAAAAATTTGGACACTGAACAGAGTGCTGACGTCACTCATGCTGGGGATCTGGTATGTGTGCCCGATGACGGAGAACTCGGTCGGGAGATGAGCGCGGCCCGCGGCGCGCTCGATAAGTCCGGCCGGAAAGCCGCCATGATGGCGAAAGGCAGCTCTGATTATCCGATGTGATTGGGTCGGGAGGACTAGGCGGAACCACGAGGAACGGCAACATGGATCCGGGTCAGCGTTTCTACGCAGCGACCCATGACGGACCAGATCGCCCTTCCCGCTCCGCGATCAACACCTCCGGACGAGCCCAACGCTCCAAGCCCGGGAAGGCGAAAGCCTTTCCGGGCTTTTGCTTTTGGAAGGGGTGAGCGGCGGTTGTCACCCAAATCCGCCATGATGCAACGCCAGAGATCGGCCGTTGCTCCGGTTTGGATGGCTTGCCCCATGATACCGTTTCCCTCCCATTCGCTCGTTCGTTGGTTTGCTGTTCTGACAATTTGGTTTGCGGCCGTTGCGCCTGCGCACGCGGAGCCGCGGTATGCGTGGCGAGCCGGCGGGGCGGCGGCGCCAGGTGGAACGCTGGAACAGAGATTTGCGCCGCCGGAGGGGTTCGAGCGGGAGGCGGTGGCGGCGGGGTCGTTTGCCGAGTGGCTGCGCGGGCTGCCGATGAAGGCTGAGGGTGCGCCGGTTCTTCTGCACACCGGGGCGCAGAAGTGGCGGCAGGATGTGCACGCGGGCGTCATCGATATCGATGTGGGCAAGCGCGACCTGCAGCAATGCGCGGACGCGATCATGCGGCTCCGGGGGGAGTGGCTCTATTCGCTCGGGCGCAAGGGCGACATTGCGTTTAACGACACGGAGGGCAAGCGGCTTCGGTTTTCAGCGCGGGCGAAGCAGGACTATCCCGGCTTTCGCAAGTACATGGATTACGTGTTCGCTTACGCGGGGACGTATTCGCTTGAGCGCGAATTGATAGCGGTGTCGGCCGATGACATCCGGGCCGGGGATGTGTTCATCAAGGGCGGGTTTCCGGGACACGCCGTTCTTGTCACCGACGTGGTGGTGAACCGGGCGACGGGGGAGAAGCGGTTTCTCCTGACGCAAAGCTACATGCCAGCGCAGGAGATCCACGTTTTGAGGAACCTGGCCGCGGATGATGGGTCGGTCTGGTACGGCACCGATTTCGGCGACACGCTGGACACGCCGGAGTGGCGGTTTTCGCGTCAGCAGCTCAAGCGGTGGAAATCTTGAAGCGCTTGACGGCGAGCAGCGGCGTGCCGGACTTGGCGATGCGGTCGGCGGCTTCAGGCAGGGTTTCGGCGACGGTCGCCATGTGATGGGCGTTGGCGTGCAGCAGCATGATGCCGTCGGTCATGATACCCACATGGCCCTTCCAGAACACGAGATCGCCGCGCTCCAGATTTTCGAACTCGCCCTTGACCTCAATGGGCTCGCCCAGTTCGTCAAATTGCATGTCGCTATCGCGCGGAGCGGCGATGCCGGCTGCTTGCAACGCCAGTTGCACGAGCCCTGAACAATCGACGCCGATACGGGTTTTGCCGCCCCAGAGATAGGGCGTGTCGATGAGGCGTTCGGCGACTTCGACATAGTCGCGTGCGGCTTTGTCGAGCGGGGAGATGTGGCGGTTGAAGACCCAGGCGCCGATGTGGGTGCGGCTGAAACGGTCGCCTTCCTCGACGATGGTGATTTCGGAATTGAGGCTTAGGTGCATGATCGGCGCGCACTTCATGTCGGCCTGCGGATAGAGGAATGTGCCGATAGCTTTGACGCGGTGGGTGGGGGCGATTATGCTTTCCGACAGCGCGTTGGCCGGGATGTATCCAACATAGCCGTCGCGATCGAGTTGCACCCAGGCCCAGCCCTCCTGTTCGTCGAAGACGCGGACTCGTTCGCCGTAGAGGGCTTCCGTGTCGAGGCCGTCGGCAGGGACGGGGCGGCGGCGCAGCGGCACCGAAGGGCGGATGATCTGTGCGGGCTGGCCGGCGATGTAGCGCGTGGCTTCATAGCGGCCGATGAGGCGTTCGTCAGCCAGATCGGGGCGGATGGCGTTGCGGCGTGTATCGAGGAGGTCCGTCGTCATGCGCCGGCCTCGCTTTTGGCGCGGATGATTTCGAGAACGGTTCGCGCGGTTTGGACTTCGCCGCCTTTGGGTCCCAGCGGCCGGGGACCGGGGCGCCAGCCGTAAAGGTCGAAGTGGGCGAAGCGTTTCGCATTCTTGACGAACCGTTTGAGGAAGAGCGCGGCCGTGATGGAGCCAGCAAAGGGCGTTTCCCAGACGTTGTTCATGTCGGCGATGTCGCTGTCAAGATTGCGGTCGTAGCCGGGCCAGAGGGGGAGACGCCACAGGGGATCGCCGATGCGCACGCCCGTTTGCTGGAGGGCTGCGGCCAGCGCGTCGTCGTTCGTAAAGAGGGCGGGGAGTTCGGGGCCGAGTGCTGTGCGGGCAGCACCGGTGAGCGTGGCGAAGACGAAGATGCTGTCGGGTGCGCTTTCGTCGGCGAGCGCCAGGGCGTCGGCGAGGACGAGGCGGCCTTCGGCATCGGTGTTGCCGATTTCGACGGTGTGGCCGGCGCGGCTGTGGAGGATATCGCCGGGGCGGAAGGCATCGCCCGAAATGGAATTTTCGGCGGATGCGATGAGCAGCTTGAGGCGCACATCGAGGCCCTGGCCCATGATCATGTGTGCGAGCGCGATCGCGACGGCAGCGCCGCCCATATCCTTTTTCATGATCAGCATGGCGGAGGCGGGTTTGATATCGAGGCCGCCAGTGTCGAAGGTGATGCCCTTGCCGACCAGAGTGATCTTGGGCGCATCTGGGCGGCCGCCGGGCTTTTGCCAATCGAGTTCGATGAGGCGGGGCGCGCGCGGACTGGCGCGGCCGACGGCGTGAATCATGGGGAAGTTTTGCGTGAGCAGATCGTCGCCAACGATAGAGCGGACGGTGGCGTTGTGGGCCGACGCGACGGCGCGGACGGCGGCTTCGACTTCGGCGGGGCCCAGATCGCTGGCGGGTGTATTGATGAGATCGCGGCCGAGCCAGACGGCGGCGGCGGTGTTTGACACGTGCGCCATGTCGAGGCCGGCGGGTGCGGCGAGGCGGACGGTCTTGCCTTTGCCGTTGCCCGACTTGTAGCGACGGAAGCGATAGGCGCCGAGTGCCCAGGACAGGGCGGCGAGGCCGGGGTCGGCGAAGCCGGTGCCAAGGCGGTAGGTGCCTTCGGGAAGGCTCCCCGCCAGTTGGCCCAACAGCAGATCGGAGGGGCCGCTCGGGTCGCCGGCCTGACCGTCGCCGGCACCTAGGAGAACGGCGGCAAGAGATCCATTGGCATCCGGGATCAGGGCATGGGCCTTGCTGGCGCCTTTGAAGCCGATCGTTTCGGCCCAGCGCTGTGCGGCCGGCGGGAGCGTTCCATCCGATGGGCCGGCCGGGACAAGATGGATTGGGATGGCATCCGTGTCGGCGGGGGCGAAGACGTCCAACGTTTCGTGAAGGTTGACCGAAGCGGTCTGCTCGTTTGCCGATGTCATTGGTAGGGCGTTCTCGCTCGTGACTTTGCGCAGATGCAGAAATGTGGCCGCCATACAGGGCTCACCATCGGGAGGGACACGCCCTCTCTTGTGCAGCGCCGCAAGCCGCCTTAGGACCATAGGTGGACCTAGCATATTCGCTCCAGGAAGGCGAAAGCATGCCCGAAACGCAACTCTCCCTCGTCATCGGCAACAAGACCTGGTCCAGTTGGAGCCTCAGGCCCTGGCTGGTGCTCAAACGGTTTCAAATCCCGTTCACCGAGGTGGGGGTTCTTCTGCGGCAGACCGACACGAAGACGGCCATCCTCTCTCACTCTCCGGCGGGCAAGGTGCCGGTGCTGCGGGACGGCGGTTTGCTCATCTGGGATAGCCTCGCGATTATCGAATATCTGGCCGATCTTTACCCCGACCGGTCCGTGTGGCCGCGGGACCGGGTTGCGCGCGGTGTTGCGCGGGCCGTGTCGGCCGAAATGCACGCGGGCTTCCAACAACTGCGCGAGGTCTGCCCGATGGACCTTTTCGCGTCGAAGCCGATGGACACGTTTCCCGAAGGGGTTGAGCACAACATCAGGCGCATCGTTCAGAGCTTCCGGGACTGTCGCGCGCAGTATGGGGCGGGCGGGCCGTTTTTGTTTGGCGAGTTCAGCGCCGCGGACGCCATGTATGCCCCGGTGTGCTCGCGCTTTCGAACATATGTGCCGGACTTGCGCCGCTTCGGCGACGACGGCACGGCGGCAGCCTATGTCGAGACCATCTTTGCGATGCCGGAAATGGCGGAATGGGCGGACGGCGCACGAGCCGAGGCGACCGTTTGATCGTCTCGGTTGCATAAGCCCAGAGCACAACCCTTAAACCTTTATTGAGACCTGTCCCAGAAACTGACGCTCGCAGACGAGGCGAGGCGCAACTGATTCGCTTTAGCGCCTCAGTGTGGGAGCAGTGGTTATGGCGGGTACGACGGCGGGTCATCGGAGCACGGGCATCACGGCCCGGATGGCGGTTCTGGCATTGGCGGCCATGACGGGCGCGTGCTCGAGCCTTTCAGAAGAGACGGGTCTCGACCTGATGGCTTCGGCACCGCCGGCACAGGATCTGCGGCCGTCCAATGAGGGCGGCGCGCCGCAAACGGAACTGGGCAAAGCGACCGAATACTGGGGCAAGGAATACGCAAAGAACCCTAGCAATGCGAACGCCGCCATTTCGTATGCCAAAAACCTGAAGGCGCTTGGAAACAAGCAGGAGGCCTTCAACATTCTGGCGCAAGCCGCCCAGACGACGCCGGAGAACAGAGAATTAGCCGCCGAATACGGGCGCCTCGCGCTCGACCTGGAAAAAGTTTCGCTGGCCGCCCAGTTGCTGGAAGTCGCCGACGATCCGATGCGGCCCGATTGGCGCGTCGTGTCAGCACGCGGCGCAGCGCTGGCCAAGCTCGGCCGGTACAAGGACGCCGTGCAGCATCTGGAGCGGGCCAACATGCTGGCTCCTGAGCAGGTCGCTGTGCAGAACAATTTGGCGCTCGCCTATGCGATGAACGGTGAACCGGCCAAGGCGGAAGGGTTGCTTCGTCAGGCCGTGGCGCGCGGTGGTGGGTCAGCCAAGACCAAACAGAACTTAGCACTCGTGCTCGGCCTGCAGGGCAAGTACGACGAGGCAACGCAAGTTGGTTCGACGGTGGTCAGTGCCGAGGTCGCGCGCGAAAACACCAGCGTCCTGCGGCAGATGGTGAAGCTCGATCCGAAGGCTTCGCAGCCGTTCACCGCACCGCCTGCAGTTGCTGCCGCGCCTGTACAATCCTGGCCGGCTCAGGCTCAGGCTCAGACTCAGACTCAGGCGCCAGCCGCTCCAGTCGCCTTCAAACCCGCCACGATCGACAACACGTCGGCTAGCTCGTGGGATGCGACGGTGGTTTCTTCCGCGCCCGCACGCTAGGCGCGGTTGAAGCGCGCCATAAAGCGGCGGTCGATCCAGTCTTTCAATACCCAGGCCCAATGGCCAGCCGCGGCAAGCGATCCGCGGCTGGCAATCGCCGTTTTGTCGCCGAGCGACACAAGCGTCAGGAAATCCATTTGCGGGATGTAGGGGTCAAGCAGGCCCGTTTGCAGATGGCGGCGCACATGATGCGCCAGAACAGGTCCCTGGCGCACAGCGAAGACGCCGGCCTTGGGGCGGGGATGTTCGATGACGGTGGCGCAATCGCCAGCCGCGAAGATGTCTTCATCGGTGAGCGTCTGCAGCGTCGGGCGAAGGGCTAGGTATCCACCTGCTGTGCGCGCGAGGCCGGTTGATGCGAACCAGGTGGGCGCCTTGGCCTTCGTTGAGACGATCGCGGTTTCGCACGCGATGTCGCGTCCGGAGCGGAGGCGGATGTGCGTGGGCGTGATCGCAACGGCGGTGTCGTCGTCGATGATCGTGATCCCGTTTTCCACTAAGGCGGCACGGGCGAGACGCTGGGCGCGGGCAGGGTGGCTGGGGAGGATGCCGGCGCCCGCAATCAAGGTGTAGCGTAATGGGTCGCTTTGCCGATCGGGCCAGGATTGGCCGGCGGTCAAACGATTGCGGGCGGCCAGCACGAGTTCCACACCCGCTGCTCCGCCGCCCACCACAACGATATTGCGTGGACCACCCGCCAATAGCGCGCGATCGACGAACGCTTGCCATTTGGGCGCGAAGGTGGAGACGGGTTTGACGAGGAGGGCGTGTTCAGCAGCGCCGGCAATCTCGTCGACATCGGGCGTGATGCCGACGTCGAGGGACAGCACGTCGTAGGGGAGTGACGTGCCGTCAGCGAGGTGGAGGCGGCGCGCATCGCGATCAATGCCGATGGCGGCGCCCTCTATGAGACGCACACCGGCTTTGCGGCAGAGGCGCGCCACGTCGATCAGGCACTCGGCCAGCGCATAGTGACCGACGACAAAGCCGGGGAGCATGCCGGAATACGGCGCCATTGGCTCTTTGGTCACGAGCGTGACGGTGACGCCGGGCATGGGGGCACGGGCAAAGGCTTCGAGCACAAAGACGTGGGCGTGCCCGCCACCCACGAGGACCAGGTGTTTTGATGTCATGGGGCCTGTTACAGCGTTTTTCGCGCGGCGGCGAGGGCGTGGGGCAAGACGTCGGCGAACAGATCGAGTTCAGCATCGAGGCCGCAGCTGACACGGATGCAGCGATCGAGGCCGGCGGCCGACGGTTTGCGCGCGAAGACATCGCGCTCAAGGAGGCCGTCGAGCACCGCCTTGGCGAAGGGGCCGTCGCGCCCGCAGTCGATGGCGACGAAGTTGGTGGCGGAGGGGAGCGGCGTGAGTCCGTTTTCGCGGGCGATGGCGGCAATGCGATCACGGGCGCGCGCGATTTGGGCCACGACAGTCGCGAGGTGGGTCTGATCGGCGATGGCGGCCAGCGCGCCGATCTGGCCGGTGCGGTTGATGCCGTAGTGATTGCGGACCTTTTCGAAGTTGGCGATCAGGCCGGCTGCGCCAATCGCATAGCCGATGCGTGCGCCGGCCAGACCATAGGCCTTGGAGAACGTGCGCAGGCGCAGGACCTGGGGATTGGCAATGTCGATGTCGGGGATGCTGCCGGGCGGGGCGGTGTCGCAGTAGGCTTCATCGAGCAGGAGGAGCAGGTGATCGGGCAGCGATGCGATCAGCTTTTGCAGTTCGGCGGCGGGCCACCAGGAGCCCATCGGGTTGTTGGGATTGGAGACGTAGAGCACGCGCGCTTTTTCGCGGATGGCGGTGGCGAGCAGCGCGTCGAGATCCTCGTGGTCATTGCGGAACGGGACTTTGATGAGGCGGGCGCCTTGTACGGCAACGTGCGCGTTGAATGTCGGGTAGGCGCCGTCGGACGTGACGACGGGCGTGCCTGGATCGGCTGCGATTTTTACGGCCAGGCCGAGGAGGCCATCGATGCCTTCGCCGATGACGACGTTGCCAATCTCGACGAGATGGAAACGGGCGATGGCGTCGCGCAGGTCATAGTTTTCGGGGTCGCAATATTTCCAGGACTCTTGGGCGGCCACTGTCATTGCGGCGATTGCGCCGGGGGCGGCGCCGAAGGCACTTTCATTTGCACCCAGGCGGGCGCGAAAGGGACGGCCGCGCACGCGCTCCAACTGCTCGGGGCCAACGAAGGGCACGGTGTGGGGCAGTGCCTCGACAATCGAAGAGATGACCGGCTTTTTCACCGTGGCGGGGCCCTTCTCACTCAGATGAGGCCCAGCGCGGCAAGATCGCGGCGCATGGCAGGCGGCAGATCGCCGATGTCGCCGCGCGATCCGGCACCAAGATCGGGGGGCGCGGCGGCAGCGTCGAGATAGCGCCAGCCTTGGAATGGGCGGCGCGGTACGGGGCGTACGGGAATGATTTCCGGATCGAGCAGCAGAAGACAGCACGGCGAGCCGTCTTCCTTCTTGCCCTCATCAAAACCGACGAGGCGCTGGCGGGCCTGAATGAGACCTTTGATGACCCAATAGAGCGATCCTCCTTCGAGCAGGTCGGCGGTGCGCTTGGGCGTTTGGAACGTGGTGTGAAACACGGCGGGGCGGGTGCCGACCTTGCGCCAGAATTGGCGGTTGGCGGCCTGCCACTGGGCGTGATCGTCGACGGACTCGGAGCCGACCGACAGCTTGATCATGTGCACAGTCATGGCAGCGCCCTCTCCTTTCTGTTTTTTTCTTGCTACTGGCTGATACGTGAGGCGCAGGTGTTTCGCGAGCGGCGATCCACAGGTTTTCGCGCCCCGTCACTCGGCGCAGGTGCCGGAATACTGACCAAACACCGGCTGGCCGATGAGGCCGAGATGACGGGAGTGGACGGCGGGGTGGAGGCCGGTCTTGGGGTCTTTGTCGTAGATGGTGGTCAGATTGAGGAAGCCCTCGTTGACGACTTCGAGGAAGTGGTTGGCGTTAACGGCGCGGACGATTCGCAGGCTGGCGGGGGTTTGGCCTTCGGCGGTGGTGAGGGCGGCGGATTGACCCTCGAGGTCGATTTTGGTGATGGCGAACGATAACGGCGCGGCGGGCTTGGTGGCGAAGGCACCGGCTTCATAGCTGACGGACGAGCCGCTGGAGAAGGTGCACAGGAGGCGTGCGGGCGCGGCATCGGTTTCCTCGGCCACAGTTGCACTGGGTCCTGTCAGCAGGGCTGCCACAATCAGGGCAGCAAGCGGCGCACTCTTTGACATCGACTTTTCCTCACATCTGTCCGGATCTCACAGCCGAACCCTACCAGATCCCGGATCAAAGCGGGTCAGGGTGGGCCCTGGCAAGCCGCCTTTTGGCCCTTGAGGACGCATCTTGCCGCCTTGCTTCGACCGCACCTTTTTAGAAGTATCGTGGCGAACCTTTATCGAACGGAACGGACCCGGTGACCGGACGCGCCATCATTCTTCTGTTGTGCGGCGGATTTACGGGCCTTGGCGGCTGCGCTGGATCTGGAGCCGGCGCCGGGGGTGATGGTCTGTTGCCGCAGGGTTATGCGCTGAGTGCGGAGGAGAAGGCGCTCGATTGCCGGCGGCTGACGGGGCGGATCCAAGTGCGGCTGCTGGCGCTTCGCGGCGAGACCTACAAGATCCAGCCGTCGGCGGCGGCTCAGTCGATGCGGTCGGCGACGAGCGCGGCGCTCGGGACGGATACCGCGAAGAACGCAGCGGTTCGCACAGCGACGGACCGGCCGGTGCTCGAGGCCTACAACGCGCGGCTCGTTGAACTGGGTTGTCCGAGTTTTGATCTCGGCAAAGAGTTGGAAGCGCGGCCGTCGGCGCCGACGCCCTACCCGACCATTCCGGCCCGGAAGGCGTCGTAGCGCGCGGGCATTAGGGGCACTTGATCTTGCCGAGGAAGTTTTTGTCGGCATAGCCTTCGAGATTGCCTTTGCGGACGGCGCACCAGTAGCCGCGCGGGGTGCAGAAAAGCTTGCGCTTCTCCAGGATTTCGCCGGCCGACGCGGTCCCAATAACGGTCGCATCGCCGTAGGGGCGGTTGCGGATGTTGAGCGTGGGTGTGGTGACGGTGAAGCAGCCATAGTTCTTGGCGGCAAAGGCCGGGGATGGCGGCAGCAGGGCGACAGCCGTACCCGTCACTGCGAGTGCCAGAAGCGCGCGCGGACCCCAATTTTTCAGCATGATCGATCTCTCCTCAAGGCGGATGCCGGGGTGTTTATAAGCAGATTGCGGCAACCGCGCGAACGAACGGCCGCGTGGCGCGCGGCGTGGCGCCTGTTATAGGTTTCGTTCCTGAAACTTGAAGGACTTTCGAGGATCGCATGGCGGCCGGCGACGCCAACACCGATGTTTCGCGCCCCGGTGCCATCCCATGGCCCCCGGTTCTCCTCGTGCTGGCGATTGCCGGCGCGGTGGCGCTCGGGCGTCTCTCTCCCTTGCCCTGGCCGGGGATGGGCGATGGGGAGGCGTCGCTCGTGGGACTGGGATTTGGTGCGGCGGGGATTGGAATTCTGACTTGGGCCGGGCTGACGCTGCGGCGGCATCGCACCACGATCCTGCCGCATGCGGGCGCATCGAACCTTGTCACCGATGGTCCTTACCGGTGGCGACGGCATCCCATTTATATCGCCGATGTGTACCTGCTTTTCGGCGCGGCGGAACTGACGCGCAATATCTGGTTCGTGATCCTGGCGTTCGCTTTCGCAGCGCTCGTGACCCAGTTACAGATCATTCCGGAGGAGCGGCACCTGGAAGCTAAGTTCGGCGATGCGTGGCGGGATTATGCCAAGCGCACGCGGCGGTGGATCTGACCGCCATGGCCGTCGACTACGCCGAAAAGGAGCGCGAATTTCTGGAGAGCCTGGAGGCGGATACCGGGCGCGATCTGGCGCAGTGGATGAGTGCGATTGCAGCGACAGGGCTCACGGACCGCAACGCGATCATCGATTGGCTCCGTCTACAGGGTTTTTTGTTCGCGCGCGCGTCGTGGATGGAACGGATCCATCATAACGGCGGGCGGCCGATTTATCTGGATGCGGCGGCGCTGGCCTCTAGTGGCGAGGTGGCGGAAAAATCCGTTGCGCCCGTGCGGGCGCCCGCTCCTTCCGCGCCGGCACCGGCTGCGCCACCGGTTGCGCCACCTGTTGCGGTTGTTCCGACACTGGCATCCCGCGCACCCGCCCCTGTCGCGCCGACCGTGCCGCGCCCCAAAAGCGCTGTCGACGTGAATTCGCTCGACGAGGTTTTGGCCGATGCGAAGGGATACCGGCCATTGGCTCTGCTTTTGTTACGGGACATTCAGTCGTTGGCGCCGGAGGCCACGTTCGCTGCACGCGACGGCTATATCGCTGTTTTGACGGCAGATGGTGCATTGGCCGGGGTGATCACGGTGAGCGGAAAAGAGTTGCGTCTCGCACTCGCGCTTGGCGCCAAGGCCGTGTTGCCGCCGTTTTCCAAACCGAAGTTCGCCAAGGCGCAGATTCCAGGCGCGTTCACGCACATGGTCGTGTTGACCGATGCGCGGCAGGTTACCCCCGACTTGCTGGCAGCCGTGGTTGAGGCCGTCAAGCCAGCTTGAACCAGCGGTCCGGCCGGGACAGTGTGGCTTGGGCTCACTCACCATCTAATCGCCTGAATTCCCGCGCCTCTAATCTCTGGATGGAGGACCCCGCCATGCTGCGTTGCCGCCCGCACCTTTCCGCATTGACCTGTTGTTTAATGCTCAGCGTTTCGACTGCCGCGTGGGCCCAAGAGCGGCCCTCGACCATCGGGGACATTCTGGATCGCACGCAAACGGTCGCTGCCGAGGCCGTGCAGGCGGCGACGGGTGCGGAGGCTGAGACAGCGCCCGCCGATCCGCGCGCGGGCGACAAGACCTACGAGCAGGCCCGGTTTCTCATGCAGGCCGTGGAGGACATTCTGGCCGACACGGCGGAAAAACGCGGCGACATGAAATCGCTGCCAAAGGAATCCGATTTTGTCGTGCCGCCGCTGTGGACGGAGACCCGCGAGGACCGTGAAGCGCGGGTCAAGGCGCTGCTCGACGGTGCGCTTGGCATCGTGACCGATGTTCCCGTGGTCGAGGTGCAAAAGCGCATTGAGGCTCACCGGCGCAGCATTTTGGATCTGGAAGCCCAGATCGCGCGGATGAAAGAAAAGCAGCTGATGGCGCCCAAGGAGGCGACACTGCCCGGCGTGCTGACCGACACTGTCGGCTCGCTCGATGCCGGCATTCAGGACCTGCAGGCGCGGATTGCCAAGAACCGGGACGGCATCGCGACGGCGAAGGCGGAAGTCAGCGCGGCTCTCAAAACATCGGGCGTGGACTTGTCGCCCGAGCAGCTCGACTTGCTTCTCGACGGCGTGCTGTCGGGAGATCTTGTTCGGCTGGCGGCCACGTTCGAAGCGGCCAAGCTGATCGACCAGCAACTGGCGCGGCTTGTGGAGGCGGCCGGCGACAACGCGGCCACCGCACGCAAGTATTTCGCCATGCACGCGGCGCTCTTTGCCATGCTGGTGCATGCGCAGGACATGGCAATCGCCAAGATCGACAAGCAATATCTGCCGCGCCTTGATGCGGTGATGAAGGATATTGCGAGTGCCAAATCGCGGACGGCTGAGTTGCTGCGGGCCGACAATCGTCCGGATCAGAAGCGCATTCTGGAAGCCAACCGCGAGAGCCAGAAAGTGGCCGAGGAGGCGGCGAAGGCGTACCGGCGCTATTTGCAGCAGCAGCGCGAGCAGATTGCCCGGGCGCGGCAGAAGGCGGTGCATGATCTGAAGATCGCCGACAACACCTTCGACACCGTGCAGGCGAGCTTCGAGTTGAACAACCTGATGCGGGATGGGTCGGCGTCGTTTGAAGCGCTCCAGATGCTGGAGGCGCCGACGTTCGAGCAGATTTTCCGCAACGAGGAACTGCGCCGCGAATTCGAGGCGCTGACGCGCAAGCTCGATCAGCCGACGAGTTGAGCCTTCAGAACAGCCAGATCGAGGCGAGGCCGAGGAAGGCGAAGAAGCCGACGCAGTCGGTCACCATGGTGACGAAGACGCCCGAGGCGGGGGCAGGATCGAGTTCGAAGTGATCGAAGATCAGCGGGATCAGGATGCCGGCGACGGCCGCGCAGAAGAGATTGACGATGATCGCCGCGCCGATCACGCCGCCCAGGATGCTCGATCCGAACCAGAGAAAGACGACGGCTGCCATGATGGTGGAAAGCACCAGGCCGTTCATCAATCCGACGAGGGCTTCGCGGGTGACCACGCGGCGAGCATTGGAGGAGCCAAGCTTGCTGGTGGCGAGCGCGCGGACCGTCACCGTCATGGTTTGCGTGCCGGCGTTGCCGCCAATGGAGGCGACAATCGGCATGAGAACTGCGAGCGCCACCATCTGCTCGATGGAGGCGTCGAATTGCTGGATGACGAAGGAGGCCAGGATGGCGGTGCCGAGGTTGACGACCAACCAGGGCACACGGCTTTTGACGGTTTCCAGAACACTATCGGCGAGGCTTTCGTCACCCACACCGGCCAGCGCCTTCATGTCTTCGTCGGCTTCATCGTCCAGAACTTCGACCACGTCGTCGACCGTAACCACGCCGACCAATCGCTGGTTTTCGTCGACGACGGGGACGGAGAACAGGTCGTAGCGCTTGAACTGGCGGGCGACCTCTTCCTGGTCTTCGGTGGCGATGACAACGTGCCGGTCGGTTTCCATCAACGTTTCGACGAGCACGTTGCGCTTGGCGCGCAGGACGCGGGAGAGTTCGACGCTGCCCAGAACGCGGAACGAGGGATCGACGACGAAGATTTCCGAGAAACTCTCGGGCAGGTCGTCGGCCTCGCGCATGTAGTCGATGACTTGGCCGACGGTCCAGAACGGAGCCACGGCGACAAAGTGCGCCTGCATGAGGCGGCCGGCGGTCTCTTCCGGGTATTCGAGGTTGCGTTCGAGGGCGGCGCGGTCGGACGTATCCAACTGCGAAAGAACGTCTTCCTTGTCGCTGTCTTCGAGGCCTTCGATGATGTAGGCCGCGTCGTCGGTGTCGAGTTCTGTGATGGCTCGGGCCAGGAACTCATTGGGCAAAGCTTCGGAGAGCTGGTCGCGGACGGTTTCGTCGAGTTCAGAGAAGACCTCAAAGTCGAAGTCGGATCCGAAGGCCTGGATGAGAGTGACGCGATCTTCGGGGTCGAGGAGTTCGATGACTTCGGCCAAATCGGGCGCGCGCAAGTCTTCGACGATCTGGCGGGCAGCCTCTGGCGCACCGGCTTCCAGCGCCGCAGCGACGTCGCGCACCAGCGTCTCGGTCGGGACCGGCTCGTTTTCAGGCTTTTGCGGACTAGAGGTAGACTGAGACACGCGGGAGCTTTCCTTGTCTCTTTAACGGGGGAGCAGAACGAGGGATTCGGCAGCGGCCCGCAGCCTCAACATGCGGGCGGCATTAGCATATGTACGCTGGAACGCCTACCATGGTGCGCGAATAGCACAGGCAAATCTTCGGCCGCTTGCACCGGGCAAAGCGGCGCAGGTATTGTCTGCGCCCGGTCCGGTACATTCGCGGGATCATGCACGTTCCCGGCGGGCACAGGGGCCTGCCGGATAGATTTTTAGGATGACACTTTGATGACGCCTGCGGCTCGGCGGACGCTGCTTTTTTCGATGATCGGGGCGTTGGCGGTGTTCACCGCCGGCACGCAGCCGCATGCGAACCCGGCCACCGACGCACCTGCGTGCGCCGCTGGAACGCTAGGTGTCGCCCGGGTGGCCGAGATCGATGCGACGGGCGGGCCGAAGTTCGGCGCGCCGGGGCCCGAGCCGTTCGAACTGCTTCAGGACAAGGAAGTCGTTCTGACCTTCGACGACGGACCGATGCGCCGTTTCACGCGGCCCATTCTGGAGGCACTCGACGAAGAGTGCGTGAAGGCAACCTTCTTTATCGTTGGGCGCATGGCGCTGTCCGATCCCGATACGTTGCGCGATACGGCGGCGCGGGGCCACACGATCGCGCTGCACAGCTGGTCGCACAAGAGGCTCGATAGGATCGGTTCGGCGGCCTCGAAACAGGAGATCGAACTGGGGCTGAGCGCCACGACGCTCGCGCTTGGGCAGCCTGCGGCACCGTTCTTCCGATTTCCCTATCTGGGTGAGAGTTCGGCGATGCGGGCGCATCTGAAGACGCGCGACATTGCCAATATCGCCATCGATGTCGACAGCCGGGACTTCCTGACGCGCAATCCGACGGTTATGCGGAAAAACGTGATGTCGCAATTGGCGCAGAAGGGACGCGGGATCATCCTCTTCCACGATATTCAACCGTCGACGGCGGGCGGCATCCGGGCCCTGCTGGGCGAGTTGAAGGCCAAGGGCTACAAAATCGTCCACATCGTTCCCAAGGGACACATCGCGACGCTGCCGGAATTCGATGCGATGGCCGAGCGCGAAGCCAAGCGGCGCAAGATCGCTCTCTCCAGCCAACCGCTGGCCAACCGGTCCGCGGTCTGGCCGATGACGCCGGGCGAGCCGGAGAGCTTGCCTTGGTCGAGTTCGCCGGCGGAGGTTCCCGCTGCAGCGCCCCGTGTTGTAAAGCCCGCATCGCAGTCTCCGGCCCTGCCGCCTGCGCCGTCCTCTGTTGCGCCGCCACTGCGGCCCTCGGTTAACGATGACAGCTGGGCCACGAACCCGCTCGGCCGTCCGTAGGGGTGCCGCCAAGCCTCATCGAGCTCAAGAATTGACTGGGCCGGGTTGCTGCCCGGGGTGAAATCAGCCACGCTGCGCGCAAAATCGGCAATGAACGGATGCGGACAGATGGTTCGGCGCGCGGGACTTCTTTTGACACTGGCGATGCTTGGTTTGGCCGACGCGGCCGGGGCTGTGCGGGCCGAGACCACCTGCGCTGATCCCAAGGGCGCTTTAGGCGTGGACCGGGTCGTGGAGATCGATGCGTCGACGGGGCCGCTCTACGGCGAGATTTCCGTTTTGCAGCGGGAGGAATCGTTCCTGAAACCGCGTGAAGTCGTGCTGACGTTCGACGACGGTCCGATGCCATGGATCACCAAGTCGATCCTCGACACGCTGGACCAATTTTGTACCAAGGCGACGTTCTTTTCCGTCGGGCGCATGGCGATCGCCTATCCGGCAACCGTGAAGGATGTGCTGGCGCGGGGCCATACCTTGGGTTCGCATACCTGGTCGCATCCCATGAACATGAAGCGGCGGGGGCTGGAGCGTGCGATCGATGAAATCGAACGGGGTTTCTCGGCCATTGCCCTAGCGGCCGAGCAGCCGATTGCGCCGTTCTTCCGTTTCCCGGGGCTCTCCGACAGCGATCCGATGATGGCGCATTTGCAGTCCCGGGGGATTGCGGCGTTCACCGTCGATGTCGTCTCCAATGACAGCTACATCGGGAGTGCGGACCGGTTGGCCACGTATACGCTCGCTCAGATCGACAAGCGGCAAGGTGGCATCGTCTTGTTCCACGACATCAAGAGCGCTACGGCCAAGGCGCTGCCGGTGATCCTCGCGTCGTTGAAGCGGCAGGGCTACAAGGTTGTCCATATGCGGGCGAAGGCGCCTTTGGTGCCGGTGGATACCTACAATGCGGAACTGGAGAAGCTGATCGCCAAGTCGCGGCCGAAGGCTGCGCCGGAGGCGACCGTGGTCTCCGCTGCGGCGGCGGGCGATGTCGCACCGGCGGCTGCCGACGGGCAGCAGCCGCACTTGCTTCCGTTCTTCGGATCGCCGGCGGTTTTGAAAACGCTTTCGGGGGCGGATGCGGAGGTGGTGGAGATCGCTCCTCCCGCGCGCGTCCGGCAGGCGGCAACGAGGGATCATTCCGATACGCGGGCGGATGCACCGGCAGCGGGAACGAAAAAGTCCGCGCGCGCGCCAGGCGGGGCCAAGCCGAAGACGCGCGTTAAGCGTGCGAGCGCCAACGAACCACCGCCGTTTTCGCTGTTCGGTTTCTGAGGGCGGAGCGCGATCATCCGCGCGCCATACGCGGGCTCAGAGCGCCCACGCCGTTTTACCCTGTCGATTTTGACTGAGGTTGGGCCTGTCAACGCCGCGACGGCGCTGGCCCGAAATGAATGGTGCGGTTGAGAGGACTCGAACCTCCACGGGTTGCCCCGTTACCACCTCAAGGTAGTGCGTCTACCAATTCCGCCACAACCGCATGGGATCGCCCTGGAAGGCCCTGAAGCCAATTCGGGAGAGCCGCGCAACGGACCGGTGAACCGGTCGCGATGCCGAGGCGACGGGAACTAACAGACGGCTCCGAAGATGGCAAGTGTGAACCCGGCTCCGCTCTGCCGATTTGAGGGGCGGCTGCGGCAAGGGGCGGCAGATGCTCTATGATCTGGGGTTAGCCGTGACGGCTGCGGGCTGGCAGTGTGTTTAGAACACGTCCCAACGCTCCTCTCTCCGAGGCCTGAGAATGACGATCCCTGAACGACCGATTCGGCTGATGCGCTCATCGCAGCCCGTGGCTTATCCGGATGCGGTCGACTTCATGGTTGGAGAGGTGGATAGGATCGCGAACGCGGACCATTCAGAACTGCTGTGGTTTCTGGAGCATCCGCCGTTGCTGACGAAGGGTCCGCGCGGGCAATTGCACCATTTGATCGATCCGGACCGCTTTCCCGTGTTTGAAACGGACCGGGGCGGCGAGATCACCTATCACGGGCCGGGGCAGCGGATCGTCTATACGTTGCTCGACGTCCGACGGCGGACGGGGGGCGATGTCCGGGCGTTTGTTCGCTTGCTGGAGCGCTGCGTTATCGGATCGCTCGATAGGCTCGGCGTGACCGCAACAGGGGATCCAGCGCGTCCGGGCGTGTGGGTGCAGCGCCCCGATCTGCCAGGCGGGGAAGCCAAGATCGGAGCGCTCGGGCTGAAGGTGAGGCACGGGATCAGCCTGCACGGGATCAGCTTGAACGTGGCGCCGGATCTTGCCCACTTCGATGCGATCGTCGCGTGCGGATTGGAGGGATCGGCGGTGACGAGCCTTGCCGCGCTTGGGCTTACGGCATCGCTCGAAACTGTGGATAACGCGCTGATCGCAAGTTTCGCGGCCTGCCTTGGCCCCCTCGAGCCGATCGCGGAGGTGCTGTTCGAAGAACCGCGCGTGACTTAAGGGCGATCCGGATTCGGCTAGTTTCGCGCCGGGGCGGACCTGAAACGAAACCGGCACCCGAGCCACGGGGGGCGCGGGTGCCGGAATGCAAAGCCTCGATCAACTCAGACGCTTTACGGGCCGGGCTTGGAAGGCTGGCCGGAGGCTCCGGAACGCGGAGAACCCAGCGGCCCCTGCCCTTCTGCGTAGAGATCGCCCCCTTCGATGGCCGTGTCCTCTGTGCCCTCGAGCACGTAAGGATTCACGTCGTCACCGTCGATGCGGATGCTGCAGCCGCGCTGGCAGACCCCTTCAAGAACCTCGCCTTTTTTGAGGACGTGGTCTTTTTGGGTGCCGCTCTCGATGATCGTAACCTTGCGGTCCGTATCATCCCGGTTGGTGACCGACGCCGCTTGCGCGGGTGAGAAAACGCTGATCAGCACCGCCGCTGGAACCACCGAAGCTCTAAGGAGCCGACTGACAAGGTTCCGGGGCACGAGGCAGGAAACTCTTACTTCTTCTTCTTCGCCGCCGGCTTCTTGGCAGCCTTCTTCGCGGCAGGCTTCTTTGCAGCTTTGGCCATGTTCTTCGTCCTTCAGTTTTTGCACCGGGCATGACTGCACGGCTTTCATTTCCCGACTCGTCGCCGAGACGTGTGCAATGTGGTGAGAATCAAAACGGGCTTCAAACGGAATTTTCCGCTGACCACTATCGAAATTTTCGATAGATAGAGCATGAACGTCCTCCTCATTGCGCAGGCTACAGATGGACATCAATCTTGCCCGCACCTTTCTGATGGTCGCAGAAACCGGCAGTTTTATTGATGCCGCGCACCGTTTGAACATCACGCAGTCGACCGTTTCGGCGCGCATCAAGGGGCTTGAAGATCTGCTCGGGCGGCCTGTTTTTGAACGTTCAAAAAGCGGTGCAGATCTGACGGCGGCGGGCGAACAATTCCACAAACATGCGCTGGCGCTGGTGCGCGTGTGGCAGCGGGCGCAGCTGGAAGTCTCGCTTTCCGACCAGCACCGGGACCATATCGCCATCGGCGCACCGGCCACGCTCTGGCACGGGGTACTGCTGAAATCCATCGCGAAGCTCAGATCTGAGACCCCGGACATCGCGATTTCGGCCACGGCTGGGCTGCAGGACGTGCTGACCCAGCGCTTGATCGAAGGCACGCTTGATCTGGCGATCATGTACCGGCCGATCCAGCCGCCCGGGCATACGGTGGAGCATCTGTTCGACGAGGAATTCGTGCTGGTGACCAGCGCGCGGACGGCTCCGAAGAAGGGCAGCAGCGATTATATGTTCATCAACTGGGGCGCCGATTTTCAGCGCGACCATGCGACTGCCTATCCGGAATTGATCAAGCCAGGGCTCTCGCTGGACCTGGGGAGCAACCCGCTCGAATACGTGCTGGCGAACGAGTTGTCGGCTTATTTTCCGATGCGGCTCGTTAAGCCTTACCTGTCGCGCGGCCGGCTGAAACAGCCCAAGCGGGCACGGCGGTTCGTTTATCCGGTGTATTTGGTCTATCCGGAAGCGCGCGACGAGGATGCGTACGATCCGATCCTCGACATGATCCGGCGCGAATGCGGCCGTTACGCCACCGACTGAGGGTGGAGCGTTTGCCAAGACAAAGGCCGCCCCGGCTTGCGGGACGGCCTTATATTTCGGTCGGGATGTGTTCGATCAGGCGAATTCGAGGATCACGGCGTCGACGGCGAGGCTGTCGCCTGCCTTGGCGTTGACCTTCTTGACCTTGCCGTCGATCTCGGCGCGCAGAATGTTTTCCATTTTCATGGCTTCCACGATGGCCAGCGGATCGCCGGCCTTCACGTCCGCGCCTTCTTCGACGTTGATCGCCTTAACGAGGCCCGGCATCGGGCAGAGCAGGAACTTCGACATGTCAGCCGCGGCCTTGATGGGCATCAGGGCTGCCAGTTCCGCCTCGCGGCTCGTGAAGACGTGCACGGGGACGGTGATGCCGCGGTAGGAGAGCGTCAGGCCGTTCAGGCGCGGGCGAACCATGATGGCGACGTCGCGGTTGTTGACCTTGCCGTGCCAGACGGGCTCGCCGGGGGTCCAGCCGGAGACGAGAGAGATGGTTTCGCCGCGGGCGTCGTTGGCTCCCATCATGGTGACCGCGAACGAGTGACCTTCGCCGGCCACTTCCATTTTCAGCTGGTCCTCGCCGATCTTGACGACGCGTGTCTTGGCGAAGCTCACCGCCGTGCCCGACATCTGATGCGTGATCTGGCGGCGGCGGGAGTTCTGCTGGTGGTCGATGACGGCGGCCACGGAGGCCAGAATGCGGCGCTCCTCGCCTTCGGCGGCGCGCGGCTTGAAGCCGTCGGGGTATTCTTCCTTGATGAAGCCGGTGGAGATCTTGCCCGAGATCCAGCGCGGGTGCTGCATGACCGCCTGGAGGAAGGGAATGTTGTGCTGGATGCCGTCGATGTAGAACGCGTCGAGTGCATCGGCCTGAGCTGCGATCGCCTTTTCGCGGGTGGGGGCGTGGGTGACGAGCTTGGCGATCATCGGGTCGTAGTACATTGAGATTTCGCCGCCTTCGAAGACGCCGGTGTCGTTGCGGACGGTGGCGCCGTCGCGGGTGCCTTCAGCGGGGGGCCGGTATTTCACGAGGCGGCCGATGGAGGGCAGGAAGTTGCGGAAGGGGTCTTCTGCGTAAACGCGGCTTTCGACGGCCCAGCCGTTGATCTTGACGTCGGACTGTTTGAAGGGGAGCTTTTCGCCAGCGGCGACGCGGATCATCAATTCAACGAGGTCCACGCCGGTGACCATCTCGGTGACGGGATGCTCGACCTGCAGGCGGGTGTTCATTTCCAGGAAGAAGAACGAGCGGTCCTGGCCGGCGACGAATTCTACGGTGCCAGCACTGTCGTAGCCGACCGCTTTGGCAAGGGCGACGGCCTGTTCGCCCATGGCCTTGCGGGTCTTTTCGTCGAGGAGCGGAGACGGGGCCTCTTCGAGAACCTTCTGGTTGCGGCGCTGAATGGAGCATTCGCGTTCGGCGAGATAGACGACGTTGCCGTGCTTATCGCCGATCAACTGGATTTCGATGTGACGGGGATCGACGATGAATTTTTCGATGAACATGCGGTCGTCGCCGAAGGAGGCCTTGGCCTCGGACTTGGCGAGCGGGAAGCCTTCCTCGACTTCCTTGCGGTTGAAGGCGATGCGCATGCCCTTGCCGCCGCCGCCGGCGGAGGCCTTCATCATGACGGGATAGCCAATTTCCTCGGCGATCTTGATGGCGTGCTTGGCGTCGTCGATTTCGCCCATGTAGCCGGGCACGGTGGAGACCTTGGCGGCGGCCGCAGCCTTCTTGGATTCGATCTTATCGCCCATGGCGGCGATGGCGCGCGGGTTGGGGCCGATGAAGACGATGCCTGCTTTTTCCAGGGCGACGGGGAAGGATTCGCGCTCGGAGAGGAAGCCGTAGCCGGGGTGGACGGCCTCGGCGCCGGTCTGTTTGCAGGCGTCGATGATCTTGTCGATGATCAGGTAGGACTGGGCGGCCGGGGCGGGACCAATGTGGACGGCTTCGTCGGCCATTTCCACGTGGAGGGCGTCGCGGTCGGCATCCGAATAGACCGCGACGGTCTTGATGCCCATTTTGCGGGCGGTCTTGATGACGCGGCAGGCGATCTCGCCACGGTTGGCGATCAGGATCTTATTGAACATCGCGGATGCGGTCCCGTCTTGGTTCGGAAAGGTTGGGAGATGGTCGGATTAACGGCTGGTTCTAGACGCCTCTTCCCGTCACGTAAACGGGCAACATGGCGCGGACCAACGGGGTTTTGGCTCCTGCCGGGTCCCGGGTATGGACGCGGCGGGCCGGATCCGGCGGCGGGTGTATGCCGCCGGATCTGATGGTCTCATTAAGAATGACGATCTTTGCCCTATGCGGGGTGGTTTGGTGTTCTCTGACCCGTCAGGCGGCCGAGGTGCGGCGGACCAGATCGACGAGCGCGGGGTGGAGCATGGTTGCTTCCCGGCGCAGATAGTCGATGAGGGCCAATTCGGTCGGGGTCAGGCGGTCGTCGCGGGTCAGCCGTTCGACCAGCCAGGAGGCTTCGCCTTCGGTGATCTCTTCGTTGGTGATGATCTCAACGCGCTGACGTTCAAGGCGGGCGAGCGCCCGCTCTTCGGAACTTTGCTCGGTGTAGGTGTCCCAGACGCTGGAGAGGCTGCCGGTGACCATGGCGCCAACCAGATGTGACGGGGAGAGATCGCCGCGGCGTTTCAGCCAGGCGTCGGAGCGGAGCGCTTCCTCGCGGCTGGGCGGTGCATAGCCGGACGTGGCGAGGATCACGTTGGCCATGGCTTTGACGAAGAGGTCGGTCCAGGCGGGGTTCGGGGTGCCGCCCGTGGCGAGGCTCTCTTCAATGGCAATCAACACCTCGGCTTCGGCGCGGGTGATGGCAATGTTTCCGTCGCCACCGAAGGCGTAAAGGATGCGGCGGATCAGATCGACCTCGGCGTCGGTGATGGTGCCGGTCTGACGCGTGCCGTTCATACGCAGGGGGCCATCGCCTTCGATGATCGCGCGCTTGACCTCGTCGAGGGCGAAGCGGACGAGGCGTTCGGGCGACCAGCGGGCGGTATCGAGAACCTGGAGCAGGAGATCGAGTTCGGTTTTAGAGCGCACGCGGCCTTCGGGGGCGATCATGGCGATCAGCCAGTCGGCATTGGCGGCGGTGACGTAGCCTTCGGGTTCGGTCTGATTGACGATGTAATCGCAGATGGCCTGGACAACGAAAGGCGACCAGGCGGCATCCTGGACCGGGCAGGCCGCGTTGAGGCGGATCAGTTGGTCTGCTTCCTCGGGGGTGATGAGGCCATCGTCGTAGAACGACTGGCGCATGCGCATGACGTCCTGCTCGCGGATGCTGCCGCGGGAGATGATGTCGTCGACCGAAACCGACCGCAGAATGCTCATAATGGACTGGCCCCGACTGGAACTGGAACTACTGGGTCACGCTAGCGGGCGCGTGCTTACCAAAGTCCTAAGTTGTGTTCCCATTTGCCGACGATCGGACCGCTGTTGCCGGGACGCATCGGTGGGGGATGGGGGTTATAAAAAAATGGGCCGCCCGGTGGGGCGGCCCGAAGAGTTTGGGAGAAAGCTTAGAAGGGGACGCGGTTAGTTGCCGACGCGGGGGAGGAAGCCCAGGCGGCGGCGGCCGTCGGTCTTCTCGGCCACGATGTTGCGGCGGGCCTCATTCTGCATCTGGGCGAGGATGCGGCGATCGCTGGCGGAAAGGTGGCCGTCGGCTTTCAGGATGCGTTCCATGCGCATGATGCGCTGCTGTTCGGCGCGCAGACGGCGGCCTTCCAGCCACGTGATGGAACCGGTCTGGCGGCCATGCTCGATGGCGAGGCGCTGCTTGATCTGGCGCTCTTCGACCGAGTGGGCAGAGGCGACAGCGGTACCGGCGGCGAGCAAGGCGGCGGCGAGGGCGATGGTGCGGGTCAGGGTGGTCATGGTCGTCTCCGTTGGATCTCTCGGCGGGGCCAATCGCCCCGTCATGTGAGAGACCTTAGGAGACGGCGGCTGAACCGGTTCTGAACCTTGTTTTCAGCTGGCGTTCATGTCGTGGGGGGAGGTCCCCCACCGCCTCAGCGCCGGTGCATATTGAAGGTGGCGTGGCCGGAACTGCCGGAGAGGTAGACGGTCTGGCGGGCGCCGCTGAGGATGATGCGGATGCGTCCGGTGACGCCGAACTCGGGATTGTAGAACGTGCCGCCGAAGCGGTTTTTCGTGTTCTGGCTGACAATCGCGGTCTGCGAGACCTTCGCGGCGGCGGTGGCGCAGGTGGCCGACATGGCATAGGTGCGGCCGCCTGCGGAAATGTAGGACGCGCGGCAGCGGGCTTTTTCTCGGGCTCCGTTGGCAAGCGTTACGGTGCCGGTGCCACTCCATGTGCCGACGAGTTCACCGGCCACGGCGGCCTTGACGGGCGCGACGGTGAGGAACGCGGCGAGGATTGCGCTGGCGCCAGTGAGTGTGGCGATGCGGATGGCGGTCGTATTCGACATGAGCTTTGCGACGCGTGCGGACATTGATCTCTCCATCGCTGCCATGCCCGGGTCGCGGGTCATGGTCTTTCCCCCTGGATAAGATAGGTACGGAAACATGGTTCCGCGCCCCACCCGGTCAAAAAAATAGGCGCGCCGCGTTCGTTGCGCGGCGCGCCGATGGTAGCGCGAGTCGGGAGACGTGCGGTGGGTGCGCCGCGCTCCCTTACTCGTCTTTCTTGCGCGGTACGCCCGGAACGGAGCCGGCGGGGCGTGCGGGCTTTTCCTTCTTCTCCTTCGGGCCGGGGAGCGCCTTGCGCGGAGCGGCATCAACGAGGGCTGCTTCCGTCTCGTCGTCATCGTCCGTCTGCTCGGACTTGCGGCTGCCCGGCTCGGCGGCGATGAACTCGAACGTCAGGCGCTTTTCGAGGCCGGTGCCTTCCAGGCCGATCTTGACCGTGCCGCCGTGTTCCAGCTTGCCGAAGAGCAACTCGTCGGCGAGCGGCTTCTTGATGTGCTCTTGGATAACACGGCCGAGCGGGCGGGCGCCGAACTTCTCGTCGTAGCCGATTTCACCAATCCATTTGCGCGCGGCGTCCGTGAGCTCGATGGTGACCGAGCGCTCGGAGAGCTGGGCTTCCAACTGGAAGATGAACTTGTCGACGACCTTGGCGATGACTTCCGGCGGCAGGCCGCCGAACGGGATCACCGCATCGAGACGGTTGCGGAATTCCGGCGTGAACATCCGATTGACGGCTTCGGTATCTTCGCCTTCGCGACGGCCGCGCTCGAAGCCCATGGGTGGCTTGGCCATATCGGAGGCGCCCGCGTTCGTCGTCATGATGAGGATGACGTTGCGGAAGTCGACCGATTTGCCGGAATGGTCCGTCAGCTTGCCGTGGTCCATGACCTGCAACAAAATGTTGTAGAGGTCGGGGTGGGCTTTCTCGATTTCGTCGAGGAGCAGCACCGAGTGCGGATGCTGGTCGACGCCGTCGGTCAAGAGGCCGCCCTGGTCGAAGCCGACGTAACCCGGAGGCGCGCCGATGAGGCGGGAGACCGAGTGCTTCTCCATGTATTCCGACATGTCGAAGCGCAGCAGTTCGACGCCGAGCAAGTTGGCGAGCTGCTTGGCGACTTCGGTTTTGCCGACGCCGGTGGGGCCGGAGAACAGGTAGCAGCCGATGGGCTTTTCCGGTTCGCGCAGGCCGGCACGGGCGAGCTTGATGGCGGAGGCGAGCGCGCTGATCGCCTTATCCTGGCCGAACACGAGCCGCTTCAGGTCGCGGTCGATATTGTGCAGGACTTCTGAATCCGACTTCGACACGGTCTTTGGCGGAATGCGCGCCATCGTGGCGATGGTGGCTTCGATCTCCTTGACCGTAATCTTCTTCTTACGCTTGGACTCGACGACAAGCATCTGCGCCGCGCCGGTTTCGTCGATCACATCGATCGCCTTGTCGGGCAGCTTGCGGTCGTGGATGTAGCGGGCGGCCAGTTCGACCGCCGCCTTGATGGCATCGTTGGTGTACTTGAGCTTGTGATATTCCTCGAAGTACGGCTTCAGGCCCTTCAGGATTTCGATGGCATCGGCCACGGTGGGCTCGTTGACGTCGATCTTCTGGAAGCGGCGGACGAGCGCGCGGTCCTTCTCGAAGTGCTGGCGGTATTCCTTGTAGGTGGTGGAGCCGATGCAGCGCAGCGCGCCAGACTGAAGTGCAGGCTTCAGCAGGTTGGACGCATCCATTGCGCCGCCGGAGGTGGCGCCGGCGCCGATGACGGTGTGGATCTCATCGATGAAGAGGACCGCGCCCGGATAGGCTTCGGCTTCCTTCATAACGGCTTTCAGGCGCTCTTCGAAGTCGCCGCGATAGCGCGTGCCAGCGAGCAGCGAGCCCATGTCGAGCGCAAAGATCGTGGCGTCGCGCAAGACTTCGGGCACCTCGCCGCGGATGATCTTGCGGGCGAGCCCTTCGGCAATCGCGGTCTTGCCGACGCCGGGGTCGCCGACGAGGAGCGGGTTGTTCTTCTGGCGGCGGCAGAGCACCTGGATCGTGCGCAGCACCTCCGGCTCACGGCCGATCAACGGATCGATCTTGCCGTCCCGGGCCTTGCGATTGAGATTGACGCAATATGTATTGAGCGCGTCCTGCTGGCCCTTCTTGTCCTCACCCGTTTCCGTTTGCTCGGTCTCCTCTGCGCCGCGCACGACGCGGGGTTCTGACATGCCGGGACGCTTGGCGATGCCGTGGCTGATGTATTGGACCGCGTCGAAGCGGGTCATGTCCTGTTCTTGCAGGAAGAACGCGGCGTGGCTTTCACGCTCGGCGAAGATGGCGACGAGCACGTTGGCGCCGGTCACTTCCTCGCGGCCAGACGATTGCACGTGGACGACGGCGCGATGGATGACGCGCTGGAAGCCCGGCGTCGGGGAGGCTTCGGCGACCGACTTCGTCGTGATCGCCGTGAACTCTGTGTCGAGATATTCGGTCACGCGGGCGCGCAGACGGTCGAGATCGACGTTGCAGGCGCGCAGAACGGCTGCGGCGTCGCGATCTTCGAGCAGAGCGGCGAGCAGATGTTCCAGCGTCGCATATTCGTGGCTGCGCTGATTGGCATGCTCGAGAGCACGGTGAAGCGTAATTTCCAGATTCTTCGAGAAGGACGGCACGTTTGACCTACTCTTTCTCCAGGGTGCATTTCAGAGGGTGCCCGTGCTGACGGGAGAAGTCCATCACCAAAGTGACTTTGGCTTCAGCCACTTCGTAAGTGAACACGCCACACACGCCGACGCCCTTTCGGTGGACTGCCAGCATGATGTCGGTCGCTTCCTGGCGGCCTTTTTGGAAGAACTTTTCAAGCACGTGCACGACGAATTCCATCGGCGTGTAATCGTCGTTCAAAAGTAGAACCTTGTAGAGCGACGGCTTCTTGGTCTTCGGCCGTGTCTTGGTGACGATCCCGGTTTTGCCCTGATCGCCGTCGCCGCCCTGGCCCTGGTCCTTGTCCGGACCAGCGGCGCGCGGCCGTCCGTCAATCATGCCCTGCCACACCTCTCCCATACCCTCGATCATGCCCGTGTTGGCGGCCGTTGCGGCCGTCGTTTCTGTCCGTCGAATCGTGCCGCCAATGCCGGCCGGCGCGTTCGGTAGTTCAATCCATCCGCCGGGCCGGGGCAAGGGGGGATGGCGCATCTCCAGCCTGCTTCGTTTACGGTTTCGGGGGGCTGATGGATGTGCGGGCACCGTGGCAGATCCGCTGACTTACGTCGTGAATGTGGTGATCGACTGCGACGCAAAAAAGGCCCGGGCGCTGCGCCCGGGCCTCGTTCTTTCGGCGGCTGCCGGTGTGCGGCGGCCAAACCCCTTAGCGCGAGCCCGGGAAGACGCCCGGCTTGAAGGCTTCCTTGGCGATGTTCTGATACATCGCGCCGATCTTGGACATCTGCTGCATGTAGTCTTCGTAGGCGCGCTTGGCGTAGGTTGTCTGGATTTCCATGGCCTGCTCGACCGACTTAGCGGCGGCGAGCTTTTCAAAGGCTGCCGTGCCGTCTTCGAAGGCGCGCTTGGAGTAGTCCGTCCATTCGCTGGCAATGGTCTGCCAGCTCTTGTTCCACTCGCCCATCATCTTCATGTAGCCTTCCATGCCGGTCTGACCGATTTTCTGGAAATCCTGGAAATTGTTGATCATGGGCGTCCGCCTTTCTGGTTTAGCCCGGGTATGCGACCCGGACACGCGTCGTACTGCTCTCGTCGAGCTGGAACATCACTATAGCTGCACTGCAGCATAACAAAAGCAAAAATATCGCAATGCAGCATTTTTAGTTGGCTGTGCATTGCGTTTACCCTAACGAAGCGGTTTTGCGCTAGCGTAAAAATCAAATCAGACGGGCGCAGGCCCCGAACCGCCCCAAAGCCGCCCACAAGGCAGGGTTTATGGGGTTATCGGGGGACGGTTGGTCAGGCGGCTGTTGTGCTGCGGGACTGGCCAACTAAGCGCCCCACCGAGACAGTGTTCAGTGTTTTCAGGCGTCAAACCGTGCGTTCAAACCGGTGGTCAGCGTTTGTGTTTCTTGCGGGTGCCTTCTGCGCCTTGCTTCTGGCTGCCACACCGGCCTCGGCTGGAGAGAAGTCGGCGGCGATGGTCATCGATGCCAATACGGGCCGCGTGCTGCACGATAATGCCGGAAGCGAACCGCGCTATCCCGCCTCACTGACTAAAATGATGACGCTGTATCTGGCCTTCGAGACCATCGAAGCCGGGCGGTTGTCGTTTTCGACGCCGTTGACGGTGAGTGAGCGGGCTGCTGCAGCGGCGCCATCAAAGCTCGGGCTTGAAGCAGGATCAGAGATTGCGCTACGCGACGCCATCAAGGCACTCATCGTCAAATCGGCAAACGACATGGCGGTGGCGATCGCCGAAAAGATCGGCGGCAGCGAAGCGGGCTTTGCGAAGCTTATGACCAAGCGGGCGCGCCAACTGGGTATGCGCGATACGACATTTCAGAACGCGTCGGGTCTGCCCGATCCGGATCAGGTGACGACGGCGCGCGATATGCTAACGCTGGCGATGCGGTTGCAGGACGACTTTCCGCAGCACTATCGCATGTTCTCCACGCGCACCTTCTCCTATGGCGGCAAGACATACCGCTCACATAACGCGCTGCTCGGCCGGTTTGCCGGCGTCGACGGCATCAAGACGGGATACACGCGCGCATCGGGCTTTAATCTCGTTTCATCCTACAAAACTGGCGGGAAACACGTTGTTGCGGCGGTTTTTGGCGGTGTGAGCGCGGGATTGCGGGATGCGCACATGCGCATGCTGCTGGCGCGGGCCATCGAGAAGGCGTCGACCGAGCGGACACGCAAGGCCGGCCCGCAGCTGATCGCGGAAGCCAAGCCCGCCAAGCGGCCGGCGCCCAAGCCCGTCGTCAAACCGCAGCCGGCTGCTCCGGTGGAACCGGCCATCGTCGCCGAAGCGCCGATGGCTGTGGAGCCGTCCGCGTCGATCGCGCAGAAGATCGCTGCCGCGGATGCCGCGCCGGGGCCGAAAATTGCGATTGCGAAAGTGAAGACCGTTTCGGTGTTACAGCCAACATCGTTGCAGTCGGACCGGCAGCCGGTGGTGGCCGAAACGGCCGCAACGCCGGTGGCCCCGCAACCATTGACTTATGCTGCAACGATGCCGCGTCCGGATTTTGCCGCGCTTAAAGCTCAGATCGCGGCACGTGCGGGTGGCGATCCGGCACCGGCGGAAATGGGACGGGCGTCCGATGGCGTGACGAGCGTCGCACCCAGCGCGACTTCGCCGCCTGCTAACACGGAAACGGTTTTGGCGAAGGCATCCGATCTCGGCCGGGCTCCGTCCACTCTGCAGGCACAGTTGGCACGTTTGAGTGAACCGTCGGACGGTTTTTCGGGCGACGAACAAGCCGCAATGAAACCTGCTTTGCAGGCCGTCGTGGCGGACCTGCCCGCGCCCACACCGGTTCCCGTCTCGCTCGGCCGGTCACGTCCGGGCGTTGAAGCGGTCGATGGCCCGGCGTCACGGCCGACGCCGTCCGCGCCAGGGTATCACGTTCAGATCGGCGTTTATGGGTCGCCCACCGAAGCGGAGCGGGCGATGTCTGCTGCGAAGTCGAAGGCGGCGCATGTGTTGGCCGAGAGCGCGCCGATCGCCGTCCCGCTGACGAAAGGCGACCGGCAGCTTTACCGGGCGCGGTTTGCGGGGTTCGACAGTGCGTCGGCTACGAGTGCCTGCAACGAACTGCGCCGCAACGGGCTCGACTGCTTCGTCGCGCGGGCGAACTGATTTTCAATCGCCCACCAAAAGAGCCTTGGCCGCGTTGATCTTCGAGGCGAGGTAATTCGATCCGCCGCGATCGGGGTGCAGCTTTTTCATGAGTTCGCGGTGGGCTGAGCGGACGTCGTCGTCGCTGGCCCCTTCTTGCAAGCCGAGAATTTCAAAGGCTTCCGCGCGGGTCATGGCGCCGGAGCGCGGGCTGCTGCGTTGCTCCCCATGCGGGGCATCATCACCCTCAGTTTGGCGTTCGAGATCGTCGCGCCACGTGGGATGGCGGCGGTCGAGGTAGGCTTCCAGGATCTGAGCAGAACTGGGATCGGCGAAGGAATAGTCCTGCCAGATGAGAACCAGTTCGGCCGGCGAAAGGGTTTCGATGTCCTGGCCGGCGAAGCGGCCTTTTAGGATCGTGCCTCGGATGGCGCCGCTGGCGTGATCGAGTTCCATTTCGAGGTGGTCGGTGGCGACGCGGGAGCCCTGATTTTGGCTTTGTGCGCTGCCGCCCCAGCCGCCCGATCCCCACGGCAGCACGCCGCGGCCCATCAACAGTCCCCAGCCGGCAAAGCCGAGAAGTAGCGCAAAGTCGATGCGGCCTCGCAGCGCCAGCACGGCAGCGATGGCCATCAACAGGACGCCGCCGAGAAAGCGGAGTTGGCGCGCCATGGTGGCTGGGTTGGCGCTCGTGAAGCCGCGCGCGATCAGCAGTGCAATGACGAGCGCGACAAGCCCGGACAGGAGATAGGCCATGGTCTCATCAATCTCCGGACTTCATCTGGCTGAGGAGCAATTGCGCGCCCTTTTCTCCCGAGCGCGCGCCCAACGCGAGCAAGGCTTTGCGGCCGCCGGACGCATAGACGGCGACCGCGCGCAGAAGGGCGCGTAGCTGTTCGGCTGATCCTGCATCGAAGCGGCATGTGGCGCCTTTGGTAAGGCGGGCAATTTCCTTGTAGGCGCGGGTCGCGTCTGGGTTCGCCCCCTCTTGGAAGAGAAAGACGGGGACGCCGAGCAGACCCAGAGCGCCGGCTTTGGAGCAGACGTAGTCGATGTCCTCTTCCATCGCATCGCCGACGAAGACGACGGCGTTGACGCGGCGCTTAGCGGTTTCTTCCGTGGCGTGGGTGAGGACGCGGGCCAACTGGGTGATGCCGCCGCGGCATGAGACGGTGGTCATCAGATGAGCGAGTTCGGAGGGGTCGGATACCCAACGGGAGGCGCGGCATTCATTCATGCCGCGGAAGAAAACGAGCTGGACGTCGAGCCCGCCGATGTCCTTGACGACGGAGAACATGTCGGACTGGAGGGAGAGCGCCATGTCCCATGTGGGCTGGCGGCTCATGGTGGCGTCCATGGCGAAGACGAGCCGGCCGGGGAGGCCCGTGGATGACGTGGCGATGGTCTTCATCTTGGCGATGAAGTCCTGAACGCCGGAGTCCGTTGGACTAGGGGCTACGGGAGCTTTGGCAGCGGGTTTGGACACGGCGCCGCCTGCGGCTGCCGCCGCTTGATCGCCGGTGGGCGTGGGACGTTTGTCCTTGGTGCTCATCCCCATAGTTTGGGGATCGCGGGGCTTGGCGGCAAGGCCGATCTCAGGTGTCGTCCTTAACTGAAAGTGTCAGCAACTGCACATTGCCGCCGGTGGCCGTGATGTCGGTGGTGCGGACGCGCTCGGTGGCAAAGCGCTGGAGGTAGTTGGGACCGCCCGCTTTCGGTCCGGTGCCGGACAGTCCCTCGCCGCCAAAGGGCTGGACGCCGGGGATGGCGCCGATCTGGTTGCGGTTGACGTAGAGGTTGCCGACCTTAGCTTCGCGGGCGATCTGATCGGCGACGGCGTCGATGCGGCTGTGGAGGCCGAGTGTCAGGCCGTAGCCGGTGGCGTTGATGGCCTCGATGACCTTGGTCAGTCCACCACGTGGGAAGCGGACGACGTGAAGGATGGGACCGAACACCTCCCGTTCGATGAGCGACAGCCGGTCGATCTCGTAGCAGGCGGGTGAGACGTAGGTGCCGCCGCGCACGTTGGGGGGCAGCGGCAGATCGATCAGTTCGCGGGCCTGATCCTGCATGCGCAGCTTGTGTGTTTCGAGCGCGTCCTGGGACGGTTCGTCGATGACGGGGCCGATATCGGTGTCGATGCCCAACGGATCGCCAATCTTCAGGGCGGCGATGGCGCCGGTGAGCATGGGGATGGTTTTGGCGGCAATGTCGTCTTGCAGGAAGAGGACGCGTGCGGCGGAGCAGCGTTGACCGGCGCTGTCGAAGGCGGAGCGGACGGCATCGCGGACGATTTGCTCGGGCAGAGCGCTGGAGTCCGCGATCATGGCATTGAGGCCGCCAGTTTCGGCAATGAAGGGGATGATGGGACCGCGACGGTCGGCGAGCGCTTTTTGAATCGCCCAGGCGGTTTCATTGGAACCGGTGAAAGCGACGCCTTTGATGCGCGGATCTTTGACGAGGGCTGCGCCGACGTCGCCGCCGCCGGGCAGGAAATGCAGGACCTTCGGCGGCACGCCGGCTTCGTGCAGGAGCTTGACGGCGAGGAAGCCGATGATGGGCGTCTGGCCTGCGGGTTTGGCGAGGACGGGATTGCCGGCGGCGAGTGCGGCGGCGGCTTGGCCGACGAAGATCGCGAGCGGGAAATTCCACGGCGCGATGCAGGCGAAGGGGCCGCGCGCGCGCCATTCGATGCTGCTTGTTTCGCCGGTAGTGCTGGTGAGATTTATGGGTTCGGCAAAGTGCTTGCGGGCCTGGAGCGCGTAGTAGCGCAAAAAGTCTGCCGTTTCGCGGACTTCGGCTAAGGCGTTGGGTACCGTGCGGCCAGCTTCGCGCACGAGGACGGCCATGAGCTTGGAGCGGTCGCGCTCGACGAGGTCGGCGGCGGCGTCGAGGATTCTAGCGCGGGCGGGGCCGCCGAGGCGGTCCCAGTCGTGGGCGGCCTGCGTCGCGGCGGCGAGGGCCGCATCGATCTGGCTTTCGGTGGCGTTACGCACGGTGCCGATGCGCTGGCTGCGGTCGTGCGGGCACAGCACGAGACTGGCGAGGCCGGTGCCGCTTTGGACCGCGCCGGAGACGATTGCGGCGGCCTCATACGATGCGCCCAGCGCGGTGTTCATCTCGGCGAGAAGAGTGGCGCGGACCGCTGCGTTGTCCAGGGCAAGGCCGGAGGAATTGCGCCGCTCGGGCCAGAAGATCTCGCGCGGGCGGACAAGGGCTTTTTCCGTATCCGTGCCACCGGCGCGGTCGCGCTCGGCTTCCTCAACGGGGTCGCGGATGATGCGGGCGATGGGCATTTCGTCATCGGCGAGGCGATTGACGAATGACGTGTTGGCACCGTTTTCGAGCAGGCGGCGGACGAGATAGCCGAGCAGGTCTTCGTGATCGCCGACAGGGGCGTAGATGCGGCAGGCGCGGGCGTCGCTCATGCCCGTTCCCGTGCCCTTCACGACGCTCTCGTAGATGGCTTCGCCCATGCCGTGCAGGCGCTGGAATTCGAACGGCGTGTTGCCGGCGGCGACCATGGCCGCGGCAATCGTGTGGGCGTTGTGGGTGGCGAACTGGGGTGCGAACTGCTGCGGGTAGGTCAGCATCAGGCGCATACAGGCGAGATAGGACACATCGGTGTTGCGCTTGCGCGTGAAGACAGGGTAGTCGGCGAGGCCGCGCTCCTGCGCCCATTTGATTTCGCTGTCCCAGTAGGCGCCTTTGACGAGACGCACGGGGATGCGCTTACCGCGTTCCTCTGCAAGGCGGCGCAGCCAGCGCAGGACGGGAATCGCGCGGCGGCTATAGGCCTGGACAGCGATGCCGAGGCCGTTCCAAGTGCCGATGGCGGGGTTGGAGAAGGCTTCGCCGAACATGCGCAATGTCGGTTCGAGGCGGTCCTGTTCTTCGGCATCGACGGTGATGCCCAGCCCGCGTGCCATGGCGTGGTGGACGAGGGCATTCAGGCGCGGCAGCAATTCCTTTAGCAGGCGCTCTTCGTGGCCAGCCTCAAAACGCGGATGGAGGGCTGAGAGCTTCACCGAGATTGACGGACGAGGGATGATCGCGTCGGCGTTCACCGCATTGAGCGGGCCAACCGCGAGACCGACGGCTTCGATGGCGGCGACATAGCGCTGGAAATAGCGCTCGGCGTCGGCGTCGGAACGGGCAGCTTCGCCCAACATATCGTAAGAGACGCGATAGCCTTTTTGTTCGTAGCCCCTCGCCCGCGCGATGGCGTCTTCGATGGTGCGGCCGAGTACGAACTGTTCGCCCAGAAGCTTGACCGCTTGGCGGATCGCTTGCCGGATGAACGGTTCGCCGGAACGGGCGACTAGGCGCTTTAAGGCGTCGACGGCATTGGCGGAGCGGCTATCCTTCAGCTTCACCAGACGACCGGTGAGCATCAGCCCCCAGGTGGACGCGTTGACGAACAGGCTTTCCGAGTGGCCGCGATGGCGGTCCCAATTTCCGTGCGAGATTTTCTCGGCGATGAATGCGTCGGCAGTTTCACTGTCGGGGATGCGCAGCAGAGCTTCGGCGAGGCACATCAGGATGATGCCCTCTTCGCTGGAGAGGCCATACTCGCGCATGAAGGCGTCGATGCCGCCGTGTTGAGCCGTGTCGGCGCGGGCGGTCTGGACGAGGCGGCGGGCGATCTCGGCGGTGCGGCGGCGTTCATCCTCGGTATAGACGGCGCGCTCGATCAGACCGCCGACGAGGCGGTGTTCGTCGATCAGGTGATGGGCTGCGATTTCGTCGATGGCGGGCAGGCGGCCGAACGGGGTGCGGGCGGTGGGGCCCGATCCGGTGCCGTTCGATTCCGGTGTCTTGCGTACCGCGACCATGCGTTCGATCCGTTCCAACCGCTGAGCGCCCGTCTGCGGGCGATTCGATCCGGCGTTGAGACTAGCAGATTGGGCGCCGTTGTTGGCGGGACAAGGCTCATCTTCGCGGGCCCCTTGACGGCTTTCCTGGGGAGCGGTTCTGTGCCGGGTCTCTTCCGCCACAGGTTGCACGCGAGGTGCCTATGCCGCCGCCCCGGATTGTTCGTACCGTCAAGGCTTTGCGCTCGGCCGTGCACAAGTGGCGGGCGGCCGGCGAAAGCGTGGCACTGGTGCCGACAATGGGGGCGCTGCACGATGGGCATCTGACGCTGGTTGCTCTGGCTAGGCGCAAAGCGGACCGGACGGTGGTGTCGATTTTCGTGAACCCGACGCAGTTCGGGCCGACGGAAGACCTGTCGCGGTATCCGCGCGACGAGACGGGTGACGCGAAGAAGTTGGGGGCGGCGGGGACCGATCTCATCTGGGCGCCGGCGGCGGAGGAGATGTATCCGGATGGGTTTGCGACGACGGTCGCGCCGAAGGGCGCGGCGCTGCCACTCGAAGGCGAGTTCCGGCCGCATCATTTTGCGGGCGTGGGGACGGTGTGTACGAAGTTGTTCTCGCAGGTGACGCCGGATGTCGCGATTTTCGGGGAGAAGGATTATCAGCAGCTGTGCGTTATCCGGCAGACAGTTCGCGATTTGAATCTGCCGGTGAAGATTGTGGCGGCGCCGACATCGCGGGACCGGGATGGGTTGGCGCGATCGTCGCGCAATGCGTATTTGACGGCGGATGAGCGGGAAGCGGCGCCGGCTCTCAACCGGGCCTTGAAGGGCATCGCGGCGATTGCAGCCAAGGGCGGGCTCATCAACAAGGCCATTGATGTGGCGACGCACGATTTGCTGCAGGCGGGCTTTACGAAGGTCGACTATCTGACGGTGCGGGATGCGGAGACGCTGGCGCCGTTCGAGGCGAAGGCGGGGCGGCCGGGGCGCGTGCTCGGCGCGGCGTGGCTGGGGACAACTCGGTTGATCGATAACATCGCGGTGTGATTGAGACGGCGGCGCTTCGGGGGGCGCGATGATGGATCAGATGCAGGGGTTGCTCGGCCTCGTCGCGATCCCGGCGATCGCGTGGGCGCTGAGTGAGCGGCGCGAGGCGCTCGCGGGTGCCGGGGTTGTGCGGATGGCGCTCGTAGCGATTGCCATTCAGTTCTTGATCGCCGGGCTGCTGTTGAATGTTCCGTTTCTGCGCGGGCTCTTCGAGTGGCCGGGGTGGGCGATCAGTGCGCTGCAAACGGCAACGCTCGATGGGGTGCGGCTCGTATTCGGGCATTTGGCCGGTGGGCCGGCGCCTTATGAGATTGCGAAGCCCGAACACAGTTTCGTGCTGGCCTTCCAGGCGCTGCCGCTGATCTTGATTGTGAGCGTGTTGTCGAAGCTGCTCTATCACTGGGGCATCTTGCAGCGCGTGGTGCGCGGCTTTGCGTGGGCGCTGGAGCGCTCGATGGGTGTCGGCGGTGCGGTTGCAACGGGGGCGGCGGCGAACATTTTCATCGGCATGGTGGAAGCGCCGCTGCTGATCAAACCGTATCTCAAAGCCATGAGCCGGTCCGGGCTTTTTGCGACGATGACGGTCGGGATGGCGGGGATTGCGGGCACGGTTCTGGCGCTTTACGCGAGCATTTTGGGCAACAGCGTTCCGGGGGCGGCGGGGCATCTCATCGTCGCGTCGGTGATCAGCGTTCCGGCGGCGCTGCTGATCGCGGCGCTGATGGTGCCGGGGGACGTTGACCCGGCACCGGAGCCGGCCGCCGTTGTGCTGGAGGGCGATCCGGGATCGGCGATGGAGGCAATTGCAACGGGGACGCGCGAAGGGGTCGGGCTGCTCGTCGGCGTGACCGCGATGCTGATTGTCGCGGTGGCTCTCGTCTCGCTGATCAACATGGGGCTTAGCGCGGTGGCGGCACCATTCGGGCTCGACCTGTCGTTGCAGCGCGTGTTCGGTTGGGTGTTTGCGCCGCTGGCTTTCCTGATTGGCATTCCGTGGGCTGAGGCTGGGACGGCGGGCGCGCTCATCGGCATCAAGACGGTGCTCAACGAATTCGTTGCCTACCTGCAGATGGCGGGACTGCCGGAGGGGGAGCTGTCGGAGCGCTCGCGCCTCATCATGACGTATGCGCTATGCGGGTTTGCCAACTTCGGAAGTCTCGGCATCATGGTGGGGGGCTTGGTGGCGATGGTACCGGAGCGGCGGGCGGAGATCACGGATCTCGGGTTGCGCACGATCGTATCGGGGACGCTGGCGACGCTGATGACCGCGGCGGTGGTGGGGATCGTGGCGCCGTTGGCAGGGGCCGGTTAGACGCGGGCGGCCAACTGTAGGCCGGAGAAGAACGACGCGAATGAATGGGCGATGAGGCTGATGTTGCCCATGCCTTCGATGGTGCCGTCGGTTTCGTCGAGATCGGGTTCCAATTCGTGGTCCCAGAAATAGACCTTGCCGCGCGCATCGCCGGCGATGCCGAGGCAGATGGCGTTGCCGGTCGAGTCATCCATGATCCAGATGAGGTCGCGGGGGATGCGGGCGAGCCAATCCTGATACGTGGCGCGGGCGGCGCGCAGGTCCATATGTGGTTCTGAGCGCAGGCCGCCGATGTGGTGGAGATCGCTATCGATGGGTTCACCGTCGCCCGTCGCGCCGGTGATGAGCAGAGCGCCACCGACCCAGCCGCCGTTTACCGCTTGCAGGAATGCGCGATAGTCATCGGGGAGGCTGGTGCCGATATCTTTTTCGAAGGCGGTGATCTCAGCCTCAGAAAGCGGGGCGCCGGGCTTGGCGAGGTAGGCGCGAAATTCGTCGAGGGTCATGCTGGATTCCGGCGGGCTGATTGCACGGATGTGTTGCGCGATTCTGATGGCCGGAAAGGGGCAACGAAAAAGGCCAGCCCGAGTTGGACCGGCCTAATCCTGCAAAACCTGTCGCGCGAAGCTTACAGCGGGATGTTGTCGTGCTTCTTCCAGGGGTTTTCGAGGGTCTTGTTGCGCAGCATGTTGAGGCCGCGACAGATGCGGCGGCGGGTCCCGTGGGGGAGGATGACTTCGTCGATGTAGCCGCGTTCGGCGGCGACGAATGGATTGGCGAAGCGGGCCTTGTACTCCTCGATGCGGGCGGCGAGCTTTTCGGGGTCGCCGGCGTCTGCACGATGGATGATCTCGGCGGCACCCTTGGCGCCCATGACGGCGATTTCGGCCGTCGGCCAGGCATAGTTGAGGTCGCCGCGGATGTGCTTGGAGCTCATAACGACGTAGGCGCCGCCGTAGCCCTTGCGCGTGATGACAGTGATCTTCGGAACGGTGGCTTCGGCGTAGGCGAAGAGCAGCTTGGCGCCGTGCTTGATCAGGCCGCCGTATTCCTGCGCGGTGCCGGGGAGGAAGCCCGGAACGTCCACGAAGGTGACGATCGGGATTTCGAAGCAGTCGCAGAAGCGCACGAAACGGGCCGCCTTGCGCGACGCGTCGCTGTCGAGCACGCCGGCCAACACCATCGGCTGATTGGCGATGATGCCCACGGTGTTGCCTTCCATGCGCGCAAAACCGGTGATGATGTTCTTGGCGAAGCCCTCCTGAATTTCGAAGAAATCCGCCTCGTCCACGACTTTGAGGATCAGCTCCTTCATGTCGTAAGGCTTGTTCGGGTTGTCCGGGATCAGGGTGTCGAGAGACTTGTCCTCGCGGTCGGGGCTGTCTGAGGTCGGCAGGACGGGAACGCCCGACTTGTTGTTCGAGGGCAGGAAGTCCATGAGACGGCGCATCTGCAGCAGCGTCTCAACGTCGTTCTCGTAAGCGCCGTCGGCAATCGACGATTTCGTGGTGTGGACCTTGGCGCCGCCGAGTTCTTCCGCCGTAACGGTTTCGTTGGTGACGGTTTTGACGACGTCGGGGCCGGTCACGAACATGTAGCTCGTGTCTTTCACCATGAAGATGAAGTCGGTCATGGCGGGGCAATAGACGTCGCCGCCGGCGCATGGTCCCATGATGACGGAGATCTGCGGAATAACGCCCGACGCCAGCACGTTGCGCTGGAACACTTCGCCATAGCCGCCCAGCGCGTCGACACCTTCTTGAATGCGTGCGCCGCCAGCATCGAACAAACCGATCAGAGGCGCACGGTTCTTCAGCGCCATATCTTGGATCTTGATCATCTTGCGGGCGTGGCTCTCCGACAGAGAGCCACCGAGCACGGTGAAGTCCTTGGCGAAGACGTAAACGACGCGGCCGTTGATGGTGCCCCAGCCGGTGACGACACCGTCGCCGGGGGTTTTGTTTTTTTCCATGCCGAATTCGGTGCAACGATGCTCGACGAAGGTGTCGAATTCTTCGAAGGAGTTTTCGTCCATCAGCAGTTCGATGCGCTCGCGGGCGGTCAGCTTGCCCTTCGAGTGCTGGGCGTCGATGCGGGCCTTGCCGCCGCCCAGACGGGCGTTGTCGCGGCGGCGCTGGAGCTCTTCGATGACGTCCTTCATGGATGTTCCACCGTGCGTTCTTGGGGTGACCCCGGATTTAAAGGAGATGGGCGCGTTGATAGCATGGCGGTTCGTTCGTGCAACCGCGACACGTGGGGGTTCTTGCGGGCGGGCCTAGCGGCCTCGGGGGGGCGTGGGTTGCATTTCCAAGGCCGGGAGCCGTTAGGCTTTGGCCGCCAGAGCGGCTGCGGCAGCGCGGAAGTCGCGCTCGTGGACGGCGCGGCGGGCTGCGGCCTCCTCGTCGGGTCCCCACAAGGCGATCTGCCAATCCTCGTCGAGGTGGGCGGCGCTCCAGACGGCGTCGGCATCAATCAGGCCGCGGACGTGGGCGATGGCGAGGATGGCGGAGCCGGTCAAGGTCGTGATGAGCTGGGCGGCGGCCAATTGGAGGTCGGACAGGCCTTCGATGGCAGCGGCGACCTTGTGGGGCACCGCCTCGGGCTGGGCGGCATGGACGATGCCTTCGGCTCGGATAAAGCGGGCGCCAATGGTTTCTTCGACCGCTTTGAGGATGGGATCCCAGACGTCGTTCTGGCGGGAGACGAGGCCCGACGGGTTCGCGGCGCGGTAGCAGAGCAGGTCGCTGCCGGCGTAGGCGACGATCTCATCGGCGACTGCGGCGCGGTTGTCGGCGACGGTATCGATCGCGCTGTTGGCTAAGCGCGTGGCCGGCATCGCGGCGGGATCAATGACAGCCGTTTGCGCGCGCCACTCTTCGACGACGAGATCGGCGAAGGCGGGTTCGGCGATGATAAGGATGCGCTTCAGGGGGGTGCGGAGCGGGCGCCCATCGAGGTGGACTTCGTAACCGGTGCCGGTGCGGGCCGGGGCGAGCGTCACGTCTTTATAGAAACGCTTCGGCAGGGGCTGACGCAGCGAATCTTTTATGGGACCTTTCGGTCCGCCAGTGGAGATGGGTTGATCCGCGTCGTTGTCGGTCATGGCGTCAATCCAGATTTCGCAGTTCGTCGCTGAGCGCTTCCGACAGCATCAGGCTGTCGGCGAGCACGCGGTGGGCGCCGGCTGCTTCCAATTCGGCGACCGGATGATAGCCCCAGGCGACGCCGATGGCGCGGGCGCCAGCATCGCGGGCCATGCCGATGTCATACGTCGTGTCGCCGACCATGAGTGTGCGATGGGCTTCCGTGCCGGCTTCGGCCATGGCGGCCTGTAGCATAGCGGGATGGGGCTTGGAGGGGTGCGTATCAGCGGTCTGCAGTGTGACGAAAAGATCGGTGAGACCTTCGCGTTCAAGAACGGCAGCCAGCCCGCGGCGGCTCTTGCCGGTGGCCACACCGAGCAAGACGCCGGGTTCGTTGGCGAGCGCGTGAAGTGTTTCGCGGACGCCGGGGTAGAGGGGTTCCTGATGGGCCTTGTCGCGGCGCAGGTCGCCGAAGGCGCTCTTGTAGGCTTCGGCCAAGGCTGTGTTGTCGGTGCCGAAGGCGGGCGGCACGAGGCGGCGGACAGCCTCTTCCAGCGATAAGCCGACGACGGAGAGGATGTCCGCGCGTCCAGGCGTTGCCATGCCGAAGTCAGCGAAGGCGCGCTCCATGGCGGCCACGATCATGTGCTGGCTGTCGACGAGGGTGCCGTCGCAATCGAAGACGACGAGTTTCAACGGCCGCCCTCCGCGCGCCGCTCCTGGCGGGCAATGCGGGTTTCACGCGCTTCGACAAGACGCACAAGGAGTTCCGAGCGCCGCGCGCTTTGTTGCAGCATGTCGTTGACGACGTTGCCGTACGAGCGACCGAACGTGCCTCGCGTCTGGCGCACGGACTGGCGTAGAACGGCGAGCGGTATCGCCGCGATGGCGAGAACGAAGAGTGCGAACAGCGTGATATTCAGGGCGTCCGCCATCATCAGCGCGCCCCACCGCCGCCGCTGCCGCCGGACGATGAGCGCTTCGTTGTTTCAAGACGCTGCAGGCGGGCTTCCTGATCCTGAACGATCTTCTCGATTAGATCGTTCTGGCGCTTCATTTCCACGATGTACTCTTCCAGCATTTCACCGTGCGTCTTGCCGTTGCGGCCAGAATAGACGCTTTGGCTGCGGCGGGCGACGTAGAGAAAGACGCCGACCAACACAAGGATCGGCAGCCAATTGACGATGATCTGGATGATTTCCGTGGTCATGGCTTCTGTGGTCATGGCTGCTCCCCGCCCCGATCAGTCTTCGTCCGCAGAATACTTGGCCGCATCCAATCCCAAAAGGTCCCAGGTGCGACGCATATGGGGAGGAAGCGGGGCAGTCACATCTATTTTTCCACGGCCCGACGGGTGCGGAATGATCAGACGGCGGGCATGGAGGTGCAGGTTGTTGTCCATGTTCTCCGCCGGCAGATCCATGCCGCCTTCGTATTTCGGGTCGCCGACAATGGGGTGGCCGATGATCGACATGTGCGCGCGCAATTGGTGCTGGCGGCCAGTGACGGGTTTTAAGGAGACCCAGGCGGCTTTGCGGCCAACGCGATCGATGACGGAATAGTGCGTGGTGGCGTGCATCGCTTCCTTTTGTTCGCCCGGTTCGGCCTTGCGGATGCGATCGCCATCGGGGCCGGCCGCCTTCACGAGAGCGGCTTCGATCTTGCCTTGGGTGGGATGGGGAACGCCTTTGACGAGGGCCCAGTAGGTCTTGGCGGCGGAGCGGGTCTGGAAGGTGCGGCCGAGTTTGGCGGCGGCATTTCTGGTCTTTGCAACAAGCAGGACGCCGGACGTGTCGCGATCGAGACGATGGACGAGACGCGGACGGTCGCCGCCGAAGCGGTCGGCCATGCCGGCGAGCATGCCATCGATATGGCGTTTGGTGCCCGTTCCACCTTGAACGGCGATGCCGGCGGGCTTGTTGAGAACGAGGACTTCATCATCCTCGAAGATGATCATTTTCTCGATGATGTCACGGTCGCCCTTCGAGACGCCGGGCGGGGCCTTGAGGCCGGGCTTGGATGTCTTGGGCTGGCGGATGATGGCGGGGACGCGGATTTCCTGGCCTTCGCTCAACCGGTCGTTGGCCTGGGCGCGCTTGCTGTCGACGCGGACTTGGCCGGAGCGCAGCAGCTTTTGCAGATAGCTGTAGCCGACTTCGGGGAAGTGGACGCGAAACCAGCGGTCGAGACGCATCTCGCCTTCGCCAGCCCCAACCGTCATGGTTTCGACTTTGGGGCTGTTCGGCTTTTCCTTGGCCGTGTCTTTGGTCGTGATCATGTGAGGGTCCAACGTGCGAGCGCCATGCCGGCGGCGAGACCCGCGATGGAAAGAATAACAGACGCGCCGATGTAGGCGGCCACGGCTTCGAGCGAGCGGGTCGCATAGAGATCGACGGCATCGAGAGAGAAGGCGGAGAAGGTTGTGAAGCCGCCGAGGATGCCGGCCATCAAGAAGGCGCGCAATTCCGGCGAGCCATCGAAGCGTTCGAGGATTGTCACGACGGCAAGGCCCATTAGGAACGATCCGACGACGTTCACAGTTAGCGTCGCCCACGGAAAGATCGGCCCGCCGCGCGCGACCGCGGCATTGGCAAAGGCCTGATAGGTGAGGAGGCGGAGGGCTGCTCCGATTGCGCCGCCCGCCGAGACTAGGAGCAGCAGCTTCATGGCGCCCTTTAGAAAACCGGCTTTTCAGCGCTCATATAGCCCGGGGCCTGCCGTTAACGCAAAGGATCAATCGTCGTCGGGGGTGGCGGACAGACTGCGGCCCAGCGCCCAGCCGATGGTCCAGCCGATCAGCATGGCGAAGAGATTAATTCCAAGGAAAATCGCGGAATGCAGATCGGCGACCTGATCGGGGTTCTCAAACTTCATCTGGTCGACGGCCCAGGAGGCGACGGGCGTGGCCAGGAAGACGGTGGTGACGGCGGCGAAGGTCGCCGCGAAAATCATCGCTACGAGATAGCGCATGCAGTCCTCCGGTGATGCGGGTGCGGCATTCGCAAGGCCGTTCTCATTTGACTTCCCAGAACCAGATTTCGCCGGCGCCAGCGTAGTTGGAGTAATAGCCGACCCACGAGAACCATTCCATCAGCCACTTGGCGCTGGAGCGATAGCCGTTCCAGACGTCGATGTGGTCGCCGGTGGCGCGTCCCTGGTCGGTTGAGCGGTGCCAATAGTCCTGGATATAGATGATGCCGGTGCGGCCGAAGATCTTGGGATAGAACTGGGCGGCATCAGCACCGGTGAATTTTTCTGTTGGGCCCAGGCCTTCGATTTTGGCTCGGGCAATCGCGTTGGCGAGCTGGCTGGCGTTGATAAAGTGCATCTCTTCGCGCGGATGTACCGCGCAGTGCGAGCAACCGCCGATCTGGGCGGGCTGAACGCCGGCGCGGCGCAGCGCAACCCCCATGCGGATGGCGCATTGATTGGAGAACACCGGAAACGCCTTCTTGATCTGGCGGCCTTCCAGGTTGGTCAGGTCCTGCGGCGCCAAGCAGGGCGTCTGCACGCTCTCATTAATGGGGTGGCCGTACCAGAGGTCCTTGAATGCAATCATTCCAACCCACTCCACCGCGGCGCGCCTTCAGCCGGCCCGCGCCCACGTTCCCGCCCCCGCGTCGGCGCCGACTATAGCATCCGCCACCGGGAGCGCCAGACCGTGAGGGCCTGACCGGGACCGCACCGGCTCAAAACCCTTGTTACCCGCGCTTTTTTCGCAAGGATGCCCAATAGTCGAGGCGTTTTCTGATTTCGCGCTCGAAGCCGCGCTCGGGGGGATCGTAGTAAAGGGGGCGGCGCTTCATTTCGTCGGGGAAGTAATTTTGACCGGAGAACCCATCGGGGGCGTCGTGGTCATACTGATAACCGTCGCCGTAGCCCTCTTCCTCCATGAACTTGGTCGGCGCGTTGAGGATAATTTTGGGCGGGGAGAGGGAGCCTTGGTCGCGCGCGGCGCGGAGCGCTGCTTTGTAGGCGACATAGTTGGCGTTCGATTTGGGCGCGGTGGCGAGATAGATCACGGCCTGGCTCAACGCCAGTTCGCCTTCAGGTGAGCCCAAAAATTCGTAGGCGTCCTTGGCGGCGTTGGTGATGACGAGGGCTTGTGGATCGGCGAGGCCGATATCTTCCACCGCCATGCGCACGAGGCGGCGGGCGAGGAAGAGGCGATCCTCTCCCCCTTCCAGCATGCGCGCGAACCAATAGAGCGCGGCATCGGGATCGGAGCCGCGCACGGACTTATGCAGGGCGGAGATCAGGTTGTAATGACCTTCGCGGCCTTTGTCGTAAATCGGTGCGCGGCGCTGGACGATGCGGACGAGGTCTTCGCGGTTGATCGGTTTGGTGCCCTCGGGGACGGTGGCGAAGACATCTTCGGCGAGATTGAGAACGGCGCGGCCGTCGCCGTCGGCCATTTGCACAAGGCCGATGCGCGCGTCGTCATCCAGGGGAAGGGCGCGGCCGGTTTCGGCTTCGGCGCGCTGGAGAAGGCTATCGAGCGCGGTGTCGTCGAGGCGGTTCAGCGTGAGGACGATCGCGCGGGAGAGCAATGCGGCGTTGAGTTCGAAGGAGGGGTTTTCCGTCGTTGCGCCAACGAGCGTGATGGTGCCGTCTTCGACGTGCGGCAGGAAGCTATCCTGCTGGGAGCGGTTGAAGCGGTGTATCTCATCGATGAAAAGGAGCGTTCCCCTGCCCTGCTCGCGGTTGAGCTTGGCTTTGTCGAATGCTTTGCGCAGATCCTGCACTCCGGAAAAGATGGCGGAGAGCTGCTCGAAGGCTAAGTTGGTTTCGCCGGCGAGGAGACGTGCGATCGTGGTTTTGCCGCAGCCTGGCGGGCCCCACAGGATCAGGCTCGGCAAGCGTCCGCCTTTGAGGAGGCGGGTCAGTTTGCCATCGGTGCCGACAAGGTGATCTTGGCCTGTTACCTCGGCAAGCGTGCGCGGACGCAGGCGGTCGGCGAGCGGACGGGGGGCGCTTTTCTCCAGACCGGCGGCTTCGAACAGATTGGTCATGGAGCGGTTATAGGACGGCCGGAGGCCTTGTGAAACCGCAGCTCACCCCGGAACCTGCAGGATCATGGCTTTCTGGTCGCGACGGATGCCAACGTACCATGTGCGCTGACGGGTGGTGAGCAACTGCTCCAGATCGGCGATGGTGTCGATCCGCTGCTTCTGGAGTTCGGTGATTACGTCGCCCGGCTGGAAGCCAAGGCGCTGCGCGACGGAGCCGGCACGTAGGGACACAATGGCGACGCCGTCGCCTTCGTCGATGCCAAGCTCATCGGCAAGGCCGGGGAGGATATTCGACACGCGGGCGCCGTCGAAGGGGTGTTGGCCGGCGAGGTTGCGGACGTCGTCCTTGCCCGGCTGCGGAGGTGCGGCGAGCATGAGATCGATCGTGACGGGGCGGCGGTTGCGCAGCAGGTCGATGCGGGCGGTGTTGCCGACGCCGCGCGTGGTGAGCCGGTAATAGACGGCGCGGGGATCTGAGACTTCGAAGCCATCGACGCGTGTGATCACATCGCCTGCCTGTAGCCCGGCGGTCGCTCCGGGGCCGCGATTGGAAACACGCGAGACGACGGCGCCGGAGATGCGATCGAGGCCCAGGGCATCGGCAATATCGCGCGTCATGGGTTCAAGGAGTGCGCCGAGCCAGGGACGCTCGACCTTACGGCCGCTGGCGGCGCTGTCGACGTAGAGGCGGACAAGGTTCGACGGGATCGCAAAGCCGATGCCCTGCGAGCCGCCGGTCTGGCTGAAGATCATCGTGTTGATGCCCACGAGGCGGCCGGACATATCCACGAGTGCCCCCCCGGAGTTTCCGGGATTGATGGCGGCGTCCGTCTGAATGAAGACCTGGCTGTCGGACTTTCCGATTTCAGTGCGGGCCAACGCAGAGACGATGCCGGAGGTGACCGTCTGGCCGACGCCGAAAGGATTGCCGATGGCGAGCACGAGGTCGCCGACTTCAAGAGTATCGCTGTCTTCCAAATCGATGGTGGGGAAGCGGTTGTCGCCGCCTTCGATTTTTAGGATCGCGATATCGGTTTTGTCGTCCTGCAAAATAACGCGGGCGTCGAACTCGCGCTTGTCGGTCAGCGCGACGCGGATTTCGGTTTCGCCGCGCCCTTTGATCACGTGGGTGTTGGTGACGATGGTGCCGTCGCGCGAAACGATGACGCCGGAGCCGAGGGACGACTGGACCCGTTCGGAGGGGCGGCCAAAGCGTTCACCAAAGAACTGGCGGAAAAAGGGATCGTTGGCGAAGGGCGAGGAGAACGCCTGAACGCGGCGGCGGACATAGACGTTGACAACGGCGGGAGAGGCTTTGCGGGCGATGGGCGCGAAGGAATACTGAACCATCTCGCGCGAGGCCGGGACCTGCTTTTCGGCCTTCTGGGCCTCCGTGCGCGTGGTTGAGGCGAATTCGAACAGGGACAGTACGGCGATAAGCCCGGCAAGGCTCAAACTCCAGGCGGCAGCGCGGTTTCGCATCAAATCCTCGGTGTGTTCGGCTCTCGGAAACGGCAACTCCGATGGTCGATATAGGATATCGGCCGCGCAAGAGAAAGGCGGTGGGCCGTCAAATGCTGGGGGGCGCCCCGTCGCGTCCTACCAACGTCTCCGTTCGGGGTTGCGGAAAAGCAAAAACCGCCCGCCGTACTAGACGGCGAGCGGTTCGCAAACGATGGACGTCTCGACTTAAACGCCGGCTGCTTCGCGGGCGGCGACGTCGGCCTCGTGGCGGGCCTTGTCATCGGCGCCCTTGACGCTCTCGTCGCGGTCGACGAGTTCGATGACGGCGCGGGGGGCGCTGTCTCCGTAGCGGAAGCCGGCCTTGAGAACGCGCGAATAACCGCCGTTGCGGTTCTTGTAGCGCGGGGCCAGGACGTCGAACAATTTCTTGACCATGTCTTCGTCGCGCAGGCGTGCGGCGGCGAGACGGCGCGAGTTGAGGTCACCGCGCTTGGCCAGCGTGATGTACTTGTCGATGACGCGCTTCAGATCTTTGGCCTTGGGCAACGTCGTGACGATCTGCTCGTGCTTGATAAGGGCTGCTGCCATGTTGGAGAACATGGCTTGGCGATGGGCGCTATCGCGGTTGAACCGCCGGCCTAAACTTCCGTGACGCATGGGTCTGTCTCTCTTTTTCTCTACCGGTTGTTACGGGGAGGTTCTACGGCCTCGCCTCGTTATTGATTGCGCGTTCCGACTCCGCTCCGCGGAGCCGGCCGGAACGCGCGGAAGTACTTAGTATTGGTCCTCGAAGCGCTTGGCGAGTTCTTCAATGTTGTCCGGCGGCCAGTTCGGCACTTCCATGCCGAGGTGCAGGCCCATGGACGCCAGGACCTCCTTGATCTCGTTGAGCGACTTGCGGCCGAAGTTCGGGGTGCGCAGCATCTCGGCTTCGGTCTTCTGGATGAGGTCGCCGATGTAGACGATGTTGTCGTTCTTCAAGCAGTTCGCCGAGCGGACCGACAGTTCGAGTTCGTCGACCTTCTTGAGGAGGGCTGCATTGAAAGCCAGCTCCGGATGGCGCTGCTCTTCCTGCGGCTTCTTGGGCTCTTCGAAGTTGATGAAGACGGCGAGCTGATCCTGGAGGATGCGGGCTGCAAGCGCGACGGCATCTTCGGCGCGCACCGAACCGTCGGTCTCGACCGTCATGGTCAGCTTGTCATAGTCGAGGATCTGGCCTTCGCGGGTGTTCTCGACCTTGTAGGAGACCTTCTTGACGGGTGTGTAGATGCTGTCGACGGCGATGAGGCCGATGGGGGCATCGTCCGGACGGTTACGGTCGGCGGGGACGTAGCCCTTGCCCATGTCGGTGGTGAATTCCATGCGCACGGATGCACCCTGGTCGAGGTGGCAGATCACGTGCTCAGGGTTCAGGATTTCGACATCGGAGGAGACTTCGATATCGCCGGCCTTCACGGGGCCTGCGCCTTCCTTCTTCAAGACCATGCGCTTGACGCCGTCCGAGTGGAGGCGCAGCGCGATTTCCTTGATGTTCAGGATGATGTCGGTCACGTCTTCGCGGACGCCGGCAATCGAGGAGAACTCATGCAGCACGCCGTCGATCTGAACCGTCTTGATGGCCGCGCCCTGGAGCGATGACAGCAGCACGCGGCGAAGCGCGTTGCCGAGTGTCATGCCAAAGCCGCGCTCGAGCGGTTCGGCGATTACGGTGGCCAGGCGCGTGCGGTCGCGGCCCGGGATGATCTCAAGCTTGGTCGGCTTGATGAGGTCTTGCCAATTCTTCTGCAGAACGTTGCTGGTCACGTGGTGGCCTCTCTCAGGTTTCAAGCGCGCGCCCGCCCAAAGGCGCGAGCATATGTACCCAGGGGTCTATCGATCCGGCCCGCATCAGGGGGCATTTGTGCGGCCGGCCGGAATGCACAATACGGACGCGAAGGGCAGGGACCCCGCGCGTCCGGGAAAATTCGATTAAACGCGGCGACGCTTGCGCGGACGGCAACCGTTATGCGGAATTGGCGTGACGTCGCGGATCGACGTGATCTGGAAACCGACGGCCTGGAGAGCACGCAGCGCGCTTTCACGGCCGGAGCCGGGACCGCAGACTTCGACTTCGAGCACCTTCACGCCATGCTCCTGGGCCTTCTTGCCGGCATCTTCGGCGGCCATCTGAGCGGCGAACGGCGTCGACTTGCGCGAGCCCTTGAAGCCCATCGTGCCCGACGACGACCAGGCGAGCGTGTTGCCCTGCGCGTCGGTGATGGTGATCATGGTGTTGTTGAACGACGCGTTGACGTGCGCGACGCCCGACGTGATGTTCTTCTTTTCGCGGCGGCGCACCTTCGCGCGTCCGGCTTGTTCCTTAGCCATCGTCTCTCAACTCCTCGGCACCCGATCGGGGCCTATCTATTCATGCATGACTGCGACCGGCCACCGGCCCGAGCATGGCTGCGGGCGAATGTCCGGTCGCGAATTTCTTAGGCCTTCTTCTTGCCGGCGATGGGCTTGGCCGGACCCTTGCGGGTGCGGGCGTTCGTGTGCGTGCGCTGGCCGCGAACGGGGAGGCCCTTGCGGTGACGCAGACCACGATAGCAGCCCAGATCCATCAGGCGCTTGATGTTCTGCGAGACTTCGCGGCGCAGGTCGCCTTCGACGATGTAATCGCGGTCGATGGTTTCGCGGATCTGGAGCACTTCGGCGTCGGTCAACTGACTAACGCGGCGCTCGGCAGGGATGCCAACGGCTGAGCAGATTTTCTCAGCGAATTTCGGGCCGATCCCGTGAATGTACTGGAGCGCGATGACGACGCGCTTCTGGGTCGGGATGTTCACACCTGCGATACGAGCCACGATCTTCTCCTGGGCTTTCTAGTCCGTGTAGCCGGGCTTCCCGTTCGGAAATGCCAAGCCGTTGTTATTGCCAGCTAAAACGAAACAGAACCAGCCTTGCGAGGGAACCTTCGCCCGGCCAATTCCATCAACCCTGCGTCATGAAAGCGCGGTGTTGTAGCTCGGCACTACTCCTCAGTCAACCTTTCAAACAAACGTGTCACACCGGTTTGGACGGGGCATTAACCGCCGTTGCACCGCTGCGTCACGCCTTTGCCACCCCTTTCAGGATGGCTTCGATCTGCGCGGATACCTCATTGATCGGGGCCATGCCGTCGACCGTCTGAAGTGTCCGGTTCGCGTAGTAGTAGCCGATGAGCGGCGCGGTCTCGCGGTAGTAGGCCATGAGACGCGTCTTTAGCGCTTCGGCATTGTCGTCGGCACGCACGGTCCCGCCGGCGGCCAGTGTTTCGCGGGCGCGGGTTTCGATGCGCGACACTAGAATTGTGTCGTCGACTTTGATTTCGATGACGGCATCGAGGGATTTGCCCTTCGAGTCCAACAGAGCGCCCAAAGCATCGGCCTGTTTCAGGGTGCGGGGGAACCCGTCGAGAATAAAGCCCTTGGCGCAATCGGGCTGATCGATGCGGTCAGCGATGATGCCAATGACGATTTCGTCGGAGACGAGACCGCCGGACTTCATGACCGCTTCGGCTTTCTTGCCGATCTCGCTGCCAGCTTTCACGGCAGCGCGCAGCATGTCGCCCGTGGAGAGCTGCACGAGGCCGTGCTTGTCGGCAAGCACCTGGGCTTGCGTGCCCTTGCCCGCGCCGGGCGGTCCCAGAAGGATCAAGTTCACCGGCGACCCCTATTGTTCGTCGCGCCGCGCAGCTTAGCCTTCTTGATGAGGCCCTCGTACTGATGCGCGAGCAAATGGCTTTGGATTTGGGCCACCGTATCCATGGTGACAGAGACGGCGATCAGGAGCGACGTACCGCCGAAGTAGAACGGCAGGGCGGCGTAGGAGACGAGGAATTCGGGCAGCACGCAGACGGCGGCAAGATAGAGAGCGCCGACGAAGGTGATGCGGGTCAAGACGTAGTCGATGTATTCGGCCGTTTTCTCGCCGGGGCGAATACCGGGCAGGAAGCCGCCGTATTTGCGCAGGTTGTCCGCCGTCTCCTTCGGATTGAAGACCAGCGCGGTGTAGAAAAACGCAAAGAAGATGATGAGCGCCGCCGTCAGCAGCATGTGCAGGGGCTGGCCCATGCCGAGGGACGCGACGATCGAGTTGAGCCATTCGGTGCCCTGGCCGCCGCCGGATCCCATGAACTGGGCGGCCGTGATCGGCAGAAGGAGGAGCGAGGAGGCGAAGATCGGCGGAATGACGCCGGCGGAGTTCAGTTTCAGCGGCAAATGGGACGACTCGCCCTGGGCCATCTTCGCGCCAACCTGGCGCTTGGGATACTGGATCAGTAGGCGGCGCTGCGCGCGTTCGATGAAGACGACAGCGGCGACGACGGCCAGCATCATGATGATGAGGGCGAACAGGAGCGGCGTCGAAATCGAACCGGCGCGGGCCAGTTCGAAGAGACCGGCGACGGCCGCGGGAAGACCTGCGACGATGCCTGCGAAGATGATGAGCGAGATACCGTTGCCAACGCCGCGCTGCGTGATCTGCTCACCCAGCCACATCAGGAACATGGTGCCGCCGACGAGCGTGATCACGGTCGAGAAGCGGAAGAACCAGCCCGGATCGGTGACGATGGAGCCGGCGGCGCCCGAGGACGAGCCTTCCAAGCCGATCGCGATGCCGTAAGCCTGCAGCGTCGCCAGAACAACGGTCAGGTAGCGCGTGTACTGGTTGATCTGCTTGCGGCCGCTTTCACCCTCTTTCTTGAGGGCTTCGAGCTTGGGCGAAACCGACGTCATGATCTGGATAATGATCGACGCCGAGATGTACGGCATGATGTTCAACGCGAAAATCGCGAGGCGCTCGACGGCGCCGCCCGCGAACATGTTGAACATGCCGAGGATGCCCGAAGACTGGGCTTTGAAGGCTTCGGCGAATGCGGCTGCATTGATGCCCGGCAGCGGGATGAACGTGCCCAGACGATAGACCAGGAGCGCGCCAAGGGTAAACCACAGGCGCTGCTTCAGGTCCTGCGCTTTCGCGAAGGCACCGAAGTTCATGTTCGAGGCAAGCTGCTCGGCAGCGGAAACCATCGTGCTCTCTCCTGACCATCGTCAGCCGGGCGGCGTCTTGTGAACGCCGTGACGGCCGCACCGGCTTACCCATCCCGGACTGGCACCACTCGCGTGGCTCAGTCGACGGATATGGGTGGGCCCCTGCGGCCGTACCAGACTACTCCTCCGACTTCGCCTTGGTCTTGCCAGAACCGGCCTTCTTAGCAGCCGTCTTCTTGCGCTTCATTTCGTCTGCTGCGAGGATCTTGACCTCGATGATCTTCAGCGAGCCGCCAGCCTTTTCAATGGCAGCCTTGGCCGAGGCCGAAGCGCCGTTTGCCGTGACCGTCAGCTTGGACTTCAGTTCGCCGGTGCCAAGGATGCGCAGGCCGTCTTTCGGACGGCGCAGGATGCCGGCTTCGATGAGGGCTGCGACGTCGACCGACTGGCCGGCCTTCAGCTTGCCCTCTTCAACGGCTTTCTGCAGTGCGCCGACGTTGATTTCGTTGAAGTCCTTCGCGCGCCACTTGTTGAAGCCGCGCTTGGGGAGACGGCGATGCAGGGGCATCTGGCCGCCTTCGAAGCCGCCAATGGCGACGCCCGAACGTGCGGTCTGGCCCTTGCCGCCGCGACCGCCGGTCTTGCCGCAACCCGAACCAATGCCGCGGCCGATGCGGACGCGGCGCTTGCGGGCGCCTTCGTTGTCGTTGATCTCATTGAGCCGCATGGGACGTGGCGCTCCTCAAACCTAAAACGTGCCTCAAGCCTCGTCGACGACGCGGACGAGATGGGGGATGGAATTGATCATGCCGCGCACGGACGGAGTATCTTCCAGCGTACGGCGGCGGTGAAGTTTGTCGAGACCGAGGCCGCGCAGAGTCATCGTCTGCTTTTCGGGACGGCGGTTGGCGCTCGCGTACTGTTCGACCGTAACGGTCTTCTTCTTGTCAGCCATGGGACTGTTCCTTCAGGTTGACGCCGGCCTTAGAGGTCGGCGCCGGCCTCGGAGGCGACCGAGCCATCGCGGCGGCGCGCCACGATATCGGAGACCTTCAGATTGCGACGAGCTGCAACGCCACGCGGATTCTCCTGGCCCTTGAGGGCGTCGAAGGTGGCGCGCACGACGTTGTAGGGGTTGGTGGAGCCGAGCGACTTGGCGACGACATCCTGCACGCCCAGCATCTCGAACACGGCGCGCATGGCGCCGCCCGCGATGATACCGGTACCGGCGGGAGCCGAGCGGACGACGACCTTACCCGAACCGTGACGGCCTTCGCTGTCATGATGCAGCGTGCGGGCGTCGCGGAGCGGAACGCGGACGAGGTTGCGGCGGGCCGCTTCCGTTGCCTTGCGGATCGCTTCCGGCACTTCGCGCGCCTTGCCATGGCCGAAGCCAACGCGGCCGCGCAGATCGCCGACGACAACGAGGGCTGCAAAGCCGAAGCGCTTACCGCCCTTCACCACCTTCGCGACGCGGTTGATGTGAACGAGCTTGTCGGTGAACTCGCTCTCGACCTTTTCACGGTCACGATCGCGTCCGCCGCGCTTTTCCTGGGGTCCACGTGCCACGGTCAAATCCCTTTCATCAGAACTTCAGGCCGCCTTCTCGCGCGGCCTCCGCAAGCGCCTTCACGCGCCCATGATAGAGGAAGCCGCCGCGGTCGAAGACGACCGTTTCGATGCCGGCCTTGAGAGCCCGCTCGGCGATGAGCTTGCCGACGACTGCTGCTGCAGACACGTCGGCGCCCGTCTTGAGCGCGCCGCGCAGATCTTTCTCGAGCGTCGAAGCGGCGGCGATGGTCTTGCCCGCTTCGTCGTCGATGACCTGCGCATAAATGTTCTTGCCGGAGCGGTGCACCGAGAGGCGCGGCCGGGTTCCGGAAGTCGCTTTCAGCGAGCGGCGCACGCGCGAGCGGCGCTTCTCGAAGATTGGATGGTGCGTACCCATGGATCGCGTCCTTACTTCTTCTTGCCTTCCTTGCGGAAGATATATTCGCCCTGATAGCGCACGCCCTTGCCCTGGTAGGGTTCCGGCTTGCGCGAGGAGCGGATGACGGCTGCGAGCTCGCCGACCGCCTGCTTATCGATGCCCGACACGATCACCTGGTCCTGCTTGGCGCCGCCGACTTTGACTTCGACGCCGGCGGGGACTTTGATGTTCACGTCGTGGCTATAACCGACGGCGAGCGTCAGCATGTCCTTGCCCTTCATGGCGGCCTTGAACCCGACGCCATGAATTTCAAGGGTGTGCGAGTAGCCGTCAGTCACGCCCTTGATCATGTTCTGCACCATCGTGCGAGACATGCCCCACATGGAGCGCGCCTTCTTGGTCTCGTCGCGCGGCGTGACTTCGATGCCATCCGCCGTCTTCTCGACCTTGAGCTCTTCGGGGACGGTAAATGAGAGTTCGCCCTTGGCGCCCTTCATCTTCACCGTCTGGCCGCTGACCGTCGCCGTGACGGCGGACGGAACGGCGACCGGTTTCTTTCCAATGCGTGACATGGGTTCGACCCCTTCAACCGCCCGGACACCCGGGCGCCTTCATTAGAATACGTTGCAGATGATCTCGCCGCCGACGTTCTCTTCGCGGGCGCGGCTATCCGACATCACGCCTTTGGGCGTGGACAGGATCGCGACGCCGAGACCGTTGCGCACGTTCTTGAGGTCCTTGACCGGCGAGTACACGCGGCGGCCGGGCTTGGACACGCGTTCGATTTCGCGGATCGCGGGCTGGCCGTTGTAGTACTTCAGCTCGATTTCGAACTCGGCTTCGACACCCTTTTGTTCGACGCGAGCGTAGCCACGGATGTAGCCCTCCTCGGTCAGAACGTCGAGGACGCGGGCACGCATGTTCGACGCGGGGGTCGAGACCTTGGGACGGCGGCGCATCTGGGCATTCCGGATGCGGGTCAGCATATCGCCGATGGGATCGTTCATTGCCATTATCTTCGTTCCCTTACCAGCTCGACTTCACGATGCCAGGAATGCGGCCTTGGCTCGCGAGTTCACGGAGCTGGTTGCGGCACAGCTTGAACTTGCGGTAGGTGCCCCGTGCGCGGCCGGTGAGCTCGCAACGGTTGCGGATGCGGGTCGGAGACGAGTTGCGCGGCATCTCGGCCAGCTTCAGGCGGGCGGCGAAGCGCTCTTCGGCCGGACGCTTGAGGTCGTTGGCGATGTCCTTCAACCGCTTGCGCTTGGCGGCCGACTGGGCGGCCATCTTGCGGCGGCGGTTGTTCTTCTCAATCGAACTGGTCTTTGCCATTCAAATCCTCCAAAGGCCTTTCGGGCTTTCTCTTGTCGGGAAACCCGAGGTCCTCTAGCTGCGGAAAGGGAAATTAAAGCCGCGAAGGAGTTCGCGGGCTTCATCGTCTGTCTTGGCGGTCGTCACCACGATCACGTCCATGCCGATCATGTTTTCGACTTCGTCGTAGCTGATTTCGGGGAACACGAGGTGCTCCTTCAGACCGCACGCGTAGTTGCCACGGCCATCGAAGCTCTTCGGGTTCAGACCGCGGAAGTCCTTCACGCGCGGCAGCGCGATGGTGACGAAGCGGTCCAGAAATTCGTACATACGGTCGCCACGGAGCGTCACCTTGGCGCCGAGAGTCATCCCATCGCGGACCTTGAAGGTTGCGATCGACTTCTTTGCCTTGGTCATGACCGGCTTCTGGCCGGCGATGCGGCCAAGGTGGGAGGCTGCCACTTCGACCTTCTTGCGGTCGGCGGTGGCTTCACCCACGCCCATGTTGAGCACGATCTTCTCGATGCGCGGAATTTCCATGATGTTGCCGTACGCGAATTTTTCGCGCATGGCGCCGCGCACGACCTTCTCGTAGTGGACCTTCATGCGCGGCTTGTAGTCGGCCGGGCGCGGTTTTGCCGGGGCAGCAGCAACGGGAGCAGCTTCCTTCTTGGCCTTGGGGGCCTTGCCGGCGGGGACGCCGCCCTGCGACTTGCCACCCTTCTTGTCGTTCTCAGCCATGGCTTACTTCTTCTCCGGAATGACTTCGCCAGAGCGCTTGGCGACACGCACCTTACGGCCGTCGTCGAGCAGCTTGAAGCCGACGCGGGTCGGCTTGCCGTCCTTGGGATCTTCGAGTGCGAGATTGGACAAATGGATCGCGGCTTCCTTGGAGATGATGCCGCCTTCCTTCTGCGCCGTCTGCTTTTGATGCTTACGCACCACGTTGACGCCGCGCACGACAGCCCGGCTCTCCTTTGGGCGAACCTCGACCACTTCGCCGTGCTTGCCCTTGTCGCGGCCCGTCAGCACGATGACGTGATCGCCCTTTTTGATCTTCTGAGCCGACATCACAGAACCTCCGGCGCGAGCGAAACGATCTTCATGTGGTTCTTGGCGCGCAGCTCGCGGGTCACAGGCCCGAAGATGCGCGTGCCAACCGGATCGCCCTGCGCGTTCACGAGAACGGCGGCGTTACGGTCGAAGCGGATCAGCGAACCGTCTGCGCGGCGCACGCCCTTGGCCACGCGGACAATAACCGCCTTCATAACCTGGCCCTTTTTCACACGACCCTTCGGGATCGCCTCCTTCACCGACACAACGATGGTGTCGCCGATGGTGGCGTACTTGCGCTTGGAGCCGCCCAGCACTTTGATGCACTGGACGCGGCGGGCGCCCGAATTGTCGGCGACGTCGAGATTGGTCTCCATCTGGATCATCGCTGTCGTCCTTCCCTTGCGGCCCCACATGGGGGACCAGAATTCTCAATCTTCAGTCCGGCTCGTCCGTCTCGCCCGCGCCGTCAGCCCTTGCGGGGCCCGGCGCCGGGGATCAGGCCTTCGCCAAAACCACCCAACGCTTATTTTTCGAGATCGGTGCGGCTTCCTCGATGGAGACCTTGTCGCCGATCTTGAACGTGTTCGCCTCGTCGTGCGCGTGGTACTTCTTCGTACGGCGCACGGTCTTTTTCAGAAGCGGATGGGTGAAGCGGCGCTCCACTTCCACCACGATCGTCTTGTCGTTCTTATCGGAAACGACCACACCCTGCAGAATGCGCTTCGGCATCGCTCAAATCTCCTCAAGCGCTCTTCTGCGCACTGCCGGCCCGCTTCGTGCGAGCCACCGTCATCACGCGCGCGATATCGCGGCGAACCTCGCGGATCCGCGAGGTGCTTTCCAACTGCCCGGAAGCCCGCTGGAAGCGCAGGTTGAACTGCTCCTTCTTCAGCTTCGCCAGCTGGTCGTCGAGCTGGTCGAGGGACATGCCCTTAAGCTCAGCAGCCTTCATTTTTCGTCCTCACTCGTTCCTTGTGTGAGCGTCTCAGCAGTCGTTAAGCGAGACGGGTCACAATGCGTGTCTTGATCGGCAGTTTGGCGGCGCCGAGTTCGAGCGCTTCCTTCGCGATCTGCGGATTGACGCCGCCGATTTCGAAAAGGATGCGGCCCGGCTTCACGCGTGCCACCCAGAGTTCGACGCTGCCCTTGCCTGAGCCCATGCGGACTTCGGCCGGCTTCTTGGTGACCGGCAGGTCGGGATAGATGCGCAGCCAGATACGGCCCTGACGCTTGGTGTGACGCGCAATTGCACGGCGTGCAGCTTCGATCTGACGTGCGGTGATGCGCTCAGGCTCGACGGCTTTGAGGCCAATCTCGCCGAAGCTCAATGTCGTGCCGCCTTTTGCAGCGCCGTGGATGCGGCCCTTGAACTGCTTGCGGAACTTTGTGCGCTTGGGTTGCAGCATGATTGAATTCCTAAAGTTCCTTAAGCCTCGGTGGGCGTTTCGGGAGTGTCGGCGCTACCGCCACCGCCACCACCGCGGCCGGCACCGCCACCACGGCCGCCACGGGGACCACCGCGACGGTTGTCACGGCGCTCGCCATCGTCACGGCGCGGACGGGGACCAGCCTGATCTTGAGTCTCGAGCGAGCGGCGCTCGGAGGCCATGGGATCATGCTCGATGATCTCGCCCTTGAAGATCCAGACCTTGATGCCGATGACGCCGTAAGCGGTCTTGGCAAGGCCGTAGCCGAAGTCGATATCGGCGCGCAGGGTATGCAGCGGCACGCGGCCTTCGCGGTACCATTCGGTGCGTGCGATTTCGGCGCCGCCGAGACGGCCGGCGACGTTGATACGGATGCCGACGGCGCCGAGACGCAGTGCCGACTGGACCGAGCGCTTCATGGCGCGGCGGAACGCGACGCGGCGCTCAAGCTGCTGGGCGATCGATTCAGCGACCAGCGTGGCATCGATTTCGGGCTTGCGCACTTCGACGATGTTGAGGTGCACTTCCGAGGTGGTGAGGCGCGCCAGTTCGCTGCGCAGCTTCTCGATATCGGCGCCCTTCTTGCCGATCAGCACGCCGGGGCGGGCCGAATGAACGGTCACGCGGCACTTCTTGTGCGGACGCTCGATCACGACCTTGGAGATTCCAGCGGTGCGCTGATGCTGCATGATGTGATTGCGCATCACGAAGTCTTCATGCAGCAGCTTGCCGTATTCGCCACGGGCGGCGAACCAACGGCTGTCCCAGGTGCGGTTGATACCGACGCGCAGGCCGACGGGATTAACTTTCTGACCCATTATGCGGCCCCCTTCTTGGGCTGAGCCGCTGCCTTGGCAGCCGGCTTAGTTTTCTTGGCCTTCGCAGGCTCGGCTTCTTCAGCCTTCTGCCGCACGATAATGGTGATCTGCGAGAAGGGCTTCAGAACCTGGAAGCCGCGCCCACGGCCGCGGGCGGCGAAGCGCTTCATCACGATGTTCTTGCCGACATGAGCTTCGGCGACGATCAGTTCGTCGACGTCGAGGCCATGGTTGTTTTCGGCGTTGGCGACCGCGCTCATCACGCACTTGCGCACGTCCTGAGCGACCCGCTTGCGCGAGAACTCGAGGTCGGCCATCGCCTCGTTGACCTTCTTGCCACGGATCAGGCCCGCGACGAGGTTCAGCTTCTGGGGCGAGATGCGAATGTTCTTCGCGATCGCCTTGGCCTCGTTATCCGCGAGGCTGCGTTCACGGCTCGGCTTGCCCATTACTTCCTCACAGCTTTCTTGTCGCCGCCGTGGCCAGGGAAGGTCCGGGTCGGTGCGAATTCACCGAACTTATGACCGACCATGTCCTCCGAGATGGAGACAGGGATGTGCTTCTGACCGTTGTGGACGCCGAACGTGAGACCGACAAACTGAGGCAGGATCGTCGAGCGGCGGCTCCAGATCTTGATGACCTCGTTGCGGCCCGACGCGCGCGTCTTCTCGGCCTTCTTCAGGATGTAGCCGTCAATAAACGGGCCCTTCCAAACTGAACGTGTCACTTGCGTGATCTCCTCGGCGCTACAGCGGCCTTAATTCTTCTTCGACTTGTGACGGCTGCGGACGATGAACTTGTCCGTCGCCTTGTTCTTGCGGGTCTTGTAACCCTTCGTCGGCTTGCCCCAGGGCGTCGCCCAGTGCTTACCACCGTTCGTGCGGCCACCGTTGGGATGGTCGATCGGGTTCATCGTGATCGAGCGCACTGTCGGGCGGGTGCCCTTCCAGCGCGTGCGGCCGGCCTTGGCCGTGACCTGGTTCATATGGTCGGGGTTCGAGACGGCGCCGATGGATGCCATGCAATCGGCGCGAACCTTGCGGGTCTCGCCGGAGTTCAGCTTCAGAACGGCCCAGCCGGCGTCGCGGCCGACGAGCTGCACGAAGGAACCTGCCGAGCGGGCCATCTGACCACCGCGGCCGGGCTTGAGCTCGACGTTGTGGATGATGGTGCCGAGCGGCATGGCGGCCAGCGGCATGGCGTTGCCGGGTTTCACGTCGACCTTGGCGCCAGCGACTACGCTATCGCCAACGGCGAGACGCTGCGGAGCCAAGATGTAGGAGAGCGTGCCGTCCTCGTACTTGATCAGCGCGATGAAGGCCGTGCGGTTGGGATCGTATTCCAAGCGCTCGACAACAGCCGGCATGTCGAACTTGCGGCGGCGGAAGTCGACACGGCGGTACAGCTGCTTGTGACCGCCACCGATGTGACGCGTCGTGATGCGGCCGTCGCTGTTGCGGCCACCCGTCTTGGTCTTGCCCTCGACGAGCATCTTGATCGGCGAGCCCTTCCACAGGTGGCTGCGATCCACCTGGACGAGGTGGCGCATACTCGGCGATGTCGGGCGATATGTCTTTAATGCCATGACCGTTTCCTCACAGGCCCGTCGTCACGTCGATGGAGTGGCCTGCCTCTAACGTGACGATTGCCTTCTTGGTGTCGGAGAGCAGCGCGCGGCGGCCCTTAAACACCTTGTTCTTGCCCTTGCGGACGAGCGTGTTGACGGCCTTCACCTTGACCTTAAACAGGCTTTCGACGGCGGCCTTGATGTCCGTCTTGGTGGCGCCGGGAGCGACCTTGAAGATCACCTGATTGGCTTCCGAGACGAGCGTCGATTTCTCCGTGATCACGGGAGACAGGATCACGTCGTAGGCTTTGAGCTTGATGGTCATTTGAACCGAGCCTCCAGAGCCTCAACCGCGGCCTTGGTCAGCACGAGCTTCCGGCGGCGCAAGATGTCGTAGACGTTGATGCCCTGGATGGGCAGCAGGTCGATGTTGGGAATGTTGCGGGCAGCGCGGGCGAAGCCCACGTCGAGCTCGGCACCATCGATGATCAGCGCGTTGTCGAGCGAGAGCTTGGCGAACTGCTGGCGCAGCGCACCGGTCTTGCCTTCGCTGGACGCGGCCTTGTCGATGACGACGATGTCGCCGGCTTTGGCCTTGGCAGAGAGCGCGTGACGGAGCGCCAGGGCGCGAACCTTCTTGGGCATTTCGACAGCATGGCTGCGCGGCTTGGGCCCGTGGGCCTTACCGCCGCCGCGCCACTGCGGAACCGACTTGTCGCCGTGACGGGCGCCGCCGGTTCCCTTCTGCTTGTACATCTTCTTGCCCGTGACGTTCACTTCGGAACGGTCCTGGGCATGATGCGTGCCGGCCATGCGCTTGAGAAGCTGATAGCGCACCATGCGGTGGATCAGATCCTGGCGCGGCTCGAGGCCGAAGATCGCGTCGGCGAGTTCGACCTCACCGGCCGTCTTCGCATCCAGCGTGGTGACAGAGGCTTTCATCACGCCTGCTCCTTCTTATCGGCAGCAACGCGGGCCTTGAACGCGCCGGGCTTGGGCGTGTCGGCATGCGCAGCTTTCTTGACAGCGTCGCGGACGATGACCCAGCCACCCTTGGAACCGGGGACGGCGCCGCGGATCATGATGAGGCCGCGATCGGTGTCGATCTTGGCAACAATCAGGTTCTGGGTGGTGATGCGCTCGTCACCGAGGTGACCAGCCATCTTCTTGCCCTTGAACACCTTGCCCGGATCCTGGCGCTGACCGGTCGAACCGTGCGAACGGTGCGAAACCGAGACGCCGTGGGTTGCGCGCAGACCGCCGAAGTTCCAGCGCTTCATGGCGCCCGCAAAACCCTTGCCCTTGGAGGTGCCCGTCACATCGACGAACTGACCGGGGACAAAGTGGTTGGCGGTGATCTCAGCGCCGACCTCAATGAGGTTGTCGGGCGAGACGCGGAATTCGGCGAGCTTGCGCTTGGCCTCGACTTCGGCGACCGCGAACGTGCCCTTCTCCGACTTCGTCAGTCGTGAGGGCTTGCGGGTGCCGGCGCCAACTTGGAGCGCGGTGTAGCCGTTCTTCTCGGCGGTGCGGTGCGAGACGACCTGCAGCTTTTCCAGCTTCAGGACGGTCACAGGCACATGCTCCCCGGCATCGGTAAAGATGCGGGTCATGCCGACCTTCTGTGCAATCACTCCGGAACGCATTGCGCGCATTCCTTCCTATCCTTGGGATCGTGACGCTTGGGCTTTGGGCCGGTCGTCAGAGGATCCGAAACCTCTAGAGCTTGATTTCGACGTCGACGCCAGCGGCGAGGTCGAGCTTCATCAACGCGTCGACCGTCTGCGGGGTCGGGTCCACGATGTCGAGAAGCCGTTTGTGCGTGCGCATCTCGAACTGTTCGCGGCTCTTCTTGTCGATGTGCGGCGAGCGGTTGACGGTGAAGCGCTCGATGCGCGTCGGCAGCGGGATGGGCCCGCGGACTTCGGCACCGGTGCGTTTTGCCGTGTTCACGATCTCACGCGTCGATGCATCGAGAATTCGATGATCGAACGCTTTGAGCCGGATGCGGATATTTTGGCCGTTCATGTCGATTAAGACCTACAAATAGGAGAAAGCGCCGCTTTGAAACCGACGGCGCTCTCGCCAACCCCTTTTGACT
>PERL01000006.1 GCA_002928735.1 Hyphomicrobium sp. | reverse complement strand
CTGAGCCAGGATCAAACTCTCAAGTTGAAAGTCTGATTTCTGGATCGGCTTGGAGGTATCTCCAAGGATATTACTGCGTCACGGGCACCTTCACACAATACGCTTCCATTGCTGGCCGCGCATTATGGTGATGGTATTTTGAAACGCAGATATCGCCAGAGTATCTGTCGACCTTGAACCCGTGAGGGCTCGAGATCTCGCCAGGACTCCGCCGCCTGCGTTTCTCTTTCTTCCGTTTTCAATTTTCAAAGAGCAAGGCCAGCGACAAGTACTCGAGCCAATCTTGCTAGATTGGCTTTTGAGACAACAGGGCTCTTTCCGGGTAGTCCCGGCGAAGAACCGAGGTTTCAAGAAGAGCAATGCCCGTCGCGGGCCGGCGAAGCACCGTGGCGCCCCGACAAGGACCGAATAAATACAAACCCCGGCCCGGTGTCAACAACCGAATTTAAAAAATCTTCGGAATTGCGTTCGGGACACGCCAAGACAATGAAATCGTTTGGATTTTATGGTTATCCACACAGGCTAAAGTTGGCTGGCGCGGGCGGATTCGGGTCATCGGCGGTGACCGGATCGGGGCAAAATGGGTCGCCTGGGGATCTGCGTGGGCAAAAAGCAGCGGCTTTTGAGGGCCCGGAGATGGCCCCGTGGTGCACTGCGGCACGATTCACAACGGCAGTGCACTCTGCCAGCGGCGGACTCGCGATGGAGCTCATGCACGGGATGGGTGGGGTGTCCGCCACAAAAGTGCCCGACAAATCAGCCGTTTTGATTGACCGCAGGGCCGCGAACAGCGGACATTCTGCGGACGCATGAAGTTGGAGCGAGTGTTCCGGCTTTGATGTGGCACGTCCTAGCAGGTCCCTGGGGCAGACCCTTGGGGATGTTGCCGGGCACGTTGTTGGGGATCCGGGGGACGCCGTTTGGTTCATCACATCCGACATCGGCCGCGCACGCGCCCGGGGCTCCGCCCGGTGCGCGCCCGCTCGTCCGACCATCCCAACGGACTGCCCCATCTCTATCGCGGGTCGCGTGGCCGCGGCGCGCGCGCCGACGTGTATGCGGCCGATCATGCAGATAGCCGTCAGAGCGGGCGGTTTCGATGGCTTCTCAGCACGGTGCTGGCCGCAGCCGTTGGCGCCGTTGCCATTATCGTTGTGATCTATGGGTCGACCGATCCGCGCGATGTCGCCGAAGGGCGGATGCCGACGCTCGACCGGCTGCGCATGGACGCGGCCATGGCTCCGATGCCCGCGCCGCACCGTCCGGACGACGGATTGAATTGGGCGGTTGCAAAAACGGACCGGCTGCAAATCACGACGGGGGCAACATCGACGCGCTACATCATCCACGAGACATTGAAGCAGCGGCGGAATGGGCGCGAGTATATTTACGCAAAGCCCTACGTGCGCATCGTTTCACGGCTCGCACCCGTGCCGGCGAACTACACCGATGTCATTCCGCCGTTCAATCCGCTCAAGCTTTATGCGGACAGCAAACCGGTTGTGAGCAATCGCGAAGACGAAACGATTTCGCAGAACCGCGATGTGAACGTGCGCGTTGTCGAATTGCTGGGCGGATTTCTACCTGGCGAAGACGGACAGGAAATGGACGTGGGCGAGGTCGACGATCTCGTGCAGCGTGCCAGCTTCGATGTTGGCGCGGATACCGCTGCAGCGGAAGCGCCTCTGGTGGAGGCAGGCACGGACCCGACGGTGGCAGCCGCTGCCGCCCCGCAAGAGGCGCCGAACACAACGAATCTCGCCAAGACGCTGGTCGAGGCCGACGAGCCTGATGAAGAGATCGAAGGTCTGACGACGCGCGTGGTGAAGGTTGGGCCGCGCGATACGCTGGCAAAAATTCTCGCTGCGACGGGCGCTGAAACGTGGGTCGTTCGTGAAATTCTGGCGTCAGCAGAGACGATATTCCGCGATGAAAATTTGAAGGCGGGCCAAGAGGTGCACATCACGCTCGTGCCCTCGCTGGATGATGCCAGTAAATTCGAACCGACGCGGCTTTCGGTGTTTGGCGATGGGCACGAGCATTACGTCACTGTGAGCCGGAGTGCCGGCGGTGACTTCATCGCGAGCGCGACGCCGCCGGAGCAGAAGTTCATGCCGGAGCGGCTCGCGCCGTCTGATAGCGGGCTGAGTGCCACGCTCTATGCCAGTCTCTATCACGCGAGCCTTGTGCAGCAGGTGCCCGGTGAGACCATTCAACAAGTGCTGCGGGTGCATGCGTCGGAAACGGACTTCCGGCGGCGGCTGCGCGCGGACGACACCGCTGAGTTCTTTTTCGATCTGAAGCAGGACAACGGCGCGGACGGTCCGCCGGGCGAATTGCTGTACACGGCGATTACAACGGGCGGCGAAACGTCGAGTTATTTCCGTTTCCGTTCGACGGACGGCGAGGTCGACTACTACGACAAGGATGGGAACAACTCGCGGAAATTTCTGATGCGCAAGCCGATCCGCGGCGACTTGCGGCTGACGTCGGGCTTTGGTCTGCGCCACCATCCGCTGCTTGGCGTGCGCAAGATGCATACGGGTGTGGACTGGGCGGCACCGGTCGGCACGCCGATCCTGGCGGCCGGCACTGGCACCATCGAAGAGGCCCGGCACAAGGGATACAATGGCAACTACGTTCGTATCCGGCATGCGAACGGCTATCAGACCGCTTATAGCCACATGGTGCGCATCGCACCGGGTGTGCAGCCGGGTGTGAAGGTGCGGCAGGGGCAGGTGATCGGCTATGTCGGTTCGACGGGTTTGTCGTCGGGCCCGCATTTGCACTACGAGGTGCTGATCAACACCCGCTTCGTCGATCCGACATCGATCCAGGTGCCGCGCGAGCGCAAGCTTGCGGGCAAGGATCTGGCCGACTTCCAGCGCGAGCGGGCGCGGATCGAGGAGCTGATGCGGCGCGCTCCCGTGATGACGGCGAGCCGGTAAGGGCTGCCGCCTCGCTTTGCGGATTGACGGCCGGCGCTGCGGGTCAGGTGCGTGCCTGCCCCCCAATTTCCGATGCGGTAACCCTTCAATACGGAGCAGTCGTTTTCCTATTGAACTTTGTTCACGTCGATGTATATTGGCTTTTGAACAATGTTCATCGCGATAGGAGAGACCGCTATGTTTGATCGTTTGGCCCGCGTGTTCTTGGGTTCGGCCGTCGCCGACGCGCCGCTGCTCAATCAGGACACCCCTGAACTGGAGGCCCCCGGCCGGCCGCCACAATGGATCGCGCGCGGGGTAGGAAAATCCCATTCAATCAATGGAAAAGCGGCATGTGTTGAGCCGTTCTTTAACCATGTTGCGGGCGATACTCACTTCAAACGCGCGGCTTAGCCCGGCCGCCCACCGTCAGCCCCTTTGCGTATCTGTAGGACGTCCAACCATGTTTCCCGACCTCTTGAAGACCCGCCGTTTTGCCAGCCTGTTCTGGTGCCAGTTTCTTTCGGCGCTGAACGACAACTTCGTCAAAAACGCGCTCGTCATCCTGATCTTGTTCAAGATCGGGGAAGCGGAGGGGGCATCGCTCGTGGCGCTTGCCGGCGCGGTGCTTGTAGCGCCGTTCTTCTTCCTCTCAGCGTTGGGCGGCGAGTGGGCCGACAAGTACGACAAGGCGGAATTGGCTGAGTGGCTGAAGCGGTTCGAGATCCCGATTGCGTTGGTGGCGGCGGCTGGCTTCTGGTTCAACTCCGTGCCGGTGCTGTTCATGGCGCTCGGCGGCTTCGGCGTCATGGCGGCACTGTTCGGGCCGATCAAATACGGTATCCTCCCCAGCATTCTCGACAAAAAGGAAATCTCGGCCGGCAACGCGCTGGTCGAGAGCGCGACGTTTGCCGCGATCCTGATCGGCACAATCGCCGGCGGGCTGATGGTGCATCCGGAAGGCACGGCATGGGAACTGCCGGTGGCCATCGTCGTGCTCTCCGTACTGTGCTGGGTGGCGGCGCGGTTTATTCCGAAGACCGGGGCGGCGGCGCCCGATCTCGTCATTACGAAAAATCCGCTGACATCGACTTTCGCGCTCATCCATGAGTTGCGCGAAGACCGGCGCCTATGGACGGGCGGTCTGATTACGAGCTGGTTCTGGCTGGTCGGCGCGGTGGCGCTCTCGCTGCTGCCGGTGATGCTGAAAGACGGGATGAACGGCACGCAGGGCGTGATCACGCTCGGCCTGCTCGTGTTCACGGTCGGCATTGCCGTTGGTTCGTTTCTCGCGGCGAAAGCCAGCAAAATGCGTCCGAACATGGCGCTGGTGCCGGTCGGCGCATTTCTGATGGCTGTGGCGTGCCTGGAGCTTGCCTGGACGGCGTCAGGTGTCGTGCGCGCGGTTGAGCCGCTCGGCGTTCAGGGATTTCTTGCCAGCTTCACGGGCCTTCGTTTGGCTTCCGGCCTGTTTGTGCTGTCGCTTGCGGGCGGGTTGTTCATCGTGCCGTCGTTCGCGGCCGTGCAGCTGTGGGCACGCGACGATCACAAGGCGCGCGTGGTGGCGGCGTGCAACGTGCTGTCGGCCGGTTTCATGGTCGGTGCGAGCCTCATTCTGGCGGCGCTGCAGTGGGCCGGATATTCGACGGCGTCTCTGTTCCTCATTCTGGGCGTTGCGAACCTCGTCGTGCTTGGCCTCGTTCTGAAAGCGTGGGGCAAGCATGGCCTGAAAGACCTCGCCATGTTCCTGTTCAAGACGTTCCTGCGGCTTGAAGTGAAGGGCATGGAAAACCTGCCGGCGGCGGGGACGCGCGCGATCATCGCGCCGAACCATGTCAGCTTTCTCGATGCGGCTTTGATGCATTCGATCATGCCGGACTTCGCGTCGTACGCGATCGATACGGGAATCGCGCAGCGCTGGTGGGTGAAGCCGTTTCTGCAGCTCGCCAAGGTGCATCCGATCGATCCGACGAAGCCGCTGTCGACGCGGCATCTCATCAATGACGTGAAGGCCGGCGATACGCTCGTCATCTTCCCGGAAGGGCGTCTTACGACGACCGGCGGGTTGATGAAGGTCTATGACGGCACGGCGATGATTGCCGACAAGGCGGATGCCATCGTGGTGCCGGTGCGCATTGATGGGCTTGAGCGGTCGCACTTCGGCTATCTTAATAAGTATCAGACCAAGAAGTCGTGGTTTCCGAAGACGACGGTGACGATCCTGCCGCCGGTGAAGCTGCCTGTTGACCAAACGCTGCGCGGCAAGGCGCGGCGTCAGGCGGCGGGCGCGGCGCTGCAGGACATCATGGTCAACACGGCCGTGCTGACGGCAAACCTCGATCAGACATTGTTCTCCGCACTCGTCGAAGCGAAGGCAAACCGTGATACGGGCAAGCCCGCCATCGAAGACGCGCTCGGCACGAAGCTCTCATACAAGAAGCTGATCGTTGGGGCGCAGGTTCTGGGCGCCAAGATCGCACCGCTGGCACCGGAAGGGGCCGCCGTCGGCGTGCTCTTGCCGAATGCGGCGGGCGTGGCGGTGACGTTCTTTGCGTTGCAATCGATCGGGCGCGTGGCGGCGATGCTGAACTTCTCAGCCGGCGCGCAGAACATGATCTACGCCTGTCAGGCGGCAAAGGTCGATGTTGTTCTGACCTCGCGCGCGTTCGTGGAGAAGGCGAAGCTCGGCGAGGCGGTGGAGAAGCTGTCGGCTGTGGTGAAGATCGTCTATCTAGAGGACGTGAAGGCGACGATCGGGACCGGCGACAAGATCAAGGGTCTGTTGCAGGGCTCCAAGGCGCTAGCGCAGCGCAAGCCAGACGATCCGGCGGCGATCCTGTTTACGTCGGGTTCGGAGGGCACGCCGAAGGGCGTCGTTCTCAGCCATAAAAATCTACTAGCGAACGCGTTCCAGTGTCTGCATCGCATCGCGGTGAACGGGCAGGACAAAGTGTTCAACGTGATGCCGGTGTTTCACTCGTTCGGGCTGACGGGCGGTCTCGTGATGCCGCTGATCGGCGGCGTGCCGGTTTATCTTTATCCGTCGCCGCTGCACTATCGCATCGTGCCGGAACTCGTTTACGGCTCGAATTCGACGATCATGTTCGGCACCGATACGTTCCTCACCGGCTATGCCCGCTCGGCGCATCCGTATGACTTCCACCGCATTCGCCTGATCGTTTCCGGCGCGGAGGCGGTGAAGGATCGCACGCGCCAGACGTATATGGAGAAGTTCGGCGTGCGCATTCTGGAAGGCTACGGCGTGACGGAAACGGCGCCGGTGCTGGCCATCAACACGCCGCTGTCGAACAAGTCGGGCACGGTCGGACGTCTTGCGCCGCTGATGGAAGCGCGGCTGGAGCCGGTGCCCGGCATCGAGGACGGCGGACGGCTTTATGTGCGTGGTCCGAATGTGATGCTCGGCTACATGCGGACGGAAAATCCGGGCGTGCTTGAGCCGCCGGCCGAGGGCTGGCACGACACGGGCGATATCGTTGCCATCGATGCGCAGGGCTTCATCACGATCAAGGGCCGCGCGAAGCGGTTTGCCAAGATCGCGGGCGAGATGGTGTCACTTTCTGCGGTGGAGGCCTTGTCGGCGGAACTCTGGCCGAGTCTCGTGACGATCGTGGTCTCGGTACCGGATGCGCGCAAGGGCGAGAAGCTCGTGTTGCTGACGACGGACAAGGGGATCGCGCGGGATCAGTTCCAGCGGCTCGTGAAGGCCAAGGGTCTGTCGGAATTGAACGTGCCGGCGGAGATTTTGGTGGTGGATGGCATTCCGCTCTTGGGTTCAGGCAAGCCGGACTACGTGTCGGCGACAAAGCTCGTGAAGGAGACGCTCGGAAGCCGGCCGGCGAAACCAGTGGCGCTGGTGGAGGAACCGGTTGTGGCGGCGGGTGAGCCGAAGACGGCGGCGTGAGGCGCTGGTGCACATAAATTGAAGGGATACACGATGGCGCGCGTTGCAGTGTTATGCGGAGCCTTCTGCTGCTGTGTTTTAGCTGCGTGCGGGCCGTCCGGTGGTGACGACGTCAGCGGGGTGAATGCCAACCTCAACTGCTCGGCTATGATCAGTGCTGCAAACTCGCTAGTTGTAAGCGGAAAAGTGGACAACGATCCTGAGTTGGCGAAACGCGCCTTGGTGACGTCCATGACGTATCTCAACGCCTATTCCATTCCCAAAGGACTGAAGGAGGCCGACGCTTTCACCGAGGTGAAGGCTCATCGCGCGAGCTTGCTTGAGACACTGTCGCCCGACGAGGTGATGAGCCAGGCCAAGCGGTGTATGGAGCGCAGTCCGCAGTAGTGGGGGATTGATACGGGATTCGGACTAGGGGTGACTTACAGCCCGGATGCGGCTGCCCCTCACTCACGTCGCGCCCCTCACCCCCGGCCTTCTCCCCGCGCGGGGGAGAGGGGGAGGTCCAACCTGTCACAATTCAGGGCCAAATTGGCGTATTGGGGCCACAGTTATCTTTTGGTGTGGGTTTACGGGCGGGTATGATCTTGTCCGGGGTTGCCCGGCTCGCGTATCTCGGTGTTGATTGACCGGGATGCTGCGCGGGCGGCACAGGGGTGATTGGAGACGGCGCATGGTTGATTTGCGCGTCATATTGCCGGTGGTGGCCGCCGGCCTAATGATGGGTTCACAGCCGATTTGGGCGAACATGTGGTCCGACAACGGGCCTGTGTTCGAGAGCGACCGGCGAGAACGGGAAGAGCGGGAGGCAGCCGAGCGGGCGGCGAACCGCAAGACGTATGAGCCGACGGTCTATCCGAAATATATGGAGGGCGGCGAGCGGCCGGACTTCAAGCCTGCCGTTCCGCCGATCGTCTATCTGGATCGGACCGAGGAGCCGGGATCGATCATCGTCGATACCCAGGCGCGCAAACTCTATTTCGTACTGCCGGGCAAGAAGGCTTACGCCTATCCGATCTCGGTGGGGCGCGATGGCTTCACCTGGACGGGGACGGAGCGGATCAGCCGCATCGCGGAATGGCCGTCGTGGACGCCGCCGGCGGAGATGCGCGAACGCGTGCCGGGACTGCCGGTGACGGTTTCGGGCGGCATGAAGAACCCGCAAGGCGCGCGGGCGCTTTATCTGGGCAGCTCCATTTATCGCATTCACGGCACGAATAACGATCGCACAGTGGGACGCGCCAATTCGTCGGGCTGCTTCCGGCTGACGAACGAGCATGTGGTGCATCTGGCGTCGATCGCGAAGGTGGGCGCAAAGGTTCACGTGATGCAATCGTATGCCGGCGGAGTGAGCGAGAACGCGCCGCTGTCGTCGATCTTCGGGTTCCTGGGCAGCGAGCCAGCGGCAAAGCCTGCGAAGCCCGAGAAGAAAAAGCCGGTGGCGCAGAAGAAGAAGCCCGCGACACCGGCAGCTGCGACCGTGCAAGTTGGGCGGCCATCCACGGCGGCGGCCGTCGCTGCGCCGAGCACTGAGACGCCAGCGACGGCTGCTGCAAGCGCCGCGGCTGAAGCAGCAGCGGCTGCGAAAGAAGCCAGAGCTGCTGCAGCCGAAGCTGTCGCCGCTGCACGGGCCGCGGCTTCGCCTGGGGCGGCGAAGACTGTCTCGGCGCAGTAGCTGCGCGTCAGATGATCCGTTGGTCAGGCGGGTGGCGATACCGGAGAGTGATTGACGGTAACGCTGGACCGGGCTGATGCCGCAAGGGCCGCTTCTGCTTCCTCGGCCGTCTTGGTCGAAAACATGACCTGAAGCTCGGCACCCGTGCGGGGTGAATACTCACCAATTCCATCGCGGCCGTAAAAGGCTTTGAACATCCGGCGCGCGCTTGCGAGAGAGAGTGGGCCGATCTCGATCACCTCATCGATGCGGCCCGGGCGGATAATCGCGGGGTCCAGGCGGCCGATGTGATTGGTCGTGGCGATGAATTTCAGGCCATCGGGCGTTTGCATGCCGTCCATGGCGTTCAAGACTTCGTGGAAGGGCGAGGATTGCTGGGCAACGATGTTGGCCGCGTTCGCCGCATTGCCATCCGGCCCCGACCGGTTGAGACCGCCCGAAATTGTATCGATATCCTCGATCACAAAGAGGTCCTTGGCGGTGCCGTGCATGAAGGCGGCGCCGAGGCCGTGCAGCGACTTGATGTATTTGATGTTGAAGCCGAACGATGATGCGAGCGCGTGGATGAGGCTCGTTTTACCCGTTCCGGGAGGCCCATGGAGGATGATTCCAAGCTTCCATGGGATGCCGCGCTCGGCGTGCCATTGTTCAGCGCCGATGAACCACGTGATGCGCTCCACGAGACGCGACTTCACGGCGTCGTCGACGAAGACGGTATCGAGGCTGCGCTTGTTGCGGCGCAAGCTGCCGGTGCTGCCATTGGCGCCGTACAGCGTGACGCTGATCGAGTTGCGGCGGTCTGCCGGCTGACTGTCGCGCAGAAAGCGCTCGGCGACGGACCGGTCCCTCGTTAAAAATGCGACGTTGATCGTTTCATACGGAACGACCTGCTGGGTTGATCGCGCCTTGGCGTATTTGAAGATTTTACCGTCGTAGGTGCCCCATCCGGAGCCGAAGCCGGTTTGCAGCGCGCCTTCTTTCAATTCGAGGGAGCGGCTGAAAAAATTGATGCGGCGCTTTTCGATGAAGTGATCGACGTCGGCATATTCACTCGACAGGCTCTCGATGGAGACCTTGGTCCAGAGTGCGGTGCCGAGGGCTTCCATGATTTTTTCGGGAACGGCGCGCAACACGTAGAGCACGGACCCGGCCAAGAGCGTGCCGACACCGGCTGCCAAAATCGGATTGGATGCGAGCGCGGTGGTGATGGCTTCGATGATGGACATGGTTTGGGGATCGCGATCTGGAGGACTGGATGAGCGTCCATAGCGGCGAACGAGCAAACAATCCAACGATATGGAGGGGGCACGTGCGAGCAACCAAGCGGAACAGCGGTCAGCCCCCTCGTTCGGGGGGCTGACCTGTGCTGTTAGGCTGCAGCCTTAACGGGCCAACCGTTGATGGTGATGGCGCCATCGCGGACGAAAATCAAAGGGCACTCGGTTGGCGGCTAGCAAAAATGAGCCGCAGTAAATCTTGAACAACGAGGGGAACGGCAAGCGTGCCGCGCACAAGGCGAAAGAACGGAAGAAGGGAAGGGAAGGTGAGTCAAACTTCACCTAAGCAAAAATATTGCCCCGCATAATAAGAACATGGATACCGCAGTCAGCAGGCACACGATGCCATTCACCCGAGCGCGCCATCCATTGATCGGCTTGCGGTAGAACACACGAAAGACGGTATAATGCCTGCCTGAACACGCTGCAGCCGCGCCGTAAATCGAAAGACTGACGAACCACAAGATTAGTGAGAGGGCTAATTTCCCCGCTGGAACGATTTGGAAGTAAAACGCAGCGCATGCGCCGAGGAGTACAGCCGACGCTAGCCAGTAGATGATATGCGCCGCGATTGCGTATGGGGGCCAATCAGCGGTGAAGATGGGGCGTGTCTGGACTGACATCGCGGTTTACCGGGGGTGGGCGGTGTTAATCGTAGTCTTGATATCAGATCGGCCTAAAGAAAGGGCAAATGCGAGCGGGCGAAAGCGGTGCTTTGGGTGCCCCCCTCTCGCCGCCTGCGGGGTGAGGGGGCCGTGAAGCGGCCCCATTGTTGAGACTTACGCCGCCGCCTTCACGGGCCAGCCGTTGATGGTGATGGCGCCGTCGCGGACGGAGACTTTGACGGTGTCGCCGTCTTTGACGCCGCCGGCGAGGATCTGCTCGGCGAGTGGGTCTTGGACCTGTTTCTGGATCACGCGCTTTAAGGGGCGCGCGCCATAGGCCGGGTCGTAGCCGCGATTGGCGAGCCACGTGCGGGCGGCGTCGTCCAACTCGATCGTGATGTTGCGATCGTCAACGAGCTTTTGCAGACGGCCCATTTGGATATCGACGATCTGGCCCATGTCCTGCCGCTGGAGGCGGTGGAACAGTATGATCTCATCGAGGCGGTTCAGGAATTCCGGCCGGAAGCGCGAACGGACTTCGGCCATCACTTCATCGCGCACGGCTTCGGTATCCTCGCCTTCCTTCTGTTCAACGAGATACTGGGCGCCGATGTTGGACGTAAGGATGATGAGCGTGTTCTTGAAGTCGATGGTGCGGCCCTGGCCGTCCGTCAGGCGGCCGTCGTCGAGCACCTGGAGGAGGATGTTGAACACGTCCGGGTGCGCCTTCTCGATTTCGTCGAAAAGGACGACCTGGTAGGGCCGGCGGCGGACGGCTTCGGTGAGTGCGCCACCTTCTTCATAGCCGACGTAGCCGGGAGGCGCGCCGATGAGGCGGGCGACCGAGTGCTTCTCCATGTACTCCGACATGTCGATGCGCTGCATGGCGGTGTCGTCGTCGAAGAGGTAGGCGGCAAGCGCCTTCGTCAGCTCGGTTTTGCCGACGCCGGTGGGGCCTAAGAACATGAACGAGCCGATGGGACGGTTCGGGTCCTGCAGCCCGGCGCGTGCGCGGCGGACGGCGGTGGAGACCGCGATGACGGCTTCCTTCTGGCCGACGACGCGCTTGCCCAGCGCGTCTTCCATCTTCAGGAGCTTGTCGCGTTCACCTTCGAGCATTTTGTCGACGGGGACGCCGGTCCAGCGCGAGACGATGCCCGCGATCTGGTCGGGGCCCACGGCCTCTTCGACCATGGCGCCTTTGCCGTCGTTGGTTTCGATGTCCTTCAGTTTCTTTTCCAGATCCGGAATGACGCCGTAGGTGAGTTCGCCGGCGCGCGCGAGGTTCCCCTTGCGTTGGGCCAGTTCGAGTTCATTGCGGGCGGCGTCGAGTTCTTCCTTCACCTTTTGCGCCGAGCCGAGCTTCTGCTTTTCCGCCTCCCAGCGCGCGGTCATCGCCTTAGACTGCTCTTCCAGGTTGGCGATTTCGGTTTCCAATTTGGTCAGTCGATCCTTGGAGGCCTGATCCGTCTCCTTGCGCAGGGCTTCGCGCTCGATCATCACCTGCATGAGGTCGCGATCGATGGCATCGAGTTCTTCGGGCTTGCTATCGACTTGCATGCGCAGGCGCGAGGCGGCCTCGTCGACGAGGTCGATGGCCTTGTCGGGGAGGAAGCGGTCCGTGATGTAGCGGTTTGAGAGCGTGGCCGCAGCGACAAGTGCGCTGTCGGTGATGCGGACGCCGTGATGCAGCTCATACTTCTCCTTCAGGCCGCGCAGGATGGAGATGGTATCCTCCACCGTCGGCTCGGAGACGAAGATCGGCTGGAAGCGGCGGGCGAGGGCTGCATCTTTTTCGATGTGCTTGCGGTACTCGTCGAGCGTGGTGGCGCCGACGCAGTGAAGCTCGCCACGGGCGAGTGCGGGCTTTAACAAGTTGCCGGCATCCATCGCACCTTCGGATTTGCCGGCGCCGACGATGGTGTGCAATTCGTCGATGAAGAGAATGATGCGGCCTTCCTCGGACTGGACCTCCGACAGCACGCTCTTCAGGCGCTCTTCGAATTCGCCGCGATACTTCGCACCCGCGATGAGAGAGCCCATGTCGAGCGCGAGCAGTTTCTTGTCCTTCAGGCTTTCGGGGACGTCGCCTTTGACGATGCGCAGCGCAAGGCCTTCGGCAATGGCGGTTTTACCGACGCCGGGTTCGCCGATGAGGACGGGGTTATTTTTGGTCCGGCGCGAGAGCACCTGAATGGTGCGGCGAATTTCTTCGTCGCGGCCAATGACTGGATCAAGCTTACCGGAGGCCGCCGCTTCGGTGAGGTCGCGCGCATAGCGCTTCAGGGCGTCGTAGGCCTGTTCGGCGGACGCACTGTCGGCCGTGCGGCCTTTGCGGATGTCGTTGATGGCGGTGTTGAGGCCCTGCGGGGTGACGCCGGCATCGGTCAGGATCTTGGCGGTGTCGGTGCCTTTTTCGAGCGCGAGGGCCAAGAGGAGGCGCTCAGCCGTGACGAACTTGTCGCCGGCCTTTTCAGCCACCTTCTCGGCTGCGTCGAAGACGCGGGCCAATTCGGGGGCCATATAGAGCTGGCCCGCGCCGCCACCCGAGACTTTCGGCCGTTTGGCGAGCGCGCGTTCGACGGCGGCTAATGCTTCGCGCGAGCGGCCGCCGGAGCGGTCGATGAGACCGGCGGCGAGGCCTTCCTCGTCGTCGAGGAGGACTTTGAGGAGGTGGTCGGGGGCGAACTGCTGGTGGCCCTCACGGAGGGCAAGGCTCTGCGCCGACTGGACAAAGCCTTTGGCGCGATCGGTGTAGCGATCGAAATTCATGGGTTAGACCTTTCTCGCGCGCCGTTCCGTCCCTGAGGCCCGGTGGGTGGCGCCGTTATTATTGTATCCGCATCCGGTGCGGACCCGAAGGCTCCGCGTGGTGTGCTACCTAGATATGGGAGCGTCTATGCTGGGAAAAAGGGCAGGGCGCGGTCTTTGGCAGGATCTTTTTTACCGCATTCGGCAACGGCGGCTTCATGGCTCTTCGCTAAGATGGGAGCGATTTCGTCTGGAGTTTGGCCATGAACCCCATTCCGCAACCGCCGTTCCCAGAGCTCGTTCTGCCCTGGTGGGTCGACGTCCTCTTCTGGGCGCCGGCCATCATCGTTGTTGTGTACATGGTCTGGATTTGGCGGAAGGCCTATTCCGCGACGGGCATCCTTTCCAAGCAGACCGCGTACCTCGATCACCAGAAGTCGGCCAATGATCAGGCGCTGGCGCAGAACAAGGCGATGGAAGACCTGATCGCCAAGCAGTACGCGGAGAACAATCGCCGGGCGGATGAAGCGCTGGCGCAATCCGCGGAGGCGTTGCGGCTGCATGCAGCTTCGCTGGAACAATTGACGGCGATGAACGCTACGTTGGCGCAACTGGCAGCCCGCGGCATCGCGGGCAAACCGGCCTAGTATCGCGCGGCTTGCGGTCAGGTATGATGGCTGAGTCCCCTCTCAGCCCGTGAGCCGCCGCCTTGACCGCATCTCCTCTCTCCGGCGCGTCGCTGACCGCCATCTACCGGTATCCGGTGAAAGGTTTGTCGGCGGAGCGATTGCCCGCCGTGGACCTTCGCCCGGGTGAAGCGCTGCCGTGGGACCGGGCGTTCGCGATCGAGAATGGGCCGGGGCGGTTTGATCCGTTGAAACCGGCGCATGTGCCCAAGATCAGTTTTCTGACGCTGATGCGGCATGCGGATCTGGCGACGGTGACGAGCCGGTTCGATCCGGAAACGCAGGTTCTGACCATCAGCCGGGATGGAGGCGAGGTGGCGCGTGGTTCGCTTGAGACGCCGGCCGGGAGAGCCATCATTGCGCAGTTCTTTGCCGAGTACATGAAGGACAGCTTGAAAGGGCCGCCGCGGATTGTTCAAGCCAAGGGGCATGTGCTGTCGGACGAGCCGGAGCCGTGCGTGCATATTGTCAATCTCGGTACCATCGCTGAATTGGAGCGCGTTTCGGCCCATCCGATCGCACCGTTGCGGTTCCGGCCCAACCTGATCGTAACGGGCGCGCCCGCATGGGCGGAGTTCGGCTGGATTGGTAAGACGCTGCGCATCGGCGGCGTCGAATTCCAAGTCACGGAACGCACGGAGCGGTGTGCGGCAACAAATGTCGATCCCGCGACCGGGCGGCGCGATCTCGATATTCCGGCGCTGCTGCTGCGCACCTACCGGCACAGCGATCTCGGCGTGTTTGCGCGCGTGGTCGGCGGGGGGCGCGTGGCGACGGGAGACGTGGTCAGTTTGGCTTGAGGGTGCGCAGTGCGCGATCGGCCACGGCGAGGAGACGGGCGTCGGCGCCGCGAGGGGCGACGAGTTGGACGCCGAGTGGCAGGCTGCCGACGTTGAGCAGCGGTATCGAGATCGCAGGCAGACCGAGATAGGTCCAGATGAAATTGAACATGGGCGAGCCAGTGGCCGAGAGGCCTTGCGGAGCGACGCCTTGCGCGGCGGGGGTTAGGATCGCGTCGTAGGCGGCGAAGATGTGATCGAGGGATTGAGTGAGCGGTTCGCGGCGGGCGCGTGCTGCTTCGTATTCGGCATCAGAGACGGTGCGGCCTTCGGCGATGACTTCTTTCAGCTTGGCAGACATGACGGCGGCGTGCTTGTCGACAATGGGGCCGTAGTTTTTGGCGATGTCGTGGAATTGGACGGCGCGTTGCAAGCCGCCGGTGTCGTCGAAAGAGGCCGGCATCCCCATTTCATCGACGACATCGGTGTTGGCAAGCGCGAGGCGTTCAAGTGAGTCGCGCATGACTTGATCGCCTTGCGGCCAGGCGGGTGTCTTGATGAAGACGAGGCGCAGTGGGCGGGCGGATAAGTCTGGGAGCGCGCAGGGCGTGCCGGAGAGAACGGCCGTCAGCAGCGCGAGATCGGCGGCCGAGCGTGCATAGCCGCCGAGCGTATCGAGTGGCGGAGATTGTTCGATCACGCCGTCCAGAGGGATGAGGCCAAACGTGGGTTTGAAGCCCATGACGCCGCAGTAGGACGCGGGGCGGAGAATGGAGCCGGCGGTTTGCGAGCCGAGCGCTAAGGGGACATGGAAGTCGGCAACGGCTGCGGCAGAACCGGAGGACGAGCCGCCGGGCGTGCGGTTTGGGTCGGCGGGGTTGCGGGTTTTTCCGGGACCGTAGAACGCGAGTTCGGTGGTGACGGTTTTGCCGAGGATGATGGCGCCGGCCGATTTCAGGCGGCGGACGACTTCGGCATCGTGGGACGGCCGGCGTCCGGCAAAAGCGGGGGTGCCGTGCTCGGTGGCCAAGTCTTGGGTGTCGATGATGTCCTTGATGCCGACGGGGACGCCGTGCAGCGGGCCTAAGGGCTTGCCGGCGGCTTTGGCGACGTCGGCGGCGCGGGCTTGAGCGCGGGCGAACTCGGCGTCCAAATGGGCCCACGCGCCGATGACGGGCTCCCGGATGGCGATGCGGCGCAAACAGTCATTCACCAAGTCGACGCTGGAGAGGCGGCCGCTGCGAATTTCCTCAACGCATTCAGTCGCTGTCAGGCGGTGAAAATCATTCATTCTTGCCCCCATTTCGCCGCTCAGTTTGCGCGTGCGCGCGTGAACGCGCCAACTCATTCCTGTGCGGAAACTTTGACCGGATTGACTTGTCGCGGGACGCGACGTTTGGCCGAGCCGGTTGGTCTATCAGTCACTTGACGGCCTTCCGTGTCACTTCCTATAGCTGCCCGACTGTTGAGCAAGAGGGATTAAACGTTCAGCTCTCTTCCGTTCCCGCCGATCCTCGGGTTGGCGGGCCCGAGATTGTCGCGACCGCTGACACGCTTCCCGGCACCCTTTTCAAGGACGCGCTATGACGAAAGAGCCTCGCCGCCCCGGCCGCCATTTTCTGCAGATTCCCGGACCGACGCCGGTGCCCGAGCGCGTTTTGGCTGCCATGTCGCGCCAGATCCTCGATCACCGCGGCCCGGACTTCCAGCGGCTCGGCAAATCGGTGCTTGCCGGCGTGAAGGGGCTCTTCAAGACGAAGAACCCGGTCATCATCTATCCGGCGTCGGGCACGGGCGCGTGGGAAGCTGCGCTGACCAACACGCTGTCGCCAGGCGACAAGGTCTTGATGGTCGAGACGGGCCAGTTCGCTGTGCTGTGGAAGCAGATGGCGGATCGGCTTGGTCTCGTGGCCGATGTGATCGCCACCGACTGGCGGATCGCCGTCGATGCGAACCAGATCGAAGCCAAGTTGCGGGCGGACAAGGACCGGTCGATCAAGGCCGTGTGCGTCGTTCACAACGAGACGTCGACGGGTTGCTGCACGCGTCTCGACGAAGTGCGCAAGGCTATCGATGCCGCCGGGCATCCGGCGCTGTTCATGGTGGATACGATTTCGGGTCTGGCAGCGGCCGATCTGCGCCATGACGAGTGGGGCATCGACGTGACGGTGGCCGGCTCGCAGAAGGGCCTGATGCTGCCGCCGGGGCTGTCGTTCACGGCCGTCAGCGACAAGGCGATCGCGGCGACTAAGACAGCGAAGCTGACGCGCGCCTACTTCAACTGGGACGATATGTTTGCCTCCAATGACGGCGGCTGGTTCCCCTATACGCCCGCAACCGGCCTGCTCTACGGCCTGCAGGAAGCGATCGAACTGATCAACGATGAAGGCCTGCAGAACGTTTTCGACCGGCACGAGCGTCTGGCGGAGGCGTCGCGCCGCGCGGTGCGTGCATGGGGCTTGGAACTCAACTGCCGTGAGGCGAAGTACTATTCGCCGGCGGTGACGACGGTGCTCATGCCTGACGGGCACAACGCCGATCAGTTCCGCAAGATCGTGCTCGACACATTCAATATGTCGCTGGGGACGGGTCTCAACAAGCTCGCGGGCAAGGCATTCCGCATCGGGCATCTGGGCGACACCAACGAACTGACCGTCATGGGCGCTCTGACGGGCATCGAGATGGGGCTTTCGATCGCCGGCGTGCCGCATAAGAAGGGCGGCGTCGATGCGGCGATGGCTTACCTCGCCGAGGCGATGAAGCCGGCGAAGGCTGAAGCTGCCTAATCGGCTCTGCCTCACGATGTAGAAAGCGAAACGCCGCCTGGGGGACCGGGCGGCGTTTTCATTTGCAGTGGTGTCAGAGGGCGGCGATCAGGGCTTGAGGCCGGCCAGCGTGATCTGCATCTGGCAGCGGCGGCCGAGACGCATGAAGTTGGAGCGCACGCAGCTTTTTACTTTCGGAACGGTCGGGTTCTCGCCGATGCACAGGCGGCGCACATCGCTCTCGCATGCAGCGCGCAGGGCCGGCGTGACTTCCGGCGGGAGTTTGAAATCTTCGGCCAGTGAATGGCCTGCCGACGCGAGGAGCGCGCCTGCCGTAATCATGATCTTGAGGCTCATGGGATCGTCCCGTTTGATTTTTATATTTTCAGAGTCCTGCAGAACCATGCGAGCAGGGTTCAAAAAAGGCAAAAGCGCAGTCCGGCGACAGTTAACCGCAAGGACGATGGGTGGATAACGGCGCCGCATCAAGCGTGGCGTGACGAACGGACGCGATCGCGCCGGCAATCGCGGCGACGCGACGCACGATCGTTAAGCTTTATGCGTCCGAGACTTCGCTGCCGAAAACGCGCAGAAGCGCTTCGCCAAGGCGGACGCTGTCGAGATCATCTTTGTGAATGACGTCGCTGGCTCCGGCGGCCATCAACTCCAGCCGGCGCTTCTTGGTCACCTGGCCGCTGATGACGACGATGGGGGCTTCGTATCCGGCGCGGCGGAGGAAGGGGATCGTGTCCGTGGCGCGATCGGCGGGCTTCAGGATATCGTCAAGGAAGATGAGTTGCGGCTTGCGGCTGAGCACGCAATCGACGGCGGTTCCCAGCGTTGCGGCGTGGCGCACGTCGACATCGTAACCGAACATGACGCGCAGTGTGGCGCGAATACGATCGGCGTCGGGGGCTTCGTCATCGACGACAAGCACATCCGTCAACGCCGGCACAGCCTGCCGAAGCTTGGTGACATCGCTTTTTCTGGCGAGGAAATCCCCACCGGTGCTGCCGGAACTCACGTCGCCGTCCTGTCTTGCTCGTTCTACCGTTCGTAGGAGCGGTGTAGTGCGTACCAAACACGGCGGACTGGGCCATTGCAAGACCGACAGCCCGATCGGCGCCATTTTCAGACCAAAGCGCTCAGCAATTGCTTAACTGGGCGGCCTATCCACCGTGGTCAGCGAATCGGCCAGTGAACAGTAAACGTTGTTCCGCGTGCGGCCGGGGCGGGGCTATCGAGCCGAATTGTGCCACCGGCGGCTTCCACGGTGCGCCTGACGAGGGCCAGCCCCATGCCTTGTCCGGGCTTATCTTGATGGGGACCTAACTTGCGGAAGGGCATGAACGCGGCGTCACGATGTTCCGGCACGATGCCCGGACCATCGTCGGCGACGGTGACGATCAGTTGGGCTGGCTCCGCGACAGCAGTGATGCCAACCCGGCCAGACGTGCGGTCGTGGTGTTTGACGGCGTTTTCAATCAAGTTGCGCAACACGAGATCGAGCGGCGCGGCCATCGTGTTAACGACGGGCCAGGTGCCCGTGATGTCGATGAGGAGCCCGGAGGGTGCATCGATGGATGACACCACCGCATGCACGAGACGATGCGTATCGATTGGCGCGATGGCGTCGGTCTTGCGCGTGATGCTGGCGTAGTCGAGCAGGGCGGACAGCATCCCAGTCATGCGCTGCGAGAGTTGACGCAGTTTGCCGATTTTCTCGCGAGCGTCCGGCGTGGCCCCCATCGACGCGGCGTCCAGTTCATCCAGAGTGTAACGCAGAACGCGCATGGGCGACTGGAGATCGTGGGACATGACAAAGGCGTAGGACTCAAGATCCGCGTTGGCGCGTTCGAGCTCGAGGTTGACGCGCTGGAGTTCTCGGGTCTTGGCGGCGAGTTCGGCTTCCGCGATCAGGCGGGCGCGCATCTGAGCGGTGAGTTCGACTTCGAGATCGGAGCGGGATTCGGTGCGCGCGACGAGCAACATGTAGGCAGACTCGTCTTGCGACCAGGAGACGGAGAGGGTGGCGCGCGGGCGGCGGCCCTCCGGAGTGACGAGCGTGATGTCTGGCAATTCGATGATGTCGCCGGAGCCGCGTTGAAGCGCTGCAATGTCGTCCTCCATCCCGACGAGCGCATAGATGCTTGAGGTCAGAGGCTCACCGATGGCGACGAAGCGGGCCAGACTGCCGTAGGTGCCGTTGACGATGAGGTCGGAGCCGACCCACACGAGACCATAGACGTCCCGCTCGGCCAACTGGCGGACGGCCGTCAGCAGCGGGGCGGCGGCCAGCGGCTGGCCGGGTTCAGAGGCGTCGGCGGTGGATGGCATCTGCGGTTTCTGAGAAGACTGTCCTAATGTTGTCGCCGGTTTTGGCGCTTGTACGGTGCAGGGGTGCGCCCATGCGGCTCAACGCGCCAGGTAGTACGATCTCGTCGCCGGGGTCCAGCAGATCGAGCTTGTTGAGGACCAGCGACAGGGTGCGGCCGGGCAGGGCTTCGCGGAAGCCGCCGGCAAGGGCGGCCAGCGTCTCCAGGGTATGCGGGCGGGTGACATCGCCGACGATGACAGCGGCGGAGGCTTCGCGCATATAGACGTGGCGGAAGATTTGCTCGCCGAAATTGCCGTCGGTATCCCAGACGATCAGCGCCATGGCTGAGCGCGTTGGCGTTTCGGGGACTTCGTAGCGATAGACGTCGACGCCAATGGTCGGCTTGTAGTTCATCTCGAAGCGGTCGAAGACGAGCCGCTGGACGATCGAGGACTTCCCGACCCCGATTTCGCCCAACAGCATTACCTTACGCGCGATCATCGCCGCGCCTCGCCCTCGAAGCCGACTTCGAATTCAACGCGGCGGTTGGGGCTGCCGGCGCCTTCATCATTGGAGATATTGCGCAAGTCGGTGCGGCCAATGACGACCAGGCGGCTGCGCGGAACGCCGGCTGCGATCAAATCGGCCTCGACCTTGTTGGCGCGGGAGAGGCTCAGCGGCGAATTGCGATCCGCGCCGCCCAGGCCATCGGTGTAGCCGACGATGCGGACCACCGTGCTGTTTCCAGTCATGAGGGCGGCCAGGTCGGTCAGGTGCTTCTTGGCGACGGACGGATCGCGGTAGGCATCAGCTTCAGAGAAGAAAATGGCGTGCGCGCGCGTCCAGGCTTCAAGCTTTTCGCGCGCGGTCTGAGTGGGGAGCGACTTGCGCAGAGCGACAGTTTGGGCAAGAGCCAAAGCGACGATCTCGGCTTCCTCGGCGGCGGCCAGAACAGCAGACACCGGTGTTGCATTGGCCGCGGGCGCAGCAGAATCCTGCGGCCGGGCAGCGAGAAGGGCCGAAAGGCCTTGCGTGGCGGAGCGCATCCGGTTGGCCGCGCTATTGAGTGCCTTGGCATCGGACTTCTCGATGTCGGCCAGGGTGCGATCGAATTCGGCAAGTGCCGCCTTGGCGCGGGCCTGTTCGCCGGCGGGCAGGTCGGCAGTCAGCGACGCGAGGGTTGAGCGGGCGCGGGAAAGGCGGGTGCCGGCACGCGCCCGATCGCGCTTTTCTGCTTCTTCAACGATCTTCCGATTCAATTCGACGGTTTCGCTGGCAATCGTGCGGCTTAACGCGTCGGCCTCTGTCGCGATAGTCCGGCTCAATTCATCGGCCTTGCCGCGCAGGCGGTCGAGTTCGGGTTCGACATCAGCGAGCGGGTTGGGAACGGCGGCCAATTCGTCGGCGATGATTACGCCTGGGAGTGCGCGCTTGAGGCGATCGATCACTGTGTGCTTGGCACTGGCGGCTGGAACGAGGCCCGTGACTGTGAGGCTTTCGCCGAGACGGCCAACGGCGATTTCTGCAGGATAGCCGCGGATCTCGGCGCTTTGGGCCAGAACGTCGCGCGCGATGCGCTCGGTTCGCCCAACGCGCCAATCGGCGTAGAGCGTCCAAGCAATCCAGGCGGCGAGAGGAAGGCCGATGAGGGTTGCGACCAGTTTAATTGGGCTGATGCCGCCGCTGCGGCCTGCGAGTTCGGCCTGCTTTTCGGCAATCGAGGAAGAGAGCGTATCGGCGAGGCTAGACAATACGGCTGGGCGATCGTCGCGCGCTGCCGAGCCCAGCTTGCCCACTGAATCGAGGAAGGCATCATCAATCAACTGTTCAACAGCGACGGGGGCGGAGCCGGAACATTTGGCTGCGAGAAGGTAGGCCACGGATTCGCGCAAATAAACGCGATCGCCGCCGAGATCGATGTGGCGCATGGCGTTGCCATCGGCGTCGAAGGCTTCGGTGGCGAATTCGTTGATGGCCGTGAGGACGCCGCTCATGACCTGATCGCGATTGCCGCTGCCGTCGGTGGGCCAGCGCTCGACGAGTTCGCCGGTGCCGCGGCGGATCAGATACAGCTCTTCGACGATGAGGCGCTGGCTGTCGGCGATAACGAGTTCGGCGACGGAGCGGCCGGTGGTGAGGCTGCGCAGCCGCAGCATCACCGGGTTCATCTCCAGCCGGCGGTTGATCTGATCGACGAGGTCCTTCATGGCGCTCGCGACGTAGGCTTTCACGATGCGGCCGGTGACGGGATAGAGCGCTTCGACCAACTCATCCTTGCTGTTTCGGATTTCGGTTCGGACGGTGTTGACGACGAAGGGTGCGACGGCATCGGAGATGTCGGCGTGCTTTTCGCTCTCGGCGCGGCGGAGTGCACCGTGCAGAACGGCGGCGACGCTTTGTTCAAGGCGGGCATCGTCGCCAACGCGGGCGGCAATCTCGTCAATGCGGGCGGCGATTTCGGCGCGGCTGCGGCCTTCGCTTTCGCCAAGGCTGCGGAGGGCTGCGGACAATTCGGCTTCGGCTGAGGAGGTTTTGCCGGCGAGCGCATCGATGCGCTTTGCCAGATCGGCCAGCGTTTGCGCTTCGCTGTCGAACAGCAACTGCTTTAAGCGATCAATGCTGTCGGGCATTGCCGGCACCTCACCCATGTCGGCACGTACTCCCGTCAGCTGCGCGACAAGCGGCGAATATTGTCGGAGAGGTCGAGCACCATGCGCGACAACTCATCGAAGGCCGCACGGCGATCGGTTCCGGTGTCGGCCGCAAGCGACTCGATACGGGCGGTGAGGGCGTCGACGCGGCGGAAGACGAGACCTTCCAGATCGCGCAGACGGCTTTCGACTGCGGCAAGGCGGGCTTCTTGAATACGCAGGTGTTCGCCAACGAGGAGTTCGCGGATCTGCTCCATGCGGTCCTCGGCGCCGTCACGGGATTGTGGTGCCGGTTTTAGATCATTGGGCGGGATGTTCATGCCGCTGTCCGCGCTACTCGAGTGTCAATCTATGATTGTGCCGAAACACTCATTCAATTCCTATACCAACTCGTCACAAATACAAAGCGGCCGGCGGTTGCGGTTCTGCGCGGGCGACGGTGTCAAGACACGTTAATGCTGTTTGGATGAACGGCACGCAGGAAGGCACTGTAGCTGCGATCGATGCGCGCGGCGATAGGATCCTGCGCGGCGGTGTGTGCGACGACGGCTGCAGCGATCCGCGATACCGCGGCGGCAAAAGTAGTATTAGGGATTTTAATGCTGGCGCCGTCGCGCGCGGCGATGGCGTGTTCAACCGCGGGCCGCGTGGTGTCGGCATCGGCTAATGCGGCGCGGAAGTCGGCACTTAGTGCTGCTTGGATGGCGGCCTGTTCGGCGGGCGTGAAGTTTTCCCAGACGGCAAGATCAACTTTGACGGCGAGCGCACCGCCCGACTGACCCAATGCGCCAGCGAGACCGAATGGGAAGCGCGCCGGGATACCCGCAGCGCTGGCGTGAACGGGGCTGCCCCAAATGACCGCGCCGACTTCGGAGTCGTTCAGTGCGGCTTCGAGGGCCTGTTCTTCACCCAATACCGGGATCGCGCCCAGCGCGCGGAGGACATCGCGGTCGAGACCGCGCGCGACGATCTTCAGGCCCGAGAGGTCTTCAGGCGCCGAAAGGGGCGACTTCGACCAGAGGGTCGGATTCGATCCAGTGTGACCGGCGAGGAGCGGCTTAAACCCATGCGGAGCGGCAAGATCGTCCCACAATTCCTGGCCGCCGGCTGTGATGAGCCAGCCTTCGAGTTCGCTGGGCGATAAAGCCTGTGACCCAGGCAAGCCGCCGAAGTACGCGAAGGCTGGATGCAGCGCGGTATCGGCGCAGACTGGCGCAATGGTGATGTCGGCACGGGACTTGGTGTCCGGCCGCATCTCAATGGCGATGCCGTTGCCGAGCGCCGTTTGGATGCGGAGTGCGAGACGGTGGGCATCGTCCGCTAAGCCCGCGTGGTTCGGTGTCCAGGGCATAGCGACCGTTAGGCTGCGCTGTGAAAGCCCCGCTCCGGCGGCTGCCGCTGGTATGGCGGCCGCTGTCGACGCGCATCCAGCCGCAAGGGTTGCCAGCCCTCCGGTCGTTTTCAGGAAATCGCGTCGATCCATTCTCTGAGGCTCCGCTCAAAACGCATGCACTGACCATCAAAGCCGAATGCGGGCCGGAACTCAACGGCCGGTTGGCGCACATGGATCGGCCGAAGGGCATCGGGAGGCTGGCGGGCGGCGGATCAGGGCCCGCGATCGGGGAGAATCTGGCTCAGGGAGTGGAAGAAGATCTCAGGTCCAACATATCCAGTGATGCGGCCAACCTCGCGGCCGCTTTCGACGACGAGCACCGTTGGGATGGTGTCAATCGGGCCCTGAAGGGCTAACCGGTCGACATCGGGGGCGTTGATATCGACGAAGCGCATGGGGGCCGATTTGGCGCGGGGTGAGGTCGTGTAGGTCGGCGCCACGTCGCGGCGGAACAGGCCGCAGTAGATGCAATTGTCGATTTCGACGACCAGGACTTCAAAGCGGCTGTCGGGGAGGGCGGAGGTTTCGAGGTCGACGAGGGCACGAACCGGGGCGATGGACAACGCCATCACGATCAAGGCGGCAATTACGCAAACAAAACGGGACACGGCGGCGGACCTCGCGATCGGAAACGGGACAATCCCGTATCCGATCCAAAACGCGCGCCAGTGTAGGGGAGATTTTTGCCGGCAACCAGCCGGTGGTTAATGTCAGAACGGGGCTTGGGGCTGCAGGGAGCCCATGAAGAAGACCGCGCCCATGAGAAGCACGAGGCTCGCGCCGATGAGGCCGGCGCTGTCGGCGACAAGCGTGGCCCAGCCACTCTCTTCACCGCCGAAGCGCGCGGCGAGATCGCGCGAGCCCACCGCCAGCGTGGCCAACACGGAGACCGTGATGGCGGTGCCAATGGCCATGGCGAAGGTAGCGAAGACGCCGGCCCAGAGCAGCCCTTGGGAGAGCGCGAAAACGAGGACCAGAATGGCGCCCGTGCAGGGGCGGATCCCGACGGAGAAGGCGATCGCAAGGGCTTTGCCCCACGTCATGTCACCCTGGAGCTGGCTGGGATCGGGCATGTGGGCGTGGCCACAACAGTCGTCGTGGTCATGCGCGTGGTGGTTATGGCTTTGGGCCTCATGATGGTGATGGTCGCAGCCGCAATCGTGGGTGTGGACGTGAGTATGATCGGGTGCGGCGGCAGCGGGCGCGCGGGCATGCGTGTGCGTCTTGACGGCCGGAGCACGGCTTCGGCGGGCGAGGATCTGGCGAACCTGTCCGACAAGGAGCCATGCACCGACGGCGGCGACAAAGGCCCAGCTGATGGTCTCGATCCAACGTTCGGCGGCGCTCATCTCCATGCTCGTCTTATTGAGAACGATGAAGAGGATGCCAACGAGCACGATGGCGGAGAGTGCCTGGATGAAGGCGGAGAGAAACGACAGCATGATGCCGCGGCGGACTGTTTCGCGATTGGCTAACACATAGGACGAGATAATCGCCTTGCCGTGGCCGGGACCGGCGGCGTGGAGTACGCCATAGCTGAATCCGATGAAGCCAAGAACGAGCGTGGCGGTGATGCTGCCGGCCTCTTTGAGATCTTTGACGGCGTTGGCGAGTTCACGGTTGAGGCGCTGCTGCTGGGTGAGCAGCCAATTGTAAACACCGGCAAACATGCCCGGTTCGGCCGCCGGCGCACCCGGTGCGGGCCGGCCCGCGGTCAACGCACGGTCGGGCGTGGCCTGGGCGAGCACGGTTCCGGTGGCGGCGTCAGGTGCTGCCATCACGGATGTGGAGAGCATTCCGGCGAGACAGACCAGTGCAAGAAGCGCTGCAATGCGTGCGATCATGTTTTGGCACACGAGAGATGGACGGTGGAGGCATAGCCTAGACCCGAACCTTCGTTGGCATTGCCAGCAGTCATCTGACCGCCGAAGGCGTCGTTGAGCTTCTGCAGATCGGCGAGATCCTTATCGGCGTTGCCAACGACGGCGCTGCAACCGGCAGGGGCCCCTTCGCTCAGGCGAATAGGATTTTCCTTGGCGAGGTCGAAGGCGATGAAAAACGTCTGGTCGTAGACGGCGAATTCAAAGCCTTCCGTTTCGGCGGGCACGGGCTCGGCGATGGGAAGGGTGAAGTTCAGCGAGAGGACGCCGTCCTTGTGCTCCAGCCAGTAGTCCTTCGGCGGGGCGAGCTTGACGGGCGCGTCTTTGATGCGCGCGTAGGTAAAGAAGTCGAAATCCTTCAGGCCATCGATATTGACCTGGGCCAGTTCGGCCAGTTCGTCGCGCGAGTAGACATTGTCGCCGTTCTTATCGAGGCCTTGGACGGCCATGGCGGTGTACATGTCGTCGAAGGTCCAGCGATGCTTGAAACCTGCGACTTTGCCGGCGTCATACATGACCGTGGTTTCGACGTTCACCCAAACATGCGGATGGGCCACCGCCGGCGGCGACATGGCGGCCAGCGAAGCGGTGGCGAGCGCTGCTGCGACCGCCGATTTCACAGCGCTCGCTCTTGCGCGTTTCGTACTTGCGCGTCTCATGGCTGTTGATCCTGGTCTGCGGCCGTGGCCGGCGTCTGTGGTCTCGCGTGCGTTGCAGGCGACATATGGTTACGTCTCGCTACAATACCACTGTTCGTCATCCTCGTGGCCCTGGTACGGCGAACCGGCGCGGCTTCCGGTTGCCGGTGTGGAGCCACGCCCGGACATACGTTTGCCATGTGGCACAAGTTGGATGTTATACCATCCATGAACGTCCGGTTTTAAGGAGGGTACGCGCTTGGCATCGGCACATCTGGGCAACCGGCAAGATTTCTTTTGCAGAATCATGGATTTAAGTCCGGCCTGTCGGCGGTCAGCGACGGCGGGTCTGGCGGCCGTTTTGCTTCTCGCGGCTGGGGGTGCCCATGCCGAGGATCTGAACGTCGTGGCGACGATTAAGCCAATCCACTCCCTTGTGGCCCAGGTGATGGGGGACGTGGGGGCGCCGCGGCTGCTCGTTGGGGGCGCTGCGTCGCCGCACACCTATTCCATGAAGCCGTCGGACGCGCGGGCGCTCAACGCGGCGCGGGTGGTGTTCCGGGTTTCGGAGGAGATCGAACCGTTCACGCGCAAGATCGTGGCATCGCTGCCGAAATCGGTTTCGGTTGTGACGTTAGCCGGTGCGCCGGGACTGAAGCTTCTCGACAAGCGCACGGGCGATACGTTCGAGACACATGACCACGGGCATGATCATGACGGGCATGGCCATGGGCCCGTCGATCATGACGACGGGCCGGTACGCGACGGTCACGTCTGGCTCGATCCGCAGAACGCGGCGGCCATGGTGCGCGAGATTGCGCGGGCATTGAGCGAGGCTGCGCCGGAGCATGCGGCGACTTTCAAGGCCAACGCGGATAAGGCGATTGCGGGCATCGATGCGCTGGCCCAGGAGATCGACGCGGCACTGGCGCCGGTGAAGGGCAAATCCTTCGTGGTGTTCCACGATGCGTATCAGTATTTCGAACAGCGTTTCGGGTTGACGGCGGCGGGTGCAATTACCGTTTCGCCGGAGGTGCAGCCCTCGGCGAAGCGGCTGTCGGAGATCCGCGGCAAGATCAAAACGCTCGGTGTGACCTGCGTTTTCGCGGAGCCGCAGTTCAAGTCGAAGCTGGTTGCAACGGTGATCGAAGGCACGGGAGCGAAGGCGGGCACGCTTGATCCGGAGGGCGCGTCGGTGGAGGCGGGCGATGGCGCATATGCGGCGCTGCTGCGCAATCTGGCGCAGGGGTTGACGTCGTGTCTGGGAACGTAGTTTCGGCGCGATGGTGAGGCTGACGGTCTAAACTGGACAAAACAAAACGGGCGGTCACCTTGGAAGGGACCGCCCGTCTTTTTGTATAGATTCGCGTCGCGCTTATTCGACGGCAACGGTGCGCGTGGGCGCTTCGCCCTTGCGACCGTAGGTGACCATGCGGCGCTTGGCCGGAGCGGCAGGTTGGGTTTCGCTTTCGCTCGCCATGGCCGGACCGGTCTTGAAGCGCTCCCACGTGACGGTCACGACCGTGCCGACGGGGATGCGCGGATAAAGATCGAGCACATCTTCATTGAACATGCGGATGCAGCCCTTGGACACGGCTTCACCGATGGTCCACGGCGCGTCGGTGCCATGGATGCGGTAGGTGCTGGAACCCAGGTAGAGCGCGCGCACGCCCATGGGATTCATGGGATGGCCACCCGGGACCCAGGCCGGCAGACGCGGATTTTCGCGCAGCATTTCGGGCGTCGGAGTCCAGGATGGGTTTTCGCGCTTCTGGGTGACGTTGAGGCGGCCCTGCCAGCGGCTCTGCTCGCGCGGGATGGCGATCGGGTAGCTGATCGCCGTGCCCGGCTTGGTGATGTAATAGAGCCGGCGGTCGCCGAACGACGCGATCAGCTGACCGGGGCGGAATTTGGTATTGAAGCTCACGATGGAGCGCTTGCCACCCCATTCCGAGTCGCCGCCCCAAAGGGACTGCGCCTGAGCAACTGCCGGCACAGCGGTGGCCATGAGGATTGAGGCTCCGACGATGGTCAGGGCCCGGGTGAGGATGGAGCAAACCCGCATTCTGCTAACTCCAGTCTTATGCTCAACGATGGGATGTGGGCCGGACAACGGCCGAACCCAATGGCCTATCGTTAGTGTGAGTATGGTGAAAGCTTCGTATATCGCAGGTTCGCTTTCGACGTGAGGTCTTTCCGGCCACACTTGAACGTGAAGCGACCAAAACAATCGGGAAAAATATGCTTGTATTGTCCATGGCTTGAGCACTCCGTGGGCAGTTGCTGAGCCGACTTGCCCGCTTTTCATGTGAACGCGGGGCCAGCCGCCCGGTTGCGCTGCACAAGATGGCGGCAGTCTCTCATTTTCTATTTTTTGTTTGCGGACGGCGTAGGGCTGGCTTTGGGCAGGCCGGCGGCGCTTGTGTTGCAACAGCGGCTCTTTTTGTTCTTGCCTTGTTCTATTTTTGCTTGACCCGGGAGGCTTGGCCAGCTAGGAACAAAACAAGTACATTGTTGCGTGGCGTCCCTGTTGTGAACCCCCGTTGCGAGCGTTTAGCCCATGGACAAGGCGGCCCATCCCCTCGATCTCCCGTCCGCGCTGCCACGGCCCGCGCCCAATGAAGGTTCAGATGAGTCTGTGAGTTTATCCGGGGAGACGCGTTCTGTTGCGTCTCTGTCTCCCCGGGTGCCCCCGCGCCGGAGCAGCGCCCTCTCAGTGGCTGCTCCGGCGTCCCCGGCCGGGGCGAGAGAAACGCTTGAAACCTTGCGCCGGAGTATTCTCGCCATCGAGCGGCCGAAGCTCGAGATGCGGCAGGGTATTGGCGATGTGCATGCGGCGCGGGCAGGGCCGCGGACGGCGGCGTGGTCGCTTGGCGCACCCGAGATCGATGCGCTCATGGGCGCCAACGCGCTCGACGCGGCTGCCTGTCACGAACTCAAACCACAATCGGCGAAGGCGGCCTCGCATGCGGCGGCGCTAGCCTTTGCACTCGCGCTGGCGAAGCGGCGGCTTGATGGCGCGGCGCGCGCCGGACGGGGCTTGCCGCGCATTCTGTGGTGCACGTCGCCGCGCACGATGCTCGACACAGGCGCTTTGTATCCTCCCGGCCTGGCGCGCTTCGGGCTGGACGCCTCGTCGTTTCTTTTCATCGACGGGCGGCGTGAGGACGACGTGCTGTGGGCTCTGGAAGAGGGCCTGCGCTCGGGCAGCCTGGCGCTGGCGGTCGGGGCGCTGTCTTCGATCGGGCTAACGCCGGCGCGGCGTCTCAGTCTGGCGGCGCGGGATGGGGCGACGCCGCTACTTCTGCTGACGGGCGCGCGCTCGGCGCCCAGTGCTGCGACCGCCACGCGCTGGCGGATCGATCCGGCGGCGAGCGGCGCGCATCCGTTCGATCCCCGGGCCCCGGGTCTGCCGCGGCTTGCCGTGCGGCTGGAGCGCTGCCGGTCGGCGCCGCCCGCGACCGAAGCGGCGATGATTTTGGAATGGTCTCATGAAGCGTCTCGTTTCTGTGTGGCTGCCGCAATGGCCGATCGAACGTTTGAAACGGCACCGGCCCGGCGCCGTGCCGGATGACCGGCCATTTGTTCTCGTCGCCGGTGGTGCGCACGGCATCCGCATCACAGCGGTCAATGTGCGGGCAGCACGGGAGGGCGTGAGGGCGGGCATGAGTCTCACGGATGCGCGGGCGGCGGTGCCGATCCTCGTCTCGCATCCGGCCGAGATGGAGCGGGACGCGCGGGCCTTGACGCGTTTGGCGCTCTGGCTGGGGCGCTACGGTCCCAGCCGCAACGTGGAGGGCGAGGACGGGGTGTGGATCGACACGACGGGCGTGGCGCATCTCTTCGGCGGCGAGGCGGCTTTGATGGAGGATCTGGTGCGGCGGCTTGCAGGGTTTGGCATCACTGCGCGGGCGGGGCTGGCGGGAACGCCGGGAGCGGCCTTCGCGCTGGCGCGTTTTGCGCCTGTGAAGCGCAGGGCGGTGCTGGCGCCGGCGGGAGAGGCGGCGACGCTTGCTGCGCTGGCGGAATTGCCGGTCGATGCCTTGCGGCTGGCGCCGGAGACGGTGGTTCTGCTGCGGCGGCTGGGGCTCGCGCGGATCGGGCATCTGGCGGCGTTGCCGCGCGAAAGCCTGGAGCGCCGGTTCGCGTCGGAGGCGTCGTCGCGCTCCAGAGCAGGGCAGGCCAAGGCAAAGACGCTGGCGGAGGCGGTGCTTGTGCGACTCGATCAGGCGTTGGGGCGGACAGAGGAGCCGCGGGCGCCGCTGGGTGAGCCGCCGGTTCTGTCGGAGCGGCGCTCGTGGGGCGAGCCGCTGATCTCATCGGAGGCGCTCGTTTCAGAAGTCGGCCTACTGGCGGAGGATCTTGCGCGCGCATTGAAGGCGGCGGGGCTCGGCGCGCGGCGGATCGCGCTGTCGCTTTATCGCGCCGATGGCACGGTCGCGCATGCGGATGCGGGGATGGCGCGGGCGAGTGCGGAGGCCGCACACTTCCTGCGGTTGCTCGATGCAAAGCTTTCTCAGATCGACGCGGGGTTCGGCATTGATGTCGCCGTGCTCGATGCGGCCTCCGCCGAGCCGCTCGATCCGGAGCAAACGACGCTGGGGCGGGGCGGGGCGGCACCTGAGCAGGCGATCGCGGCGCTGATCGACCGGCTCGCGAACCGGCTGGGCGCCAAGCACGTGTTCCGGCTTGCTCCGCGCGCGAGCCACATTCCCGAACAGGCGGCGATGCGGATGGCGCCGCTGGCGTCCTTCATGGAAAGCGGCGGGTTGCCGGGCGCCGCGCCGGGCGAGCGGCCGTTTTTGCTGCTCTCGCCACCGGAACTCATCAGCGTGATGGCGGAAGTGCCGGACGGACCGCCGTTGCGCTTCACGTGGCGGCGCGTTGCCTACGCGGTGGCGAAGGCTGCTGGGCCGGAGCGGATCGCGCCGGAGTGGTGGCGGCAGCTTGGGCATCCTGACGTGCTGGCCGAGACAGTGGCCGCGGATGATGGGCTCGATGGTGAGGTTATCGATCCCGGCCAGCGCGAGAAGACGCGCGATTATTACGTGGCGGAGACGGGAGACGGGGCGCGGTTCTGGATGTTCCGCGAAGGATTTTATGGTGCGGCGGATCAGAGCGGGCAGCCGCGCTGGTTTCTACATGGGCTGTTCTGAGGCGAAAGATGTGTGATGCGTTATGCGGAACTCGATGTAACCACGAACTTCTCCTTTCTGCGCGGGGCGTCGCACGCGGACGAGCTCGTCGCGCAGGCTAAGGCGTTGGGGCTCGACGCGATCGCGGTGACCGACCGCAATACGCTTGCCGGAATCGTGCGCGCGCACACGGCGGCGAAGGCTGTGGGGTTGCGGTATATTCCCGGTGCGCGTCTCGACATGACCGATGCGCCGAGTCTGTTGTGCCTGCCGATGGATCGAGCAGCGTATGGGCGATTGTCGCGGCTGATTTCGCTGGGGCAGGCCCGTGCGGAGAAGGGGCAGTGCCTGTTACGGCTCTCCGATGTGGCGGCACATGCGCAGGGCAATATTTTCATCTGCGTGCCGCCGGACGTGATCGATGAAAAATTTGCGGCGGACCTGCACCGGGTGCGCGCGGCGCTGGAGGGGGAAAAACTTTATCTGGCGGCGTCGCACGGTTTTCGCGGCGACGACCGGGCGCGGATGGGAGCGCTGGCAGGGCTGGCGCGGACGTGCGGGGCGCCGCTCGTTGCCACGAATGCCGTGCTCTATCACGCGCCGCAGCGGCGTCCGTTGCAGGATGTTCTCACATGCGTGCGCGAGCACACGACGATCAATGAGGCGGGTTACCTGCTGGCGGCGAATGCGGAGCGGCATTTGAAGAAGCCCGCGGAGATGGCGCGGCTGTTTCGCGGCACCGAGGGGGCCGTGGCGCGGACGATCGAGATCATGGAGGCGTGCCGGTTTTCACTCGATGAGCTCGTTTATGAGTATCCCGATGAACCGGTGCCGCCGGGGACGACTGCGCAGGCGCATCTGGAGGCGCTGACGTGGGAGGGAGCGGCGTGGCGCTTTCCGAATGGGATTCCAGACAAAGTTCGGGCGACGATTGCGCGCGAGTTGCAGCTGGTCGCGGACCTCCATTACGCGCCGTATTTTCTGACTGTGCACGACATCGTCGCGTTCGCGCGGGCGCGCGGCATTCTCTGCCAGGGGCGCGGATCGGCGGCGAATTCTGTCGTGTGTTATTGCCTCGGGATTACGGCGGTGAACCCGACGGAGGTGAACCTTTTGTTCGAGCGTTTCGTCAGTCATGCGCGCAAGGAGCCGCCGGACATCGATGTCGACTTCGAGCACGACCGGCGCGAGGAGGTCATTCAATACATCTACGCGCGTTACGGGCGCGACCGGGCGGGATTGGCGGCGACGGTGATTTCGTATCGCGCGCGGTCGGCGGTGCGGGATGTGGGCAAGGCGATGGGCTTGTCGGAAGATACCGTGTCGGCGCTGGCCGGCATGGTGTGGGGGACGCGGTCGGGCGGTGTTCTGGGGGATACGCGGGTGCGCGAGGCGGGGCTTGATCCCGCCGATCCGCTGCTTGCGACCGTGCTGGAACTGACGGAGGAACTGATCGGGTTTCCGCGGCATCTGTCGCAGCATGTGGGCGGATTCGTTTTAACGCGGGGGCCGCTCATCGAGATGGTTCCGGTCGGTAATGCGGCGATGGATCAGCGTACGTTCATCGAGTGGGACAAGGACGACATCGCGGCGCTCGGGCTGTTGAAGGTCGACATTCTGGCGCTCGGCATGCTGTCGTGCATCCGGCGCGCGTTCGAACTTCTGGGGGCGCATCACGGGCTCGATATGACGCTCGCCAAGGTGCCGCGCGAGGATCCTGCGACCTACGAAATGCTGTGCCGGGCGGATTCGATTGGCGTGTTCCAGGTGGAGAGCCGGGCGCAGATGAACATGCTGCCGCGCCTGAAGCCGCGCTGTTTCTACGATCTCGTGATCGAAGTTGCGATCGTGCGGCCCGGGCCGATCCAGGGCGACATGGTGCATCCGTATCTGCGGCGGCGTTCGGGACAGGAACCGGAAGTTTATCCCTCGCCGGCGCCGGAGCATGGACCAGCGGACGAGTTGCGGCAGATCCTCGGCAAGACGAAAGGCGTGCCGCTGTTCCAGGAGCAGGCGATGCGGATCGCGATGGAGGCGGCGAAATTTTCCGACGAGGACGTCAACGATTTGCGCAAGGCGATGGCGACGTTCCGGCGGCGCGGGACGATCGGGCTATTGGAAGAGAAGATGGTCGAGCAGATGACGGCGCGCGGCTACGACCGCGAATTCGCCCAGCGCTGCTTCAATCAGATCAAGGGTTTTGGCGAGTATGGTTTTCCGGAGAGCCATGCGGCGAGCTTTGCGCATCTTGTGTACGTATCGTCGTGGCTGAAGTGCCATTATCCGGCGGCGTTCGCGTGCGCGCTTTTGAACTCGCAGCCGATGGGATTTTATGCGCCGGCGCAGATCGTGCGGGATGCGCGCGAGCACGGCGTGGAGGCGCGGGCGGCCGACATCAATTGCAGCGATTGGGATTCGACGCTGGAGGATTGCGACGACGGCGGGCCGGCGCTGCGGCTGGGATTGCGGCAGATCGACGGGCTGCAGGAGGAGGAGATCCGGAAACTTGAAGCGGCGCGGGCGCGGGGGGCGTTTGGGTCGGTTCACGATCTGTGGCAGCGGGCGGCGTTGCGCTTGCCGACACTGGAAAAGCTCGCGGCGGCGGATGCGTTCCGTTCGCTCGGGCTCGACCGGCGGCAGGCGCTTTGGGAAGTGACAGCACTGGCGAACGCGCCGCCGCTGCCGCTCTTTGCGTGGAGCGCGGCGCGGGAGACGGGCGCGGAGCCGGAGGTCATGCTGCCGGAGATGCCGCTATCCGAGCATGTGGTGAACGACTACCAGACGTTGCGGCTCTCACTCAAAGCACACCCGATGAGTTTCCTGCGCGAGCGGCTCAGGGCGGAGCGGGTGGTGACGTGCGCGGCATTGCGGGGGATGCGCGACGGGCAATTCGTGAAGGTGGCGGGCGTCATTCTGGTGCGGCAACGGCCGGGGTCGGCCAAGGGCGTCGTGTTCATGACACTGGAGGACGAGACGGGGGTGGCGAACGCGGTCGTGTGGCCGAAGATGCTGGAAAAGTATCGCAAAACGGTGATGCAGGCGCGGCTGATGGTGATTTCGGGGCGCATCCAGCGGCATGAGAGCATCATTCATGTGGTGTCCAACCATCTGGAGGATCGCAGCGACTGGCTGATGCTCTTGTCGGAAGGGGCGGGGGACATGCCGATCCCCATCGCGAACGCGGATGAGGTGAAAAATCCCGGACCGGAGCCGCCTGAGGCCGGGGCGGAGGGGCATCCGCGATGGTCGCGCGGGGGGCTTGCCGTGCGGCCGCGACCCATGCATCCGCGTGAAGAGCGCGTGATCCCGAAATCCAGGGATTTCCATTGAAAGCATTGGATATTTCCTGATGCGGGACAGAACCCCTGTCACAGAAAGGCAACGCTTGATTGAGGATCGCGCCGCAAAGGGGGCTCGGTTCGTCACAGGGGTGCTGCTTCCTGCTAGCGTCCCCGGACGATCGACACTCCAGGCAGCGCGGCCCGACCCCGGGTGGCGTCCCCGTGCGGTGTGATCTCGTGTTTCGTCATTGTTTGGAGAGTGTCCATGTCCAAGTTCCGCGCCCTTGCCTGTGCGCTTGCTGCCCTTCCTCTTTCCGCACTCATTCTCGGCTCCACGGTCACCTCGGCGGCCGCCAAGGATCCGGAGGTGATCATCAAGGTCACGAACGTGCGCGCGCTCGACCGCGCCGATGAAATGTCCGACGGCGACTTTTTTGCGCGTGTGACGATCAACGGCGAGAAGATCGAGAGCCCGGTGGTCAAGCAAGAGGGCAACATCAAGCCGGATTGGATTCTTGCCAAGAAGGTCAAGGCCGGCGTCGTTAAGGTCGACTTCCAGATCATCGACAAGGATCTGGCTGATGACGATCCCGTCGACGTCAATCGCGTCGACAACAAGCGCAACCTGGAATTCACCGTGAACACGCGGAACTGCCGCATCGACGGATTTTCTTCGCGGTTCAAGTGCGGTCAGAAGATCACGCGCGCGGGTAAGGAAAAGAAGGCCGCCGAAGTGACCTTTATCGTGATGGTGAAGAAGTAAGCATCGACGCCAATCTTTAGAATTGAGACAGGGCAGACGCCGCAGGGGCGTCTGCCCTTTTTCTTTTGGGCGATGCCGCGTAGGGTTTGTGCTCGCTGAATTAGAGGGCAGCCGGCTTTGAAGATGTCTATTGCGACCGACTATGTTGCGTCTCGCCGCCTGAGATGCCTGATCCTCACCGCTGCGCTTATCGCATTGCAGGCGTTGACTGCGAGCGCGACGTTGGCCCAACGCCAATTGTTCGAGCCGGAAGCGACGACGACGCGGACCGAGGGCAGCCTCGCGCGGGCGAAGACCTTCATGGTGACGACGTCGAGCCGGCCTGCATCCGAGGCGGGACTCGAGATGCTGCGCGCGGGCGGATCGGCGGTGGATGCGGCGATTGCGGCGCAACTCGTGCTGGGGCTCGTGGAGCCGCAGTCGTCGGGGCTCGGCGGCGGGGCGTTTCTCGTACACTGGGATAAGGCTGCGAAATCGCTCGTTGCTTATGACGGGCGCGAGACGGCGCCGGCGACTGCCAAGCCCGACCGGTTTTTGAAGGACGGGGTGCCGATACCGTTCGAGACGGCAGTGCGCTCTGGGCTCAGCATCGGGACGCCCGGGCTCGTGCGGCTGCTGAAGGCGACGCACGAGAAGCATGGCAAGCTGCCGTGGGCGCGGCTGTTCGAACCGGCGATCCAGTTGGCGGAGAACGGGTTTATAGTGACGCAACGGCTGCACCTGTTGTTGCGGTTGACGGGGATCGATGCATTCGGCGCGACGGCGCGCGCATACTTTTTCGATAAAGACGGCTCACCTCTCGCGGCGGGTGCCGTCGTCAAGAATCCAGCCTATGCGGCAACGCTACGGGCGATCGCTGCGACGGGGCCGGACGGATTTTACGCGGGCGACGTGGCGGCTGCGATTTTGGGCGCGGTGACCGGTGCGCCGAATTTCGCCGGCGACCTCACGGCGACTGACCTTGCTGGCTATGCGGTGATCGAGCGCGCGGCGGTGTGCGCGCCCTATCGCGTCTATCGAGTGTGTGGGATGGGCCCGCCATCATCGGGCGGAACTGCAATTGCGCAGATCCTCCAATTGCTGGAGCCGTTCGATCTTGGACGGGTGACGGAGGGGCGATTGCCGGCGGGCGGCGTGCATCTCATCCTGGAGGCGGAGAAGCTTGCCTATGCGGATCGCGGGCGGTATCTGGCGGACCCGGCGTTCGTGCCCATTCCATTGGGCCTCACCGATGCAGCTTATCTGACTGAGCGGCGCAAACTCATCGATCCGGCCAAGGCGATGGCGCCGCCGCCACCGGGACTGCCGCCGGGCGTTGCCAAGCGCGCGTTCGGGGCCGACGCGACATTGGAGACGACCGGGACAAGCCATCTCTCGATCATCGACGCGGACGGCAATGCGGTGGCGATGACGACGACGATCGAGGGCGTGTTCGGATCGGGCGTGATGGCGGCTGGGTTTCTGCTCAACAACGAACTGACGGATTTTTCCTTCCGGCCCGTGGATGACGAGGGGCAGCCGATCGCCAATCGCGTGGAAGGGGGAAAGCGGCCGCGCAGTACGATGTCGCCGACGATCGTGTTCGACGATAAGGGCGAGGTGTTTGCGGTTGTTGGATCACCAGGGGGCGGGCGGATCATCATGTTTGTCGCCAAGGCGCTCATCGCCTTGATGGACTGGAAGCTCGATGCGTATCAGGCGTCGTCGCTCATGAACTTCGGCAGCATGGGCGAGGGTGCAGACATCGAAACGGATTGGCAATCGATCATGACCGGGCTGCGTTTACGCGGGTATGGGCATTCGGTGAATGCCGACCTCATGAACTCCGGTTTGAATATCCTTGCCGTGCGCAATGGCGCACTGGAAGGTGCCAGCGATCCGCGCCGCGAGGGCGCGGCGCTTGGAGATTAGTGGCCATGACACGCCGGCGGATCACGGTTGCGGGCGCGGGGATCATCGGGTTGTGGCAGGCTTTGACGCTTGCGCGGCGGGGCGTCGGCGTGATGCTCGTCGATCGCGAGGTGGAGCCGCTGACAAGCAGCGCAAGCCGGCACGCGGGGGCGATGCTGGCGCCATGGGTGGAGGCAGAGTCGGCGCCGGCACTCGTGCGCGATTTCGGCGCGGAGGGTTTGGTGCTGTGGCGGGACGTCTATCCCGATGTGGTCAACAACGGCAGTCTCGTCGTTGCGGTTGCGCGCGATCAGCCGGATCTCGTGCGGTTTGCCAAGCTGACGGCCAACCACCAGACGCTCGACCGCGCGGGTCTGGCCGCCATCGAACCCGACCTTGCGGACCGGTTTTCCTCGGCATTATTTTTTGCTGATGAAGCGCACGTGGCGACGCCGCATGCGCTCGCGTTTCTGTTGCAGGCATGTCAGGAGGCCGGCGTCGATCTGCATTTCGGGCGGGCGCTGGAGGAGAGCGATCGCGAGACGATCATCATCGACTGCAGGGGACTGGGATCGCGGCACCGGCTGCCCGATTTGCGCGGCGTGCGCGGTGAGCGGCTGCTGATCCGCACGGCAGATGTCACGTTCTCGCGGCCGATCCGGTTGCTGCACCCGCGGCACCCTCTGTATGTCGTGCCGTGGGGGGAGAACCGGTATCTCGTCGGCGCGACGATGATTGAGAGCGAGGATTCGGGTCCGGTGTCGGTGAGGTCCGCTCTGGAACTGATGGGGGCGGCCTATACGCTGCATCCGGCATTCGGGGAGGCGGAGATCCTGGAACTGAGCGCCGGGGTGCGGCCCGCCTTTCCCGATAATGTGCCGCGCGCACGGGTGCTCGACGGCGGGGCCAGCATCATGGTGAATGGGGCCTACCGGCATGGGTTTCTGTTGGCGCCGGTGCTGGCACAAGCGGTGGCGAACTTCCTGCAAAGCGGGGCGGGGCACCGGTTGCTGGAACACTGATCGCAATTGCCCCCTGGCGACGGCGCGTGATGCCGCGTATGTTTTTGGCTATGAGCACATCTGATCCCAATACCACCGATACCAGCAGAACGTTCGGCTTCCGCACCGTGCGCGAAGAGGAACGGCAGGGCCTCGTCAATGACGTGTTTTCAAAGGTCGCGGAACGCTACGACCTGATGAACGATCTGATGTCGGGCGGGCTGCACCGGCTCTGGAAATCCGACTTCGTTTCGATGCTCAATCCTCCGAAAGGGGGAAGCGCCTTCCGGCTGCTCGATGTGGCGGGCGGGACGGGCGATATCGCGATGCGGACTCTTGGAGCTGGCGGGCCGAACACCAGCGCGGTGATCTGCGATATCAGTCCAGAAATGCTGGACGTGGGGCGGCGGCGTGTGGCGGACGCGGGTTTGTCGGATCGCATCACGCTGATCGAGGGGAATGCGGAAACGCTGCCGTTCGATGACAAGAGCTTTGATGCCTACACGATCTCGTTCGGCATCCGGAATGTGACGCACATCGATGTTGCTTTGAAAGAGGCATTTCGCGTGCTGAAGACGGGCGGACACTTCCTGTGCCTGGAGTTCTCCGAAGTGCAGGTGCCGATCCTCGACCGGATCTACGATTTTCATTCGTTCGAGATCATTCCGCGGCTGGGGAAGCTGACCGCCGGGGATGCGCAGCCGTATCAGTATCTCGTGGAGTCGATCCGCAAGTTTCCCAAGCAAGAGGCGTTCGCGCAGATGATCCGCGATGCAGGATTCCAAAACGTCAGCTACCGCAACCTGACCGGCGGCGTGGCGGCCATCCATTCAGGTTGGAAGATCTGATGGCGCGGACCATTCGCATTGGCAGCTGGAGTTACGAGTTGCCCGACTATGCGCCAGCGCGGATGGCGATCGGCGTGCTGCTGATCATTTTCGGTTTTCTTGGTTTTCTGCCGATCCTTGGGTTTTGGATGGTGCCGCTTGGGCTCGTCGTGCTGTCGTATGACATTCCGCGCGTGCGGCTGTGGCGGCAGAATTTTAAGACGTGGTGGCGCGGGGGCAAAAGCGAACCGCCGCCGGAATTGCGCAAGGGCGATGGGACCGGACCGCAGGCGTGACGTGACCCACGAACTCAATCGCCGATCTGTGCTGGGTGGTGCGTTTGCCGTGGCGGGAGTGGCGGCGTTGGGATCGCGCGCGGTGGCCGCGCCGGCGCAGTGGTACATCGGGATCATTCCGGACGAGCCCTATGATATTCGCATCGTCGATAAGTACCGCATTCCGGATCAGTTCGAGCGGCAGGTGGTGGCGTTCCGTGGGCCGGAGCCGGCGGGCACGCTGGTCGTCGCGCGGAGTGAGCGGTTTTTGTATTACGTCGAGGGCGGGGGACGGGCGCTGCGGTTCGGCATCTCCGTCGGACGGCAGGGGATGGAGTGGCAGGGAGAGGCGGTCGTTGGGCGCAAGGCGAAGTGGCCGACGTGGACACCGACGGCGAATATGCGGGCGCGCGATCCGTCGTTACCGGTGAGCGTGCCGGGCGGTCCGGCGAACCCGCTCGGTGCGCGGGCGCTCTATCTCTTTCGCAATGGTGTTGACACGCTTTATCGCATCCACGGGACGAACCAACCCTCCAGTATCGGGAAGGCGGCATCGTCGGGGTGCATCCGGATGCTGGACGAGCACATATTCGAGCTCTACGCGAGCGTGCCGATGGGGACGAAGGTGGTGGTGCGCTAGGCAGCCTCAGGCGGCGGCGAGGACGGCTAAGGCTTCCTTGGGGTCGATGCGGCCGTCGTAGAGGGCGCGGCCGGTGATGGCGCCTTCGAGCAGGCGGTATTCGGGCTGCATGAGGGCCTTCACGTCGGCGATCGAGGCGAGGCCGCCGGAGGCGATCACGGGAATGGATGTGGCTCGGGCCAATTCGGCGGTGGCGGGGAGGTTCAGACCCTTCAGGACGCCGTCGCGCTCGATGTCGGTGTAGATGATGGCCGAGACGCCGGCATCTTCGAAACGGCGAGCGAGGTCGATGGCGGTGAGTTCAGACGTTTCGGCCCAACCTTCGACGGCGACTTTGCCTCCCTTGGCGTCGATGCCGACGGCGATGCGGCCGGGGAAGCGTTTGCAGGCCTCCTTCACGAGGGCGGGATCGCGGACGGCGATGGTGCCGAGGATGACGCGGCGGATGCCTTTGGTGAGCCAGGTTTCGACAGTCGCTAGGTCGCGGATGCCGCCGCCGAGTTGAACCGGCATCTTCACGCGGGCGAGGATGGCGTCCACAGCGGCGCCGTTGACGGGCTTGCCGGCAAACGCGCCGTTGAGATCGACGACGTGGAGATAGGTGAAGCCCTGAGCTTCGAATTGCGCGGCCTGGTCGGCGGGATCGTCGTTGAAGACGGTCGCCTGGTCCATCTCGCCGAGCTTGAGGCGCACGCACTGGCCGTCTTTGAGGTCGATCGCGGGGAAGAGGATCACATTTTTCTCGCTGCCGCAGGTGTGCGGTCATAAGATTGCTGGAGTTCAGCGCGATCAATCGCGTTCCGTTCAGTTCGTCAAGCGTTCGAGTATCCGATGCCGCTGCCGTTTTATCATCGTCCCGAGCCTGCCCCGCCCGCGTTCAACACCGCGCGGCCGCTCACCGAGACCGATGCCATCGAGATTTGGATCGCGAAGTGGCTGCGCGTTCGGCGGAAAGATCTCATCGCGCGGTATGATTGCGACCCGCGCCGCATCTATGAAATCTGGGAAGGCGTGCGCTTTCCGCGTGCGCGAGAGAAAGCGCTCGCGCAGTTCTCAACACGCTATCCACAGCTCGTGGGACACGTCGATCCCAGCCATCATAAGCGGCTCCCGCTCAAGACCCGCTCGCCGGACCAGCTGAACCTGTTTGGCTGATACAAGGACACCATACAACCGTATAACGCATTGTATTTCCTTGCTAATTTATTTCGCCGCATCGAAAGAGAACAAAAGCTGAACTTTGGCTGGACGGGGCCCGCGACTCACGGCATGTTCTTCCTATGTTCACGGCCATAGAGTCCCCCCCGCGTTCCCCGTAGAATAGACAGCCCTACTCCTCCAGCCCAAGGAGCTCCCCCGATGCGCACCTACCTCATCTCCTACGACCTCGCGAAGCCCCACGTCTCCAAGCACGTCGTCGCCCACGCCATCATGAGCCTCGGCTCAAGCTGGGCGCGCCCATTGGAGAATACGTGGTACGTGCGCTCGGACGAAAGCGAAGAAACTCTCGAAGCCTGGCTCGGCCGGTACCTCGAGTCCGATGACGGACTCCTGATCCAGCCGGTGAAGGAAGACGCGGTGATGACGAACACGTCGCTCCGCTGGTTCCGTCAGCGCCGCGCCGGCATCGATGTCTCCGAGCACACGAACATCATCGCCTTTCCGGTTGTCGCGCCTCTGGCCGGCGAGCGGACGGATGAGCCGGAACTGCCGTTCGCGACCGCGTGCTGAGTTTGTTCCTGAGTTGACCCCTTTCGACTGCCCAGTCGATTAGCTGTCTCGCCCTCTCTCTCCCGCGGGGATTGTTCATCCCCGTCCTCGCGAGCGAGACAGCCCTTCCGCCTCCCCCCGAGGCGGTCAAACGAGGCCGGACCCTCTGCCCAGAGGTCCGGCCTTTGTTGTTTGTGGGGTTAGGGAGTGAGGCGCTTGATGGCGTCGCGGTAGTTTTTCATCAAGGGTTCGGCGATCTCGTCGATCGAGTGGACGATTTGGCCGTCCGCGAACTCGAATTTTTCGGGTTGACCGGGGCTTGCCTCGAAGAACTTCAGCAGGTGGCCCTTCTTGTGGCCACCCACATAGATTTTGAAGAACTCCGAGTAGTCCTTGTGGTTAAAGCCAGTAAGGTGCTGCCGTTCAGCTACGGTTTGACACCGTTGCGCTACCTCGATCAAGCAGCGCTGGAATACTTCGTACTCGCGTTGTGTCGTGATCGCCCCTGCTGACGCTTTGGTTACGGGGAGACGGACTGCGCCATCGCGCTCACGCCGGACCTCGGGGAGAATTTTGGCGACCTCCTTGGCCACAGAACGAAGGAAGGCATCGGCGACGATGGGCTGATAGGCACCGATCAGCTTTTCGGTCACGCGGCTGAAGTCCTGGTTCTGGAGAACCATTCGGCAGAATTCTTTGGACGGGTTTTGGAGTTCGCGACGCCACCAGCGCTCGATGCTATTTTTGACCCGAAGCCTTTTGGCAAGCTCCGCCACGTCATCAGAGGCGAAGTTCTTCGGGTGGATCGCCTCCAAGAAGGCCACTTGATCGCTTTCGATTTCGCCCGATCTGATACTGGCAAGTTGGAGGATCAGGAACGGCTCAGGCAGATCCTGGTCCGGCTCAATTCTTTCGAAGAAGCGGTGCTCGACACCGTTCGTCAACACGCCTAGCGGCGCGACCTTAAGTTGCTCGGACTGCATATAACGGTCGAGTTGAGCCGTGTGGCGGTCGAGCGGGACGTCCGCCGCCTTGCATTCGACGACAATGGCGGGTTCACTTTCTATGAAGATTGCAAAGTCGGCACGGCCGGTTCCGGTGGTCGCCAGCCCTGCCGTCGCCTCCGATCGAAACGCTGATTGATCGGACGACTCGTATCCAAGCGCCTCGAAGAATGGAACGATGGCCCCGAGCTTCGTCTGCTCTTCGTTTTTCCAATCGGCTCTTTTCTCGAGCCGGTCGGCGGCAAACTTAGACCATTCGAAAGCCACCATGATGCAAACTCATCCGCCCACAATTCTACGGGGCTAGATTATCGCAGTGCTCTGATGATTCAACCAACGGTTTCGGGTTTGGATTTGGCGGTGAGGCGGTGGCCTTTGGGGGCGCCGCGGGCGTAGCGGGCTTCGATGTATTCTTCGACGAGTTCCTTGAATTCGTCGGAGATGCGCGGGCCGCGCAGGGTTGTGAACTTTTCGCCGTCGACGAAGATGGGGGCGGCAGGGGCTTCGCCGGTGCCCGGCAGCGAGATGCCGATATCGGCGTGTTTGGATTCGCCGGGGCCGTTCACAATGCAGCCCATGACGGCGAGGTTCAGGTTTTCGACGCCGGGATAGCGGGTTTTCCAGTCGGGCATGCGGTCGCGGATCATGTCCTGCACGTCGCGGGCGAGTTCCTGGAAGGTTGTGGATGTGGTGCGGCCGCAGCCGGGGCAGGCGGCAACGACGGGGACGAAGGCGCGGAAGCCCATGGTCTGCAGAAGTTCCTGGGCGGCGCGGACTTCGATAGTGCGGTCGCCGCCGGGTTCGGGGGTGAGCGAAAAGCGGATCGTGTCACCGATGCCGCGCTGGAGCAGGATTCCCATGGCGGCGGACGAGGCCACGATGCCCTTCGAGCCCATGCCGGCTTCGGTGAGGCCGAGGTGGAGGGCATAGTCGCAGCGGCCGGCCAGCATCTCGTAGCAGGCGATGAGGTCTTGGACGGCGGAGACCTTGGCGGAGATGATGATCTTATCCCGGCTCAGACCTAACTCTTCGGCGCGGGCGGCGGATAAGAGTCCGGACTGAACCATGGCTTCGCGCATGACTTCGCGGGCGTCTTTGGGATTTGCCGAGACGGCGTTCTCGTCCATCAGGTGGGTGAGGAGTTCCTGATCGAGTGAGCCCCAGTTGACGCCGATGCGGACCGGCTTGCCGTACTGGATGGCCATTTCGACGATGGAGGAGAACTGTTTATCGCGCTTGTCCTTGAAACCGACGTTGCCGGGATTGATCCGGTATTTGTCGAGGGCTTCGGCACAGGCGGGGTTTTCGGCGAGCAGCTTGTGGCCGATGTAGTGGAAGTCGCCGACGAGGGGGACTTTGACGCCGCGCTTCAAGAGGCCGTCGCGGATGTGGGGGACGGCCTTGGCGGCTTCGTCGCGGTCGACGGTGATGCGGACGATTTCGGAGCCGGCGCGGGCCAGCGCCGCGACCTGATCGATGGTGCCTTTGATATCGGCCGTGTCAGTGTTGGTCATCGATTGGACAACGACGGGGGCGCCCCCGCCGACAATCACGCCGCCGACGGATACGGCGACAGAGGGGCGGCGCGGTGCGAGTGTGAGACGGCCGTCGGTGGTCATGACGTCTTGCCTTTGCGTGACGCCGGCTGCGATGGCGCGCCGGGTGTTTTACTTTTCCTAGCCCATCGGGACGGGGATCGCCAGATGGACGCGTGGTTAGCGGCGGCTGGAGATTGCGAGCGACAATCCTGCGATTAATGCCATGCAGAGAACGATCGAGGGGCCGCCGGGTGCGTCGGCGTTGGATGAGAGCGTCAGGCCCAAAGCGACGCTAGACGCGCCCACAGCGGCGGCGGTGACGACCAAGCCTTCGGGGGTCGCAGCGAAGGGACGCGCGGCAACGATGGGGACGATCAGGAACGCGATGGCGAGGAGGACGCCGACGATCTTCATGGCGATCGCAATGGTGAGTGCCAGGACCACGATGAAGGCGGCGCGAACGCGGCGGCTCGGGACGCCCTCGGCCGAGGCTAGCTCTTCATGGACGGCAACGCGCAGGAGCGGCTGCCAGAGCCAGGCCATGACGGCCAGGACGACCGCGCCGCCGCCATAGATGAGCCAGAGGTCGGAGGTCGTCACGGCGAAGACGTCGCCGAAGAGGTAGCCCATGAGGTCGACGGAGGGACCGGCGATGAGGGCGGTGGCGATGACCCCCAGGGCCAGCGTGCCGTGATGTGTGAGGCCGAGTATGGCGTCGAGGGGGACGAGTTTTTGGCGGCCGAGGACGATGAGGAGAGCTGCGACGGCGAGCGTGGTGATCACAACACTGATGGTGACATCGATGTTGAGGAGCAGGCCGAGCGCGACGCCGACGAGGCTCGCCTGGGCGACCGTTTCGCCGAAGTAGGCCATGCGGTTCCAGACGAGGATGGCGCCAAGCGGGGCGGCGATGATGGCGAGGCCAATGCCGGCTGCCAGCGCGCGCAGAAGAAACGGCTCAATCACAGGGGTTCACCGTGATCATGATTGTGCGAACTTGGGCCGTGGGAGCCGGGTAGTTCGCGGCCGTCGAGGCCGTGGGCGTGATCGTGATGGTGGCGATAGACGCCGAAGTTGCGGGCGGTTTCGGGGCCGAAAAGGCGCATATATTCGGGATGCTGGGCAACCGTTTCGGGGACGCCGGAGCAGCAGATGTGGCGGTTGAGGCAGAGCACGCGATCGGACTGGGCCATGACGACGTGCAGGTCGTGGGAGACGAGCAGGACGCCGATGCCGCGCTTGGCGCGCAGATTGCCGATGAGGGCGTAGAGGTCGGCTTCGCCCGTGTAGTCGACGCCGCGGACGGGTTCATCCAGGACAAGGAGTTCGGGGTTGGCGATCAGCGCACGGGCGAGAAGGACGCGCTGGAGTTCGCCGCCGGAGAGTTCGCTCAATTGCTGATCGATGCAGCGTTCGGCGCCGACTTCGGCGAGGACGGCGCTCAAAGTGGCGCGCGGTGCCTTGTGGCCGAGGGCTAAGAAGCGGGCGACGGTCATGGGCAACGCGCGGTCGATATCGAAACGCTGCGGGACATAGCCGATCTTCAGGTTTTCGACGCGGCTGATTTCGCCGCCGTTAAGGTCCTGGACGCCGAGCAGCGCGCGGACAAGGCTCGTTTTGCCAGAGCCATTGGGGCCGATGAGGGTGACAATCTCGCCGGGGTGGATATCGACATCGACGTGATCGAGGATCAGGCGGTCGCCGCGCAGCAGTGTGAGGCCGCGGGCGGAGATGAGGGCTGCGGTGTCGAAGGCTTTGGCGGGGCCGTGGTCGTGGCCGCACGCGCAGTCATGATCATGATCGTGATGCGCGTGGTCGTGAGCGGCATCAGCGGGTGTCGCGCCGGTCATTCGTTCAGATCTCCCGTCTTGTCCGGAGCGTCAGGCTTTTTCGGCAGCTGTCGTGCAGCGCGGGCAGAGGCCTTGGACCTCGACGAACTTGATGCGGGGGGTGAACTTGGCTTCCTTCGCGGCCTCGCCGATGAGATCGAAGATATGCTGACCATCGACCTCGCCGACGGCGCCGCACTTTTCGCACGATAAAAAGATGGGCCGGCGGCCTTTGACCGTGTGGTCGGTGCGGCGGCATGCGAAGAAGGCGTTCTTGCTTTCAAGGCGATGGATGACGCCGGCATCGAGCAAGGCATCGATGGCGCGATAGATGGAGATGGGCGCGACGCGGGTGCCTTTTTCGCCGAGGCGGGCGAGGATTTCGTAGGCGCCGATGGAGGCGTGGGTGGCGGCGATTTCCTCGAAGACCTGCTGCCGCAGCTTGGTGAAACGAAGGCTTTTATCGGCAAAGACCTTGGCTGCGCGCTCGACCGTCTGGGCGAGCTTCTTAGCGGTTTGCTGGTCGGGATTGGGGAACGGCGACCGCTGGTTGGCATCTGCTTTCGATGGGGCCTGAGTTTCGCTCATTGTTCACCCTTGCTGCCGCTCGCCGATATCGCATCTCGGCGGCTATGGTTATAGTTATATCATAACAAGCGTCGTGGCCAAGACCATAGCTCGCGGCCACCGAGCGGGCCCGGAGTAAATAAACTTTAATCGAAGGCAAGGGTCGCGCGCCGCAATTTAGACGCCGTACCACCTTGAATTGGCGGTGTGTGCGACGGATCACGGGCGCATGGCCGTTCCTGACTAGGGGGCGGATCACTTCGGCGGACCGGGCGAGGCCCGGCCGGATACGGATCGCAATCGCGCCGCTTGGGGTTGCAGGGGTTCCTGACATGGCTGAGACGACTGTTCCCACCGCGCCGGCTGCCGGCATCGCATGGCCCGATGTGTCGGCTTTGCAGGATCCAGCCGCCGTGCAGGCGCTTTCGGCCAAGATCTTTCTCGGTGTGGCAATCCTTCTCGCGCTGGCCGGTCTCTACCGGATCATGCCGCGGATCTGGAAGGCGATCGAGGACGTGTTTTTCACCAACTGGCGGCTGGCTTTGCTCGGCACGACCGGCATCGTGCTGTCGCTCGCATCAGGCTGGACGACGTGGGACGGGATGCGGAACTTCACGAACGAGCCCGTTCTCTCGTTCATGATCACGTTCGGCATCCAAGGCATCATGCTGATCATCGCGTGGTTGATCGGCGAGAGTTTCGCGACCGGCATGAGCCAGAGGGCGGCGGCGCAATCGGGCGGTCTGCCGCGGCCGTTGCAGGCGGCGATGGGCGGTCTCATCGGCGTGCTCCTCTTTATTTCCGTGGCCGCCATGTTCCTCTTCAGAGGATCGCTCTTCGGGACAAGTTACTCGTCGCCAGCCCCGGTCGCGATGGGTGATGGTCTCCTTATTATCGTTGCTGGTTTGCTGATCGCGGCACTCGTGGCGCTTTATTCCGCCAGCGATGTGGTGAAGCCCTATCTGCAGTCGACGCGGGTGATCGCCAAGAACGCGATGCTGTGGGTGATGTTCCTCGCATGCATGGCGTCATCGGTGTTCTTTTCATTCGACAGCCGGTTCAACGCGATTTTTCCGCAAGAGGAGCGCGTGCGCGCGGCCGAACTGCGGGCGCAAAACCAAGTCGCGGGGATCATCGCCGACATTGGACAGACGATCGAGACGCGGCGGGTGCAAGCGGCGGACCAGCTCTTCAAGTCGGAAGGTTGGCTTGCCTACGAATCCGAACTCGACAAGCTGGCCACGGCATCGCGCGGGGCGGAAAAGCTGATCGAGGCGTTCTACGTCGAGCAGATGGAAGAGCGCCGGCGCGGCATTGCCGAGCAGCAGGAGCGGATTGCGACGGCGCAGAGCAGCCAGGCCGGGCTGAGCCTCAAAAAGGCGTCGCTGACGGAAGAGGTCGCGCGGCTGGAAGCGGAGCGGCCGGGGCTCGTGGCCGAATTGCAGACGAAGAAGAGCGAACTTGATGCTCGCGCCAAAGAGGTCGATGCCAAGCGCGTGGAGGCGATGGCTGAGGAAAAAGGTGTCGAGGGGACGCTCAAGGTCGGCCGCGGGCAGATCTACCGCGAGCGCATGGCGGAACTTGGCAAGCTGCAGGACTACTACAAGATCGGCGAACAGCGGGTGCGGGATGCGCAGAAGCGCGTCGACGAGACCAGCGGCCGGATCGATGCCATCAAGCGGGAGCTGGCGGGGATAGACGGCAGCCTAGCCAAGCTGACGGGCGAAGCGGACACGGCTCAGCAGCGTATCGCTGCGGCCAGTGAACCGGCACAACAAGCGGTAGCGCTGCCGAAGATCGATCCGGCGCGGGTGCTGCCGGAGTTCGAGGCCGCGCGCGTTGCTTTCCGGCAGAAGCCCGACGGGCCCGGCTTGAAGGCCGTGCATGAGCAATGCTCGCAGCTTTTGAATGCGATGGTTTCGACCCCTACAACCAAGGAACGTGTTTCGGGGTTGGATTGCGATCCCAAAAGGGCGCAGGAGGCGGCCAGCTTGATGTTGGCGTTGGATTCGGGCGCACAGGTTTTTGCGGCCTCGTGCGTAGGCGGGGACAAAATTGCTGCCAATAAGTCGGCGGACGACTTGCTGGGCTTCTCGCGGCGCTGCCTCGCCGACAGTGGGCTACCGTCCAACGACACCGATACGCTGCGCACGAAGATCAACTTCATCGAACTCAACCGGGACGACAAGGCGCACAACTTCGTCGTTTCCATCAACGCATTTCAGGATGGCAATCGTCTGGCTTATCTGGCGCTTGCCATTGCGATTGCGATCGACAGCCTCATCTTTATGTCCGGGCTTTTCGGTGCCAACGCGGTGCGGTCGCCGCTCTCCGACGTGCCGACGACCAAGGCGCGGACGGCGGAGCAGCTGGAAGGCATCATCGAGAATGCACTGCTGCCCGACACCTTCGAGACGGCGCGCGTGACGCTGATGGCCATGCGGCCGATTACGAACGATCGCGGGTTCATGGCCGAGGTGCGACCGGAACGGCTCGATCCGCAGAGTGCCGAGCGGGTCTTGGGCGTGCTGAACGCCGGCACGACGATCCATGCCGTGGATTTCGATCACGAGCAGGACCGTTATCTGGTGCGCGCTGAACTGTTCGAGTTTCTGTCGGGCGTTTCCAAGAAGGCCTTCCAGGCGAATGCGCAACACGCGACGATTGCCGAGATGGAAAAGACCGTTTCGGTGGCCTTGCTGCCGGACGTCGCACGCAACATCGATACCGTGCTCTCGTACATGCACCCGATCACCGAGAAGCACGGGTTCATGGCGGAGATGAAGCTGGCGGAGGTGACGGACGAGGCGGATAAGCGCGTCGTGCGCCAGGTCTTGAATGCGGGATCGGTGCATCAGCGCGTGCAGCGGACGGATGCCACGGGCTCGCATTATTTCATTCACCGCGATCTCTATCAGACTTTGGCGCGTTTGCGGGCCCGCTCGCTGTTTACATCCACCAGCTACCGGCTGGATCACGGGCCGCATGAGCGTGCACCGATTGCCGGGGGGCGGCTCGATGCGACGCCGCCGGCGTTGGAGCACCATGCAGCCGCGGTTCCGGCCCCTTCTGATGACGCAACGGCTCCTCCGTTTCAGCCGCGCAAGGAGATCGATTCGAAGATCATTCGGCAGCGCCTAATGATGGGCATGGGGCTGGCGCCTTCGCTTTACCGTGATCTGGCGGGAACCGGCGCACTTGAACACGCCAATGTGCTCGGCGAACAGTTGCGCCGGTTGTGCCAGCAGCAGCGCTCGATCGGCGTTCACATCGACACGGATCTGCAGGAGTTTAACGAGGAGTTGGACCGCGCGGCTGCGGCGATGCGCCATGAAGAATTTCCGGCCGACGCCATCGAGCAGGTGGCGGACGAATTGCGGCAGATTTTGCCGGCGTTGCTTCTGATCCAGGGAGGCCGATATCAGGAAATCGTCTTGAAGCTGATTGGAAGTCTCGAGGCCGAACATGGAGCGGGCGATCTCGACCTTAAGGGTCAGCAATTGCTGCAGCGGCTGAAGCTGCATGAATTGCAGCTGAGCAAGATCGGCCGCAGCGATAGCAACGATTGGCAGAAGCTCGGCGGCTTGATCGAGGATTTTGCCGAAAGTGCACCTCCTGGCGATTATCGCTGGGAAGCAGGACAACGGCGGCCGAATTAGGTGATCCGAGACTGACCGGCAAGCGACAGAGGCCCCGCGATGCGGGGTCTTTTCGTTATGGAGAACGCATATCGGCGCGCGCCCTGTGGTTAGTATTTTCTTTAAGGCGCCGCGAAGTTTCGACAAATCTGGTTTTTAAAAAAGTAACCCGGATATTTCGAATTCGACCCAATCCGTATAGCGAAAATTTTAATTCAAGATTTCGTTTACTTCCTCAGGACTAGCGTCGGCCAGTCTACTCTTGATGGCGGATGAACACATGTCCCGCATTAAACATAACTTTCTCAAGTTGCATGAGTTACATGCCTCGCAGTCGGGAGCCATCGCTCCGATATTCGGGCTCATGTTAATGGTTGTCATGATTGCCACGGGCGTCAGTGTCGACACCGCGCGCGGCAACCGGATTGCCAGTATGGCGTCCAGCGCGCTCGATGCCGCCGCGTTGGCGGGCGCCAAGGCGTTGCGCCTGTCGGATCCGACTGATGCAGAATTGACTGCGCTGGTTCTCGATTATTTCAATACGAACTTCCAGCAAGGGAGCTCCAATGCTGCTGTCCAGAGCATTTCAGTAGTGCCCAACCGGCAAGACAACAGCGTCGAGCTGGTGGCCAATATCCGGGTTCCGACGACGATCATGGCCATTACGGGCAGAGAGCACATGGACGTGACGGTCAACGCGGCCGCGGTGTTCGACGTGAAGGATGTTGAAGTTTCGATGATGCTCGATGTCAGCGGCTCGATGGCGGGATCGAAAATCCAGGACCTGAAAGCGGCTGCAGGCGATCTCATTGAGATTCTGCTTCCGACCGACGTGCCGCACTCGAACCGTGTGGCCATCGCTCCATTTTCTACGGCGGTCAATGCTGGGGATCTGGCGGCGAGCATTTCAAACGGCGTTGATAGCCGCGGCCGTTCCATGCCCGGCCGCTACACAACGTGTGTTACGGAACGGGCGGGTGCGCAAGCGTTCACGGACGCTAGCCCATCCACGGCCAAGTTGAATCGCCGGTCTGCCAGCTGTCCGGTCGCGGAAATCCAGCCGCTGACAAACGACCTCGACACACTGGGAGATGCAATCGACTCCCTGGCAGCCAGCGGCATGACGGCGGGTCATCTCGGCATTGCCTGGGCGTCGTATCTTCTGTCGCCGAATTGGAGCTCGGTCTTCTCGGATGATCCACCGGTTGCCTATGACAATACCGACTTCCGTAAGGTTGCGATCCTGATGACCGATGGCATGTTCAACAACTACTACGAAAATGCCAACGGCACGTCGGTGACGCAGGCGCGGGCGCTGTGTGACTCGATGAAGGCGAACGGCGTCACCGTCTATACGGTGGGCTTCCAAGTGCCTGCCGATGTGGTGCCGACGCTGCAGTACTGCGCGACCACGCCGGCCCATTACTACTCGGCCGAGGACGGGGCGGCGCTGCGCCAGACCTTCAAGGAGATCGCAAAGCGTCTTAACGGATTGCGGCTCTCGTCGTGATCGCAGTCAGTGGCGCGGGCCTGTTGGCCGTCAGCCCTAAACGGGTTGGCGGCCATTTTTGTGGATGCGCCTCAGCCCGGGAATGGGACGACGACTTGGCGTTGTGTACCCAGACCTTCGATCGTGAGTTCCATGACGTCGCCGGCTTTGAGGTATTGCGGGGGTTTCATGCCCGAGCCGACGCCGGGGGGCGTGCCGGTGGTGATGACGTCGCCGGCTTCGAGCACGCAGAACTGCGTGATGTAGGCGACGAGATAGGGGATCGAGAAGATCATGGTGGACGTGGAGCCCTTTTGGCGGGTCTCGCCGTTGATCTTCAATTCCATGGCGAGGTTGGCGGGATCGACTTCGTCGGTGGTGACGAGCCAGGGGCCGAGGGGGCCGAAGGTTTCGGCGCATTTGCCCTTCATCCACTGACCGTTGCGCTTCATCTGGAAGCGGCGCTCGGAGACGTCGTTGCAGATCGTGTAGCCGGCGACGTAATCCATCGCGTCTTTCTCTTCGACATAGCGGGCGCGCTTGCCCATGACGAAGGCGATCTCGAGTTCCCAGTCCATGCGGTCGGAGTTCTTGGGGTAAATGACGTCGTCGTTAGGGCCGCAGATTGAGTTGCCGAGCTTGTTGAAGAGGATCGGTTCGGAAGGAATTTCCTGGCCGGTTTCGCGGGCGTGGTCGGCATAGTTGAGGCCGACGGCGATGAAGCTCCATGGGCGGGAGACTGGCGCGCCGAGGCGGACGCCTTCGGGGGCAAGAGGCAGGCTTGCGGGATCGAGTGCGCGGAGGCGGTCGAGAGTTTCCTTGCCAAGCGTGGCACCGCCGATGTCGGTCACGTGGGCGGAGATGTCGCGGATCTTGCCTGCGCTATCGACGAGGCCCGGTTTTTCCGATCCCGCATTTCCAAACCGCACGAGCTTCATCGTCACTCTCCCCATCGATGGCCAAAACGGGGACTTGCATGCGCGAAAAGTGGCGGCTGCGCAAGCCGACGAGGCCGGCCGGAGCGTCGCGGTGGGATCAGGGGCGACCGAGATTGCGGGAGATTTCGTCGGCTGCAGTGACTTTGGGGGCGCTGCGCGCGGAGCTGGCCACGGGCACGGCTGGGGCCGGCGGCGGGGGCGGAAGGAGCTGGTTCTGCGGGTTGGTGCGGGCGTGGCTCTTCAGATCGTCGAGAAGAACTTCCAGAAGCGGGGCTGCGACCTGAGCGGCGTGCAGTGACGTTGCCCAGGGTTCGCGGACGGCGCCGGTGCCGACGAGGACGACATAGCTGTAGGCAGCGCCGTTTGAGAATTGCAGTCCGCCGGTGGTCCAGACATCGACGGTGGCGTTGGGGTCTTCGGTGACCTGGGTTCCGGTCTTGGCGAAGTGGAAGCGCAGATCGTTGCGGCGGGCAGCGCACCAGTGCGACAGCGAGCGCAGCGTGCCGGCGGGCTTCTTGCCGGTGGTGTAGCAGAGTGGCGCTTCGAGCAGGGCGCGGACGAGTGGGACGGCTTCGGGGCGGATAACGTCGGAGGGGACGACGCCGCTGCCCAGCGGACCTGCGGCGGCGGCTGCGGCCGTGGTGCTCGTGTAGTCGTAGGATTTGACGAGCGTAGGCAACTTCACCGGGATGGAGCCGCGGCGCAGCAGCGAGGCCAGCACGACGGACGACATCATATGGACGCGGCGAGGGCTGCCGGAGATCTGACCGAGGACGACGGCTGTGGAGGGCGGGACGCCGCCGCCGGCTGCATCGGCGGGGGGCATTGTGAAGCCGAGGCGGTCGATGAGCATTTGTACGCGCGACTGGCCGACGAGCGCGGTGCGATTGATGAGCGGCGGATTGAGCGAGCAGGCGAAGGAGACAATGGCGCGGCGGCCGTGACGTTCGCTGCCGCCGCGCGCGCAGGTATCTAATCCGCTCGCGGGAGCCTCTGTGTCGAGATACAGGCTGTTCTGGGTGTCGCGCATCGTGTTGGCGATGGCGATGGCTGCAATGATCTTACCCGTAGAGGCGATCATGCGCGGATCGTGCTCGGGTTCGTACCGGCCAGTTTCCGGGCTGCGGGCGACGGATGCGCCGAAGTAGGCGGCTGTTTCGCCGGTCTCGTAGTAGCGGACGATTTCGCCTTTATGGTCGGCGGCGACCACGACGACGTTGGGGATCTTCGTTTCTTCGTTGGCGCGTGCGGGATCGAGCGCGTAGCCGACGGAAATTTTGACGCGTTCATTCTGATCAATACGAGCGAGGGCTGCTGTCAGCTTGGAATTGAATTCAAGGTTTTCAACGGTGTCGAGCGTGGTTGTGACGCCGCGGACGTATGAGCGCCAGGAGAAGCCGTAGGTCTGCTTCATTTCCTCGCGCACACCAAATCGGGCGGACGGCATCAGCGCGTTGGCGCGGATGACGGGATTGGCTTGTGCGCGGGCGGCGAGGGTGGGGGCGAATTTATCGAGGGCTTCCTGCAGGCGCGGACGCACCTTCGGATCGGGCGGACCACCGGCAAGGCCGACGAGTTCGAAGACGATGTCGGCTTTTGTTTTCTCGTCGGTGATGAGCTTTTCGGCGCAGGTGCGAGCGCGGACTTCCGTGATGTAGCGCCAGCGGTCGAGGCGGACCTCGTTCAGCTTGTCGCTGCCGGGCATGAGGATGATCGGCTTGTTGACGGCGGAGGCCAGAACCATCTGCTCTGCGATGGTGAGTTCGCTGGCTTCTTTGCCGAACACGATGCGGCTTGTGACTTCGACGCCGTGCAGGGGTGAGCCACCGGTGCGCTGCGCGAGCCAGATGTGGTTGGCGGCCCACTGCTTCAACGGCGTGTCGCCATCTTGCGTCAGGACGCGATGGACGACGGGTGCGAGCCACCACTCGCCGAACTTGCGGCGGAGCTTATTGAACCCGCCTTCGCTGGCGTCGGGCGGGGTTTTGTAGATGACGCGGACGAATTGCATGGGCAGCGTGGAACCGCCGACGCCGATGCTCGGACGCTTGGCGGCGATGGTGCGCTGGATGGACGACAGCGGGATCTTCAGCACGCCCAAGAGATCGATGCCGTAGGGGTTGAGCCAGCTGCCGAGGTAGCGATCTTCGTGATAGACGAGACACTTCCAATAGAATTCCGGGACGTCGCGGACCGGGATGGACTTGTGGTCGGGATTGGCGGTGTAGTCGCCAAGCTCGATGGAGCGGTCGGTGTAGTTCACATCGCGGACGCTATCGAGGCGGGGGTCGAAGGTGCCGACGAAGCTGCCGCGGCGATCGTAGATGGCGGTCGCGATCCAGCGCTCGGCGTCGTACTTGAGCTTGTCGGCGATGGTATAGGCACCCGTGATCGCGCGGATGGGGGCGACGACATAAACGAGACACACTGCGAAGGTGACATAGGCGAATGCGGCCAGGAAGACATGCCGCAGGGGGCCCAGACGGGGGTTGAAGGCGACCCATTCGGTTAGAAATCGCAGCACGAGCACTGGCAGGCGGGCCAGTGTCTCCAAAACCGCAGTCAGGAATTTGATGATATTTCCCATGGACCTAGCTGATTGCGGCCGGACGCACGCCGGACGCGCGGCGGTGCCTGGACTAGGCGTAGCTCCGGTTTATGGCGCGGCCTCGGCCCGTTTGCGGCTTGGCGGTGTCGGCATCGGGCCGGAATGGGGCCTTGGAGAGGACAGGCAAGGCATGGAATATCCGGGCAACCACCTCGTTCTCATGGCGAAGCGCCGCGGAGAGGGCATTCCGTGACGGAAGATGTAAGGGCCCGAATGATCGAATTCCTGCCGCGTTTACGCAGGTTCGCATTCGCGCTCACGCGAAATATGGATCAGGCCGACGACCTCGTTCAGGATACGTGCGAGCGTGCGCTCTCACGTCTTGACCAATGGGAGCCGGGAACCAAACTCGAGAGTTGGATGTACCGGATTGCCCAAAATCTCTGGCTCGACCGCAAACGCTCCGAAAAGGTGCGCGGACCGGCCCTCGACATCGATGAAGCTGTCGGCGTGGTCGGCGAGGACGGCCGGGCCGTGACTGAAAGCCGTTTGACGCTGGCCGCCGTCAGCGAAGGCATGGACCGCCTTCCGCCGGATCAGCAGGTGCTCGTCGCCATGGTTTGCGTGGACGGGCTTTCCTACAAAGACGCGGCCGCGATCCTCAATGTGCCGATCGGGACGGTCATGAGCCGGCTCTCGCGGGCACGGCAAGCTCTCTATCAACACATCGCCGCCGATGCTGGCGTATCCACCGCACAAATTCAGGAGCGCCTCCATGGTTCACGTTCCTGACGAACTCATCATGGCTTATGCCGACGGGCAGGTGTCGCCCGAGGAGAAGGTATGGTTGGACGGCATTTTGGCGGTCGATCCGGCTGTGCGCGCGCGGCTAGAGGTTTTTGCGGCGACCGGGCCGGGACAGTTTTCGCCATTCGATTCCGTGCTCTCGGCGCCGATTCCGGACCGCCTGATTGCAACGGTGCGCGGCACGCGGTCTGAGACACGGGCCGCGGCGCCGCGGCAAAGCTTGATCGAGCGCTTTTTCCCGAATGGGTTCGGTCTCATGCCGGCAGCCGGTTATGCGGCGGCACTCGCCTTGGGTTTCGGCATCGGGTCGGCTTTGCTTTCGTCTCCCAGCACGACGTTGCCGCTGATTATTGCGGATCGCGATGGGTTTGTTGCGTCGGGCGACCTGCAGGTTGCACTCGACACCAAGGTTTCGGGAGACAAAGAACTCGTCAACGAGGGCGATATTCGCCCCGTTTTAACGGTGCGTGACGGTGAAGGCCGCGTTTGCCGGCACTACGAGATCGTGCAACGGCGGAAAGGTCCGCAGGGGCTCGCCTGCCGCGAACGCGATGGCAAGTGGCGCATCACGGTATTGACCGGTGGCGAGGCTGGAGCGTCGGCGCGGAACGCGAGCCAGGGCGAGAGCGATGTCCTCGATGGCGTGATCGGCACGGCCATCAAGAGCATGCCGGCGCACAGCGAGCTCACCGGCGCGGAAGAGGCCTATCTCATCCAGCAGGGTTGGGGCGGTGTGCCCGCATTACCGCCGGCGCCGGGCGCAGGAAATTGATCGGGCGCCTGGAATAGCTGACGCGCCACAGCGTTTTGATCTTGTTCTTGGCTCCCTGAGACAGACTGCCGGCGAAACGTCCGGACCGCCCCGAAGGATCAATGCCGGCGGACTGTCGAACAGGAGACTTGGTGCTCACTCCGGCTCAAACTTTCCCGCACGGGTTTGGGCTGGAGCGACACCAGGACGGGGATAGGCCTAACCGCCCTCCTGGCCAATCCCCGATGCGAGGCCCGTTTCGCTCCTTACCCGGAAGCCCCCGCTGCCGGATAGATTGCGGACGGGCCTCAATTCATTTCTCAATCTGTCATCAGGATTGGCCGTGACCGTGATTGATCATCGGCGTGAGAGGATGCCTGACCTGCGTGATCCCACGACGATTTAGCAACCGGAATTTGGAAAAGAGCAATGCTGCTCAGGCATGGAGACATGCCGAACGCGACGCCATCGAAACAAAAAGTGCGTAGCGTCTAGAATGCGTTCAAAAGAACGAACAACCCGACGCCCACAGCTGGCCCGAGCATCGACGCCAGCACTAACGCAAAAAACGACTTACCTGCCATAACACACAACCCCGCACACGACCGGTCCTTTGCCGGCTTTTCTTGCGTCTCTCAGCCCTTCCCCAAGTGCCCTGAGACGCCTTGCACCGCGATGTGTCCACGCCCTGTCACTTCGCGATCACACAACACCTACACGGGAAAAATACCCGTGGATCAGCTTTTTGCAGTTCTGTCATAATGTGATCTCGCAGTGGCGAACGTGATGACGCACTGCACAAAATGTAGCAGAAACGGCGCTAAGCCCATGATTTTGCACGTCTAAACATTGTCTAATTGCGCGTCGTAGCGCCGGAAATTAGCGCACGTCGAATAACTTGAGCTGTTTTTCGTCCTGCCCTTTGGTCTCGTGGGCCAACTGTTCGATGCGATCGAACGGAACCTGCTCGGCTTCGATGAGTGAGCGCTGCGCCTTCATCGAGCGCACGTGACCTTCCTGGACGAGGTGGAATTCGCCGACGGTCTGATGCGGCAGCACTGCTGCGGGATCGAGGCCGCTTTCGCTCTGGAAGGCGGCTTTCAGTTTGCGCAACGCGGTGTCTTCGCGGACGCGTCCGATGAACCAACTCGTGATCTGGTCGCGGCTCTTGTAGTCGAGGTCGCCCGGCGACTGCGTTGCGAGCATGAGGCCGAGGCCGGCGGAGCGGGCGCGTTTCAATAAGCTCTGGAGCGGCTCGGCGGTGGCCGGCTTCGCGTTAGCGGGAATGTAGAGGTCGGCTTCGTCGAACATGACGACGGCTTGCAGTTCGTCGTTCGGATTGCGCTGGCAGAAGCGGAGTGCCTCCGACAGGAACTGCGAGACCCAGAAGAGGATGTTCTCGTTGTCGCCGAGGAAGCCTGTGTAGATGATAGACAGGCGCGTGCGGCCATCGCGCGCGAACGGCCCGAGGCCGAGCAGGCTTTCCATGCGCAGGCTTTCGCCGCCACCTTCGAAGAGGGCGGAGTTGCGATGTCGCAAGCTATCCAGCTGAGCGACGAGATCGCGGCGGATCTTGCCCGACGGGTCCATGCGCTGCGTGAGATCGGTGAGTTCGGGATCCTCGTCTTCGAGCAGGGCGATGAGATCGGCCAGCGTGACTTCGCGGCTGTAGCGCGAGCCCAGGATGCGCAGCGCGACGGAGAGCGTGCCCGACTGCTTTTGATGCGTGGCCGAGTTCTTGAGGTGCAGCATTTCGCCGAGTGCTGCGGACGAGAGGTTGGCAAGCAGTTGCTGCTCATGCTCGGGCAGTTCGTTGATGCCGTTGGGCAGAAGCGTGATCGAGATCGGACGGCCAGAGGCGCGGCCTGGCGTGTAGACGGCAACGTCGATGGCATCAGCGAGCTTTTCGCGTTCGCCGCGGCGTTCGGTGAACTCGTCGTCGTTGGCGCGCCAAACATCGGGGTTGGCGTAGGAGCACAGGTCGCCCTTACGGTCGAGGAGGACGGCGGGGATGCCTTGCAGCAGAAGCTGCTCGATGAGGCAAAGGGCTAGCGTCGTTTTACCGGAGCCGGAGCCGCCGAGGACGGCGGCGTGGCGCTTCAGAACATCCTTATTCAGCGTGACGGGACGTGCGCGGCCGCCGCTTTCGCGGCCGGCGAGAATGGAGCCGGCGCTGCCGTTTTCGTCGAGAATGACGGACAGTGGAAGTTGCTCATCGTTGGCAGCGAGCGGTTCGGCATCGCCTTCGGCCCATGCCGTCGTCCAGCCGCCCGGGGAGGATGCTGGAGCGTCGGCTGTGGCTGGCGCAAGCGATTGCGCCTCGGCCGCCGCCGGGGCGGCCTTGTCATCGGTCTTGGCGGCGCGTGGCAGGCTGCGACCCAGGAGATCGAGGCGCAGGAGCTGGATGATGACCATGATGTTGGAGAGGAGGCGCTTGTCCTCGAACCACGCGGTGAAGCCGGCGTCCTGGCGGTAGTGGGCGTGGAATTCGCGCACCGTCATGATGCGCTCCCAATCGGGGATCGGCACGATGATCTGGCGGCCGCCGCTCTCGCGGAATTTGCGCATGGCCTGCGCCGTCTGGTTCTTGCCGTTGGGCGGGAAGTCGGAGGCGCGCAGCATGAAGCAGGCCTTGCCGGCCATCGAGGTCAGCACTTTGTCCAGTTGGCGCTTCAGGCCACCGCCCTGAGTCTTGCGATTGCACAGGAAGACGCGCGCTTCGGCGGCGTGGCCGGTCGACTTGTGGCGGATGACGAGATCGAATGCGGGCAGGTCGTCAGACAGGTCGAGGCGGTTGGTGGCAAGCACGATGTTGCCGCCCCACTCGTCTTTCGCCAGCGACAGGCCGGCAGTGAGGATGTCGAGCATCTCACGATCATCGGAGGGGATTTCGGCTTCCGAAGCGTTCTGGAAGCGCTCCCACATTTCGCGGTAGTCCATCGGGGTGGAGGCGCTGCGCGAGCCGCCGCCGTCTGAATCGCCGAAGATGCCGCCGAGCACGGAGGCGAGTGTGGATGCCCAGCCGCCGGCGTCTTCTTCGCGCTCCTCGGGTTCGCCGTTGACCTTTTCGCGCAAGCGCGATTGAGCGTGTTCGAGAAGGCGGCGCGTGGAGAGGCCGCCGAATTCCTCAAAGAACTGCGGTCCAAAGAATTGGGTCGGATCGGGGTAGGCGAGGCCGCCGGCTTTGGCTTCCGCTTCATGCTGAAGGCGGCGGGCGATGATGAGGCGGGCTTCTTCCTGCGTGCGGCTTTCGAGCAGGGCTACGGGCCCCGACTTCTCAATGCGGTCGAGATACGATTGAGGCAGTGCGCCGCGCACCTGCCCGAAGAAATCGTCGAGACAGGAGACAATGACGATGGCGTTGGTCAGGCGGTTGGCGATCTGGATGAGATCGCGGATCGCCTTCTGAAAGCGCTCCTCGGCGTCATCGAAAAAGCGGAGGTCTTCGACCTGATCGATGGCGAACACGAGGGCGGCCTTCTCGACCGTCCAGATGAGCTTGCCGAGCGAGGTGATGATTTCGAAGGCGCGGTCTTCGCCGGTGTTGGGGTCAAGCGCGGCGACGGCCTGATGGGCGAGCGGCGTCAACTGGCGGCCATTGAGATATTGGCGCACGCGCTGATCGATGCGTGGGTCGCGGCGCTCTAAATAGAGCAGCGCGCGGACGATATTGATGTCGAGGTCTTCGTTGGCGAGTTTAGGCGCGGCGACGATGTCGTCGGCCAAGCGCAGCACGAGGCGGGCGAGCTCATCTTCGTCGAGGGCTGCTTCGCGCAGGTGTTCGAGATCTTTCGCGGGCAGGACCGCGCCGTCGGAGACGAGCTTGGTGGTCAGCCGCGTCAACGCGCTCTCGCCCGGGGTGTCGGGATTGTAAGATTTTTCCAGCGAGTGGACGAGGCGGCGCAGGAAGTATTCGGCGTAGTTGGAGATGTCGGGCGTCATCTGGGCGTAGCCGAAATAGGCTTCGCCCGTGCGGTGGCACGACGTGCGCAGCGCGCGCAGCAGATGCGTTTTGCCGGCGCCCGACTGGCCGTGGAACAACAGAATGCGGGCCTGATTGGCGGCGCCCTTGCCGGCGGAAACCGAGCGGAGCGTTTCGGCAAACTTCAGACGCGCCTTGGAATGCACTTCACCGACGTCGACCGGATCGGCGCGCCAGATGTCGTCTTCCCACGTGATCGAGTGCTCGAAGGCGTGCGCCAATTCATCGGCGGCCCAATCCTTCGGCGCATCGCTCACGCTGCTTTTTGCAATCAAACCCATGCGACCCATACCCTTTGGCGCGCCTCAACGAGAGGCCGCGCTTCAATCTTCAATGCGGACGTAGTGCCAGATCGTGTTGCGGTCGGGCGTGGCCGACCGTTCGATGTCCTGGCGGAGATCTTTGTTTTTGAGATCGGCGGTCACGAGCGCGACGGCGCCGCGCCGGTGTGCTTCGGTGAGCATGATCTTGAACTCGATCTCGGACAGAGCCCAGATCTCTTGCTCAACGCGAACGTGATCCCAGACGTGGGAGATAAATGCTTTTGCGGGCCAGCCGTGCGCGGACCTTGCCGCTGCGCGTTTGACGGCGGCGGCGAAGTCTTCGAGGCCGGGACGCGGCGGCGGACCCTTGGCGGGCTTGGTGTCGTTCGCGGCCTTTTCGACGAGACGGGCGGGCGGCACGGGTGCTGCGGCCGGTTTGGCGATGGGCGGGGCGGCGTCGAGCAGCGCCGTCATCATGCGGCGCAGGAGGGCTAAGCGCACCACATCGGGATCGGTTTGCGCGGCACCGGCTGCATCGGCGGCCAATTGCGCGATCAGCTTGGCGTCGGTTGCGAATTCGCGCGGCGAGGCGGCCAACTGGCCAGCGAGCGTGCGCGCGGCTTTCGACGGGAGGCCGGAGCCCTTCGTAAAACCCGCTTTGATCTTGTTGCCGAAGGCGCGCTCAAGCGCCACGAGGGCCAACTGCGCGCGCAGCTTGGCGTCGGGAATGTTTTTCTTGCCCTTGAGGCCGTAGGTCTTTTGCAGGATTGCGGTGCGCAGGCCTTCGGGACGGGCAAGGCTCTTTTTGCGCGATGCGGGCTCCTTGCCGAGGCCGAGGGCCTTGGCGACGAGGGCCATATCGCGGACCTGATCCCAATCTGTGAAGGTTGTGGCGCCGGTTTCGGTGAAGGTGGCGGCGGCCTGAAGGCCGGTAGCGGTGGCGGTCAAGCGGCCGCGGGTTTCGTTGGCGAGGCCGAGTTGCACGAGTGCGGCCGTGCCGGACTCGATGGCGGCGCGGACCTCGGCGGGGGACAGTTTGTGCTGCAGGAGGGCGCCGGCATCGCGCGTCAGGTCGGCACGCGTCGCTCCGCCCTCGCACGCGATGCGGGCGAGCAGCAGATGTTCAATAGGTCCAGCGACGGCATCGCGGGCGGTTTCGATCACCGCCTCGCCGGCACGTGCGGGCATGGGTTGGGCCTCCCTCATGCTGTCCGGACGCGCGAATCACCGGCCATTGGTTGGAAACTCTGCGAGAGAAATGAATGCGTTGGAAGGGGCGGCGGCGTTGGCGGCGCGGTCGGGGCGGACCCTGAGTCCGGTTGGCCACGGTCGACGGACTCGAGTTGCAGAGTCTTTTGCATCAATCTTGTCCGCGAACGGCCGAAGTTTGCCGCGAGGGCGCCCAAATGGCGACACCATCGGACGGCAAAAAGATGTGCAGGCGCCGATGGATAGGTCGCGCCGGAACGTGCGGACAATCTCTCGACCGGGGCGTGGGAAGACCCGTTTCCGGTTTGGGCTCGGTTTACCATTAACGGGCAGTTAACGGGTCTCTGCGATGGTCAAACAGTGTACCGCGCGTCATCTGGCGGGAGTTGAGATCATGTATCGCGTCACGGTCGCGGCGTTCGCCGCCATCGGTCTTACGGCCTGCAGCTTGAACAGCGGGTCAATTTCATCCGGTTTTGCCGAAGGGCAGACTGCAGCCGTCTCCAAGCGTCCGACGCCCAGCGTCGCGCTCGGCGGAGAACCCTCACAAAACCGTCCGGTGCAAATGGCGCGTCTCAACGACCGCGCGCCAACGGGCACGTATGAGAACGCCACGAAGGGCATGCTGGCGGATCGCGATTATTCGTCGACCAGCCTCGATCCTGAAAAAGCACGCGACATCATCAATCAGTACCGGCGTGACAACAAGCTGAAGCCGTTGAAGCTCAATGCGGAGCTGACGGAGGCGGCGAAGGGTCATTCGCGGGATCTGTCGAAGTGGGATCGCATTTCGCACTACGGTTCGGACGGCTCCAATCCGTGGGATCGGGTGAAGCGCACGGGCTACAAGGCGCGGCTGGCAGCGGAGAACGTCGGCACCGGCCAAGTCGATTTTCAGGAAGTGATGAAGGGCTGGCGGGCGAGCCCGGGGCACAACAAGAACCTGTTGCTGCCGGAAGCGTCTGAAATGGGTCTCGCCCTAGTGCAGGACCCGAAGACGGAATTCAAATCATTCTGGACGCTGGTGCTCGCCGCACCGATGTGAGCGCAGCGGGTTCCCGGTCAGGCCAGCGGCTCGGGCTTGGGCGCGAAGACGCGCGTTGGCAGATTGCGCCAGATCGCGATCTCTATTTCAAGGCGGCGGCGAGCGACGACGTAGTTGAGCAGGGCCGCGGTCGCGAGCGCGATCGAGGTCGCGACTGCCGCGCCGATCAATCCAAATGTTGGGACGAGGGCGAAATTCAGCGCCACGTTCAACAGGGCGGACACAACGAGCACCGCTGCGCAGACTTGGTGTTCGCCCAGCATCGAAAGCAGCACTTCCGCCGGTCCAAACGAGGAGCGGAAGAGGAAGCCGATGACTAGGATGAACATTACCGGATAGCCGGCTTCGAACTGCGGGCCGAAGAGCCAGAGCAGCGGCTTGCCCAGCGCGAGAATAACGACGGCGGCCGCCAGCGAGGGCCAGAAGGTCCAGTTGACCGCATCGCGGACGAAGGCGCGCAATTGCACGGTATCGCCGCGCGCGTTGAGGGCGGCGAAGCGATTGGCGACCGCGCTGCCGACCGCATAGTGCACGAACATGATGAGACTCATGGTCTTGGCGGAGGCGAAGTAGATCGCGACGTCGGTCGGCGTCATGTATTTCGACACGACCAAGATGTCCGTGTTCTGGAGCATGAGTTCGGCGGCCGCTACGACCACGAGCGGGATCGAGATGGCGAACCAGTTGCGGACTTCGTAGCTGCGCGGGCCTTTGCCCACTTCGCTCTCAAGCTTGCGATTGAGAAGCAGTGTCTGTGCGATCGCGGCGCCCCAGGTGGCGACGATGGCCGCGCCTGCTGCCGTTGTTGCCGTCATGGGAAGTCCGGCGAGCCAGGCGCCCGTCATAGCGGCCAGGACGAGGGCGGGGCGCAGAACGTAGGGTGGAAGGAGGCCAACCCAGATCCAGGCTTGCCCACGCCCAATGCCGTCCTGCACTTCGGTGAGCGCGAAGAGCGGAATGCAGATCAGGGCCAGATAGGCCGGCAGAATGTAATCGTGGGTCAGGTGTTCGCTGAAGACATAGAGGCCAGCCATGCCCGCTGCCGCAACGATTGTGCCGGCTGCGAGAGCAAACAGGCGCCCGCCGCGCACGAGCGCGCGGTAGCGGTCGAGGTGACCGTTTTCCTTGTATTCGGGGAGCAGGCGCATCATTGCGGCATTGATGCCCAAATGCGTGATGCCGCCGAGAACGAGCACCCAGGTCCAGACGAAAACGTAGATCCCGTAGTCGTGGCTGCCGATCCAGCGGGCCATGACGATTTGTGTGAGATAGAGCAACGCGGCGCTCGCAACGCGCAATGTGAAGGCGGCGACGGCGTCGCGCTGCGTGCGGGCGCGGTCATCGCTGCCTCTGACGAGGCCGGTCAGCGCTTTGCGGATGTCAGCGATCACAACGGCGGACCATGGTTGGGGCGGCGCGAGGGGCGAGAGCGTTCGATCGTCGAGCGGTTTGCTCAGGGTTGTAGCGCAGACAGCCTATGATCCGATTAAAGAGCTTCGGCTTGTTCGATGCGTTGCACGGTGCGTTGCCGCACCAGTTCGGCCACGCCGGCCCAGGCCCAGGAGCGGCCGGTGTCGCCGTGCTGGCTATGATAGGTGGAGAAAAAATCGGCCACGTCCGCTGCCAGCCAGCCGTGACGGCCTTCCAGTACGGCGGCCATAAACTCCACGTCGCGGGGAGCGGGGCTCGGGGTTGTATCTTCTTCGGGGTGCCAACCGGTCGTCATGCTGCTTCTTTCGTTTCCTTCGTGTTGCGCAACGAAGAGCAAGAAGAAAGCCAGCCGGGAATTATCCGCCGTGGCGCGGCGGATAATCGTTAAAATTTCGAAATATCAGTGGCTTGACTAGGGCGCTCCGGCCGCGGTGGCGGCGGCGGAGGGTGCGGCCTTGACGGGTTGCGCGGCCGCGGGTGTGCCAGTCGCGGACGACTGCTTAGCCGGCGTTGTGCCAGACGGAGCGGACTTCATGGCCGCGTCCGGCTTGGAGGGCGCCTTCTTCTGGGCGGCGGCCTTCTTGGCTTTCTCGCGCTTGATCTTTGCCGCCTTGATGCGTTCGCGGCGGGCTTCGACGGCCGGGTTGCGCTTGCCGTTGCCGCAGTCCCAGGACTGGATCGTCGCGCGGACGCTGATGGGGCCCCTCGCCTCGGCAGGAACGGGCATATTGTCGATGGTGGCCTGATTGAAGATCTGCTTCCAGCCGAGCTGCTGGAACCCATGCTCCAGGAGGCTTGCGGCGCGGACATTGCGGTCGCCGCCGGAAGGTTCGCCGAGCACGACGGCCATGAGACGGCGGCCATTGCGGGTTGCGCTGGCGACGACGTTGAAGCCGCTGTCGCAGATGAAGCCGGTCTTGAGGCCGTCAGCACCTTCGAAGGTCTTGAGCAGCCCGTTATGGGACCCGAGGCGGATCTTGCCGATGCGCATCTGGGTCATGGCCCAGTATTCGGCATATTCGGGATACTCGGTGGCGACCGCGCGGGCGAGCTTGGCCAGATCGCGGGCGGTGGTGACCTGGCCGACGGCGGGCAGGCCGTTGGCATTGGAAAACGTGGTGCGCGTCATGCCGAGGTCGCGGGCGGCGGCGTTCATATCGGCGACGAACTGGAGTTCGGAACCGGAAATTTTTTCCGCCAGCATGACGGCAACGTCATTGGCGGATTTGATGATGAGGGCCTGGAGGGCGGTTTCGACGGTCAGTTCGCCACCGATGGGCAGGCCGATCTTGGAGGGCGGCTGCTTGTTGGCCAATTCGGAGCAGATGACCTTATCGTCCATCCGCAGCTTACCGGCCTTGATCGCCTTGAATGCGAGATAAGCCGTCATGATCTTGGTCAGGGACGCGGGGTGCCACTGGTCGTCCATTTCCTCGGCATAGAGGATCTTGCCGTCGGTGGCGTCAAACAGCAGCGCGGGACCGGCGGCGGCTGGGCGCGCGACGGCAAGCGTTGAGATCACGACTGCTGCTAGTGCGGGCTTCAAACGCATCAGGGCCCTCCGCGGAAACCTCCGGTACCACATTCCGGGAAAGCACCGCAACGTGAGGGGATGGCCGTAGTGAGGCGATGGCGTCACAGCGTACGGGACGGCCCGGCTCTGATCCGTGCTTACATCGGACTAATGGAATGGTGCCCCGAGAGGGACTCGAACCCCCACACCTTGTGAGTAGCAGATTTTGAGTCTGCCGCGTCTACCGTTCCGCCATCGGGGCTTGCCGTGACAGTGAACCGGCGTTCTATAGCCCGCGATCCGAGCCGTCAACGGACCGTCTCGCGGGCATTAGAGGGGGCGGCGCATGTGGAGGGACGGCAACGGGACGGTGCCGCCGATCCGGATGTCTAAGGGGCCCAGGGCCTCGAAGCCGGACGCGGCGTAAAACGCGACGGCATTGAGGCTGGCGAAGCACTCCATTTGGCTCAGGCCCGCGAAGCGGGCATCTGTGAGGCAGCGCTCGATGAGTGCGCGGCCGATGCCTTGGCGTAGGTGGTCCGGGTCGGTGGCGAAATGGCGGATATGCCCAGTCTCGCCGTCGAAGCCACCGCCGCCGGGTTTGTCCCGGGTCCAGCCGCCGGCGCCGACGATTTTTCCCTGGGTTTCGACCACGTAGTAGGTGCCGGTTGCCAGAAGGGCCGGGTTCGCGCGCGTCATGAGCGGCAATGCGGCGGCGAGCGCGGTGAGCTCATAGGCAGACGCCATGAGGACGGGATAGCTGCGCTGCAGGAGCGCGGTGATTTGGGGGGCGTCTTCGGCTGTCGTACTGCGCAGATGCATAATCCGCCTCGTGGGCGGCTGGCGCCCGATTATTTCCAGCTGAAGGTGGTGCGGCCGGAGCCGTGGACGTGTTCGACGATGGCGACTTGGGCGCCGACCGTGGGATTGGTCGCCTTTTCGGCGATGACGTGGGCGTGGCGTCCATCGGCGAGTTTGACGTCGACGGAGAGGCCGTTCTGGATGGCCTGGGTGGTGCCGCCCTGGATCGGCGACACGCTTTCGACGACGCCGGCGACTTGGCGCTTTTCAACGTGCGCGTCGAGGTCGGTGAACCAAGCGGCCACGACCAGCACCGCAAGGAAGCCAGCGGCCATTGCGCCGCGCGCGATCCACTGTTTGCGGACTTCGCGTTCGAACTTGAGGCGGACTTCTTCGCGCATCTTTGACTACTGCTTTCTCACGCCGCTTTGGCGTTCGTATCCACGAGGCGGACGATGTCGGCCATGATGTCGTTCAGCTGGAAGTTTTTCGGCGTGTAGACGGCAGCGACGCCGAAGGCTTTGAGTGTCTTTTCGTCTTCGGGCGGGATGATGCCGCCAACAATGACGGGGATGTCGGCGAGGCCGTCTTTGCGCATGCGCTCCATGACATCCTTCACCAGCGGCACATGGCTACCGGACAAGATTGACAGGCCGACGACGTGGACGGCTTCGTCGCCAGCAGCGCGGACGATCTGGGCGGGCGTGAGGCGGATGCCTTCGTAGACGACTTCCATGCCGACATCGCGGGCGCGGACGGCGATCTGTTCGGCGCCGTTGGAATGGCCATCGAGGCCCGGCTTGCCGACGAGGAATTTGATGCGGCGGCCGAGTTTCGTCGAGACGGCATCGACGGAGGCGCGGACGGTGTCGAGGCCGGCACCGTCGCGTTGGGCGGCTGCCTGGGCGACGCCCGTGGGGGCGCGGTATTCGCCGAAAATCTTGCGCAGCGCCATGCCCCATTCGCCGGTGGTGACGCCGGCTTTGGCGGCGGCGATGGAACTCTCCATAATGTTGCGGCCTTCCTTGGCGGCGCGCTCGACTTCAGCGAGCGCAGCTGCGGCGGCCTTGTTGTCGCGTTCGGCCTTCCAAGTTTTGAGCTTTTCGATCTGCTCGGCTTCCACGGCGGGGTCGACGACCATGATCGAGCCTTCGCCGGTGGTGAGCGGCGAGGGTTCGGTTTCGAGCCACTTGTTGACGCCGACGACGATCTGCTCGCCCGTTTCGATGCCGGAGAAGCGGCTGGTGCCGCTTTCGACAAGGCGGCGCTTCATGTAGTCGATCGCGGAGACCGCGCCGCCCATGGCTTCGATGGTTTTGAGTTCGGACTTGGCCTGCTCTTTCAGTTCGTCGACCTTGCGCTTGATCTCGGTCGAGCCGTCAAAGATGTCGCCGTATTCGAGCAGGTCGGTTTCGTAGGCGAGAATCTGCTGCATGCGCAGAGACCACTGCTGATCCCACGGGCGGGGCAGCCCCAGCGCTTCGTTCCAGGCGGGGAGCTGCACGGCGCGGGCGCGGGCATTCTTCGACAGCGTGACGGCCAGCATTTCAAGGAGAATGCGGTAGACGTTGTTTTCGGGCTGCGGCTCGGTGAGGCCCAGCGAATTCACCTGCACGCCGTAGCGGAAGTAGCGGTTTTTCGCGTCGGTGACGCCGTAGCGCTCGCGGGTGATCTCGTCCCACAGTTCGGTGAACGCGCGCATCTTGCACATCTCGGTGATGAAGCGCATGCCGGCGTTGACGAAGAAGGAAACGCGGCCGACGACGTTGCCGAATTCGGCGGCTGGGACTTCACCGGAGGCTTTGACCGTGTCGAGGACGGCGAGTGCCGTGGCGAGTGCGAAGGCCAATTCCTGAACCGGCGTCGCGCCGGCTTCCTGCAGATGGTAGGAGCAGACGTTGGTCGGGTTCCACTTCGGCACTTCCTTCGTCGAGAAGACGATGGTGTCCTTGATGAGACGCAGCGAGGGCTCCGGCGGGAAGACGTAGGTTCCCCGCGAGAGGTATTCCTTGATGATGTCGTTCTGGATGGTGCCGGTCAGCTTCTGGCGGGAGGCGCCGGTCTCGTCGGCGACGGCGACGTAGAGCGACAACAGCCACGCGGCGGTGGCATTGATCGTCATGGACGTGTTCATCTGGTCGAGCGGGATGCCGCCCAGCAGGGTGCGCATGTCGCCTAAGTGGGAGACGGGCACGCCGACCTTGCCGACTTCGCCGCGGGCCAACTCGTGGTCGCTGTCGTAGCCGGTCTGGGTGGGCAGATCGAAGGCGATGGACAGGCCGGTCTGGCCCTTGGACAGGTTCTTTTTGTAGAGCTCGTTGGACTTGGCGGCGGTCGAGTGACCGGCGTAGGTGCGGAAAAGCCAGGGCTTGTCGCGCCCGCCTGCTTGGCCAGCCGCCTTCGTCGTGTCCTTGTCAGCCATGGTCGATCCCGCAATGGTTGATGCGCGCTCCAGAGCGCCGTTCTTTAAACTATCCGTGGGACTTGGCAACGCAAGGACTGGGCAACGCAAGGACGGCGCTGTCGCAAGCACGGGCGCAGGGGAACGACCAGGGGGTGGGTAGGTGCGGACTACCCATGCAACGGCTGGCTAGATAAGGGTTTGCCACCTACGGGCCTAGACGCGGTCTTCCAGCGTGAGGGGGCGGCGCCACTCTCTGAACCAATGCACGACCTGGATCACGAGAACGGACAGAGTGAAGCCAGCGATAATGCCGATGACGCTGACGGCCACGGCCTGCATTTCCTTCACCGCAAAGAGGGGCAAATAGCCGTTCCGGGCCACTGCGAAGGCCGCTAGGCCACCGAAAAACATGCCCGGCAGGAACATCGCCGTGACCAAACGGGATTCGATGCCGAGATGCAAAAGCAGTGCGGACCAGCCGATCATCACAAGGAGGATCGTCAGTGAGTCACTGTCGATGGCGACGTAACTCCGGATGAACTCCGTGAACATCTCGTACATAAAACTCGCCTCGAATAGGCCAGGTTTGCGCGACGGGGCTGGACCGTCGCCGCAGGGCATAGGCTGGCTCTGCTCTGAGCCTAGTGCCTTGCCGTTAATATCGCGTTGACAAGCTGCCTCAGGCTGTAAAACAAGCCCTTTATTGCGGCGCGAAAAAGTGCTTGAAACAAGCCCGTCATAAAAAGGGGCTTTGGCCGCGCCTGCGGGTGCCGGGCCAATAGAAAATTCGACGACGGTCAAGGAGAGACGGGAGCATGTCGAGCCAAAACACCGCCATTGGAAGCCAGGGCGCCGGAAACGCGGCACCTGCGATCGTGGCGGCGAAAAAAGATCTGTACGAGATCGGTGAGATTCCGCCGCTCGGCCACGTGCCGAAGAACATGTACGCATGGGCGATCCGCGCCGAACGGCACGGCGAGCCCGACAAGGCCATGCAGGTGGAAGTTCTGCCTACGTGGGAACTCGACAGCCACGATGTGCTCGTCCTCGTGATGGCAGCCGGCGTTAACTACAATGGCGTGTGGGCTTCGCTCGGCGTGCCGATTTCGCCGATTAACGATGTGCACAAGCACCCCTACCATATCTGCGGGTCGGACGCGTCGGGCATCGTGTGGGCGGTCGGCTCGAAGGTGAAGCGGTGGAAGGTTGGCGATGAAGTCGTCATTCACTGCAACCAGGACGACGGCGACGACGAAGAGTGCAACGGCGGCGATCCGATGTTTTCGCCCTCGCAGCGCATCTGGGGTTACGAGACGCCGGACGGATCGTTTGCGCAGTTCTGCCGCGTGCAGGATCGGCAGCTTTTGGAACGTCCGAAGCATCTCTCGTGGGAAGAAAGCGCCTGCTACACGCTGACGCTTGCCACCGCCTACCGCATGCTGTTCGGGCATCGTCCGCATGTTCTGCGTCCGGGCCACAACGTGCTCGTGTGGGGTGCGGCCGGGGGTCTGGGCGCCTTCGCGGTGCAGCTGTGCGCGACGTCGGGCGCGAATGCGATCGGCGTCATCTCGGACGACGACAAGCGCGATTTCGTCATGCAGCTCGGCGCCAAGGGCGTCATCAACCGCAAGAACTTCAAGTGCTGGGGTCAGCTGCCGAAGGTGGGCTCGCCCGAGTACAATACTTGGCTGAAAGAGATGCGCGGCTTCGGCAAGGCGATCTGGGACATCACGGGTAAGGGCGTCAACGTCGACTGCGTGTTCGAACATCCCGGCGAGACGACGATCCCGGTGTCGGTGCAGGTGGTGAAGCGCGGCGGCATGGTGGTCATTTGCGCGGGTACGACGGGTTACAACCTGACAATGGATGCCCGGTACCTTTGGATGCATCAGAAGCGCGTGCAGGGCTCTCACTTTGCGAACCTTCAGCAGGCTTCGCAGGCCAACAAGCTCGTCGTGGAGCGGCGCATCGATCCGTGCATGTCGGAAGTGTTCTCGTGGGAGCATATTCCGAAGGCGCACATGGTGATGATGCGCAACGAGCATAAGCCGGGCAACATGGCCGTGCTCGTGTCGGCGCCGACGACCGGCCTCAAGACGTTGGAAGATACGATCGAGGCAAGCCAGCAGCGGCGTGCTTGATCGCCGTTGTTGAATACTGAATGATACGCGGGCGGGCCGGAAGCGGGCCGCCCGTTTTCTTTTGAAGGGAACGGCGCGGGTGAGGCCTTAGCCGTGAGCGGCGGGACTTGGTGCAACGTGGGTACCGTTGCCATTTCCGTTGCCGTTGCCGAGCTTTTTCAGCTCCATGATGCCGCGGTTCACCTCGGCGCCGAGAATGATGATGATGGCCGTGAACTGGAAGAAGATCAGCGCGATCATGAGCTGGGAGAGGCCGGCGTAGAATCGGGTGTAGTCGCTGAGATCGAGGTAGTACGAATAGAGCGACGCGACGAGGATCCAGAGCACGACGGAGACGACCACACCCGGCCACACATCGGCAAGGCGGCGCTTGCCGGCGGCGAGCCAGAGGTGGAACGATAGAAGAAGGGCTGTGATGACGACGATGGCGAGCGCATAGCGCTGGATCGTGTCGACCCAGGTCGATTCCAGAAGCTCCTTGGCCCAGTCGGGTTCGAACTCGGCGATGGCTGCTGCAATCGCGGGACCGAACACCACGGCCCAGGTAAGAACGAGCATCGCGACCGCGCTGACGAACACAAAACACATGCTGATCAGAAGGCAGACCGGATAGGGCCGCTTCTCCTGCACGCGGTAGGCCCCGTTGAGAGCTGCACGCATGGTTTCGATGGCGCTTGTTGCGAAAAAGAGGGCGAGGAAACCGGAGACCGTAAGGAGGTCGATACGGCTGGAGCCCATGATCGATTCCACCTGCGGGGCGAGCGCGGAGGCGACGGCTTCGGGCAAGATGTCGAAGAGCTGGGCGACGGCCTGGGTGGCCAGTTCGCGGCCGCCGAAGATGCCCGAGAGGGCACCGACAAAGATGCAGAAGGGAAAAAGAGAGACCACGAACGAGAAAGCGACGGCACCGGCGAGCGAAAAGCCCGAGTGCTCATAAAGCCGGTAGAGTGCTCCCAGGACTGTGCGGTAGCGGTTCATGCGACTCGGTGGGTTTTCCGTCGTCTGGGAATTGGTCGAGGCTGGGGTCGAGGCTGGCGAAACTAACGGGCCCGCCGCGCCCGGTCGAGATGCGAACGGTTAAGAATGCGCCGATGTTGCGGGCATGTTGCACGGATGTTCGCCAATCTGGATGCGGCGAACCGCGCGCGGGATAAAGTCCGCACCAGCCTTCGAGAGCGCGCCCGCAAGGGCGGTATGGGCCCGGGTCAACGGGCCAGGGATCCGCTCCCGGCTGGCGTACGTAACGCCCAGGTCACATTGTGGCAACCCGAGTGCCGGGTGCGCGTTCCCTCTCATGGGGCATCCCGTGTTCTGGGGCGCATCGGACCTCGCGGGTCGCCTTGTTTGTCTCTGCCGGGGGGCAATGGTCAGCCGCGCGCGCGTGTCGCGCAGGGTTGCGATTGCCAGCCCTGGCGGTACAGATAAATGTGACGCCCGACGGGACATCCCAATGCAATCTCGCGCCCCCGGCCACCGCCTTGGGGGCGGCACTAAGCCCCAAGTCTGGAGGAGACGACATGACCATCGCTCAGCTGAAGCCCAAGGCCGATAGCTTGGCCGCCGATCCCAAACGGCTGATCGAGCGGACGGCCGAGGTCGTCAGCGCGGCTGACCGCATTCTCGTCCTCGCCAAGTCCGGTGTGCGTCAGATCATTCAGGATGCCGGTGGTATGGATGCCGCCCAGCATGCCGCGCACGGGCTGGCATGGTTTGCCACCACGGTGGAATCGCTGCGGCAGATGAACGTGTGGGCCGCCAACCTCGAGGCCGAGGGCAAGTTCGGCGAAATCGAACAGCTGATCCTGCTTGCCGCTTTTGGAGAATATGGCGCGCAGATCGCCGGCGGCATTCCGATGAGCCAGGTGGAGATCATCCGGCCGGAAGCGCTCGGCATCCCGCGCGCGGAGATCCGCCGATACGAAGACTCGGTCGCCGATGTGTTGGCGGAGGGCAGCGCCGCCTATGTGAAGCAGCGGCTCGCCGACCTCATCGAGTCCATGCAGGGCGCGACCACCTATGGTCACAGCGGTCTCGACGAGACGCACGCCGAAATTGCCGAGCAGATGAAGACGTTCTCGGACGCTGAAGTTGTGCCGCATGCGCACGAGTGGCACCTGAAGAACGAATACATTCCGCTGGAAACCTACAAGCATCTTGCCGAACTTGGCGTGTTCTCGATCTCGCTGCCGGAAGAGTTCGGCGGCATGGGCCTTGGCAAGCTTGCGATGTGCGTTGTCTCGGAAGAGCTGTCGCGCGGATACATCGGCGTAGGGTCGCTTGGGACGCGCGCGGAAATCGCTGGCGAGTTGATCCTTCACAACGGCACGCCGGAGCAAAAGGCCAAGTATCTGCCGGCGATCGCGGCCGGCGAAATGCTGCCGACGGCTGTGTTTACTGAGCCTAACACGGGCTCTGACCTCGCCTCGCTCAAGACGCGCGCGGAAAAGCACGGCGACGTGTGGAAGATCACCGGACAGAAGACCTGGATCACTCATCCCGTGCGCGCCGACGTGATGACTGTTCTTGCCCGCACGAACCCGAACGAGAAGGGCTACAAGGGTCTTTCCATGTTCCTGGCGGAGAAGCCGCGCGGATCGGACGAGAACCCCTTCCCGGCGAAGGGCATGTCGGGCGGCGAAATCGAAGTGCTGGGCTATCGCGGCATGAAGGAATACGACATTTCGTTCGATGCCTTCGAGGTGCCTGCCGAAAGCCTGCTCGGCGGGGTCGAGGGCCAAGGCTTCAAGCAGTTGATGGCGACGTTCGAAGGCGCCCGCATCCAGACGGCGGCGCGTGCGGTCGGCGTGGCTCAGTGCGCGATGGATCTGGCGCTCAAGTATGCGCTTGACCGCGTGCAGTTCGGGGCGCCGATCTACAAGTTCCCGCGCGTTTCGAACAAGGTCGTGATGATGGCCGTCGAAACCATGATTGCGCGACAGCTCACCTATTTCGCCGCGCGCGAAAAGGATCAGGGCCGCCGCTGCGATTTGGAAGCCGGCATGGCGAAGCTGCTCGGTGCTCGCGTGGCCTGGGCGAACGCCGACAACGCGCTGCAGATCCACGGCGGCAACGGTTTCGCGCTCGAGTATCCCGTGTCGCGCGTGCTGTGCGATGCGCGCATTCTTAACATCTTCGAGGGTGCGGCCGAAATCCAAGCGCAGGTCATCGCGCGCCGGCTTCTGGAAGGCGCCAATTGAGCGTGCGCTTCGCAGCCATCCTGAGTGCAATCGTGGCGGCGCCGTGGGTCACCCATGGCGCCGTCAGCGCATCTCAGCATCCGCTGCTGGGCACGTCGTGGACCGTGACGAAGGTGCAGGGCGTGGCGGTACCGGCCGGACTGACGCTGACATTTGAAGCTGATCGCGTGGCCGGGACAACGGGCTGCAATCAGTTCTGGGCGCCGGTTGAGTATCTCGATCCGCCCGCCATCGACGTCGGCGCGCCGCAGAGCAAGCGGGTGTATTGCCTCGGTGCGATGGGCATCGAGCGAGCCTTCCTGGCTTCACTCGAGACGGTGGAGACCTTTGAGGTCGAGGGCGCGACGCTGAAGATGAAAATGCACGACGGCGACGTGTTCATCGAATTAATGGCAGCCAGATAGGCCGCGCACGCGTTGCTGATACGCCTTCCGCAATCGTTCCCTGCACGATCAATTATTTATCGCGAGTGCACCGACGGAACCCGGGCCGCCCATCGTTGTTTTCCATGTGTCTGGTTCGCTCGAGAGCCGCACACCTCAGGGTCACGCCGGGGAAGTGCTTTCGAACGCAATGATCATGAGCAAGGAGACTCCCGTGAAGAAAACACTGATGACGATCGCCGTTCTCGCGATGGGCGGCATGATGGGCGCGCAGGCGGCAACGGCCGCTCCGCTGTCCAAGGCTGCGGGCGCTACGCAGGGTGCTGTGCACGCTGACGTGATCCAGGTCCGCGACCGCAATCGCAACGGCATCAACGACCGCCGCGAACGCCGCATGTACAATAGAAATTGGCGCAACGATCGCCGGTACTACCGCTATCGGAACTACAACCGCTACTATTCGCGGCCCTATAACTGGCGTTCGCGCGGCTGCGTTTCCGTCGGCCCGGTGTGGTTCTGCCGCTAAGGGCAATTCCTGATCACGAGGTTCAACCTCAGGCGGTGGCTCAAAAAGCCACCGCCTTTTTCGTGCCTGCGACTCATCGCGCTGGTTCGCGTGGCTGCCACAGTTATAGCCAATAGGAGCGTTGCGATTTTTGTTTGAGACGGATTGGAGCTTGATGATGCGGCGAACTTTGATTGCGGCGGCAGCCGCTCTTTTGTTTGTGCCGGCAGGGCAGGCGATGGCCAAATCCTGCGGCAACGATGCGGGCGGTTTTCAAGCATGGCTGTTGGACTTCGAGGGGCGGGCGAAGTCGGCCGGAATTTCGCAGGCGACGCTGTCGCGGGCTTTAGAGGGTGTGAGTTACGACCGCTCAGTCATCCGGCGCGACCGTTCGCAGAAGTCGTTCAAGCTTAGCTTCGAGCAGTTCTATGCCAAGCGCGTGGGACCGGGTCTGTTGAACAGCGCGCGAGCCAAGATGAAGACGCATGCCGGGCTACTGTCGCGAATCGAGAAAAGATATGGCGTGCCGAAGGAAATTCTGGTCTCGATTTGGGGGCTGGAGACGAATTTTGGGCGCGATGGATCGGGGAAATATTCAATCATTCAGGCCATCGCGACGCTGGCCTATGATTGCCGGCGGTCGGAGTTTTTTACCGGCCATCTGATGGCGGCGATGCGGATTGTGCAAAAGGGCGACATGAGCCCGGCGCAGATGCGCGGCGGCTGGGCAGGTGAGATCGGGCAAGTTCAGTTTCTGCCGGGGTCCTATGACAAATATGCGGTCGATTTCGATGGCGATGGGCGGCGCGACCTCGTGCGCTCGGTGCCCGACATTCTGGCCTCGACGGCGAACTTTATGAAGGGGCATGGCTGGCAGGCCGGCGGCTCGTGGCAGCCGGGTTCGGCGAACTACGGCGTCATCAAGGATTGGAACCGGGCGGAGGTGTATGCGCGCACGATTGCCGTCATGGCGGACCGGTTGCAGTAAGCGGTTGAAGCGGCGCGCGGGCGATGCCATGACGCTTCCATGAGCAGCATTGCACACACGTCCTCTTCGCCCCGGGTCATCTCGCTGATTGCGAGTGCCACCGAAATCCTGCACGCACTCGGCGCGGGAGGGTCTCAGGTGGCGCGGTCGCACGAGTGCGATTATCCGCCCGGCGTTCTCGATCTGCCGCAGCTGACGCGGGCGAAATTCAAGGTTCATGGCGCGACGAGTGCAGAGATCGACCGGTCGGTCAAAGGGCTCATGGAGCAGGGTCTGGCGGTCTACGAGGTGGACGCGGACCGCATGCGGGCGCTGGCGCCGGACGTGATCCTCACGCAGGACCAGTGCGAGGTGTGCGCGGTGTCGCTGGCGGACGTGGAGGCGGCGCTGTGCACATGGACGGACAGCAGCGCGCGGATCGTATCGCTTCGGCCGCACACGTTGTCTGACGTTTATGCGGATATCGTGAGTGTCGCGGAGGCCATCGGGCGGCCGGCGGCGGGGGCGGAGCTTGTCGCGTCGATGCAGGCGCGCATCGCGGAGATTGCGGCGTCGGTCGAGGGGCGGCCGCGGCGGACGCTCGGCTTTGTCGAGTGGATCGAGCCGCCGATGTCGGGCGGGCATTGGATGCCGGAATTGATCACGGCGGCGGGTGGGATCAGTCCGTTTGGCGTCAGCGGCGAGAACTCGCCGTGGGTGAGCTGGGAGGACTTTGCGGCGGCCGATCCCGACATTCTGCTTGTTGGGCCGTGCGGCTATGAGATCGCGACCTCGCTGCCGGAGATGGAGGCGCTGCGCGGCCATCCCGTGTTCAAGTCGTTGCGTGCCGTGCGCGAGGGCCGCGTGTTCGTGGCCGATGGGAATGCGTTTTTTAACCGGCCGGGGCCGCGGCTCGTGGAGAGCGCGGAAATACTCGCTGAGATTATGCATCCGGATGTACGCACGTATGGGCACCTGGGCGAGGCGTATGCCGTTTGGCCGACGTAACGCGCGCACAGACACGATCAATCACGATTGGAGCTTGGCATGAGCGCGCGCACGATCCTCATTACGGGCTGTTCGTCGGGCATTGGGCTGGCGTCGGCGCGGGTGATGAAGGCGCGTGGCTGGCATGTGATCGCAACGGCGCGGCGCGACGACGATCTGGCGATGCTGCGGGCGGATATCGGCGTCGACGCGGTGCATGTGGAGATGTCGGATCCGGCGTCGGTGGCAGCAGGCGCTGAGCGAGCGCTGGCAATCTCAGGCGGGCGGATTGATGCGCTGTTCAACAACGCGGCCTATGGGCAGGTCGGCGCGATTGAGGATATGCCGGGAGAGGCGCTGCGGCGGCAGTTTGAGGTCAACCTGTTCGCGCAGCATGATCTGACGCGGCGTATTCTGCCGGTCATGCGGCAGCAGGGGCATGGACGGATCGTGCAATGTTCGTCGGTGCTGGGGCTCGTCGCGGCGCCGTTTCGGGGAGCTTACTGCGCGTCGAAGTTCGCGATGGAAGCGCTGAGCGACAGCCTGCGGATCGAACTCAAGGGCAGCGGCGTACACGTGTCACTCATCGAGCCGGGGCCGATCCGGACGCGGTTTGTCGAGCACGCGCTGGCCAATTTCGTTGCGACCATAGATATCCCAGCGTCGCCGCACCGGGCGCTTTATGAGGCGCGGCTGGCGCGCATGAAGCAGGGCGGCAACGACGCGTTTAAGCTGGAGCCGGAGGCGGTGGCCGAGAAGCTGGTGCACGCGGTGGAGAGTACGCGGCCGAAGATGCGTTACTACGTGACGAAGCCGACGTATTTCGCAGCGGCGCTGAAGCGCGTGGCCCCGCAGCGGACCATCGATTGGTTCGTGCAGAAGATGTGATGCAAAAAAGCGGGACCCGAAGGCCCCGCTTTCTATTGTTCAGAACTTCAGACAATTGAATTCACTTCGCGCGGATGCTGACCGAGGTGCGGCGGTTCTGAGCGCGGCCTTCTTCCGTGGCGTTATCGGCGACGGGGAACTGATCGCCGTAGCCTTCGGCTTCGACGCGATCGGCTGCGATACCGCCGGCAACGATGGCTTGCATCACCTTCGTGGCGCGATTTCCGGAGAGATCGAGGTTGGCCTGCGGATCGCCGACGTTGTCGGTGTAGCCGCCGATCTTGATCTTCACGGCGGGGTAAGCGTTGAGGATCGCGACGATGTTGTCGATCTGCGCCTTGGATTCCGTCGTCAGGCTGGTGGAGCCCGTCTCGAAGGTGAGGCGGTCGAAGTTGAACCACACCGTCTTGTCGATCACTGCGCCCGGATCATTGATGAATGCGATGATCTTGGATTCGACGCCATCGGTTGCTGCATCGATGTCGGTGCCACCGGCGAGGCCGATGCGCGTAAAGCCGGCTGCCGGCTCGGACCTGGCAGCGGCGGCAGGTGCGGGTGCCGCTGCGGGTGCCGCTGCGGGCTCCGCCGCGGCCGCGGGCGCGGGTGGTTCGGCGGGTGGCTCATTCAATTTCTGCCACGCCAGCCAGCCAATGAAGGCGAGCGGCAATAACAGCCAGAGGAAGGACGTGAAGAGGCCGTTGTCGCGTCCTGCGTATGCAGGTGCGGCGGCGGCTGCCGGAGCGGCGGTGCGGGTGGCTGCCTTGACAGCGGCTGCGGCGACTGGTGCTGCGGCGGCAACGGCCGCGGGAGCCACAGCGGCGGGCGCGGCGGCCTTGACGGGCGACACGATGTTGGCGGCGAGCGAACTGAGGCCGCTCATCATCGCACCCTTTTCCTGACCGATGAGAGCGGTGAGGGCTGCGCCTGTGAGTGCGCCGCCGCCGAGGCGCTTGGAGATGGCCGAGAGGACGAGCGGGGCTGCGAGGTTGAAGAGCGACGACGATGCGACGGGGCCGATGCCCAACGCGCCTGCGGTCTTGTGCACGGTAGAGGCCTGCCAGACGCCGAACAGCGAGCCCATCAGGCGGTTGCCGGCGAGGACCGCCATCGTGCTCGGGATGCCACCCGCGAGAAGGCCCTTGATGTCGTTGATGCCGGAGGTGTCGCGCGAGACGGAGTTGGCGAGTTCTGCGACATGCGCCATCGCATCGCGATCGCCCGACTGCTGCACGAGGGCACCGAGGTATTGTCCAACGAGGTCGGTGAGACCGCGACCGGCGACATCGCCTGGAATTCCGATTGCCGAACCGACGCCGTTCAGCAGGTTCGGGGTGATGAAGCCTTTCAGGATCTCGATGACGCTGGTGGACATGGACGTTCTCCTCAACTGACGCAACGGTTGACGCGCATTCGCTATTCTAGACGTGCGGGCAGTGTCGGAACCCCCCGGCCCCTCCCGTGTCGTCTCGGCATGGCGTGCGGGCAAAATGCCCACCTGCCCATGGCAATAGCCGGACGGCGCTGCCTCGCCAAGCCACAAACAGCTTTTACGCGCGGTGATAGGGGTGTCCGGTCAGTATTGTAGCGGCACGGTACAGCTGTTCGGCGAGCACGACGCGGGCAAGACCGTGGGGGAGGGTGAGGGCACTGAGGGAGAGTTTGAGGCTTGGAGCGGCCAGGACGGTCGGGCCGTGGCCATCGGGTCCGCCGATCAATAGAGCGCAGGATTTGGTTGCCGCTCCGGCGAGGTCGCGGAGGTGAGCGGCGAAGGCTTCGCTGGTGAGCGGTTTTCCGGTGACTTCCAGGACGATGAGGGCTGAGGAACCGGCCGCCCTCAAGAGGCGGGTGGCTTCGTCGGCTTTGCGGTCGGCGACGCTCGCGGCGCGGCTTTCGGGGAATTCGGCGATGGTCAGCGGACCCAGACCGCAGGGCCGCCCGGTCTGGTCGAAGCGCTTCTGGTAGCGCGCCACGATTGCGCTTTCGGCCTCGTCCTTCAGACGCCCGATGGCCAGAATTTCAACGCGCATCCAGCGTCCTTCGCGCGGCCCGGCTTAGTGAGCCGCGTCGGCGGGCCGGTCGACCGACCACATTTTCTCGAGGTTGTAGAAATCGCGGACTTCGGGCCGGAAGACATGGACGATGATATCGCCGCTATCGATCAGCACCCAGTCGCACGTTTCCAGGCCCTCGACGCGGACGGTCGGGCAGCCGGATTCCTTTAGCTTTTGGCGGAGTTGGTCGGCGATGGCGCCGACGTGGCGGTCGGTCCGTCCGGAGGCGACGACCATGAAGTCGCCGATGGAGGACTTTCCTGTGAGATCGATGGTGACGATCTCTTCGGCCTTGAACTCGTCGAGCCAGTCGACGACGTCCTTCAAGAGGTCGGCCGATGCGGACGCTGCCGAGCCTTCAGGGGCTTTGGCGGCGGTAGAAGCGCCCTTCGGGGCTGCTCCGGTGGAGGTTGGCATGTGGGGGTCTCTAGATCCTTTCCGATGCCGTCGCGAAGGGGCCGGTATGGGGCCATGCTTCGGGTTGGTCCAACACCAACACCGCTCGAAGATAAGGTGCGGCGGGGTTTCCGGCAACCCATTGCCGGTGTGTTGGCACCGGGTTGCCACAGGCGAATGTCAAAAATAGTTTATGAATCAGCTGCTTGCCGGATGGCTGTCGAGGAGTGGGGGGCGAGCGGATTGGTTAGAAATACCCAGGCCGGGGGCGGCATTGAGGCCAAGTCGCGGGCTTTGGCTTCCGGGATTCGCGACCGCTCGAGGGCTTTGGCCGTTTTGGACGCCAGGGCCGGTAGCCGGTGATCTGGCCGGTCGACGACCGCGATGGGCATGGCCGCGGCGATGCCGCGCCAATCTTGCCAGCGATGAAAGGTGGCGAGATTGTCGGCGCCCATGACCCAGACGAACCGCACGGTAGGATAGCGGCGTTTCAAGAACTGGAGTGTGACGGCGGTGTAGGGGGAGCCAAGTGCTGCTTCGAACGAGGTGACGCGCATGCGCGGATCCAAGGCCATGGCGCGCACAGCCCTCATGCGGTCCGTCAGCGGCTTCAGGTCGCCGTGGGATTTGAGCGGATTGCCGGGCGTGACAATCCACCAGAGTTCGTCGAGGCCTAGACGCTGCAGGGCCTCCTCGGCGGCGAGGCGGTGACCGTCGTGCGGGGGATTGAACGAGCCGCCCATCAACCCGACGCGGCGGCCGCGCGGGGCGGGCGGCGTTGGGATGTCAATCGCGCCAAACGATTTGGGAGAAACGGGCAAGCTTGCGCCTCAGGAACAGGGACGATGATGGCTTGGCGGAAAAGTCGGTGTCGCGCCGGAGACCACTTTCGTTTTGCCAATGCTATAAGGCGGGCGGAACCACAACATAAAACGTCACACAGGGGAAATGCACCATGAGCCGCTTGTATGGACCCGAGCACCGCGCGCTGCAGGATCAGTTCGATTCGCGGGCGATGGCCGACCGCATCGAAGCGATCGGGGCGAAGACCGAAATCACCGACATGGAGAAGGGCTTCATCGAGAGCCGGGACATGTTTTTCCTGACAACGGTGGACGATCGGGGACGGCCGACTGTGTCCTACAAGGGTGGCGTGCCGGGGTTCGTGCGCGTGCTCGATGCGCAGACGCTGGCGTTTCCGAGCTATGACGGCAACGGGATGTATCTCTCAATGGGCAACATCGCGGGCAATCCGGAGGTCGGGTTTTTGTTTATCGATTTCGAGAAGCCGTTCCGGCTGCGGTTGCAGGGACGGGCGGCGCTGTCGCGGGACCCGAAGGCGCTTGCCATGTTCAAGGAGGCGGAACTGGCGGTGATCGTGACCGTCTCGGAATTGTGGATGAATTGCCCGCGCTACGTGCACCGCTATCAAAAGGTGCAGACGTCACGCTATGCGCCGGCTGAAAACGCCGAGACGCCGTTTTGCGAATGGAAGCGCATCGATGGCATTCAGGATGTGCTGCGGCCACATGAAACGGCGGTGGTGGACAAGGTCGGGCAGATCACGATCGACGAGTGGATGGGCAAGGTTCTGACGGGCGACGAGAAGGCATGAGCGGCGCTTAGCGCTGTTCGCACGTCTTGCCGTCGAGCAGTTCTTGCCAGGTGGCCAGCGGAATCGCGGTGGTGTTGAAGTGGCCGGCGCCCACCATGACGGCGGCCAGCGCTAGGCTGCCGCTCTCTTCGACGAAGACGGGGCCGCCGGAACTCGCCGGGTGCGTGTCGCAATCGCTGAGCCAGACGGGGGTTGGGCGATTGGGCCGTAAGAGGCGGCAGCCGGTGTGGGCTTGCAATTGGAAGCGGCGGTCGGCGGGATAGGCGGCGTGGACGAGCGGTTCGCCGGGGTCGCGCGGTCGGGCATCGGCGATGATCGCCGGTTCGACGGCGAGATCGGCGTCAAGCGTGATGGCGGCGACATCCTGGAACATGGCGCTGAGTGGCACGCCGTTGGCGTTTTTCTGCGGGACGTAGGTGTGGCCATTGAGGAAGCGGAGGCATTTGGCCTTGGCGTGCGCTGTATGTTTGCCGCCGCGAACCCCCGCCAGAAAATGGATGTGGCGGAGGGGATGCGGTTTGCCGGTGGCGTCGTTCATCAGGCAATGGGCGGCGGTGATGACGAGGTTCGGGCGGACCAGCGTGCCGGTGCATTGGCCAAGCGCGCGATAGCCACCGATGTTGACCTGCCCGATGGCATCCCAGGGGCGGCCCGTTTCTGTGATGGGCTTGCGATCATCGGTGCCGATGATGCCGGGTCCGGCCGCATCGGCACCGACGGCGGCTAAAATGAAGCCGGTTGCGGAGGCGAGGGCGCAGAGGCGCTGATACCTGGTGCGGGATATTCTCATCGCGGCCACAGTAGCGGGGCTTTTAGCGCCGTGCAGTGGATTTGATCGGATGCCGCCTGACGATCTTCCCCACGTTTTTGGGGTGCGGCTGTAGTCAATGGGGGCTTCGCGGGACAGAGTCTGGGAGTTGATTCTCGCAACGGGGCTGGGAGGCCAAAACCAATGACCAAGATCGTTCGCGCCATGACGGCGGCGGTGGCTGCCGCAGGTATCCTGCTCGGTGCCGCGGCTTCGGCGGAAGCCAAAGAGTGTGTGCGCAAGGGCGCTGTCGGCGAGGCAGGCTCGGAAAAGGACGCCAAGTTCCAGGTCGATGAGGCGCTGTTGCAGGCTGTGGATTGGGGCGCTTGGGCGTCTTGGATGGCGAATGGCACGACGCCCGGCTACTCGTTCGGGCCGCGCAAGTATTCGTGCAAGAAGGGCGGTTCGTGGGGTTGGACGTGCCGGGGCGCGTCGACGATCTGCAAGCTCTGAGCGCATCGCTTCGATCGCTCACTCGACACAATACGAAAATCGGCCGCCGTCTTGCCCAGACGGCGGCCGGTTTTTTTTCGTCGATGGCGATCGATCAGCTTTCGCTTTGCAAGGCTGCGAGTAGCTCGGGCGTTGGGTAACTGTCGGCGGGGAAGCCGAGCTTGACCTGCATGGCCTTGACGGCGGCGCGGGTGTTAGCGCCAATCTTGCCGTCGATTTCGCCGACGTCAAAGCCGCGCTTCTTCAACTGACGCTGCAGTTCCTTGGCGTCATCCTGGCCGAGAACGGCGATCTGGCGCTTGGGCTTTTGCATCGGGGGCGCGCCGTCGATGCGGGTGGAGAGCCAGGCGGCCGTGATGGCGTAGGTGAGCGACTGGTTCCATTGCAGATAGACGTTGAAGTTTTCGTAAGCCAGGAATGCGGGGCCGTAGCGGCCCATCGGCAGCATCAACGAGGCTGGCATGGCGTCGGCGGGAAGAGGCGAGCCATCGACCTTGGTGACGCCCCACGTGGCCCACTGCGAGCGGGGCAACTTGATCGCGAGGTCGGCTTTATCCCAGGGCAGGTCGTTCGTGACGATCACTTCTTCCAGCCAGGGTTCATCGCGGCGCCAGCCGAGGTGAGTCATGTAGTTGGCGGTGGCGCCGATGATGTCCGTGGGGTTGGCGAACAGATTGATGTCGCCGTCGCCATCGTAGTCGATGGCGTGAGCGAGATAGCGGGTGGGCAGGAACTGGGTCTGGCCGATTTCGCCGGCCCATGAGCCGATCATGGTTTCGGGGGTCATGTCGCCGCGATCGATGATTTCCAGGGCGGCCATGAGTTCTTTGCGGAACATCTCGCCGCGGCGGCAATCGTAGGCGAGCGTGGTGAGCGAGTTCATGATCGGCAGCTTGCCCATGCCGGCGCCGAAGTCGCTTTCGAGTGCCCAAAAGCCGGTGATGACAGAGGCAGGGACGCCATACTCCTGGCCGGCACGGGAGAAGGCTGCGGCGTTCTTTTTGATCTGAGCGCGGCCGTTGGTGACGCGGTTGTTGGTCGCGAGCTTGGCGGCGAAGTCGGTGAAGCTTTGCGCGAAGAAGCCCTGCTTGCGGTCGCGCGCGATGACGCCGCTGTCGAGCGTGCGGCCGTCGAGAGCGAGCGCGATGGTGCGGGCGGAGACGCCTTCGGCGGCGGCTTGCTTGCGGAAGGAGGCCAGCCACGTGTTGAAGCCGACCTCGTTTTTGCAGTTGGCGGGGTTGGGCTTGGGCGGCAGGCCGGAGGTGGCGTATTTGGCGGCGAGCGGGTTGGCGGCGTTGGGGGTGGGGACCTGACGCGCAATCGGCGCGGCCGCGGCGGCCGGTTGCGGCTGCGCTGCGGACGGGACTGCCATAGGCGCCGGAGGTTTGGCGGCGGGAGGCTTGGGTTTTGCGACAGGTGCGGGCTTCGTCTCGATGGGACCGAATTCGATGCCTTGGGCGAAGGGTGCGGTGGATGACAGTGCGAGGGTTGTAATACCGGCCGTCATCGTGGCCACGATCGTTGCGAAAAAGCGGTCGCGTCTCATCCCGGCCCAAAGCTCCCCTGGTTCCAACAAACCGCGTCACTCATGCCCGGCGGTGTGGCGGCGTCAAGACGGTTCGGGGTCGAAAGTGGGCCTTAAGTGGCCTCACGGACTGCCGGCAGCCTCGGCCGAGGCGGTCTTGTGGCGCCGGTGATATTTCTGGGCGAGTTGGTGCCATTCGATGGTCAGGTTGCCGCCGGTGGACTTGTGCTGCTTTTCCCAGTTGGCGAGCAGGTCGAGGCACGAGTGGTCGATGTAGTCGACGTCTTCGATGTGGATGGTCACGTCGGACCCTTGTGGAAGTGCTTCGAGGGCCTGGGCCAGTTTGGGCAGGCCAACGACGGTGGCGGTGCCCGACAGGTGCATGTCGATGCGGTTGGTGCCGGGGACGGGTTTGGTCTCGATGTCGAGGCGGGAAAGCGCGTAGAGCACGCGGGCGAGCGAGAGGACGACGCCGGTGAGCACCCCCTTCAGAAGGTCGGTGGAGACGATCATGATGATCGTGGCGGCGTAGATGAAGACCTTGGCGTTGCCGTACTTCAGAAGCGTCGGCACGATCTTCGGGTAGGCGAGTTTGTACCCGGTGTACACCAGCACGGCGGCGAGCGACGACAGCGGGATGTAGGAGAGCGTCCAGGGCAAGAGGCTGGCGAATAGGAGCAGCCAGACGCCGTGCAGGATCGCGGACGCGCGGGTTTTGGCACCGGCTTCGACGTTGGCGCCGGAGCGGACGATGACGCCCGTCATGGGGAGCGCGCCAAGAGCGCCGCAGATGGCGTTGCCGATGCCCTGGGCCGAGAGTTCCTGGTCGTATTTGGTGCGCTGGCCGGAGTGCATTTGATCGACGGCGGTGGCGCAGAGAAGGGTTTCGGCGGACGCGATGAAGGCGATGGCCGCGGCACCGATGAGCATGTGGTAATCGCTGAAAAAGCGGCCGACCGTGTCGGGGGTCGGGAAGATGAGCGTCGACCAGAAGTTTTCCGGGACGCTGACGTATTTGATGGAGTCGAGGTGGAAGACGGCGGCGGCGATCATGCCGATGACGACGCCGACGAGCGGGGCCGGGATCACCTTCAGCGCTTTTGGCGCGAACGAGGCCCAGGCGAAGATGGAGGCGATGGTGAGGACGCCGATTTCACCCGCAGTGAGGCGGCTGTCGCCGGCCTGGATGGCGTCCATGATAGCGCCGGGGATGCCGAGTAGATTCTGGATGCCGGTGCCGATCGGCTTGCCGTCGAGCATGACGTGGAATTGCGCGGCGAAGATGAGAATGCCGATGCCGGCCAGCATGCCGTGGATGACGGCGGGGGAGACGGCGCGGAACCACTGGCCGAGTTTCAGAACACCGGCTGCCAACTGGAGAAGGCCCGCGAAAAGCACGATGGTGCCCAGCATTTCGACGCCGTACGACTGGACCAATTCATAGACTAACACTGCGAGACCGGCGGCGGGGCCGCTGACCTGCAACGGCGAGCCCGCAAGAAAGCCGACGATGATGCCGCCGATGATGCCCGTGACGATGCCGGCGGTGGGCGGCAAGCCGGAGGCCAGCGCGATGCCCATGCAGAGGGGGAGAGCTACGAGGAAGACGACGACAGAGGCGAGCAGGTCGGCGCCGATCGTCGAGGCTTGAGGACCGGCAGCAGGCGCACTCGCTCCGCGCGTTTCGGACACAGTCATCATCTTCCCCCGTGCTTTTTGGGCGAGGGAAAGCCCCTACGTGCCCATTCTTATGCGGCGGACGTTAAAGTGGTTGCCCTCTTGCGGCAACGGTCAACAGACGCGCATCAGACGCGAAAATTCCGGGCTTTGCGGTTGGTTAAACGCGAAAAGCCGGCTGCAAGGATGCAGCCGGCTTTCGTGAGCACCGGGGCTGTGGATCAGCGCTTGCTTAGCGTTTGCTCAGCGTTTTCCGGGACCCTTGTCGTTGCCGCCCATCATGGACGACTGGGCTTCCATCCAGGACGAGAGCGCCTGCTGCCAGCTCTTCTGCCACATCTCGGCGGCCTGCATCCAGAACTGGAGGGGCGCTGTCGGCATGGAGCCGAAGTCGGGCATGTTCTTCATGTCGAACATGTTGGGCATTCCTGGCATGCCCGACATTCCCGGCATCCCGGGCATGTTGCCAAAAGTCGGGAACTGGAAGGGCGAGCCGCTGCCGCCTGCCATGGGCAGGCCGGCGCCGGGGTTTTTGACTTGCTGCTCCCAGGCATCCATGACCTGATCGAGCACCTGAATCTGCATTTTTGACGCCTGCTGCATCTGCTGGCGGGTCATGTCGACGAGTTCGGCCGGCCAGCCCATGGCCTTGGCGGCGTTGCCCATCTTGTCGAAGACCTTGTTGCCGTGGCGCTCGGCCTGGCTCGCGGCGTCCTGGCGCCAATCGCTCATGGCTTCGAATGCCGACGTCAGGGCCGACTGGACCTCCTCGTTGACGCCCGCCGCGCTGAGGGCGTCCTTGAACCCTTTTCCGCGCGAATTCGACGTGCCTGCCATGTTCATTTCTCCCGTTAATTTATTGGTTTGCGCCATTGTTGCACACGCCGTGATGGGTGGCCAGAGGTGGAAGTGACGGCTCAGGTGAACGTTCCGTCCTGCGACGGTTCGACGGTGACCGGACATCGCCCCTTTTGCCGGAGAAACCCAAGTGCTATCAGCCGCCCATGACAGATACCTCCCTGATCCGCAATTTCTCCATCATCGCCCACATCGACCACGGCAAGTCGACGCTGTCGGACCGGCTCATCCAGCTGTGCGGCAACGTCTCTGACCGCGAGATGAAGTCCCAGATCCTCGACAGTATGGACATCGAGCGGGAGCGCGGCATCACCATCAAGGCGCAGACGGTGCGCCTCGACTACAAGGCGAAGGACGGAAAGACCTATCAGCTGAACCTGATGGACACACCCGGTCACGTCGACTTCGCCTATGAAGTGTCGCGGTCGCTGGCTGCGTGCGAGGGGGCTATCCTTGTCGTCGATGCCAGCCAGGGCGTGGAAGCCCAGACGCTCGCCAACGTCTATCAGGCGCTCGACAACAACCTAGATATTCTGCCCGTTCTAAACAAGATCGATCTGCCGTCGGCGGACGAAGATCGCGTGAAGCAGCAGATCGAAGACGTGATCGGGATCGATGCGTCGGAGGCCATCGGGGTTTCGGCGAAGACCGGGCTCAATGTCGCTGCCGTGCTGGAAGCCATCGTGGAGCGGTTGCCGCCGCCCAAGGGCGACCGCAACAAGCCGCTCAAGGCCATGCTGGTGGACAGTTGGTACGACGCTTACCTCGGCGTCGTCGTGCTCGTGCGCGTTATCGAGGGCACGCTGAAGAAGGGCCAGCGGGTCAAGATGATGTCGACGGATGCCACCTATCCGGTCGAGCGCGTCGGCATCTTCCGGCCGAAGCAGGAAATGCTCGCGGAACTGGGCCCGGGCGAGATCGGGTTCTTCACGGGTGCCATCAAAGAAGTGGCCGATACGCGCGTCGGCGATACGATTACGGATGAGAAGAACCCGACAGCGGAAGCGCTGCCGGGCTTCAAGCCGGCGCAGCCGGTGGTGTTCTGCGGGCTCTTTCCAGTGGACGCCGCGGACTTCGAAGATCTGCGCGAGGCGATGTCGCGGCTGCGGCTCAACGATGCGAGTTTTTCCTTCGAGACGGAAAGTTCGGCGGCGCTCGGGTTCGGGTTCCGCTGCGGGTTCCTCGGCCTTCTGCACTTGGAAATCATCACCGAGCGGCTGGAGCGGGAATTTAATCTCGATCTCATCACGACGGCGCCGTCCGTCATCTACCATCTGCACATGAGGGATGGGTCGGTGATCGAGATGCACAATCCGGCCGACATGCCGGACATTATGAAGATCGATCACATCAAGGAGCCGTGGATCGAGGCGACCATTCTGGTGCCGGACGATTATCTGGGTGCGGTGTTGAAGCTGTGCCAGGACCGGCGCGGGCGGCAGAAGACGCTGACCTACGTCGGCACGCGCGCGATGCTCGTGTACGAACTGCCGCTCAACGAAGTGGTGTTCGATTTCTATGACCGCTTGAAGAGTGTGTCGCGCGGGTATGCCTCGTTCGACTATCACATTCAGGGGTATGAGGAGGGCGACCTCGTCAAGCTGTCGATCCTCGTCAACAGCGAGCCGGTGGACGCGTTGTCGATCATCGTACATCGGCATCGGGCGGAGAGCCGTGGCCGCTCGATGTGCGAGAAGTTGAAGGAGCTGATCCCGCCGCATCTATTCCAGATCCCGATACAGGCGGCGATCGGCGCGAAGGTGATCGCGCGCGAGACGATCAAGGCGCTGCGCAAGGACGTGATCGCGAAATGCTACGGCGGCGACATCTCACGCAAGCGCAAGCTGCTCGACAAGCAGAAGGCCGGTAAGAAGAAGATGCGCGAATTCGGCCGGGTGGAGATTCCACAGGAAGCGTTTATTGCCGCGCTGAAGATGGATGAGAATTGAGGGGCTGCGCTTCCTTTTCCCGTCAACCCAGCAAAGGCCGGGATCCATCCAAGCTTCTGGTGATGCGCTCTTTCAGTGGCTTGAATGGGCCCCCGCCTTCGCGGGGGTGACGTGGGGTCGGCGGGGGCGCAGCGTACCATTTGCGTCTGCGCGTGCTGACCAATGTGTCCCCGGCACAAGGCCCGGGATGACACCTGAGGGGTGGCGGGGTCCGCGGGATTGGATCTGAAAAAGGCGGCCTATGTGGCCGCCTTTTGTTTGCGTGGGTGAGACGCTGATCAGTCGTCGAGGGTTTTGAAGACGAGCGACATGTCCTTGCGCAGGTAGACGTCGTAGACCTTGCCGTCGGTGTGGGTTGCGTCGTCGATTTCCCAGCGGTTGTCGTCGAACTCGATTTCCTTCCAGGCGGTGAAGCCTTCGGCCTTGAGGGCGGCTTCGATCTTGGTGCGCTCTTCGGCGGTCGGCGGGCGGTCATCATCGGCGAGTGCCGGGGTGGCGACGACGGCGCCGAGGCCGAGCATGAGGGCGGCGAGGGTCTGTTTCATGGGTCTGTTCTCCGATTGTTGCGGAGGAGAAACGCGGGCGCGGCCGCCGGGTTGCGTGCGACCCTGAGGATGCGGACTTTTGCTTAGATTTAAGCCGGCGCTGGTCTCGTGGCGGGTGGCGGCTCATGCACCATCGGTCGAAAGCGATAGAGCCGCTTAAGCGCGCATGCAGGGCATGGTTTAGCTATCCAAGCCCCATGCTCGCGCGCTGGACGTAGATGGCCATGATGAGGGCGAGCAGGGGGATGAGGACCACGTGGGCGACGGTGAGCGCCATTTGGGCTTTCGGGCGGTCGGTGATGAAGGGATTGATGCGCAGGACGGAGATCGCGATCATCACGGTGACGGCCAAATAGGCGAAGAGAAAGATGCGGTCGGAGAGCGTGGTGCCATCGCTGTCGATGGCGGGCAGCGACAGGTAGAGCGCGACGGCGGAGAGGAGTGCCGTCACCTGGATGGTCACGATGGCTTCGAAGTGCGAGAGGGGAATGAAGATCGAGACGTAGGCCACCGCCATGATGAACAGAAGAGGCACGACGACGCGCAGGAAATAGTCGGTCGTTTCGCGCTCCATGATCCAGACGAAGGAGCCCTTGTAGAAGGGCACGATGCTTGGCTGGTGGGTTTTCGCGTCGATGGTGGTGACGAAATCTTCGTCGTAGCCGACGTACTGATCCTTGGGTTCCCAGCCATCGGCGTCGACCGCGGTGTCGCGCAGCTCGACGGGCGGGGGCTGGACGATGAAGGGTTTGTCGCCGCGTTTGGGCCGAATGTTGATGGCAAAGCGCTGCGTGTCGAAGGGGAAGGTTTCGAGTTTGGGTTGGAATAGGAAACGGCCAGAGACGTGGTAAATTTTCATGCCGTCGGGGTAGGCTTCGCTCCTTTCGCCGTTGGCGAGCGTGCGGACAGTGATCTGGCGGTCGTTGGTTTGGGGATTTATGACGGCGTTAGCGAATTCGATCAGATCGATGGAGTTCTCTTGGCCGTCGTCGCGCATGGCCAGATAGAACTCGGCGTGGAACGTCTTGGCGTTGTCGTCAACGGAGAAAACCCGGATCAGGTCGATGTCGAGATACTGGGTGCCGATGGCGCGCAGGTTTTCGTTCTTGAGGCGCGCGAACTGAAGGGGGGCCAGCTGCGTGCGGCCCATGCCAGGCGCGAGTTGGACGAGGAAGGGCGTGCGCGTGGCGGTGCGCGATTTAGCGTCGAACGACCAGTTCTCGAATTGGCCCTGGAAGACGCCGCGGCCTCCGGCGTAGGTGCTGGTGAGCTGATCGATGATGTGGGCGCGCAGATCCTTGATGCCGGCATCGCGCGGGGCGGTGCGCGCAGCGGCGGCGATGAGACCGAGCATATCGGCGTATTGGGTGCCGATGCCGATGGCGCGCAGGTTGTCGTCGGAGGTGGGATCGACGGTGGCGCTGGCGGGGCGTTCCTCGCATTCGCCCTTGGCCCAACCAGGGGCCTCCGGGAACTTGTCGCCGAGGAAGATCCAATCTTCGGGCGGCTGGCCGGCCATGAGGTTCATGAGACGAGCGTTCATGAGATCGGGCAGGCGGTCCCAGACCAGTTCGAAGAGGGCGCCATTGTAATCCTGGCGGATGTCCTTGGGGACGGAGGTGATGCGACCGGTGAGCATGACGGCCGGCGTGATCCCGGCGGCTTTCAATTGCTTGATGAACTCGCCATTGGAGCCGCCGCCGATGGCCAAGAAGACGATGTCGGCGTTTTTGGTTTTCAGGTCTTCGATGATGGCGGGGAATTCCGCCGCATCGGCTTTGTCATCTTTCACGGCGACGCGATGGTCGGCGACGATGTAGGCGCCCATGACGCGGTTGAGTCCATCGGCGAGGCTCGTTGAAAACAGCGTGTCGCGCTGGCCGACGAAGGCGGGGCGCTGGAAACCGGAGCGGCGGACAAATTGGGCGAGGACGGGCAGGCGCTCGTCGTCTTGCGAGGCGCGCATCGTGAAGACGTTGGGGTAATCGGAGATGATGGAATTGACGGAGATGGCAGAAAGGAACGGGATGTTCTTTTGTTTGATCTCCTTGCCAGTGGCATCGAATACGGCCTTGGAGCGGTCGGAACTCGACAGGCCGACCATGCCGATGCTGTCGGGATTGGCGAGGGCTTCGCGCACATTGGCGATGGCGCGGTTCGGATCGCGGTAGTCGTCGAGGATGCGCAAGTCGAGTTTGTGGCCGGCGATGCCGCCTTGGGCATTGATGCGGTCGCGGGCGCCGGTGGCGAAGCGGGTGATGGCGGCGACGTCGCCGCGGTCGTAGCAGGTGTCGTTGCGAGTCGAGACGAAGACGTTGACCGTGAGCGGCGGTTTGGTGGCAGCTTCGGCGGGTTCGATGGCCAGCACCTCGCCGCTGGTCGCTGCGAGGGCCGTACATGCTGCCAAAATCGCGGCTGCTGCCCGCTGCCAAATGCTTGTCAACGCCATTCCGCCCGATCTCCGCTCATTCCGCAACCTGCTTCGCATAGCAGAGGCGGGATGGAGAGTCGTGGCGACTTTGTGCCGGTTTTGAGGCGTGTGGCCGGAGCGGCACATCGCGAAAGGCGAGGCCGCGCCGAGGTTGAGGCATTAGGGGACGCGACGGCGCTTCTCGGGGTGCATCGACTTGCCGATGATATGCTGGTCGTGGCCGATGACATGCGCGGTGTTGCCGACGATGAGCGGATCGGGACCGCGGATGAGGCTCCTGTTCTTGGTGGGATAGTCGAGGCTCGCCAGGAAGTGCTGCATGGCATTGAGGCGGGCGCGTTTTTTGTCGTCGGATTTGATGATGGTCCAAGGGGCGTCGGCGGTGTCGGTGTAGAAGAACATCGCTTCCTTGGCTTCGGTGTAATCGTCCCACTTGTCGAGGGAGGCTACGTCGATGGGGGACAGCTTCCACTGCTTCAGCGGGTCTTTTTCCCGCGATTTGAAGCGGCGCAATTGTTCGGCGCGGGTGACGGAGAACCAATACTTGTAGAGGCGGATTCCGGAGCGGGAGAGCATCCGTTCTAGCTCGGGGCACTGGCGCATGAATTCGAGATATTCGTTGGGGTGGCAGAAGCCCATAACGCGCTCGACGCCAGCGCGGTTGTACCACGAGCGGTCGAAGAAGACGATTTCGCCGGCGGCGGGCAGATGGTTGATGTAGCGCTGGAAGTACCATTGGGTGCGCTCGCGGTCGGAAGGCTTTTCGAGCGCCACGACGCGGGCGCTACGCGGGTTCATGTGTTCCATGAAACGCTTGATGGTGCCGCCTTTGCCGGCGGCATCGCGGCCCTCGAACAGGATGACGATGCGCTCGCCCGATTCCTTGATCCAGCGTTGGGCCTTGAGGAGTTCGACCTGGAGTTCGAGCATCGCCTGCTCGTATTCGCTGGTGCGGATGCGGGTTTGGTAGGGGTATTCGCCGCTTTCGAAAGCGTGGCGAATGTATTCCGGATCCTTGCGGCGGCGGGACAGCGGAATGGGTTCTTCTACAGCGGGGGTCGTGGCGGCCGCGGGGGCCTCTGTCGTGGCCGCCTGCGGGGGCGAGGGCGGCGGCGCTGGCATTGGCTCGGTGACGACCGTTGCCGCGCCGGCTGCGTCGATCCCGTCATCAGGTGTGGTCATGGTTGGTCCCCTTCGGCGCCTGCCGGCTGTGATCAATTGTGACAATCACAGAACGACAGGCTTCAATGGCCAACCTTGATCCTGGTCAACTCCGTGCGCGGAAAATTGGAGGGCGCGCCGGCATGAAAAAAGCCGCCCCGTGAGGAGCGGCTTTATCCAACTGCGGTCCAGTGGAGAGGCGCTTATTAAGCAGCCTCAATCCGGCCGACCGCGATCTTGCCCGAACGGCGATCCTCTTCGGTGTCGAAGCGAACCTTCTGGCCTTCGGCGAGGCCCTGCATGCCAGCGCGCTCAAGAGCAGTGGCGTGCACGAACACGTCTTTGCCGCCAGCGTCCGGCGTGATGAAGCCGAAGCCTTTTTGATAGTTGTAGAACTTCACGGTACCCGGGGTCATGGGCATTTCCTTTTTTCAGTCAGGCTAAAATAAACTCACGAGCGAGCAAGCACGCGGACGCGCCCACTCGCTCTCAGTTTTTCGATTGTTTGGAGGGTCTGAACGCGCTCTGCCAGGCTAGAAGCGCGGGAGAAGCTGCGGCCTGGTGGTCCGGCCCAAAGTCGATGAGAGGTATGTACGCGTTATCCGGCACAATTACAAGGCAAAACGCAATTTTGTTTTTCAGACCCGCAAAAAGGCCGTTCAGGATTTTTTGGCCAGCTGCCGGATGGCGGCGATTTCGCGGGCCCATTCCTTAAAGGGCCGCGCGGGCGTGCCGCCCATGCGGGCCCCGGGTTCAACGTCATCTTTGACGTGCGCGCTGCCGGCGATCTGGGCCCCGGAGCCCACCTTGACGTGGCCGATGACGCCGGAATGGGCGCCCATGATGACGAAGTCGCCGATCTCGGCGGAGCCGGCAATGCCGCTCTGGGCGACGATGACGCAATGCTTGCCGATGACGACGTTGTGGGCGATCTGGACGAGGTTATCGATCTTGGTGCCTTCGCCGATGATCGTGTCGGCGAGCGAGCCGCGATCGACGGTGGTATTGGCCCCGATTTCGACGGCGTCGCCGATCAAAACGCGGCCGATCTGGGGCACCTTCAAGTGGCCCTTGGCGCTCATGGCGAAGCCAAAGCCGTCCTGGCCGACGCGGGCGCCGGAATGGATGATGACACCATCACCGAGAATGGCATGCGTGACGGTGGCGCCTGGGCCGATGTAGCAATCCTTGCCGATGACGACGCGGTAGCCGACCACGGCACCGGCCGCGATGACGGAACCGTCACCGATCACGGCTTCGCGGCCAACGACGGCACCGGGCTCGATGGTCGCGTTCTCAGAAATGATGGCGCTGGCGTGAACGAGCGCGCCGTTGCCATGGGCAGAGGACGCTGCTGCTTTGCTGCGCAGCGCGTCAGCATAGAAAAGTGTGAGAACGCGGGCGAACGCGGTGTACGGCGCGTCGCTGGTGAGAATGGAGATACCTTGGGGCGCCTTGGCCGCATCACGGGCCGAGAGAATGCATGCGCCGGCGCGCGTGGTGCCCAGCAACGCGGCGTACTTGCGGTTTTCGAAGAAGGACACATCGCGCTCGGTGGCGGACTGCAAGGGACGCACATCGTCAATAGTTCGCGCGTCTTCGCCGATGACTGTGGCACCGGATGCGGTGGCGATGTCTTTGAGCGTGAACGGCCCGGCCCGATGGAAGAAGCCCGGGTGCTGCATCGTGTTCTCCTTCGCAGGAGCACGTTTGCCACCTGCCGGTCCATTTCGGATTGCCTCGCGGGGCGGGTCGCCTCACCTCGCGTGGGCGTGTCGGATCGCTTCGCGGGGCGGACTGTAGCCGATTTCAATATGGACTGCACCGCGATTTGCGCGGGCCTGGGAGGAACTCAATTCAACGTTTACGCGGGCAGTGCACGAGCCAGCGGATATTCATCGCTGCCATAAAGGCGCTTGATGTCGTTGCCGATAAACCGCGTCTCGCCGATCTCCATGACAGTACCATGAAGCATTTCGACGGGCAGTTTTTCCATGACGAAGCGAATGGCCTCAGCGGCGTTGGCGAAGCGATAAAACGTCATCGGACGCTTGGCGGCCCCGCGGCCCCGGCTGGCATACACTTCAGCCGGCACCTGATAATTGAACTCGTCCATCGACTATAGATGGAGATGCAAACGGAGGATTACAAGGTTAATCGGCTGGGACGCTGTGAGGATAAGAAAGGCGCCGCGGGGGTGCCGCGGCGCTGGTCAGTGATAGATGTCCTTCGTTTAGCTTAGAAGTCCATGCCGCCGCTAGGGAGAGCGGGGGCTGTTTCCTTCTTGGGCTTTTCGGCGATCATCGCGCCGGTGGTGATCAGGAGGCCGGCGACGGAGGCGGCATCCTGCAGGGCGCATCGCACGACCTTGGCGGGGTCGATGACGCCGAAGCCGTACATGTCGCCGTACTCACTGGACTGAGCATTCCAGCCGAAAGCGAAATCGCTCTTCTCCAGGATCTTGCCAACGATGACAGAGCCATCTTCGCCCGCGTTGGTGGCGATCTGACGGGCCGGAGCCTGGATCGCGCGGCGCACGATCTGGATACCGGTCTTCTGATCGTCGTTGGCGGGGGTCAGGGCATCGAGTGCCTTCAGCGCGCGCAGCAGGGCGACGCCGCCGCCGGGCAGGATGCCTTCCTCGACGGCCGCGCGGGTCGCATGCATCGCATCGTCGACGCGGTCCTTGCGCTCCTTGACCTCAACTTCGGTGGCTCCGCCAACGCGGATGACGGCCACGCCGCCGGCGAGTTTGGCAAGGCGCTCTTGGAGTTTCTCGCGGTCGTAGTCGGACGTCGTCTCCTCGATCTGCGCCTTAATCTGGTGAACGCGGGCGTCGATCTCCTTGCGGCTGCCGGCGCCATCGACGATCGTCGTGTTGTCCTTGTCGATGACGACCTTCTTGGCGCGGCCCAGCATGTTGACCGTGACGTTCTCCAGCTTAATGCCGAGATCTTCGGACACGGTCTGGCCGCCGGTGAGGATAGCGATGTCTTCAAGCATGGCCTTGCGGCGATCGCCAAAGCCCGGCGCCTTGACGGCGGCGACCTTCAAGCCGCCGCGCAAGCGGTTGACGACGAGGGTGGCGAGCGCTTCGCCTTCGACATCTTCGGCGACGATGAGCAGTGGGCGGCCCGACTGCACGACCGCTTCGAGAAGCGGCAGGATGGTTTGGAGGCCCGAGAGCTTCTTTTCGTGGATCAGGATGTAGGGGTCATCCAGCTCGACGCGCATCTTGTCGGCGTTGGTGACAAAGTAGGGCGAGATGTAGCCGCGGTCGAACTGCATGCCTTCGACCACTTCGAGTTCGGTCTCAAGGCTCTTGGCTTCTTCGACCGTGATCACGCCTTCGTTGCCGACTTTGTTCATGGCTTCGGCGAGCATGCGGCCGATTTCGGCGTCGCCATTGGCGGAGATGGTGCCGACCTGGGCGATTTCGCTGGAGTTCGTCACCTTGCGCGCGTGCTTCTTCAGTTCGGCGACAACGGCTTCGACGGCTACGTCGATACCACGTTTAAGGTCCATCGGGTTGACGCCGGCGGCCACGGCTTTCGCGCCTTCGCGGACGATGCCTTGGGCGAGCACGGTGGCGGTCGTCGTGCCGTCACCGGCGAGGTCGTTGGTTTTGGAGGCGACTTCGCGCAGCATTTGGGCGCCCATGTTCTCGAACTTGTCGGAGAGTTCGATTTCCTTAGCGACCGAGACGCCGTCTTTCGTGATGCGTGGGGCGCCGAAGGATTTTTCGATGACGACGTTGCGGCCCTTGGGTCCGAGCGTGACTTTCACCGCATCGGCCAGGATGTCGACGCCGCGCAGCATTTTCTCACGCGCGGACTGGTCGAAGAGGACTTCTTTTGCAGCCATAGCTTTGTCTCCAATTCAAACTGAACTTGGATGGTGGGAATGGGAGGCCCCGTTCAGGCGGCCTTCTTGAGGTTGGATGCGGGCTTTTCGAGTATGCCCATCACGTCACTTTCTTTCATGATGAGCAGGTCCTGCCCATCGATCTTGACTTCAGTGCCGGACCACTTGCCGAAGAGCACCGTGTCGCCGACCTTCACATCGAGGGCGACGATCTCACCGCGTTCGTTGCGGGCGCCGGGGCCGACGGCGATGACCTCGCCTTGCTGCGGCTTTTCCTGCGCGGTGTCGGGGATGATGATGCCGCCGGCCGTCTTTTCGTCCGCGGTGATGCGCTTGACGACGATGCGGTCATGGAGCGGGCGAAACGTCATGGTGTTTCTCCTGTTTCCTGTCGACAGTTTGGTGTTCGAAACGATGCCGCCGGGGGACCGCCGTAACGGCCGGTCCTCTTCGGTTGAAGCGTGGCGACTCCCCCGCGGGGAGCCGGCCGCCACGCGAAAACCGCCCGGCGCTCGTTTCGGCAAACGATTTATGGAGCGATTTTTTGGGCTTCAAGGGGGCTGGCAGCACTTTTTTGAATTGAGTGCTAAGGTTCTGATTTTGCAAAGGTAATGCGCAAAAGTCACTTTACGGGAACGGCGAAGCGAGGACAGAATTGTTCTTGGGTGCCAACCCCAACGGAGGACTGCAAGCGCATGAGCTCATCCGACTTCCAGAGGCAGATCGACGGCTTCGGATTGACGACCGCCGACATTCTCTATCGCCTGCCCGATCATCCCGCGATCCTGCAGCAATACGTCTGGCAGGAGTATGACAAGGCGCCGAGCTTTCCGGAACTCAATCGCTTCTTGATGTTCTGGCAGGCGAAGCTCGAGGGGCTCCTCTACCGCGTCACCGTCTGCCACAGGGCGCTCATCGGGCCGGCGGAATTGAAGGCGGTGGATGGCGAATTCCGTTTGAATTGAGAGGCGCTGAGCCGCTCAAGCGATTTGGGGGCTGAGACGACTCTCGCGTTGGATCCCCTCATGCGATCGCTCGCGCTCACGCATGCGAGGATGACGCGTCGCGCCGGGAAGGTGGGTGATCTCGCCGCTTCACTCCAATGTGTAGGACCTGGATGGCCGGGTCACGCCCGGCCATGACGGAGTGGCAACATTTCACGCGCCGGCGGGGCGGAAGGCTTTGCTGACGGCGGGATTGGTTTCGAGACGCGGGCCGCCGATCAGGTCTATGCAGTAGGGGATGGCTGGGAAGACGGCCAGCGTGCAGAGGCGGATGGCGGCTGGTTTTCCGGGTAGATTGACGATGAGGGACGCGCCGCGGATGCCGGCGGTCTGGCGCGAGAGGATCGCGGTCGGCACCTGCTTGAGGCTTTCGAGGCGCATCAGTTCGCCGAAGCCCGGCATCATTTTCTCGCAGACCGCTTCAGTGGCCTCGGGCGTCACGTCGCGCGCGGCGGGACCGGTGCCGCCGGTGGTGAGGATAAGACAGCACTGCTCGTTGTCGGCGAGATCGACGAGGGTTGCTTCGATGCCTGGCTGATCATCGGGGATAACGCGGGTGATGGCTTCCCAGGGTGAAGTGAGCAGTTCGGTGAGGACATCGCGGATGGCGGGACCGCTTTTATCTTCATAGATGCCGGCGCTGGCGCGATCTGAAATGGTGACGATGCCGATGCGGGCGGTCATGGGAGGGTCCGATCTGAGAAATAGGACGTGTTTATACACGGGGGCCCTTTGAACGGCCAACGGACCGTCACGGCTGTTAAGGTTTCATGGTCTATGCGGCCGGATAGACTTTTGGCGCATCGGGAAACAAAGCCTGCTCAGGCAACGGCCGGAGCCTTGCTCCGCATACTGATGTATTGAATGAGTTCAACAGATCAAGCCACTGGTTCGCGAAAGTGTAATTCTAGATTGAAGCCGCCCATGGGACATTGATCGAACGCAAGACTGAGGCATGTCAGGCGTGGCACACACATTCCTGTTGGTGTCCACTTGGCCCGGCAGAGATGCTGGCCGTCGACCGCATCCCAATCAACTTCACGCTTCGAAAGGCTCACTCATGCTCGACAACCGGAATACGCCGAACGAACTGGATGAAATGTTTCCGGCCCAGAAGGCCCTGATTCATGCACTGAAGCAGTCGGACCATCATTTCGCGAAACTTGCGGAGCGCTATCACGAACTCAATCGCGCCGTGCACCGGATGGAGACCAACATTGAGCCGGTGTCGGACGAGACGATGGAAATCGAACGCAAGAAGCGACTGCAGGCTTTGGACGAGATTTCGGAGATGATCGCGAAGGCGGCGGCCCAGGGCTGAACTCAAGCGCGCTCTAGTGCGGTGAATGGGCCCTGCGGATGAGCGCGGGGCCTTTTTCTTTTGCTGGTGGCATTTGTGGCGCATTGTGGGGTGAGGGGCTGCGGGTGAATGTGAGGCTTGATGGCACTCACACAAAAGGCCTGGCATGTACGGACGCGCGCTTGTTCCCGACGATTTCCAGGTTCCGGAGCGACTTGTGGGACCCGGGTGGCATCTGCGGATGCTGTCGGTCGGGGACCTGGATAAAGATTTCGAGGCCGTCATCGAAAGTTCGGACCGCCTTCGCGGGTTGTTCGGACCCGACAGCACTTGGCCGGATGGGGTCACGAAGGACGAAGATCTCATTGACCTTGCCTGGCACCAGCGCGAGTTCACGATCCGGCATTCATTTGCCTACACGGTGATGGCAGCGGACGAGAGCCGGTGCCTGGGCTGCATGTATATTTTCCCGAGCGAGCGGCGGGGATACGACGCCAAAGTCTTCTATTGGGTGCGCAGCGGAGCCGACGCTGAGGCGCGCGATGCCGAACTGGGGCAACAGGTGCGCGACTGGCTGGCGGCGCGGTGGCCTTTTTCGGCGGTGGCCTATCCCGGGCGCGATCAGGCTTGGGCGGCGTGGCAGGCCCTGCCCCTCAAATCGTGGGTCTAACGCAATATCTTGCGGGCGTTACGGAAGCGGGGCAGGTAAGCGGTGAAACTGCCGGGCCGGGGATGCGTATCTTGCCCACTGGCCAGCCGCGGAGGACATGATGGATCACGACAGCGTCAAGCTTTACTACGGTAAGGTGCTGAAGACGACGGACGATTTGAAGACATCGGCGTGCTGCACGGCCGATAGTATGCCGGCGCATCTGAAGCCTTTAGCGGCGAAGATCCATCCTGAGGTGTCGTCGAAATATTATGGCTGCGGCCTCGTATGCCCGTCCGAAATGGCGGGACTGCGCGTGCTCGATCTTGGTGCTGGGTCGGGGCGGGATGCGTATATGCTGGCGCAGCTCGTGGGCGAAACCGGCGAAGTTGTCGGCGTCGATATGACGGACGAGCAGCTGGACGTGGCGCGGCGGCATGTGGACTGGCATGGGCAGAAATTTGGATACGCCAAGCCGAACACGCGCTTTCTGCAGGGGTATATCGAGCGGCTTGGCGACCTTGGACTGGAGCCGGGCTCATTCGATGTCATCGTCTCGAACTGCGTGATCAATCTGTCGATCGACAAGCCGGCGGTGTTGAAAGGCGCGTTCGATCTCTTGAAGCCAGGCGGTGAACTTTACTTCTCCGACGTCTATGCGGACCGGCGGCTCGACATCGACCTGGCCAAGGATCCGGAACTTTATGGGGAGTGCCTGGGCGGAGCGCTCTACTGGAACGATTTCCTGTCGCTGGCGAAAGGGGCGGGGTTCCACGATCCGCGTCTGGTGACCAGCCGGCCGCTGGATGTGAACAACGATGCGATCCGGCGGAAGCTTGGTGCGGCGAAGTTTTTTTCTGCAACGTACCGGCTGTTCAAGCTCGATGGGTTGGAGCCCGCGTGCGAAGATTACGGTCAGGCCGTGATCTACAAAGGAACAGTTGCCGAAGAGCCCGACATGTTTGTTCTCGACGGGCATCATCACATTGAAAAGGGCCGCATTTTTCCCGTGTGCGGAAATACGTGGCGGATGCTGGCGGATACACGGTTTGCGCCGCACTTTTCGTTCGTGGGCAGTTTCGATACGCATTACGGAATCTTTCCCGGCTGCGGAACATCGATCCCGTTCACTTCGGCTGATGATCCCACTGGCACAAGCGGGGCCTGCTGCTGATGCGCTTGGCTGCCCTCATCTTGGCGGCGGGACGGTCGCGGCGCTTTGGCGATGGCAATAAGCTTCTGGCGACGCTTGGCGGCCAGCCCGTCGTGCGGCGGACGGTTGCGGCAGTGCGCGGTGCAGGGCTGCAGGACATCATCGCCGTGACGGGACCCGATGGCGATGCGATCGCGCATGTGCTTGCGGATGTTCCGGTGCGGTGTGTGCGGTGCGCGGATGATGGCGACGGGCTGGGCTATTCGATTGCGGCGGGCACCGGCGCGCTTGATGTTGATATTGATGGCGTGATGATCGTGCCCGCCGACATGCCTCTACTCACCGCCGGCTCGCTTCGCCTGCTTGTAAGCGTGTTCGCGGCTCAGGGTGGGCGCCGGATCGTGCACGCCGCCGATGCAGCGGGCGCGCAGCGCAATCCTGTGATTTGGCCGCGGGCGATGATTGTTCAGTTGACGGCGTTGCATGGCAGCGCGGGCGCGAAGGCGCTGATCCGGGATGCGGTGGCCGTGCGCATTCCGGATCGCGAATTGCTTGATATCGATACCGAAGCCGATTTCGCTGAAGCGCGACAAGCCATTGGTTGAAATTCTTCGGAGCGCGGAAGATCGCGCGGAGACCTGTGCAAACTCGATGGCAAGACCTCTTATCGCGTTTACAGCGTTCAAACACGTAAATGTCATGGGATGACTTCGCCGCGTTCAGGTTCCAAACTGCGCGCCGGTTCATACTCACCCTCGCAGATCAGCAGCAGTCCGCAGGTCTCGGATCACACGCTCTCTCGCATTTCCCGATGGCCCGCGTCGCGTCAACTTTAAGCCTGGGGACATGATCATGACACACAAGCCGACACCGCCCGTGCAGGATTTCGGTGCGATCGAAGCGCAAGCGAAAGCCACGATGGAATCGTGGATGGCGATGCAGCGCCCGATGTTCACGATGATGACGGAGATCAACGGGCGGCTCATCGATCAAGCGTTTCGCGTCAACAAGGCGTGGCTTGGATTCATGGGCCGCTGCATCGAACACGAGATCGAGGCGACGCGGCGACTCATGGGGTGCCGAAATGTGAATGACTTCGTGACCACGTATCGCGACGTCGTCGATACGGCCCAGCGGGAGGTGCGCGTCGAGGTCGAACAGCTGTCGCAGCTCAATCGCGATGTGGCTGGCGAGACAGTGGCTGCGTTCCGGGAGAGCTTCGAGGAAGCCGCGCAGGAGTTAAGGCACTAATTTATGTGCTCAAGGCGCTCGTTTTGATGTGCTCGCGGCGCGGGGCGCCTCCGCACGGGGCGCGCAGGCCTCCGGCTTGGCCGTCAGGCCGCGCGATCGCCCTTGGCTCAGGCCGCTAACGCGGCACTGATGGGTGCTCACGAGCGCGGGGCGCCTCCGCACGGGGTGCGCAGGCCTCCGGCTTAGCCGTCGGGCCGCGCAATCGCCCTTGGCTCAGGCCGCTGACGCGGCGTGAAGGCGGCGTGGATTGTGTGTGCCGCCCACATTCACCCAATGATGCCCGATGGGTCCTCGGGACAAGCCCGAGGATGACAGCGGTTGGAGTTACGACGCGGCGAGTTTGTGGTTGGCCATGGGAAGTTCGCGAATGCGTTGGCCGGTGAGGGCTGCGACGGCGTTGGCGACGGCGGGGCCGATGGGTGGCGTGCCGGGTTCGCCAATGCCGGTGGGCGGCGCTGCCGAGGGGACGATGTGAACTTCCACCTTGGGCATTTCGTGGAAACGCAGCACTTCGTAATCACCGAAGTTCGCCTGATCGACGGCACCCTCGTTCAACGTGACGTGCGAATGCAGGATGGCACCGAGGCCGTAGCCGATCCCGCCTTCGATCTGGGCGATGATGTTGTCGGGGTTGATCGCGAGGCCGCAATCGACGGCGCAGACCACGCGGTCGACGCGGGCTTGTCCATCAACGATGCGGACTTCGGCAACCTCGGCCACGAAGCTCTTGAAGCTTTCGTGTACGGCAACGCCGCGCGCGACGCCATCGGGCAGGGGTGAGCCCCAGCCGGCTTTTTCTGCCGCGAGCTTCAAGACGGCTGCGTGGCGCGGATGCTTCTCGAGCATGGCGAGGCGGAAGGCGACCGGGTCTTTTCCGGTACGCACCGCGATTTCGTCGATGAGCGTTTCCATCACGTAGGCGGTGTGCGTGTGGCCGACCGAGCGCCACCAGAGCGGTGGGGCGCCGACCTTGGTGTTGTGGACTTCGACTTCGAAGTTGGGGATCGCATAGGGCGTGTCGTTGACGCCTTCGACGGAGGTGCCGTCGACGCCGTTTTTGATCAGCCCTTCGGCAAATGCTGTGCCGTCCATGATGGATTGGCCAACAATGCGATGATGCCAACCGGCGATTTCGCCGGCTTCGGTGAGACCGATTTTCACTTTGTGGAGGTACATCGGGCGGTAGTAGCCGCCCTTGATGTCGTCCTCGCGTGTCCAGATCAGCTTAATGGGCTTGTCGGTGCCGAGCGCTTTGACGATGTGGGCGACTTCCGCGACGTAGTCGGCGTTGTAGACCGCGCGGCGGCCAAACGATCCGCCGGCCCAGATCGTTTTGACCGAGACGTCTTCCGGCTTGATACCGAGGATGGCGGCCGTGACGGACTGGTCGATCGTCTGCATCTGGCAGCCGTGCGTGAGGGTCGCCTTGCCATCCTTGAATTCGAGGACTGCGTTCAGCGGCTCCATCGGGGCGTGAGCCAGGAACGGGAAGACGAATTCGGCATCGATGACGGTTTTCGCGCCGGCGATGGCCTTTTCCGCATCGCCGTCCTTGCGCACGGGCAGGCCGGGCGTGGCGGCGAGCGCCTTGTATTCGGCGATGAGTTCGTTGGTGCCGCGCTTGTCGGCGGCCTTTTCATCCCATGTCACCTGCAATGCGGTGCGGCCCTTGATGGCCGCCCATGTGGAGGTGGCAACGACTGCGACACCTCCGGGAATGGTGACGACATCGGTGACGCCTTTGACTGACTTGGCCTTTGCGGCATCAACAGTGCCGGGCTTGCCGCCGAAGCGGGGCGGACGGGCGATGACGGCGATGCGCATACCGGGCAGCTGCACGTCCTGTGTGAACACGGGCTCAGCGTTCACTTTCGCCTTCTGGTCGAGGCGGGGGAAGGATTTGCCGATATACGTGAAGTCCTTGGGATCTTTCAGCTTGGGGTTTTCGGGAACGGAGAGTTTTGACGCCGCGGTTGCCAGTTCGCCGAAGGTGGCTTTGTTTGTGCCATCCGTGACGATCCCCTTGGCGACGGTGATTTTCGCGGGGTCTATCTTCCAAGATTTGCTGGCTGCTTCTACCAGCATCTGGCGGGCGGCGGCGCCAGCCTTGCGATATTGCTCGAAGCAATTCGCCATGGCGGTGGAGCCGCCGGTGCCCTGCACGCCAAAGAACGTGTTTTTGTAGATTGCCGTGTTGGCGGGGGCGAAGTCGGCGACCATCTGCGCCCAGTCGGCGTCGAGTTCATCGGCGACGAGGGTAGCGAGGCCGGTGGCTGTGCCTTGGCCTTTGTCGAGATGCTTCGACAGAACGATCACCTTGTTGTCGGGCGTGATCGTCACAAAAGGATTGAAGACAGCGGCGGCGGAGCCTTTCGCGGCCGTCTCTGCGGCGAGAGAGGATGCGGGCACGTATGCGCCGATGACGAGGCCGGCGCCCGTGCCGGCGGTGAGCCGCAGAAAGCCGCGGCGATCGAGAGAGACGGGGGCCTCGGGAGCAAGCGCGCGAGCGGCGGCGGCGACGTTATCCTTGAACATGGTGCGTCTCTCCTCAGCCCTTCAGCGTTTCGGAAGCGGTTTTGATGGCCGTGCGAATGCGGCCGTAGGTGGCGCAGCGGCAGATGTTGCCGGTCATGGCTTCGTCGATGTCAGTATCGGTTGGCGCGGGCTTGCCATTGAGGAGCGCGACGGCAGCCATGATCTGGCCCGGCTGGCAGTAGCCGCATTGAGCGACGTCGTGCTTTTGCCAGGCGGCGCGGACGGCCTCCGCGATGCGGCCTTGGAGGCCTTCGGGCGTGGTGATCGCCTGGCCGGCGACGCTTTCGATGGGCGTGACGCACGCGCGGATGGGTGTCCCGTCGGCGTACATGGTGCATGCGCCACAGAGGGCCTGGCCGCAGCCGAATTTTGCACCCGTCAAGCCCAGTTCATCGCGGACGACCCAGAGGAGGGGCGTATCCGGATCGGCCCTGACGTCAACCTCGCGGCCGTTGATCGATAGTTTGGTCATTGGTTCCTCCGGAGGATGCGTGCAGGCGCGACTGGCCTCATCGTGTCAGATGCGTGACACGGGGTTTAGCGTAACTCTCACACTATGTTGGAGATTGTTGGGCGGGTTGCAAGCTTCAGCGATAGCCTCGGGTTATTTTCAGCCATCCTTCAGCACGCAGTTGTTCTAACGTGGCAACTGGGGAGTCAGTTGCATTCGCTGCGGGTGATCTCCGACGCCTTATCCGTACGACTACGTGCTTTGATCGAGCCCAAGTCGGGTATCCGGGGTTGGCCGGTAAGGTTTCGGTGGAATTGAGGCCAGAGGGAAGCCGCATGCCGGACTGTGGGGGGAACGCGCTGAACGGTGCTGCCGAGACGGCAGGGACCGCTTGGCATGCGATGGATGTGCCGGGCGTGATGGGGTCGCTGGGGGCCTGCGATGAGGGGCTCAGCGGCGCGGACGCGGCGCGCCGTTTGGAGCGCGACGGTCCCAACCGATTGCCGCCGCCAGTTCCGCGATCGGCGTTGCGCCGCTTCTTTTCACAGTTTGAGAATTTTCTGCTGCAGGTTCTTTTGGGCGCTGCAGTCATCATGGTGGCCATCGGGCATATCACAGATGCCAGCGTCATTCTGGCGGTGGTGGTTGTGAACGCTCTCATGGGGTTCATCCAGGAAGGCAAGGCGGAGGAGGCGATCCGCGCCATCCAACAAATGGTGTCGCCGCAGGCCACCGTTGTGCGTGACGGGGTTCGGCTCACGGTTCCGGCGGAGACGCTGGTTCGCGGCGATCTCGTGCTCGTGGAGTCGGGGGATCGCGTACCGGCGGACCTGCGACTCGTGCGTTTGCGCAATCTGCAAATCGAGGAGGCTGCTTTGACCGGCGAGTCCGTGCCGGTGACCAAGCAGACGGAGGCGGTGGACGCCGATTTGCCGCTGGGAGACCGCGCCTCGATGGCGTACTCGGGCACGCTCGTGACGCGCGGGCAAGCGGGCGGCGTTGTTGTTGCGACAGCTGGCGAAACTGAGATTGGCCATATCAGCAGTCTGCTGGCCCAGGTCGAGCCCATCGAGACGCCGCTGCTTCGGAGCATGCGGCAATTCTCGCGGCGATTGACCATCGGCATTCTGGCCATTGCTGGGCTGATCTTTGCTTTTGGTCTGCTGGTGCGGGAGCAACCGGCGGCTGACCTCTTTCTCGCGGTGATCACGTTGGCCGTGGCGGCTATTCCAGAAGCTCTGCCCGCCGTCTTGACAATCGCCATGGCCATCGGTGTGCAGCGCATGGCTGCGCGGCGCGCGCTCATCCGTCGGCTACCGGCCGTGGAGTCTTTGGGCGCGGTGTCGGTCATCTGTTCGGACAAAACCGGCACTTTGACGCGCAATGAGATGACGGTGGCAAGCGTTGCGACGGCGGATCAGCGTTTCGAGGTCGGTGGCGCGGGCTACGAACCGCGTGGAGATTTCCGCCTCAACGGCGCAGAGATAAGCCCGGAAAATCATTCCGTCCTCATGGATTCGGTTCGCATCGCGGCGCTGTGCAATGACGCTGGGTTGCGGCACGCGGATGGCCGTTGGGTTGTCGATGGCGATCCAATGGAAGGCGCGTTGCTCACGGTGGCGGCAAAGGCAGGTCTCGACCTCGATGACATCCGCAGGGCCCATCCACGGCGGGATATCATTCCGTTCGAGTCCGAGCATCGCTTCATGGCGACGCTGCACCACGACCACGACGGAAAGGCCTTTATTTGCGTCAAAGGCGCGCCGGAACGGTTGCTGGCGATGTGTTCGCTCGCGCGCTTCGGCGACGGAGACCGGCCGATCGATCGGGCATGGTGGCTTGCAGCGATCGACCGGATGGCGGAGGACGGGCAGCGTCTGTTGGCCGTTGCGATGCGGCGCACGGCAGCAGACCATCATGACCTCACAGCCGATGACCTTGCCGATGGGCTAACCCTGCTCGGGCTTTTTGGCATCGTCGATCCGCCAAGGGAGGAGGCCATCGCGGCGGTCGCGGAGTGCCGGGCCGCGGGTATTCGGGTCAAAATGATAACCGGCGATCATGCCGTGACGGCGCGCGCGATCGCGGCACAGCTGGGATTTGAGAATACATCGACGGCTCTGTCGGGACCGCAGATCGAGCAGATGACAGATGCGGAGCTCACATCTGCGGTTGCGGAGGTCGACGTGTTCGCACGCGCCAGCCCGGAGCACAAGCTTCGATTGGTACAGGCGTTGCAGGCGCGCCGGGCCGTGGTTGCGATGACCGGGGACGGTGTCAACGACGCACCGGCGCTGAAGCGGGCCGACGTCGGCATCGCAATGGGCATCAAAGGCACCGAAGCGGCGAAGGAAGCGGCGCAGATCGTGCTGGCTGACGATAACTTCGCTTCGATCGCCAGCGCGGTGCGCGAGGGGCGGACGGTTTACGACAACCTGAAAAAGTCGATTGCGTTTTTGCTGCCGATCAACGGCGGGGAGTCACTCAGCATCGTGGCGGCGATCTTGTTGGGGCTGACGCTGCCGATCACGCCGTTGCAGGTGCTATGGGTGAATATGGTCAGTTCGATGTGTCTGGCGCTGGCGTTGGCATTCGAGCCGACCGAACCCGACGCGATGACGCGGCCGCCGCGCTCGCCTGATGAACCGATTTTCACGCGGTTTCTGGTGTGGCGTGTCGTGTTCGTGTCGACGCTGTTTCTCGCGGGGATTTTCGGGACTTATCATTGGGCCGTGGCCGGGGGTGCGGATATCGCGACGGCGCGGACAATGGCCGTCAACACGCTCGTGGTGATGGAGGTTTTTTACCTCTTTAGCGTTCGCTTTTTGCGGACGCGATCGCTGACACTGCGGGGGGTTGTCGGGACGCCGGTCGTGCTGATCGCGATCGCGGCCGTCGCCATGCTGCAAATCTTGTTCACCTACGTGCCATTTATGCAGCGCTTCTTCGAGACACAGCCGCTGGATTTGGCGCAGGGCGTGCCAGTGCTCCTTATCGGCGTGGCGCTATTTGCGATCCTGGAATTGGAGAAGGCTATTCGGCGCCGCTGGCTGCGGATAGCGGATTAGAATTGGACGATTGGCGCGGCTTGCTACTGCTCAGGACATGCGCCAGTTTATGACGAGCTGATGCCATGACGAAACAGTGCCGGCTCGGCGCGTTTCAGCCACCTGCGCAATCGATGACCTTTTTTCGTGGGTATTCGCGCGATTGCCCATCTCGACCTTGAACGAAGCCATTGCGGTGGGCAAAAAGTTCTGATTATTTTGTTCTCGAGTATTTCAACGTTTTCATTTTATCGCCGTGCGGGCGGCGACGCTGATCCGATCGGATTGCGTGTTCTGCGTGTCGGGGGTTGCAGAGTGCCGGTTTTCATTTCCTTTGAGCGTGGCCGCGAGCTGCCCCCAACATTCATCTGTGGTCGCCGTGACGCGCGTGTCACCGGCGATGCGCATCAGGCTCATCCCAGCGTTGCTGGGAGTATTTTTATAAGAGGATCATTGCCATGGCTGCTCCCACTGACATTCTCGTAACCGGCGGCATCATTCGCGAACAGGCGCCGGCCGGCGCATTGGTGGCAACGCTCGCGGCGGTGGATGCCGATGCGGGGGAGACGTTTACGTTTGCGGACGCAGGAACGACCCTGTCGGATGTCTTTGAGATTGTTGGAAGCGAAGTGCGGGTCCGGGCTGGCGCGGTTCTCGATTACGAGACCCAGAATACATATTCGCTGCTCGTGCGCGTGACGGATTCTACGGGCGAGACATATGACGAAGAGATTACAATCAATGTCTCGAACAGCGCAGAGTTTTTGGGCACGCCGAACGCTGACAACCCGCTGGAAGGGACGATCGGCGACGACATCATCGACGGGGATGCCGGCGACGATGTGATCTATGCGTTTGCGGGATCGGACACGGTCTTTGGCGGTGCGGGCAATGACACGGTCTACGGCAGCTTCGGCGACGATGTGATCGAGGGCGGGACGGAGAACGATACGCTCTACGGCGAGCAGGGCACGGACACGCTGCGCGGTGACGCGGGCGACGACAGTCTTCAGGATGTGACGCTGCAGGTGAGCAGCGGCAACGTTCTGGAGGGCGGCGCTGGTTCTGACTATCTGTTTGTCCAGGGTGCCGGCGCGACAGGGAACACGCTGGATGGCGGAGCGGATGGGGACAGCCTTCAGATCAGCAGCAGTGCAAGCGGCGTTTCGGTTTCCAGCAACACTCTGATTGGCGGCGCCGATACGGGCAATGACAGTCTCAATATCTATGCCCAAGGCAGCAATCTCAATGTAAGCGGCAATACTTTGAGCGCCGGAGGGGGCAACGATAGTCTTTACCTGCAGACATATTTCGCTTCTTCCAGCTCCATCTCCGGCAATACGCTGTCGGGCGGAGACGGAGCGGACAACCTGTACTTTTATGCGCAGTACACTAGCGGGTCGACGGTCTCGAACAACACGCTTTCAGGGGGCGAGGGCGACGATTACCTCTACGCTGACTTCTATGGTAGCGGGTCATTAACGTTCAACAATACGCGGTGGGAGGGCGATGCCGGTAACGACACTTTGCGAATCTACGGCTATGGCGCTTCCGGCGATGCGTCTCTTATCGGCGGCGGGGGGAACGACACCTTTGAGGTCTACCAGTTCAGTGGCCTGACGCTGGACGGCGGGACGGGCAACAACACCTTCATTCTGTCCAATCTCAGCAACTTCACGCTGACCAGCGCTGAGGGGGTAGACAAGGTCACGGCCAATGGAGCGACCGGCACCATCGCGACCGGTGCGGGGATAGACACGGTCGAACTGACCGGGTTCACCGGCACCGTGACTCTGGGCGATGATCAGGACCTCCTGCGGCTCAATAATCTCGGCGAATCGGTGACGGTGACAGACTTCGTCGCCGGTGTGGGCGGCGACAAGATCGACATCACCCCGGTGCTGGCGAACCTCACCGGCTACAACGGCGACAACCCGTTCGGCACCAGCGGCTTCCTGCGTCTCGTGCAGGACGGCGCCGACACGCTGCTCCAGGTTGACAGCGATGGCGCCGCCGGTGGCAGCGGATCGTTCACGACACTCGTCACGTTGCAGGGAGTCGACGGCTTGCTGCTCGTTGCCAAGAACTTCACGCCGCCGTTCCCACCGGACGGCACGCTGCTCATCAACACGCCACCGGTATTCGCCGGCTCCCTATCCGCCACCGTTGCCGAAGGCGTGAAACACGTTTTGACGCCGGCCGAACTCGGCTTCAGCGATCCGGACGACGGCCCGATCGACATCACCTTCACCGTATCGAACGTCACGAATGGTCAGATCCTGGTTGGTGGCATCGCCGCCTCGACGTTCTCCGGCGCCCAACTCGAAGATGGCCTTGTTTCCTACGTCCACAACGGATCAGAAACGACGTCCGCATCTTTCACTGTCACCGTTGAAGACCTGAACGAGGATGGATCGACGCCTGCTTCGACGACGTTCAACATCACCGTCACCCCCGTCAACGACGCGCCGGAAGCCTTCGGCGGCTACTCTGGGGCGCTTGATGAGGATACGGTCAACACGATCGTGGTCGATGGCGGGGGACCCAACGGAATTCCGCTGGCGGCGCTGGCGACCGACGTGGACAGCGTCTTGACGCGCGACTCCATCACCGCCTTCAGCGCGGCGCTTGATGGTAATACGATCAGCCTCGCCGAAGCGGGTATCTCGTACGACCCTGTGACGGGTGTCGGCACGATCGACACGACCGCGGCGGCTTATCAGTCGCTGGGTGCGAGCAGCACGGGTGTGCTCGAATACACACATGCGGTCAGTGATGGCGAAAGCACGGTCTATGCGACGTTCACCTACGACATTATCGGCGCCAACGACGCGCCGACGGTGGAGAACGCGATTGCGGATCAGGCCGCACTGACGGGCGCGGCCTTCCTGTTCGAGGTTGCGCCGGATACGTTTGCCGATGTCGATCTGGGCGATGTGCTGACCTATACCGCGACGCTTGATGATGACTCGCCTTTGCCTGCATGGCTGACGTTCGACGCCAATACGCTGACGTTCTCAGGCACGCCACTGGTGGCGGATGCGGGTACGATTGCCGTGAAGGTGACGGCGGACGACGGCAACGGCGGTCTTGCGAGCGACACGTTCGAGATTGCGGTGGCCGGTGCTGGCGCAACCATTATTGGCAACAACATTGCGAACGTGATCAACGGGACGACGACAATTGCCGGGCAGCCCTTTGCAACGGAATTCGACGATACGATTGATGGTCGCGGCGGCGACGACGTGATCTCGGGCCTCGGCGGTGACGACATCATTATTGGTGGAACGGGCAACGACACGCTCCAAGGCGGGGCGGGCTTTGATACGTTCATTTACACCGTGGGCGAGGGCGCAGACGCGATCGACGGCGGCGACGACATCGATTCCTTGTTGATCATGGGCGACTACGCCGATTTGGTGCGTAATGATTTGCTGCGCGTGTCGTACGAGGGCGGGCTATTGACGGGCGTTGCGCTCGGCACGCTTGTCTCAGTGGAAGAGGTGGTCGCAAACCTTGGCGGAGGGATCAATACGCTGGCTTACACCACGCCGACAAATGAAGCGCTTACCGTCAATTTGGCCACCGGGACAGCATCGGGATTCTTTGGCATCGGCAATATCAGTAACGTCACGGGCGGCGGCGGCGGCGACCTTCTGACCGGCAACGACGACGCCAACATTCTCAACGGCGGCAATGGAAATGACACGCTTGCCGGCGGTTTTGGTTCCGACACGCTTATCGGTGGAAGTGGCACCGATACCGTCTCGTATGCAGGAGAAGCCAATGGATTCGTGATCAATCTGTCGGTGGGAACGGCGCAGCGGGTGATTGCTGGTTCACCGGTGATGGAGGACCAACTGCAGACGATCGAGAACGTGATCGGCGGCGATGGCGACGACTTCATCATCGGAACGAGTACTGCCAACCTGATTGAAGGCGGGCTTGGCAACGATACGATCGCAGGAGGAGCGGGGGTTGATCTTCTTTTCGGCAACGATGGCGATGACACATTCAACTATGCCATCGGCGATGGCGCCGACACGATCAATGGCGGTGATGGAGCCGATACGCTGGCCATTAAGGGTGACGCTGGTGGCTTTGTGCGAAACGATCTTCTCAAAGTCGCATTCGATGGTACGACCGGATCAGTCATATCGGGTCCGTCCATGACCAGTGTCGAGACTTTGACGGCAGATCTCGGGGCGGGCACGAATACGCTGTTCTACTCCGCGCCCGCGAGCGTCGGCTTGACAGTTGACCTTACTGCGGGAACGGCGTCCGGCTTTGCATCGATTGCCAACATCGCGAACGTCACAGGCGGAAGCGGAGCGGACATCATTACTGGGAATTCTGGCGCCAACGTCTTGAACGGCGGCACCGGAAATGATGTGCTAACCGGTGGCGGCGGGAACGACACGCTGAATGGTGGAGGTGGCAACGACATCTTCATCTTCGATGTCGGCTTCGGAAACGATACGATCTTGACGTTCGATGCAAACCCCTCTGGCGGTCAAGATCTGCTCGATATTTCACTTCTCGGGATCGACCAGGGTAGCTTTGATGCACGCGTCCTCGTCGATGTCGTGGGCAGCAACACAGTTGTAACGATTGATGGTACCGACACGATTACCCTGACCAACGTGAACGGCACGGGAGCAAATGTCATCACCGTCGCGGATTTCGTTTTGTTTACGTAGGACGTGAGTTGACGCGTGGTGCTGGTCAACAGGCGGATGATTCACTCCGCAGATTCGGTGCCACGCCGTCACGTTTAATGTCTGCCGAGCGGCGGATGACAGATCATGACCTGCTTAGGGTCATGAGCGGCTGTTCTGCTGCCGCGCTGAACACGGGCTTGTTCTTGGAATCGGGGCGTAGCTCGTTAGGCGAAGGAGAGGGCTAGACATCCGCCCGCGTCTTCGTAAGCTTATGTCTCTATTCAATAGTTTTGGGTTGGCGGAGAGAGTGGGATTCGAACCCACGGTAGAGTTTCCCCTACACACGCGTTCCAGGCGTGCGCCTTAAACCACTCGGCCACCTCTCCGTGCCTCGCTTGGGAGCGGCGCACTTAAACCCAAGTGCGGTTCGATGGCAACACGTCACTGCAGCGCCACGTTGCTGAGGCAATCGGTGGTGAGGCTGCGATTTTTTCGGCAGTCACGCGGGGGCGGAGGGGTGCCGTGCTTGCCGGGGGGGGGGCGAAGCGCGGCAATGACAGGGATAGGTGCGGCGGGGCGCGCCGCATAGTTGGGAGCCACGCATGGCTGCTCTGAGGTTTCTTGCGGGTCTGTTCGCGCTGATCGCGATCATTGCGCTGGTCGCGGACGCGACGCCATGGCTCAACGGGTCGGGCCCGTTTGCGGGGACCAGCTTCGAGACGCAGTGGGAGCGGATTTCACCGAACTCGCTGGCTGCGGCGCGGGATCGGGTGAGCATGAGCGTTTCGCCGGCGGCATGGTCGGCGCTGGAGGCGATGGTGATCAGGTTTCCGACATGGGCCGTGTTTGGTACGCTGTCGCTAATCACAGGCACCTTCGGGCGGCGGCGGCGGCGGGTGAACATTTTCGTCAACTGATTGCGGCGAGCACGGTGGGCAGCGCGGCGGTCTGGCCGATAGGGCTGCCGTCAGCGAAATCCTGCACGATGCCGATGAGCATCAAGATCAGAACAATACCGATAAGCGCGAGCATAAACGTGTTGTGTGAGGCGTTGAGGCGCGCGATGCCGGCTTCGTCGATAATGGTGTTCTCGCTGTCGGTTGCCTTGATGCCCATCATCTTGCTGCGCACGGAGCGGCGGACGGCGCCGCGGTCGATGAGCGGTAAGCGCGCGCGGTCGGCGATTTTGCGGGCGATTTCGTCGTACGGGAAGACGGGGTCGGCGTCTGCTTCGCTGACGTAGCCTAAGGGGACCAGCGTGCCGTCCTTGAGGATGACGCGAGCGCCTTTCATCAGGACGGGCGTCATGGCGCCACCGTAGATCTCACGGCGGGTTTCGACCGTGTCGACCTGATCGTAGGGGAATTCGTAGCTGCGGTAGCGGAGCATCGGCGTGGGGCCGCGGCCTGCCGGCAGCGTCATGCGGACTTTCTCGCGGCCGAGGTGGACACGGGTGCGAATGGAAAACATCATCTCGACGAAGACGAGGAACATGAGGGCCGTGAAGACTGCGGCGAGGACAAGCAGGCCGAGGTTGTCGCCTAGGAGGCCGGCGGAGGCGCGCATGCCGATCATGGCGGGGAGGCTGGCGAAGAAGGGGAGCAGGAGGAGGAAGACGAGGCAGAAGATTGTAGTGCGCAGGACGCTGGCGCCATAGTCCTCGGGTTCAAAGGCATAGGGGTCGGCGGCGGGAGCAACCGGGGCAGACTGAGATGTGGGAGCCATCTCGGGCTTGGGGCCGATATCGGGTGTGGCACCAGCGGGGGACGGGCTGAGCGACGTGGCGTCCGTCATGCGAAACTCTCCGAATACAGGCAAATCCCGGGGTTCCAGTGGGCCCGAGCCGTGCGACATTGCCCAGAGTTTAGCAAGGTGGAGCGAAACCGCCAGCGTCCGGCGGGAGTATTGTGGGTGACGGGGTTGGCGGGCCACGCTCCGCTATGGACCCAAGGTTTCAGTTCGAGGTAACGGCGATGTTCTTCAAGCACAAAAAGACCGAGATGCCGACGGCGGCGACCGCGCTGCCCGGACGGGCGGAGCCGCTGGCGACCGCGACGCATCATTTCGTCAATGGACGGCCGTTGAAGGGTCCTTATCCGGAGGGGAGCCAGATGGTGCTCTTTGGGCTCGGCTGCTTTTGGGGGGCTGAGCGCAAGTTCTGGCAGCTGGGCGATGGGATCGTCGTGACTGCGGTCGGCTACGCGGGCGGGCTGACCCCGAACCCGACGTATGACGAGGTGTGCACGGGCAAGACGGGGCACAACGAGGTTGTGCTGGTCGTGTTCGATCCGGCGAAGATCAGCTTTGCGGCGCTGTTGAAAACCTTCTGGGAGAGCCACGATCCAACACAGGGCTATCGCCAAGGCAAAGACACCGGCACGCAGTACCGGTCAGGCATCTATACGTTCGGCGCCGAGCAGCAGGCGATGGCAGAGGCCTCACGCGCGGCTTATCAGCAGCGGCTGACGGAGGCCGGGTTCGTGCGGATCACGACGGAAATCCTGCCGGCGCCTGAGTTCTATTGGGCGGAGGATTATCACCAGCAATATCTGGCGAAGGTTCCGCATGGATATTGCGGGCTTGGCGGGACGGGCGTTTCGTGTCCGCTGCCGACGGGCGTCACTAGCGCTGCGTGAGTGGGCCTCGTCGACACTAGTCGGTGCCGGCTGACTTGGTTTTCTTGGCCGGTGCCGAAGGTGTGTTGGCCGTCTTCGGGGCGGGCACGGCTTTCGCTGGGGTCGATTTACCCTGTGGCGACGCGGTTTCAATCGCCGCATCATCGCCGACGACATCGCGGCATTCGGCCGGCAGGTCTGCGAGCGTCAACGGCGGCTTAGGCTTGACGGGTTTGACGGGCTCGACGGAGCGGGGCTTCGGCTTGGGCGGCGCTGTCAGGAGTTTGTACCAATCGTCGAGTTCCTTGCCGCAGCCGTCGTCGCCGGGGATGGGAGCCTGCTTGGTGCATGACGGGCTGTCTGGCGGGCAGCCGATGCGGACATGGAAGTGATAGAAATGGCCCCAATAGGGGCGCACTTTGGCGAGCCATTTGCGGTCGGTGTCGCCAGCTTCGCACAGCGCTTTTTTGATGGCGGGGTGAACGAGGACGCGCTCGACATCCGGGTAGGAGGCAACGCGGCGCACGATTTTTACCTGGCCGTCGCCCCAGACTTTCTTGTTCACAGACAGGTTGTCGGACGCGAGCATGGAGGTGGCGGCGAGATTCTCGCGCTCTGTCTTGGATAGGCGGCGTGAGGGCATGGGCGTGAACCAGATGTCGGCGTCAAGGCCGAGCTGGTGCGATGCATGGCCGGTCAGCATCGGACCGCCGCGCGGCTGCGAAATGTCGCCGACGAGGAGACCTGGCCAACCGTCTTTTTCCTTCACTTCGCCGGCGTACTTTTCGAGCAGCGCAATAAGCTTGGGATGGCCCCAGTTGCGATTGCGGGATAGCCGCATCGCCTGCCACGCGGTGCCGTCGATCGGCAGGGCTTTGGCGCCCGCCAGACAGCCGCGTGAATAAGCACCAATGGCGCGCGCTTTCATATCGGCGGGCGCCTTCATGGCGCCGAAGATTTTCTTGGCGGGAATGACCGGTGCTGCATTTTCTTTAGCAGCGGGCGGCGCCGCATTTTCTCTTGCGGCCTGCGCCGCGGTGCCGCCATCCGGAACGGGCGTCGCGTTGGCGGCTTTAGCGGGCGTGACCGCGGGAGGGGAGGCGCCCTCTTTTGCCGTTGGCGGCGTGGCGGCGGCGGCAGCGGCTTTGGCGGCAGCTCCGGTCCACGGGAACTGCGCGCTGTCGTTTGCCCAAGCGACAGCAGGCAGCGTGCCACATGCCACTGCGAGAACTGCCATCGAGACGAAACGTTTGCGCATTCAACCCCGCTTGTGTTCGGAGTGCAGTTTAGACCGGGAGTGGGCGAAAATGCGACCCTTGGGTTAACGCGTCCGCGCCCGGCCGAGGACCATGGCAGGCCAGCAGTGCGCCGAAGGTGGGAACTGACTGATCATATGGGAAAAAAGACGAGCGTGTCGGATTTGGCGGCCCCGGCCCGGCGGTGGCTGGTCTCGGGAAAAATCGTTCGCCGAACGCATCTCGTTTTAGCGCATGGCGCCGGGGCGGGAATGGAGAGCGCTTTCCTGGAGCACCTTTCAGGGCTCTTGGATGAGCGGGACATAACGGTGCACCGGTTCGAATTTCCCTACATGGCGGCGCGATCGACGGGCGGATCGCGGCGGCCGGCGCCGCGGGCCGAGACGTTGGTTGACGACTATCGAACGGCGCTCAGCGAGGTGCGTTCCGAGATTGGCCGCACTGCGCAGTTGTTCGCGGGGGGCAAATCGATGGGCGGGCGAATTGCCTGTCTGGCGGCGGATCGCGATCCGGCCGTGGCCGGCATCGTGGTCTTGGGATTTCCACTTGTTCCACCCCGCAAACCTGGATCAAGCCGAGCAGATGTGATCGAAGGGCTGTTGCGCCCGGCTTTGATTGTGCAGGGCACGCGCGATGCGTTCGGCGGCCGGGAGGCATTTGGGCGGCTCCACCTGCCGCCGCAAGTCGAGATGCTGTGGATCGAGGACGGCGATCACGACCTCAAGCCGCGAAAGGCATCGGGTCTAACGCACGATGCGGCGCTAGCGATTGCGGCCGACGGCATCGCGCGATTCTGCAGCCGCGGCATCAGCTAGACGCGTTGATGTCTCTATACCCGTTGATGTCTGGCGCGCGCTGCACGCTCTAACGCGGCGCACGTCAGCTTATCGAGTTCGAGTGTCTCGGCCAGCAATTCCAGGCAGCGGATCTCCTCGTCGCGGACATCGAGATCGCTGGCGGCCACTTCGGCAGCCAACACATAGGCTGTTTCATAGAGACGGCGCGGGAGAATAGTTTTGACGAGCTGAAGCACGGTGTTAAGGCCATCGGGCTTGACCAGATAGCGGCCACAGGCCTGGGCCTCATTGACGAGCCAATCGCGATTGTAACCCTCAAAGGGCGGCAATTCCGACACGATCGAGCCAATGCGGCGCAATTCCTCGTCGGAAATTTCGCGATCGACTGCGGAAATCGTGATCATCGCGAAAATCAGAGCTTCTTGGGGAGTCAGTGATGTATCGGTCATGAGGTCCTGCGGGTGGGCCTTTGAATGTTCAATCGACTGCACGTGCGATCCGCAGGGGGCAAATTCAAGGTCCTGCGACCTAAAATCGACCCGCAAAGTTGGATAAGCAAAACCCCGGCCTCTCGCGAGCGAGATGACCGGGGTGACGCAGAACCAACGGTTTGCAACGCGCGACGTATGCCGTTTCGAGAGGCGCCGCGATCACTGGTATTCCATGATACGGATCGCTGCGGGTCCGAGAATGATGCAGAACAGCACGGGGATGAAGAACAAGATCATCGGTACCGTCAACTTCGGCGGCAAGGAGGCGGCCTTGCGTTCGGCCTCGCTCATGCGGATTTCACGGTTTTCCTTGGCCATTACGCGAAGTGCCTGGCTGACCGGAGTACCGTACCGCTCGGCCTGGATGAGGGCGGTTGCGACGGACTTGACGCCCTGAAGGCCGGTCCGCTTACCAAGGTTTTCGAAGGCATGGCGGCGTTCGCCAAGGTAGGACAACTCTGCGGTGGTCAGTGCCAACTCTTCACCAAGCTCCAATGACTGCGTGGTGATTTCCTTGGCGACCTTGCCAAAGGCTGATTCGACCGACATGCCCGATTGGACGCAGATCAATAGCATGTCGAGACAGTCGGGGAATGCCTGACGGATCGACTGCTGGCGCTTCTGAGTGAGGTTTGAGAGGAACACGTTGGGGAGATAAAAGCCGAGCACACCAGCGCAAACAGCCATCGCGACTTTGATCATCGGCGGATAGTCCAAGGCCGCAACGGCAAAGACGTAGAACAGTGCGGTCAAAAACACGATCGGTGGCATCGCAACACGGAAAAACATGTAGGCGATGAGCGGTGCCTGTCCGCGCAAGCCTGCCGATTTGAGCTTGTTGCGGACCTCCTCGTTGTCGAACTGCGAGCGCAAGTCGAAGCGTTCGACGATCGCCTGCATGTAGCCTTTCGGCGTCGTGCGGAGCTTTGCCTGCCCGGCTAGGCGATCTTTGGACGCCAAATCCTGAAGCCGCACGGAGCGTAGTTTATCGCGCTCGATCGCCATGACTTTCATGCGCTGATTGAGACGATCGCGTTGCAAAAGCGGCATCGTGAGCGTGATCACCGTGGCAAAGACCGCAACGGCTACGGCCATTGTGGCGAGTAGAGTGGGGTTCATTACCGTGTCGATGAAGGATTGCATCTCTTTTTGCCTTCTGCGCGGTGCTGCTCGGCTGCTCGCGGTTCTAGAACTTGAAGTTGATCATCTTCCGCATAACGAGCACGCCGCAGAGCATCCACGCTGCGCTTCCGAGGAGGATGAGATTGCCAGCCGTCGTCGTGAAAAGCAGAATGATGTAGTCAGCGGCCGACATGTACGTCATCAGCATCACCGACGGCGGCAGCGAGGCCAGAACCATCGCGGACGCCTTGGCTTCCGCAGCCAGCGCCTTGACCTTCATTTCCATGCGGAAGCGATCACGGAGAACGCTAGAGAGGTTACCGAGCGCTTCAGAAAGGTTGCCACCTGCCTGCTGCTGAATACCAATAACGATCGCAAGGAACTTAACTTCCGCCAGGGGCATACGGCCGATCAGGCGGTCCAGTGCCTCGCCCAACGGAATACCCACGCGCATCTGTTCTACGACATAACGAAATTCGCCCGCAATCGGCTCAGGGCTTTCACGCGCGATGATCTGAAGGCATTCGTTTAATGGAAGACCCGATTTTACGCCGCGAACGACGACATCGATCGCATTGGCGAGTTCTCTTTGGAATTTCTTCTGGCGGCCATTGATGAGCCTCTTCAAGAACCAGTTAGGCAGACCAAAGCCTCCGACGATCGCCGTCGCGACCGAAGCAAAGAGTGCGGAGGGGCCTGACATCGATACAAAGGTCAACAGGCCCACTAAGAGGCCGGTTATGAGACTCGCAATCCAGAAGGTGCGTGGTTCGGTGTCGAGGCCGGCACGTTCGAGTTTGGTCCGCAACGTCACCTTCTGGCTCGACTTCGACCGGCTCTCCATATCTTTCAGAGATTCGGTGACCTGCTTCTTGCGCTGTGCGGCGATATCGGCGACCGTGCGACCGGTCCCGGATTTTTTGGTCCGCGCCTCGCTGACGCTGGCGACACGTTTTGCGGCCAGAATTTCGCCCGACACGAAGGGATAGCTGAGCGCGTAGATCAGCCCACCCACGGCGAGCCCGACGAGAATCGCGACGATGTCAGCCGACAGACCCAGATCAGCCATGTGTTTCACCCAGCGGGTTACCGTGGCTGTCGAGAACTTCAGACGATGCGAGTGCATCCGCGAGACGGGTTTCTTCCTTGTAGTATTCGGCGCGATCCCAGAAGCGCGGACGGGCAATACCCGTTGACCGGTGGCGGCCAATGAGCTTGCCGTTGGCGTCTTCACCGGTCACTTCGTACACAATGATATTTTGCAGCGTGACCGTCTCGTCTTCCATGCCGAGCACTTCGGTGATGTGCGTTATCTTACGCGAGCCGTCGCGGAGGCGGGATGCCTGGACGATGACGTCGATCGAGCCGCAGATCATTTCGCGGATGGTTTTGACGGGAAGCGCGTAGCCGCCCATCATGATCATGGATTCCAGACGGCTGATAGCTTCGCGCGGGCTGTTGGCGTGGAGCGTACCCATCGAGCCGTCGTGGCCGGTGTTCATCGCCTGAAGAAGGTCGAATGCCTCAGGGCCGCGGACTTCGCCGACGATGATGCGTTCGGGACGCATACGCAGGCAGTTTTTGACGAGGTCGCGCATGGTGATTTCGCCCTCGCCTTCAAGGTTAGGCGGGCGTGTTTCCAGGCGGACGACGTGGGGCTGCTGGAGCTGAAGTTCGGCTGAGTCCTCGCAGGTGATGATGCGCTCGTCGTGATCGACGCAACCGGTCATGCAGTTGAGCAGAGTGGTTTTGCCCGAGCCCGTTCCGCCTGAGATCAAGACGTTGCAGCGCACGCGACCGATGATTTCGAGAACCGTCTTGCCGGCCGGCGTGATCGAGCCGAACTTGACGAGGTTGTCGAGACGGAGGCGATCCTTTTTGAACTTACGAATGGTGAGGGCCGGCCCGTCGATGGCGAGCGGCGGAGCGATGACGTTGACGCGCGAGCCATCGGGCAAGCGGGCATCGCATATCGGGCTTGATTCGTCTACGCGACGGCCGACCTGGCTCACGATGCGCTGGCAGATGTTCATCAGCTGCTGGTTGTCGGCAAAGCGCACCGACGTCTTTTGAACCTTGCCGCTGACTTCGATAAAGGTCGTGGACGCGCCATTGACCATGATGTCGGCGATGTCGTCACGCGCCAGAAGCGGTTCGAGCGGACCATAGCCCAGAACGTCGTTGCAGATATCCTCGAGCAGTTCTTCCTGCTCGGCGATAGACATCACAACGTTTTTAACTTGGATGATTTCGCTGACGATGTCGCGGATTTCTTCGCGCGCGGCTGCGGCGTCGAGCTTGGCGAGCTGCGTCAGGTCGATCGTGTCGATCAGGGCATTGAAGACCGTCGTTTTGACGTCGTAGTACTCTTCCGAATGGCGGCGTTGCTGCTCGACCGGCTCGGGAGCTGGACGGGCGGCAGCGGGGGCCGGCGCCGCTTCAGCGGCGCGCGTTTGCGCAGGAGCTGCTGGCGCAGCTGCAGAAGCTGCAGTAGCCGGTTGGGCCTGAGGTGCGACGCGGCGCGGGGGTTGTGCGCCTTCAGTGGAACGCCTGCCGAACATGCCTATTGATCCTTAACGCTTCAGTTTCAGCTTTTCGAGCAGGGGAGCGAGGGCCGACTTCTTCTCGACCTTCACTTCCTTGCGATGTGCGAGCGTCATGGCGAGGTCGCGGAAGACCGGTGCCGCCTTGGCGCGATCGTTGAGCTCTTCAATCATCTGGCCGTTGTTGGCGGCCTGACCGAACGTTTCGGGGTCGAAATCGATAACCGCGAGGGCCTTGATGCCGAGAGCGTCCTCGAATTCCTTGAGGGCAATTTCCGGGCGCTTGGGCATGTTCGCCATGTTGATGATGAGCTGAGGCGGGCTGTCGTTGGCGCGCGACTGCTTAAGAAGTTCGACGATATTCTTGGCGTTGCGTAGATTGGCGAGATCGAGCGCGGCAGTGATGACCACTTCGTCGGATTGCAGAAGAACCCGTTTGGTCCAGGGGGACCAGCCGTGCGGGAGGTCGACCACGACATAAGGGACGTTCTGGCGGGCGACGTCGATGACCATATCGCAGCCGTCGGGCGTGATTTCGTAGTCGCGGTCGAGCACGACGGGGGCGGCGAAGATGGACAGGTGCTCGGAGCATTTGGTGAGAAGGCGATCGAGCAGCACCTCGTCGAGGCGTTCAGGCGTGGCCAGAGCTTCGGCGATGCCTTGGACGGGATCCTGGTTGAAATCGAGACCCGTGGTGCCGAAGGCGAGATCGAGATCGGCGATGATCACGTTCGACTGCAGGGCTTTGGACAGCGTCCAGGCGGCGTTGTGACAGATGGTCGACGAGCCGACGCCACCCTTGGCGCCGATGAAGGAATAGACGTGGCCGACCGGGTCGGATTCAGGATCGTTGTAAAGGTTGGACAGGCTCTCCATGAGCTGGGGAGCGGTGATCGGCGCAACGAGATATTCGCTCACACCGCGCTTGAGGAGTTCGCGATAGAGGATCACGTCATTGACGTGGCCAGTCACGATCACTTTGGTGCCGGGATCGCAGCACTCGGCCAACCGGTCCAGTTCGCCGAGGAGCTGCTGACGGGGCAGCGAGCTTTCCACAACGATGAGGTTCGGGGTCGGGCTTTCCTGGTAATGCTGCACGGCCGCGGTGGCGCCGCCCATGTGGACGCTGACGTGCGCTTTGCTCAGCCGGCGGTCTTCGGACGCGGTTTGCACCACGTTCGCCATATTGTTGTTTTCGCAAAACGCCTGGATCGAAATACGCGGGATCGGACGCGCACGCTGCAGGCTGGCATCGTTCGAACCGTCGATTGGAAGATCGATTTCGTAGCCAGCGTCGACATCGGATGACGCCAGGTTGGTATTGGTTTGCCGAATCATGTTGGTAGACCCCTGCCTTTATTCGCCGCCGCCGTCAGTTTGAACTTTTTCGTCCGCGCTCTTGTCGGCGCCGCTGGCTTCACCCTTGATGTACTTCTGCCAGGTTTCCAGGCGGCGCTCTGCGGTCCGCGATTCAGACTTGCGCGGCCCGAGAAGATCGGACGGATTGAGAACCATCGCGGCAAGGTTCTTCTGCGCGTTACACCCGTGGTTGGGTGCGGGAAGATTGCGCGGCTCGTGAGCTAGGTTGGTCGGGAATTTGCGGCATTCCGGACCTTCGGCCACGAAGCGCAGAAAGCTCAATTTCACCGGCGGCGACGACTGGCCGGATGCGTCGAACGGTTCGATGTTGATGTTGGATTCCGTAAAGCCGGTCTCCTTCAGCAGCGCACCGGCATCGTGAACCGCGGCGATGGCCGCCGTTTCATTGGATGAGCCACTCGGAGCCTGGATCACCAATCGCGTGTTGCCGGCATCAGTCATGCGAGCTGACTGAGCAAAGCTCATGACATCGGCTCGCTGGGATGCCGACAATCCGTTGGCCCCGCGCGGCACTGCGATGGTCAGCGTTTCAGGCTGCTGCGAGACCAGGATGGGGTGACGCTCTGTTGGAGACGTCAGTTCCCAGCCGGCAACCCGGGTCTGGTTCTCGAGTGTCTTGCAGCCCGCAAGCGAGACCGTGAGAAGGGCGGCGACAGCGATCCGCAACGACGGGGCAAACTGCCGGTCTGTGACGGTGCTGGCTTTGGAATTCGACGTGATCATGTGTTTATCTCCAGCCTTTGCCGTCACTCGACGATGAAGCCGTAATCGCCCTTCAGATCGCTCACCGGCGCTGCCGCCGGGTTGTGTCCGTAGATGCGGTTGAAATGACCGAGGAACATACCCTTGAGGTCGGTTGCTTCGGCGAGGCCGTCAGCCGGCGTGCCCAGTTCTTGACGCGAGACCGGCTTGACGAGGTAGGGCGTGACGATCACGACGAGTTCGGTCTCTTCCTTGATGAAGTCGCGGCTGCGGAACAGCGTGCCGAGCACCGGAACATCCTTGAGACCCGGAAATCCGTCGATGTTCTGGCGGACGTCGTCGGAGATCAGACCGGCCAAAGCCAGTGAGCCACCCGAGGGAAGTTCGACGGTCGACTTGGCTTCACGCTTGTTGAGACCAGGGATCGACAGGCCATTCAGCTGCACGCCGCCTTGCGAGGTGAGTTCGCTGACTTCGGTTTCGATCTTGAGGCTAATGCGGCCCTCCGACATCACGGTGGGTGTGAAGGCGACGCCGACACCGAATTCCTTGAAGGTGACCGATATGCCGCCCTGGGCATCGACGACCGGCACGGGGAATTCGCCACCTGCCAGGAACTTCGCCGACTCACCCGAGATGGCCGTCAGTGTCGGTTCGGCAAGCGTACGCATTAGGCCATCGCGTTCCAGAGCGCGGATGGCATGCGAGATCTGCGAGCCGCCGCCGGCCCAGCCACCATTCAAACCGGAGTTTCCAAAGGTTCCATCGGCCGGTCCATCATTCCAGTTGCAGAGGGCCCCGCCAGCCAAGCAGCCTGTGCCGGTTCCCGTGCCGAGGCCGGGGATCGGGAGCTTGCCAAGGCCCGCAGCGGCGGTCAGCGGCAATGCATTTTCGGTGAGCAGGCGGGTGGTGAAGCTGCCGGCGTTGATCGAGGCACCAATGTTGATGCCGAATTGCTTCAGGAGCGTTCGCTGAACTTCGGCCACGGTGACCTTGAGCATCACCTGCTCTTCGCCTTCGACAGCGAGAAGATTGATGACGAGTTCGCTCTTGTCCTTCGCGGTTTCTTCAACCCAGATGCCTTGGCTGCTGTCATTCACCTCGGACTTGAAGGTAACCTGCACGAACTGCTTGGCGAGCGCGGATGCACGATTTGCATCGACTGGCGTGCGCACGGTCCCGGTCAAAATGGCGGAACCGTTCAGCATTTCGACTTTGATGTTCGAACCCGGGATCAGGCGGCGCAGAAGGTCTTCCATGCCAGCGGTTTCGCGCTCGACGAAGACTTCAAGGATTGCAAACTGGTCGCCGTTTTCATCAAAGATGAAGGCGTTCGATTCACCAATCCGGCGCGAGACGAGGAATACACGGTTGGATGTTTGCACCACCGCGTCGACAACCTGAGGGTTGGACACCATCACGTCCCGGGCGGGGCGCGGCAGCTCAATCATGACCGATTTGCCGATGCCGAGATTGACCAAGCGCCGCTTACCAGCGTCAGCCTCCGTCAGCTTCACGACCGACTGATGCCGGCCGTCGGGACCATTGCTTGCCTCTGCGCTTGCCGAGCCCTTGCGGACGTCGCCGCCGGCGAACGTGTGGCTCGGAACCGTGACGGCGAGGATGATCGCAAGGGCTGACGCGAGCCGTCTGATTACTTGATTAGACATTTTATTTTTGCCTTCCGACGATCTGCAAATTCAAGTTGATCAGTTCACGCCCGTGGCTCGTGATCTGACGCCATAACGCAGCACTCGGATGGAATTCCCCTCTTTCGGCTTATTGAGCGCGTTCCCGTCGCCCGGCTTGCCGGTCGCATCGAGATCCGCAATCGATCGCAGAGAGAGACTGATTTCGCCCATGGACGTGGCGAGCATCAGCATTTCGGCCTGGCGCGGCGTGAGTTCGAGAGTGGCCGTGTTGGCCGCGCCTTCGGCTGCCTTCTTGCCTTCCTTGGTCTCGATCTGCTGGCCGAGAGCAAGGACGCGAACGTTGGTGAAGAGTGTATCGCTGACGAAATCGTCGCCACCCGATTTGCCGCGCGAACGCCGGATCAAGATGACGTCGACATGATCATTCGGGAGGATCAAACGGCCGACTGCCGTTTCTTCCTTGATCTTGGTGGATACGGCGCGCATGCCGGCTGGAAGGATGGCGGCGAGAACGCCGCCCTGGCCGGCCTTCACCAGCTTGTTCGGTGTAATGGGCTCGCCGGCCATGATGGGCGCGCGGGCAATCGCTCCGGAGAGCTGCCGCATCGCTTCTCTATTGGATTTGTCGGTGATGAAGCCCTTGGCAGCCTCGGCAGGCCATTCCTGCCAACGGAAGCTGCCTTCATTGGTGACCTGGCCGAGCCCGATATCGGCACCCGCCACGAGCACCTGGACCGAGTTTACCTTGACCTCGACCCGCTTCTCTTCATCCGGCTTCTTGAGCACTCCTTTGACCATAACGGTGGCCACCAGCGCCGAGACGCCTGCAATGGAGATGCCGATCAACTGTGCTCGTTTCATAGCGCAACTGCGTTCCCTATGCGCCGGAAAGACCCCTCTTCCCGCCGTCGGACTCAGTTTTGCGCGACATTCGTCAATGCGAGGTTAATCAACGCCGTAAATCGGAGCAGTTGCCCAAAATGACTTTTCAACCCATTGATAATGCTTAATCTTTTTTGTCTGTGTTCGGCCTGTTAGACGATCAACGCCCGGAATATTTCGGTTTTGGGGTAGATCATCAGACCGCCGGCGCAAATCGCCAAGCCGTAAGGGATGCCGCCACCGGATTTGTGCAGGCGCAGCGCCCATTCGGGAATCGGCAGCGCAGCAACCGGAAAGCGGCGGAAGACGAGAATGAACATGGCCAGGAAGCCGCCGGCGATCGTCACATAAGCGAGGAACGGCAGCAGCTGGCTCGTGCCGATCCAGAGCGATGTGGCTGCGAGCAGCTTGGCATCGCCGCCGCCGAGGAGATTAAAGGAGAAGAGGGCAAAGCAAACCGCAAGAACGATGGCGAACGCGGCCAGATGCATCAGTGCGGTGGCCATCGGGAGACCGGCCATGAAGGCGGCCAACGGGAACGCCGCGATCATCGCGAGCGAGACGCGGTTCGGAATCGTCATCGTCAAGATGTCCGAAACCGCAGCGAACATGAGTGCTACTGGAAACAGCAGCAGAACAGGGTAATCGAGCACGCAACTCTCCACTCGCACACAACGCGACGCGGTCGAAGGTGCCCGATTTAGGTTAATTGGCCGTAAACGGCTGATGCGGAAGCGCGTGACGGATCAGCGGAAATGCTTGGAGAGCTTGAGGCCCTGGGCTTGGTAGTTGGAGCCAAGGTCGCGGCCGTAGAGCATTTCGGGTACTTCGACCATGCGCTCGTACACCAGGCGGCCGATGATCTGCCCGTCCTCGAGGATGAACGGCACCTTGTGCGAGCGCACTTCAAGGACGACGCGGGAGCCATGTCCGCCGGCAGGCGCGTGGCCGAAGCCGGGATCCATGAAACCCGCATAATGAACGCGAAATTCGCCGACGAGCGGGTTAAAGGGCATCATTTCGGCGGCATGCGTTGGGGGGATGTGGACGGCTTCTTTGGACGCAAGAATGTAGAATTGGTCGGGATCGAGGATCAGACGGCGGGAGCCGCGGCTGTCGATTTCCTCCCAATAATCGGCGATCGCGCTCGATTTGGGCGCGTCCACGTCGACGACGCCGGTGTGGCGCTTGGCGCGGTAGCCGACGAGACCGGATAAGCCTCCAACAAGATCGACCGAGAGGGCGATGCCGTCGGCGATATCAGAGGTGCCGCCGGACACCAGCATGTGTTCCTTGTGCAGGCGGGCGAGGGTTTTGTCGTCTTCGCGCGGGTTGCCGACGCGGAAGCGCAATTGGCTGAGCTTCGAGCCGGTGCGGGCGAGAATGGGAAAGGTCTGCGGGCAGATTTCGGCGTAGAGAGGGCCTTTGTAGCCGGCGGGTATCTGGTCGAAGGCCGTGACGCCGTCGGCGATGACGCGGGTGAAGACGTCGAGGCGGCCGGTGGAGCTCTTTGGGTTGGCAGAGGCGGAGATGCTCTCGGGCAGGCCAAGGCTTTCGAGGAGGGGGACGATATAGACGCAGCCCGTCTCCAGCACAGCGCCTTTGGTGAGATCGATGGTGTGCAGCTTGAGGTCGCCCAGCTTGTCGGTCACCTTGGAGCCGGGGCCGGGCAGGAAGCTGGCGCGGACGCGGTAGGCTTCGCGGCCGAGGCGAAGGTCGACGCTGGCTGGCTGGAGCTGGCCTTCGGCTAAGGGCTCGGCGAGTTTGAGCGCGTTCCCAGAGATCAGGGCGCGGATGGCCTGAGCCGGCAAAATGCCGTTGGCCACCGCAATGCCTAAGGGCCGCGAGCGGGTGGATTTTGCCTTTGGTGCCGACTTCTTAGCCATGGACCTTAAACCTCTCTCTCGGAGGGCTCTAACGCATGGTTGGCTTGACGCCAAGGGGTGGGGGCGGTATTCCCCGGCCCGATCCTCGTGGTGATTTGGCCGGCCGTCTTGCAGCCACGTAAAACAACTCGCTAAAGTGGCCGCGCGCACCCGGAATTCCCGGCGCACGGCTCCTTTAAAACGAGGAGCGTGCCGCAGGGCACCGGGTTTTTTGTTGTGCAGCATAGCGATGCTGCACGGGTTTTTTTATTGTGCGGCGGTGCGAGCACGTGGCCGCCCTTGGAGCAGACGACGATGACCGCAGCCAAGACTGATGCCGAGATCGCCGCGGAGTGGGCGCCGGAGACGCAGCTCGTGCATGGGGGGACGCTGCGGTCTCAGTTCGGGGAGACGTCGGAGGCGATCTTCCTGACGCAGGGGTTTGTCTATACTTGCGCGGAGCAAGCGGAGGCGCGCTTCAAGAACGAGGACCCGGGGTTCCAGTATTCGCGGTTCGCGAACCCGACCGTGTCGATGCTGGAAGAGCGGCTGCGGCTTCTGGAAGGCGCTGAGGTGTGCCGCGCGATGGCGACGGGCATGGCGGCGGTGAACGCGGCGCTGCTCTCATATCTCAATGCCGGCGATCACATTGTTGCTGCGCGCGCGATGTTCGGGTCGTGCCGGTATATCGTGGAGACGCTGTGCCCGCGGTTCGGCATCACGCCGACGCTGATCGATGGCCGCGATCTTGATGAATGGCGCAAGGCGGTGCGGCCGAACACGAAGGCGTTCTTCTTCGAGACGCCGGCGAACCCGACGCTCGACCTCGTCGATATTGCTGAGGTCTCCAAGATCGCCAAGGAGATCGGCGCGCTGGTTATGGTCGACAACGTGTTTGCAACGCCGATGTTGCAGCGGCCATTACAGCATGGCGCCGATGTCGTGATCTATTCGGCCACGAAGCATATCGATGGGCAGGGGCGGTGCCTCGGTGGCGCGGTTTTGTGTTCGGAAAAGTTTCTCACCGATCATTTGCAGGATTTCTTCCGGCAGACAGGGCCGTCGATGTCGCCCTTCAATGCTTGGGTGATGCTGAAGAGTCTGGAGACGATGCCGCTTCGCATCGCAGCCCAGTGCGCGAACGCGGCCAAGGTTGCCGATTATCTCGCCGGACAGGCGGGCGTAGACCGCGTCATCTATTGTGGGCGGGCGGATCACCCGCAGGCGGACATCGTTGCCAAGCAGATGACGGGCGGCGGGCAGATGATCGCGTTCGAGGTGGCGGTTGGGAAGGAAGCGGCCTTCCGGTTCCAGAATGCGCTGCGGCTGATCAAGATTTCCAACAACCTGGGCGATGCCAAGAGCCTCATTACGCATCCGCCGACGACCACGCACTTCCGTATCGGGCCGGCGGCGCGGGCGGAATTGGGGATCGGCGACGGGATGTTGCGATTGTCGGTTGGACTGGAAAACGCGGACGATCTGATCGCCGATGTGGCACGGGGGATGGCTGCGGCGCGGACGCCGTAAAGCCGCCGTTGACCGGCCGCGCCCGTTGCTTAAAGTTTGCTGCGCCTTGACAGAGGACGACGAGACCGTGAGCCGTGAATTCCAGTACGAAGCGACCACCCACGGCGTGCGCATCCGCGTGAAGCCGGAGTACCAGTCCGATCAATCATCGCCGGACGAGGGATATTATTTCTGGAGCTACACGATCGAAATTCAGAACGAGGGCGCGGTGCCGGTGCAGCTGAAGACGCGGTTCTGGCGGATTACAGATGCGGCGGGGCGGACAGAAGAGGTGCGCGGGCCGGGTGTCGTGGGGCAAACACCGGTGATTGAGCCGGGGCAGTCGTTTACGTATAGCTCGGGATGTCCGCTGCCGACGCCGTCGGGTATCATGGTCGGCAGCTATCAGATGGCGGGCGACGGCGGTGTGCTGTTCGATGTGGCCGTGCCGGCGTTTTCTCTCGACAGTCCCTTCACCGTTAAAAGCGTAAACTGACATGCAGCGCTCCGGCGCCACCGTTGCCGACATTCTGGACCGCCTCGTCGGCTTTGACACCACGAGCTACAAGACGAACATTCCGTTGATCCTCTACGTGGAGGATTACCTGCGTGGGCAGGGTGTGGCGTCGTATCTGGTGCCGACTAAGGACGGGCAGAAGGCGTCGCTGTTTGCCACCATCGGGCCGGAAGATGTGGCGGGCGTTGCGCTGTCGGGGCACACGGATGTGGTGCCGGTTGAGGGGCAGGCGTGGGACAGCGATCCGTTCGCCCTGACGCTGCGGGACGGGCGCTATTACGGGCGCGGCACGACCGACATGAAGGGATTTCTGGCGTGTGTGCTGGCCGCCGTGCCGAGGTTCAAGGCGGCGAAATTGAAGAAGCCGGTGCACATCGCATTTTCGTACGACGAAGAGGTCGGCTGCATCGGGGTGCGGCCGATGATTGCGGAGATGGGCACGAAGCTGCCGTTGCCGCGCGTCGTGATCGTGGGCGAGCCGACGGATATGCGCGTCGTGGATGCGCACAAGGGACCGGTGCGGTGGCAGGTGGATATCGCGGGACGGGCGGCGCATTCGAGCATGGCGCATTTGGGCGTCAATGCGATCACGGCGGCGGGGTTAATCATCGGCGAGTTGGCGCGCATCGAGGCTGAGCTTGCGGCGCGGACGCCGGATGTCCGGTTCGAGCCGCCTTATCCGACGCTGCAAGTGACGACGATTGAGGGCGGGACGGCGTCGAACATCGTGCCGGTGTCGTGCCGGTTCGGATTTGAGATCCGGTCGATGCCGGGGCTCGACATCGGGGCGATCGAGACGCGCTTGCAAACTTTCATCGACACGGTGTGTCTGCCAGGAATGATGGCGCGGGCGCCGGAGGCCGGCATCACGGTCACGCGCAAAAATTATGTGCCTCCGTTCGGGACGCCGGAGGGCTCGGAAGCTGTGGCGCTGGCCTTGGCGCTGGCGGGGCAGAACGAGACGTTCGCGGTGTCCTATGCGACGGAGGCGGGTCTTTTCCAGGACGCGGGCGCAGCATCGGTGGTGTGCGGGCCGGGCAACATTGCTCAGGCGCACACAGCGAATGAGTGGATTGCCGTGTCGGAACTAGAAAAATGCTCACAATTCATGGACAAGCTGGCGGACTGGTGTGCCGCCTGAGCCCGTGCTTGCGTTCACGGGCAGGCACGGGCACTTAAGGCAGACGTTGGGGCCGGGGGAGCATCGTGCCGCGTTATTCCATCGAAGACGAGATCGGGCGTGATCTGCGCGCCTTGCGCGCGCTGGCGGATGCGCCGGTTACAGTCAGCGACGACATCGTGCGGACCGTTTCACGGATCTATCACGATGTACACGAGCGCGATCTGGCGCGGTTTTCGCGGGCGGATCTGAAGGCGCTGGCACCGCTGGTGATGAGCGAGATGTTTTTGCTGCGCAGCGCGATCCGCGACCGGGTCAGCGATTGGCACTCGCGCGGGCTTATGACGCGCGAGGCGCAGATTGCGGTGCGCGATGTGCTGCGCGTGCTGCGGTATGCCTCTGACATGGCAGGTGAGGTGCATTGGGATTCCACCATCGCAACGGAGACCGATCCGGGACTACGGGCGTTCAGCGAGCATTCCTTCAATACGTTCGTGCATCCGGCGGTCGACACGGGGCAGTCGTTTGCATTCCGATCCGGCGATGTGCTGCTGGTGCGCGGCACGAAGCACAACAGCGCGGCGATCGCGCGGATCGGCGATGTGGACAGCCAGTTCAGCCATGCGGCGATCGTATATATCGACGGGCATGGGCGGGGATGGGTGGTCGAAGCGCTCATCGAAGAAGGCGCGGTGATCAAGCCGTTGAAAGAGGTTCTCGACCATGGGCTCGCACGCGCGATGCTGTTCCGGCATCGTGACGCGGCACTGGCGGCGCGGGCGGCGGATTTGATTTATGGTTTTGTGAAGCGGGCGACGGATGCGGGCAAGCCGATTCTCTACGATTTCTCCATGGAGCTTGGGCCGTCGAACAAACTGTTCTGCTCGAAGCTGGTGCGCATTGCGTATGAGGATGCGAGCGACGGGAGACTGAAGATCCCGACATTCATGACGCGGTTTCATGCCTCGAACGCTCCGTTTTACAAGCGGATCGGGGTGACAGCGTCGGAATCGTTTGCGCCGGGAGATTTGGAAATCGAACCGTCGTTCGATCTCATCGCGGAATGGCAGGACTATCGCAACACCGCCCAGGTGCGCCACCAGGACATGATCATGTCCAAGTTGTTCGAGTGGATGGAGGTGCACGGGTACCAGTTCCGCGAGGATTGGAGCATCCGGCTGATTGCGTGGCTGGGAAGGTTTTCGACGAAGCTGTCGCGCCGGGTGCAGGATCTCGTGGCGAGCCTGTTTGCGCGCATTCCGCCGCATATGCCCAAGCGGACGATTGCGACGATCGTGATGCTGCAAAAAACGGCGCAGCCGCTGCTGGAAGAAATTCAGCACATGGAACGCGTGCGGGTGGCGACGGAGGGACGGCCGCTGCATCCGCGCGAGGTGCTGGATTATCTCGAAGACGTGCGCCGCCGTGGGCGCGGGCAGGTGGGGTATTTGCAAGCCCCGCGCCGGTGGCGACGCGCGGTTGCCAAGAGCGGCTGAGTTGCTTGGCGGTTCAGGTTCCGCAAAAAGTGGCGCGGACGATTTCGTCCGGTTTCGGCGGCAATTTCAGGTCGTCAATGCTGGGGCGGTCGTCGAAGGGTTTTGCCAGTTCATCGACGAGGCGATGGAAGGGGGCGAAGTCGCCGCTGCCGACGGCGGCTTTGATGGCGGCTTCGACTTGATGGTTGCGTGGAATGATGACGGGGTTCACAGCCCGCATGGCAGCTGCGATGTCGCGCGGGGCGCGGGCGTCGGTCGCAAGGCGCTGACGCCAGCGTAACAGCCACGCATCGAGGCCGGCGGCCTCGCTGAAAAGGGCGCTTAAACCGGCTTCCTTCGCAGGGTCTTCGGCGGCGTCTGACAACGTGCGGAAGCTGAGCGTGTAGTCGGCCGCGCCATTGGCCATGACAGTTAGAAAATCCTGGAGCAGCGTGGTGTCGTCAGACGATTTGTTTTCAATGCCGAGCTTGGCGGCGTAGCCATCGGTGATGGCGGCCTGGAACACGGCAGGGTAGGCGTCGATGCGCTCCTGCGCGGCGGCGATGGCCTGCTCCTGGGTGTCGCCCAAAATCGGCAACAGGGTTTCGGCGAAGCGGACGAGATTCCAATTGGCGATGGCTGGCTGGCTGGCAAAGGCGTAGCGGCCGGCATGGTCGATGGAGGAGAACACCGTCGAGGGGTGGTACGTATCCATGAAGGCGCAGGGGCCGAAATCGATGGTTTCACCGGTGATCGCGCAGTTGTCCGTGTTCATGACGCCGTGAATGAAGCCGACGTACATCCACTTGGCGATCAGCTCACCCTGGCGCGCGATGACGGCGGAGAGAAAGTCGCGATATTTCTCCGGCCGATCAATGAGGTCGGGATAGTGGCGGGCGATGGCGTAGTCGGCGAGTGTGCGGATCGCCTCTGTATCCTTGCGGGCGGCAAAGAACTGGAAGGTGCCGACGCGGATGTGGCTTGATGCAACGCGGGCGAGCACGGCGCCGGGGAGCGGTTCTTCGCGCAAGACCCAATCCCCCGTGGTGACGGCGGCAAGCGCGCGGGTGGTGGGGATGCCAAGCGCGGCGAAGGCTTCGCTGACGATGTATTCGCGTAGCACGGGGCCGAGGGCCGCGCGGCCGTCACCCATGCGCGAATAGGGCGTGCGGCCGGCGCCTTTGAGGTGGATGTCGCGGCGGATGCCGTGGGTGTCGAGGACTTCGCCGATGAGGATGGCGCGGCCATCGCCCAGTTGCGGGACGAAGTTGCCGAACTGGTGGCCCGCGTACGCCATGGCGATGGGATCGCTGCCCTCGGCGATGCGATTGCCGGCGAGCATGGCGACGCCATCGGGTGACGCGAGAGCTGCGGGGTCGATGCCGAGATCGCGGGCGAGGGGCTCGTTGACGCGGATGAGTTGGGGTGCGGCCACCGGCGTGGGATTTACGCGGCTGAAGAAGCGCTCGGGCAAGCGGGCGTAGGAGTTGTCGAAGGGGATCGTCGGGGTGAGGGGCGTGTCCATCCTCACCATATGGACGGACGGGCGGAAAAGTTCCACCCCGGTCAGGTCACGCACCACGCGGCGATATGGGCGGCGGGGACGTAGAGCGAGGCAAACCCCAAAACCGCGATGATCAGGCCGGCGGCGATCTGGATTGTTCGGCTGGCCTCAATGCCGCGCAGGGACGCGAGGCCGAGTCCGGCAACAAGGACGCCCGGCAGGGTGCCGAGGCCGAAGCCGGCCATGACGGACAGGCCGCCCCAGGGCGAGGCGGTGAGCGTTGCGGTGAAAAGTGCTGCGTAGACCATGGGGCAGGGGTTCAGGCCCCAGACGACACCGAGGCCGAGCGGGGCGGCGGCGGTTCCCTGGATGGGCCGGGTTACTTTGGCGACGGTATTGGAGAGGCGCGTCATGGCGCCGTCGAGGAGCGCGAAGCGGGGCATCATGCCGGCCATGGAGAGCCCGGTCCACATGAGCACCGAGGCGCCGATGTATTGAAGGACTTGATAGTTCATCGTTGTGCCGGGCCGGATGATCGCCGAGCCGATGAGAGAGGCGGCAACGCCGAGGGTGGCATAGGCGCAGATGCGGCCAAGGTTCAGGAGGATTGCGTGACCGGCGCGGCCCCAGCCGGTTGAGGGCCCGAGCGAGAGAAGGGCGCTGCAGGAGATGGCGCCGCACATGGCGCTGCAATGGAGGGTACTTGCGAGACCCAACACCAAGCCGCCCAGAAATGTGATCTCGGTGCCATCCATGGCGCGTGGTCTATTCGGGTTTCTTCTTGCCGCCTTGCGGAGTCTTGTTTCCTTGAGGCCCGGGTGGCTGATCATCGATTGCGCGCCATCCGGCGCCTTCGAGATCTTCGAACTGGCCGTTCTTCAGCGCCCACAGGAAGGCAGCGAGGCCGAGGAGGCCTAAGAACAGAGCGGCCGGGATAAGCCAGGCGAGCGATGTCATTTTAGGACCTGATCCTTGCTCGCCGCGACAGGAGCGAGCTTCAAATTCATGCCGCGCAGACGCAGCGCATTGCCGGTGACCAGGATCGACGAGGTGGACATCGCGATCGCGGCCAACAGGGGCGTAACATAGCCCATAACGGCCAGAGGTACGAAAGCGATGTTGTAAATGATAGCGATGCCGAAGTTTTCCAGAGCCATCCGGTGGGCGCGGCGGGCGACCTTGAGTGCCTCGACCACGGCGACCAGCTTTTCGCCTTGGAAGACGGCATCGGCCGCGTTCTGAGCGATATCAGCGGCCGCGGAGGGCGAGATGGAGGCGTGGGCCGCGGCGAGCGCCGGGCCGTCGTTGAGGCCGTCTCCCACCATGAGCGTGACGCGACCTTGCTGCTTGAGTGCCGTCAGACGGGCGAGCTTTTCGTCAGGGCGGACGCCCCCTTTGTAGGCTGATACGCCCAACGCGAGTGCGGCATCGGCGACCGCATCGGGGCGATCGCCGGAGAGAATTTCGACGTGATACCCGGCCGATTTTAGTTCGGCGACGGTGGCCGGCGCGTCGGAGCGCAGGCGGTCTTCGAAGCGGAAGCCGACCGGGGCGCGGCCGGGGCGCGTGAACCAGAGGGACGCGGTCTGGCGCGGATCGGTGACGGTGACGCCGGTGAACAGCGCAGAGCCTAAGCGCTCCTCGCCTTCCTGCGTCATCATGGAAAGGCCGGAACCGGGGATTTCACTAACGCTGGTTTGGGGATCGAATTCGATGCCACGGGCGCGGGCGGCGCGGACCATCGCCTGCGCGTACGGGTGGCGGCTCATGATCGCAAGGCCGGCGGCGCGAGCCAGCACACCGGCATCGATGGGTTGGTCGAGGGCGAGGGTGGGTTCGCCGAGGCTGAGCGTTCCGGTCTTGTCGAAAACAATGGTGTCGACTTCGGAGAGGCGCTCGAGGCCGTCGGCGGCTTTGACGAGGACGCCCTGGCCGAAGAGACGACTGATCGCGGCAACCTGCACGGCGGGGACGGCGAGGGCCAGTGCGCAGGGGCAGGTGATGATGAGGACCGCGATGGCGTTGGTGAGTGCGATCTCCCAGCCGTGGCCGGCGACGAGCCAGCCGATGAGCGTTCCGAGGCCGAGCAAATGGACGGCGGGGGCATAAAGGCGGGCGGCGCGGTCGGCGAGTCGCACGTAGCGGCCGCGCGTCTGCTCGCCGGCGAGCATGAGGCGGGAGAGTTCGGCCAGCAGCGTGTTGTCTTCGGTGGCCGTCGTGGTGACGCGCAGAGGGGCGGCGGTATTCAGTGTGCCGGCGTGGACGCGGTCGCCGCGCGAGACGCGCTTGGGCAGCGTTTCGCCGCTGATCAGGCTTTCGTCGATTTCGCTGAGGCCGTCGCTGACGATGCCGTCGGCGGCGATGCGTTCGCCGGTGGCGACGATCATCGTCATGCCCGGCTGGAGATTGCGCGAGGGGATCTGGCGGACGGTGCCGTCGGCATCGAGGATGGTCGCTGTGAGCGCCTTCAGGCTCATCAGGTTTTCAGCCGCGCTGCGGGTGCGGGCGCGCATGCTCTCATCCAGCAGGCGGCCGACGAGAAGGAAAAAGACCAGCATGGTCGCGGCGTCGAAATAGACGTGATGCGTGCCGCGCATCGTCTGCGCGAAGCTCATGGCGGTGGCGAGCGTGATGCCGAGCGAGATCGGCACGTCCATGTTGAGTCGGCGGGCACTGAGCGCTGCATAGGCCGACTTGAAGAACGGCTGGCCGGCGTAGGCGATGGCTGGCAGCGCGATCAGCGCGGAAATCCAGTGGAACAGCGTCTTCATGTGCTCGTCCATGTCGGAGGCGTGGCCCGACCAGACGGAGACGGAAAGCAGCATGATGTTGGCGGCGGCAAAGCCGGCCACGCCGACGCGGGGCATGAGTTCGCTGACGCGGGCGGCGTGGACTTCGTCGCGGCCCTCGATCAGCGGAGCGGCGGAGAAGCCTGCCTGCTTGATGGCGGCAATGACGAGTTCGGGGGAAGTTACTTCGGGATCGAAGGTGACGGTGACGCGGCGAGCGCTCAGGTTGGCGCGGGCGGCTTCGACGCCGGGGGTTTCGGCAAGCGCGGTTTCGATAGTGCGCAGGCAGCCGCCGCACATGATTTCGGGGGCGGTGAAGATGTGTGTTTCACGCGCGGGGCCGGGGGACGGGGGTGAGGCCGCCGGGGTGGAGGTCGCGTCCGGCTTCAGGGCGCCTTCCATAGCCGCACCTTGGACTGATAAACGACGGCGCCGGTGCCGGTCAGCGACTCGCGGGCTTCCATGGTGGCGACCCAGTTGCCGGGTTCGATGTCGCCGAGGGTGGCCATGTATTCGCCGGGGCCGACTGGTGTCAGCGTCAGCGTCCGGTCTTCGGTGTTGGTGGCGGGGCGGCCGAACATTGCCGAGATCTGGAGGCCTTCGACGCCCTTTTGATCCTTGTCGCGGACAGTGACGCGGAGTTCACCCTTTTCAAGGCGAGCGTCCTTGGTCCAACCGCGGGCTTCCTGGGCACGCTCTTCGGCAATGCGCTCATTGTAGGTCACGCCTTTGCGGTAGGCGTCCTGGGTTTCGATGCCGCCGAAAGTCGAGACGGCTTTGTACACGAGGAAGGCGTCGGTCGCGATGATGACGCCGAAGAAGCCGAGCATCAGGAACAGGACGTGGCGGCCGGTGATTTCCTTGAACATGCGCTTTCCGGGTTGGCGCTTTCCGGGTTTGGGTCCGCCCGTTGCCATCATGGTCGAAGTCATGTTCGCGGTCATGGGCCGGGGCTCCGGAAGCTTGTATCACGAGTGGCGGAAACGGCGCCATCGACCTCGGTGACGGTGATCGTCACGGGCGTCGATTCCGCAGCGAGTGCCTTGGCCTTGTCACGCGGGAGTGCGGCAAAGACCTTAAGAGCTTTTACGTTCGATGGACCGACGTCGATCGGATCGCTGGAGTTGTCATGACCGACGATGGTGGTCTTCAGACCGTCGATGCCGGTGAGTTCAACCTTGAAGCGGCGCGGGGTCTGGTTTTTGTTGACGATCTTGACGGTGTAGCCGTTGCGGATGCCGCCGTCGGACAATGTTACGAACAGCGGGTTGCGGTCGGGCAGGACGCTGACGTCGAGATCGGAGCGGCTGACCATCGCCCAGGCCATGAGTGCGCCGGTGATCGCGATGACCACGGTATAGAGAATCGTGCGGGGCCGGATCATGCGCAGGCCGTCGCGGGGACCGGCGCTGCGGCTCTCCATATTGCGTTCGGTGGTGTAGGCGATCAAACCGCGCGGACGGCCGACCTTGTCCATAATGTCGTTGCAGGCGTCGATGCACAGCGCGCACTGGATGCATTCGAGCTGGGCGCCATTGCGGATGTCGATGCCCATGGGACAGACGGCGACGCAGGCTTTGCAGTCGATGCAGTCGCCACGGCCGTCCCAACTGTCGCCCTTCTTATGGGGGGCGCGCGGTTCGCCGCGCACGTCGCGATAGGCGATCCAGAGGCTGTCGTGGTCGAGCATGGCCCCCTGGATGCGCGGCCAGGGGCACATGTAGATGCAGACCTGTTCGCGTGCGATCCCGCCGAGGACGTACGTGGACAGCGTGAAAATGGCGAGGAACGCATAGGCCACTGAGGAAGCTTCGCCAGTGAATAGTTCCATTGCCAACGTAGGCGCATCGCGGAAATAGAAGACAAGCGCGCCACCGGTCAGGAGACCGATGAGCAACCATGAGATGTGCGTGGCCGTCTTTTTCCAGATCTTTTCGAACGTCCATGGACCTTGATCGAGGCGCATGTGGGCGTTGCGATCGCCCTGCCAGAAGCGCTCGACGGCGATCATCAGGTCGGTCCACACCGTCTGCGGGCACGCGTAGCCGCACCAGACGCGGCCAGCGATGGACGTGACGAGAAAGAGGGCCAGTGCCGAGATGATGAGGAGACCAGTGACGTAATAGAACTCCTGGGCCCAGATCTCGATGGGACCGAAGAGCAAGCGCTGGTTGGCAAAGTCGATGAGGAAGAGCTGGTTGGGAAGACCTTCGCCACGATCGAAGCGGAGCCAGGGCAGGACGTAATAGATGCCGAGGGTGACCAGCATCACGATCCACTTGGCGTTGCGGAAGTTGCCCTTCGCAAGCTTGGCGTAGATTCTGGGCTTCTCAGCCCAGCTGCCTTTCGGCACGCCATCGACATCCGTCGCCGGCTTTTTCGACTTTGGCTGGCGGACGGCTTCGACGTCGTGTTTGGCGACGCCGGGCGCTGCTTCGACGAGAAAGTCTTCGGGCTTAAACCGACCAGGATTTTCCATGGCTGTCATATCCGAAGTCTTCCTCGTCTTTACAGTGCGTCAGGTTACAAAACCACTCGTGGCTATTTGCCGCCGCCGAGCGAGTGAACGTAGACGGCCAGCATCTTCACCGTGACCGGATCGAGGCGTGTGGCCCATGCGGGCATGGCACCGCCGCGTCCTGTGACGATGCTCTGGGTGACGGCTTCTTGCGACCCGCCGTAGAGCCAGATGGCGTCCGACAGATTGGGTGCACCCATTTCCTGGTTACCCTTACCGTCTTCGGCGTGGCACGCCGCGCACTGCTCGGCGAATGTTGCCTTGCCGCGTTCTGCTGCGGCGGCGTCAACCTGTTCGGAACCCGACAATGAACGAACGTAGTTCGCGACGTCGGAGATCACAGCCGGTTCGAGGATGCCGTCGAGACCGAATCGCGGCATCGCCGAATTGCGGGCTTCGTCGGCGCCATTGCGGATGCCGTGCGCGATTGTGTACTCGATCTGCTCCACCGAACCGCCCCAGATCCAATCGTCGTCGTTCAGGTTCGGATAGCCCGCGGCGCCTTGTGCGCCGCGGCCATGGCAGCCCGAGCAGTTGTCGCCGAAGGCGGCAGCGCCGCCGGCCATGGCGAACTGCATCAGGTCTTCCTTGCCCTTCACCTCGGTGATCGGCGTGTTGGCAATGGCCTGGCGATAGGTATCTTGTGCCGCCTTGGCCGCGTTGATCTCAGCGGTCACTGCTGCGCGCTGGCTATAGCCGAGATAGCCTTGCGTGTAGCCGGTGAGCGTGGGCCAAGCCGGATAAACCATCCAGTAGCCGAAGGCCCACACGCAGCATGCGTAGAACACGTACAGCCACCACTTGGGCAGCGGCTTGTTCAATTCGCAGAGATCGCCGTCCCAGACATGTCCGGTGGTCTCTACGCCCGTGACTTCGTCGATATGTTTATGCCCAGCCATGGTCATTTCACCGTTTCATCGTTGTCGGACTCAAGCGGCAGACGTGCCGCTCTCTCGAACTTGGCCTTGTTCGCGGGCCGGAAGGTGTAGAACACGATGCCCAAGATCAGGCTGAAGAAGATCACAAACGCGGCGATCTGCGACAAAACCTGGGCGTCCTGATAGGTCATGTTTGCCTCCTCAGCGCAGGTTCGGACCGCTGGCGTCGAACTTCGTAAAGTCGACGAGCGTACCGAGCATCTGAAGGTAGGCGATCAGTGCGTCGAGTTCGGTCGGCTTGACGCCTTCGCCCGGCGACTGGCCATCGAATTTGCGCACCTGAGCCTTGGGATAGCGGGCGAGCAATTCCTTGGCGGCCGGCGTGTCCGGCGCGATCTGCGCTTCGATGTCGGCGGCTGCCTTGGCGATCATCTCGTCCGTGTAAGGGACGCCGATAAACTGAAGAGTCTTCAGCTTGTCCTGGATGTTCGAATAATCCAGTGGCGTCTTTTCGAGGTGGGGGTAGGCCGGCATGATGGAGGCCGACACCACCGAGGTGGGCTGACGCATATGCTCGGTGTGCCAAGCGTCGGAGTACTTGCCGCCGATGCGCGCGAGATCGGGACCCGTGCGCTTGGACGACCACTGGAAGGGATGGTCGTACATGCTTTCGGCGGCCAGCGAGTAATGACCGTACCGTTCCACCTCGTCGCGAAGCGAGCGGATCATCTGGCTGTGGCAGTTGTAGCATCCCTCGCGGACGTAGATGTCCCGGCCCGCCTGCTCCAGAGGAGAGTAGGGCCGCATGCCCTCCACCTTTTCGATGGTGGAGGAGAGCATGAAGAGCGGTGCGATCTGAACGATGCCGCCGATCGAAACGACGATCAGGATGCCGATCAGAAGGATGAGCGAGTTCTTTTCAAAAATACCATGGTTCATGGATCGTTATCCTTCTTACTCGGCCGGCACTGCAACGACGCCGCCACGCAGTTCGGGAGCAGCTGCGACGCGCGGTTGATCCTTGAGATCGACCGGTTGATCGCCGCGCACCGTGCGCCAGACGTTGTAGGCCATCACGAAGCCACCGATGACGAAGAGAAGTCCGCCGACGGCGCGAATGATGTAGGGCCAGTGGAGCGCTTCCACGGTCTCGATGAACGAGTACTTGAGGAAGCCGAGGTTGTCGTAAGCCCGCCACATCAGGCCCTGCGTGATCCCGGCGACCCACATCGAGGTGATGTAGAGCACGATGCCAATGGTCGAGAGCCAGAAGTGCCATTCCACGAGTTTGATGGAGTAGAGACCCTCACGCTTCCACAGCCAGGGAACGAGGCAGTAGATGGCGCCAAAGGAGACCATGCCGACCCAGCCCAGCGCGCCCGAGTGCACATGACCGACCGTCCAGTCGGTGTAGTGCGAGAGCGAGTTGACGGCCTTGATGGACATCAGCGGGCCTTCGAAGGTCGACATGCCGTAGAAGGCTACCGACACGACGAGCAGGCGGACAACGGGGTCGGTGCGGAGACGATCCCAGGCGCCCGAGAGCGTCATCAGGCCGTTGATCATGCCGCCCCATGAGGGCATCCAGAGCATGATGGAGAAGGTCATGCCCAAGGTCTGCGCCCAATCCGGCAGAGCCGTGTAGTGCAGATGGTGGGGACCGGCCCAGATGTAGAGGAAGATCAGCGACCAGAAGTGCACGATCGAGAGACGGTAGGAGTACACCGGCCGTTCAACGCGCTTGGGCACGAAGTAATACATGATGCCGAGGAAGCCGGCGGTGAGGAAGAAGCCCACCGCATTATGGCCGTACCACCACTGGGTCATCGCGGCCTGGACACCGGCCATCACTGGATAGCTCTGCGTTCCCAGGAAGGAGACGGGAACCGAGAGGCCATTGACGAGGTGGAGCATCGCGACGGTGACAATGAAGGCGAGGTAGAACCAGTTGGCGACGTAGATGTGGGGTTCTTCGCGCTTCCAGAGTGTGCCGAGGAATACCAGGAGGTACGTGACCCAGACGATCGTCAGGAAGAGGTCAACGTGCCATTCGGGCTCGGCGTATTCCTTGCCCTGGGTGGCGCCGAGCACATAGCTCGTGGCGGCCAGGACAATGAACAACTGATAGCCCCAAATGACGAACCAAGGCGACCAACGGCCCGGCATGCGGGCGCGCGAGGTGCGCTGCACGACATAGAATGACGTTGCGAGGAGCACGTTGCCGCCGAAGGCGAAGATGACCGCCGAGGTATGCAGCGGACGGAGGCGTCCGAAGGTGGTCCAGGGGAGATCGAAGTTCAGGGCCGGGAAGGCCAGCTGCCAGGCGATGAAGTCGCCGGCGGCGAAACCGATGACACCCCAGAAGACGGCAGCCAGGGTTGCGACGCGGATCGGCCCATCGAGATAGCCGGAACGCTCGTCGGTCTGGTGGGTGAAGATGTAGATGAGGGCCAGCACGCTCGCCAGGGCGAGTAGGGCACCGTGCAGGTTCATCACGGGATCGACGCCGTTGATCGCCAAGAAGACGCCCAAGGCTGCGAAGACTGCTGCGCTTCCCATTGCGAGCGCATTACTGAGAGCCGGCTTGACGGCCGCTGTTGCTGACACGGTTTCCCCTCCTTCAATGCTCGAACCGCGAACCCTCTTCAAAACGGGGCGGACGGCTATCTTCAGTTTATTCCCGCAACCGGGTTCTTTCAGCGTTGACCTGGATCAATGACGCGCTGCCAAACAACGGTTGAGATCGCCGCACCGGGATCGCCGGTTAACGCCAGTTGCAACCGCGCGGGGTCCATATGTCCTTATCGAACGATCAAACACCGCGGGTGGACCGGATAAAATCACCAGGTCCGACGTGCCAGACACCTGATCCTATTGGGCTGATTGCCGAAGAGCATGCCCTGCAATGTGAGCTTTGTGACCTGCTCGAAGCGATTGCGGACGGTTTGCCGCACAGCTTCGACAAGGCACTCGCCGTCATTGCTGTCTCGATCTTAGAAGGCAGCGTGCCCAGGCATATGCGACTTGAGGAGGAGGCGCTGTTTCCGGCGTTGCGCGAGCGGGTCGCCTCAGACCACCCGCTGCATGCCGCGCTGGCGTGTCTGGAAGAGGAGCATGAGCGCGACGGGGCGATGCTGGTCGAGTTGACCGATGCTCTGAAAACGGCGGCGCAACACGGGTTAGTCAGCAACCCGGACATGCTCGGATACATGTTGCGCGGGTACTTTGACAGTCAACGCCGGCATATCGCATGGGAGGATCGTGTGGTTCTTCCTATCGCCCGGCAGGTTCTGACGCCCAGCGATCTGGCGGGGCTTCAGGGTTGGATCATGGCGAGCGATCACCCCCGCTGCTCACAGCAATCGGTTGTGGCAATCCGAAGCGCGCGGTCGGCGCGGTCTGTCTGCGAGCGCTGCCCGAGCGCCAAGCCGGCCGACAACGTTTTGCCCTTCAACGCCAAGTCTTGAGCGAGCCAACCATGACCCCCGAACTCGTCCGGCGCATGTCGGCCCCTGTCCCGCGTTATACGAGCTATCCGACCGCGCCGCATTTTTCGGCGCAGGTGGGGGCGATGGAGTTCGGCGAGGGGCTCCGCAGTCTATCGCCGTCGCAGGCGCTGTCGCTTTACGTTCACATCCCGTTTTGCGCACAGATGTGCTGGTACTGCGGGTGCAATACAAAGGCGACGCGCAACACCGAGACCATCGAAACCTATTTCCAGCACTTGACCACCGAGATCTTGATGGTGGCGGCGCTGGTGCCCGGCGACAAGCCGGTGGCCCATATCCATTGGGGGGGCGGATCGCCCAACAGTCTATCGGCAGATCAGATCCGGCGGCTGGGCCAGACGCTGCACGCATCGTTCGGGATCGGGGCGGAGACGGAATTCGCGGTGGAGATCGATCCGCGCTGGCTCAATAGCGATCAGATGGCGGCGTTCGCGGACATCGGCGTCAATCGCGCGTCCATTGGCGTGCAGGATTTCAATCCGCGGGTGCAGACGGCGATCAACCGCGTGCAATCGGTGGAGATGACGGAACGGGCCGTCAACGGGATGCGGGCGGCGGGCGTAAAGGGGGTCAACATTGACCTCGTGTATGGTCTGCCGCATCAAACGGAAGACAGCGTCGCCAACACGATCGAAGAAGTGATCCGGCTGTCACCGGACCGGATCGCGCTATTTGGCTACGCGCACCTGCCGTCGCGGGCCAAACATCAGACGATGATCGATGAGACGACTTTGCCTGGAACGATGGAGCGCTACCGGCAATCGCGGCGGGCGGAACAGCTGTTGACCGATGCGGGCTACGTGACGGTGGGGCTCGATCATTTTGCCAAGCCGGGCGACTCGCTGGCGTCGGGGGAGATCAAGCGGAATTTCCAGGGCTATACGACGGACACGGCAGAGGCGCTGATCGGCATGGGCGCGTCGTCCATTTCGCAGCTGCCGACGGGATATTATCAGAATGCTGTGGCGAGGGCCGATTACGAGCGGCGGGTTGCGGATACGGGTCTGGCGACGGTGAAAGGTATTTTGCTGTCGGACGACGACCGGATGCGGGCGCGGGTGATCGAGCGGCTGATGTGCGAATTCGAGTTTTCGAAGTCGTCGCTGCAATCGGCGTTTGGCGCTTTGGCTCAGCCGGTCATCGACAAGGCCGAGGAACTCGTTGCGGCGGACGAGGAAGGCCTCGTGGAACGGACAGCGGACGGGTTCCGGGTGACGGAACTGGGTCAACCGTTCGTGCGCGCCATCGCATCGTGTTTCGACGCCTATCTAGGCAAGGGCAATTCGACGTTTTCAGCCGGGGTTTAATCCCGGACGCCGGCAGCGGGGACAGCAGAAAGGCCGGTCGCGGGACCGGCCTTTTTTATTAGAACATCGCGGGGTGGACCTTGTCGGGCGGCGCGTGGCCGTCGAGGAAGGCCTTGACGTTGATGATGACCTTTTCGCCCATTTCGATGCGGCCTTCGATGGTCGCTGAACTCATGTGCGGCAAGGCGACCACGCGATCGGACGCCAAGAGCTTGGGATTGATCGACGGCTCGTGCTCGAAGACGTCGAGGCCAGCGCCGGCGATGGAACCGGCTTCGATCATGCGGGCGAGTTCGTTTTCGTCGATGACTTCACCGCGCGCCGTATTGACGATGTACGACGTGGGCTTGAGAAGCTTCAAACGCCGGGCGGAGAGCAGGTGGTACGTGGCTGGCGTGTGGGGGCAGTTGACCGAGACGATGTCCATGCGGATCAGCATCTGGTCGAGGCTTTCCCAATAGGTGGCCTCCAATTCCTGCTCGAGGTCGGCGGAGACGCGCTTGCGGTTGTGGTAGTGGATCTGGAGGCCGAAGGCCTTGGCGCGCTGCGCGACGGCGGTGCCGATGCGGCCCATGCCAATGATGCCGAGGCGCTTGCCGTAAATGCGGTGGCCGAGCATCCAAGTCGGCGACCAGCCGGGCCAGCTCGACTTGGCATCCTTGAGGTAGGCCGCACCTTCGGCGACGCGGCGGGGCACGGCGAGGATTAGCGCCATTGTCATGTCGGCGGTGTCTTCGGTGAGGACGCCCGGCGTGTTGGTGACGGTGATTGCGCGGTTGCGGGCGGTGTCGAGGTCGATGTTATCGACACCGGTGCCGAAGTTGGCGATCAAGCGCAGCTGAGGACCGGCCTGCGAGATGATCCCACGATCGATGCGGTCGGTCACGGTGGGCACGATAACATCGGCTATCTTGGCGGCTTCCACTAGATCGGCATGCGACATGGGCTTGTCGTCGACGTTGAGGCGCGCGTCGAACAACTCGCGCAGACGCGTTTCGACGATGTCAGGGAGCTTGCGCGTGACGATGACGATCGGCTTCTTGGTGCTTGCGGGCATGTAATGATCCGTGGCCAGGGCAGGTCAGAGGGTCCGCCGCCGCGGCCACCCGGCGCCCCACACTGGCCCGGATCCGAAACGCTGGTCCCTCATCGTTTCCCGTGTCTAACAGATGGTTGGCGGGAAAACAAAGTGTTGAGCGGATGCGGACCAACACTGACCTATTGTAGAGGCTGGGGGGACTGGACCGCCTTGCGCCTGCCACGCTGGTGTGATCCACGGCGGTGGGGACGAGACGAAGGGAATTCAACGTGCGGCTCGATATTGGACCATGGATCGGCGGCGCGTGCGCCGCAGCGGTGGTGGCGGCATTGACGGCGACACTGGGCAGCGGGATGGGGCTGGCGCAGGAGAGCGGCGCTGCCGAGGCCGGCAAGGGCTCGGTCAGCGGTCTGCCGATCCCGCGATTTGTCAGCTTGAAATCGGACGAAGTGAATTTGCGCGCGGGGCCGGGCAAGGATTATCCGACACAATGGGTGTTCCGGCGGGCCGGCTTGCCGGTCGAAGTGATCAAGGAATTCGACACGTGGCGGCAGGTGCGCGATGCCGACGGTGTGACCGGCTGGGTTAGCCAGGCGCTGCTGTCAGGCCGGCGGACGGCGCAGGTGCTGCCATGGGAGGTCAAGCAGGGCGCGGAGGTGCCGAAGCTGGAGCTCAAAGCCGATGACAGCGAGCGGGCGGCTGCCACCGCGCTGGTCGAAGCTGGCGTGATCGCCAACCTCCAAAGCTGCGACAGCCGCTGGTGCTTCGTGACGGTGGAAACGTTCAAGGGCTACGTCGAACAGAGCAAGTTATGGGGCATCTATCCTGGCGAGATCATTCGATAGCCTGAGCGTCCCCGGCGCCCGGCCACTTGGCCGGCAGCGCTTTCATTCGCCTGATGCGGCTACTTTTTCTTGTCAGGGACGAGGCGCACGACCACGTCGATATGGGAGATGCGCATGCCCTCGGGCGGCTGAGGGAGACCGTCGACGCGAATGTTTTCGCCGTGAATGTCGATAAGTTCGCCGCGGTCTTCGATGAAGAAGTGGTTGTGGTTCGAGACGTTGGTGTCGAAATACGCTTTCGAGCCGTCGATCGCGAGTTCGCGCAACAGGCCCGCGTCGGTGAATTGATGCAGCGTGTTGTAGACGGTGGCCAGAGAGACCTGCTCGCCCACGTCGAGAACCTCGCCGTGGAGCATTTCAGCCGAAACATGACGGTCGCCCTTGCCGAACAAGAGTTCGGCCAGCAAAACGCGTTGCCGGGTGGGCCGCAAACCGGCGGACCGGAGGCGTTCGACAGTCGGGGTTGCGGTCAATTCAGCTTCGTTTTCCACAGGTCTTGAGCACCGGGTTAAATTGGTCGTCTCATGTGCACGGCAAAAATGGCCAAAGCCCGGATGGCGCACCCTTTCGGCCCGCACCGTCCAAACCTTATGCACGCCGTCAAGTATAGGGACGTCGCTAGATGTTCGCAACTGGACGCGGCATCGGGTCCTGCAAGTCCAGTGTGCTTGACCTTGTGCGCGTTTTCCCGTTTGAACGGCGGGGAAGAGTTAAAAAGACAGACCCTCTGGGCGGCGAAGCCCCAAGACGGGTTTTTAGGGGGCACGCGCGATATGGCCGACCGGCAGCCAAGCTATAATTTCGAGGACTTGCTGGCCTGCGGCCGCGGCGAGCTCTTCGGGCAGGGCAATGCCCAGTTGCCGCTACCACCGATGTTGATGTTCGACAGCATCTCGCACATCAGCGAAACCGGCGGCACGTACGGCAAAGGGCAGATCGTGGCCGAACTGAAGGTTGCGGGCAACGACCGTCTCAATTGGTTTTTCGACTGCCACTTCCAGGGCGACCCGGTGATGCCGGGCTGCCTCGGGCTCGATGCGCTTTGGCAGTTAACCGGCTTTTATCTGGGCTGGCTGGGGCTGACCGGGCAGGGGCGCGCGGCGGGCGTGGGGGACGTGAAGTTCACCAAGGAAATTACGCCGCAAATCAAGCACGTTCAGTACGTTGTGAATGTAAAGCGGGTTATCGCACGCAAGCTGAAGCTGGCGGAAGCCGACGGCGACCTGATCGCGGACGGTGAAGTGATCTATCAGGCCAAGGATTTGCGCGTTCTTCTGAAGTCGACCGAAAGCTAGGCGTTGCCAATCGATGCCATCCTGCGCCACAAGCGCAGACTGACTTAGCGGGTGAACTATACAGGGGCTTTGAGCGCATGCGGCGCGTAGTCGTCACTGGGATGGGTATCGTCTCCTCGATCGGGAACAACACCCAAGAGGTCGTGGCGAACCTGCGCGAGGCCAAATCCGGCATTACGCGTGCGGACAAGTACGCCGAACTCGGTTTTAAGTGCCAAGTGCACGGCGAGCCCAAGCTCGAGTGGGACGGCCTCGTGCCGCGCAAGCCGAAGCGGTTCATGAACCCGGGCGTGGCGTGGAATTACATCGCCATGGATCAGGCGATCCGCGATTCGGGGCTCGATGCCAGCGACGTCGTCAACGAGCGGACGGGGATCATCGTCGGCTCGGGCGGGCCTTCAACCCGCGCCATCGTCGAGGCGGCGGAGACGACGATCAAGTCGGGCGGGCCGAAGAAAATCGGGCCGTTCGAAGTGCCCAAGGCCATGTGCTCGGGTCCGTCGGCGGCGCTTGCCACGTCTTTCCAAATCAAGGGCGTCAATTATTCGATCTCGTCGGCGTGTGCGACGAGTGCTCACTGCATCGGAAACGCGGCCGAACTCATCCAGTGGGGCAAGCAGGACATCATCTTCGCGGGCGGCTGCGAAGAGCTTGACTGGACGCTGTCAAACCTGTTCGACGCCATGGGCGCGATGTCGACCCGCTTTAACGACACGCCGGAACGGGCGTCGCGGGCTTACGACAAAAACCGCGACGGGTTTGTGATTGCGGGCGGCGCTGGCGTGCTTGTTCTTGAAGAACTGGAGCACGCGCGGGCTCGCGGGGCGAAGATCTACGGCGAAGTCGCCGGTTATGGTGCGACTTCGGACGGCTTCGACATGGTGGCGCCCTCCGGTGAGGGTGCTGCCCGCTGCATGAAGCTCGCGATACAGGGCCTCGACGGGAAAGGGCTGCCTGCTATCGATTACATCAACCCGCATGGGACGGGAACGCCCGTGGGGGACGAGCGCGAGATCGCCGCCATCCGCGAGGTGTTCGGCTCCAAGATCCCGCATATTTCGGCGACGAAGTCGCTGTCGGGGCATTCGCTGGGCGCCATTGGCGTACAGGAAGCGATCTTCTCGCTTTTGATGATGAACAACGGATTTGTCTGCGAAAGCGCCAATATCGACGAGATCGATCCGGCGTTCGCGGACGTGCCGATCGCGCGCAAGCGCATCGACAACATTGCGCTTAACTGTGTGATGTCGAACAGCTTCGGATTTGGCGGAACAAATGCAACTCTCGTGTTCCGCCGGCATGATGGTTAACACCACGACCGTATGACGGCTCAGTGGACCCGACGGCTTCTCCGTCCAAGGTCCGGCTGCAGGGTCGTCAAAAATGAAACTATACAAGCAGGGCGCCGGCTGGTTCGAGATCCGCGGCCGTTCGCCTGGCGCCAGAACGAGGCCCCCGATGTCCGAATTCGACCTTGCCAAGCCGCAGCCCCTGATGGCTGGAAAGCGCGGCCTAATCATGGGCGTTGCCAACGATCGCTCGATTGCATGGGGTATTGCCCGCATTCTCGCCGGACAGGGCGCGGAGTTGGCGTTCACCTATCAGGGCGGCGCCTTCGGCCGCCGCGCCGCGCCGCTGGCGGAAAGCCTTGGCGCGAAGATCATCGAAGAATGCAACGTGCTCGAGTTGGAGAGCGTCGACCGTGTGTTCGATCGCATCAAGACAGAGTGGGGCGGCCTCGACTTCGTCGTGCATGCGCTGGCGTTCTCGGATCCCAAGGAGTTGTCGGGCCGGTATGCTGATACGACGCGCGAGAACTTCACCAATACCATGGTGATCTCTTGCTTCTCGTTCACGGAAATTGCCAAGCGGGCGGCCGACCTGATGCCGAACGGCGGGTCGATGATCACGCTGTCGTACGGCGGGGCGACGCGATGGGTGCCGTCGTACAACGTGATGGGCGTGGCCAAGGCGGCGCTCGAAGCTTCGGTGCGTTATCTGGCGGCGGATCTTGGTCCGCAGGGCATTCGCGTCAATGCACTGTCGGCGGGCCCGATGCGCACGCTTTCGGGCGCGGGCGTTGGCGATGCGCGCGCGATCTTCAATTACCAGAAGGAAAACTCGCCGCTGCGGCGGACGCCCTCGCTCGACGAAGTCGGCGGGTCGGCGCTTTATCTACTCTCGGATATGTCGGGTGCGGTGACGGGCGAGGTTCACTTTGTGGACTGCGGCTATAACACTGTGTCGATGCCGACCATCGAGGTTTTGAAGACCGTCGAGCAGGAACTCTCCGCCGCCGCCAAGGGCCGCACGCCCGGCGAAGCGGCGGAGTAGCCTTCAGATCTGAGTTTCTGCGGCGAACAATTCGATAGGTGTCGACGTCCCAGTCTTAAGGTCGTTGACCACGAGTTGCTTGCCCGATCTGTGAGCACGTAGCACGGCAAGTTGGAGCCGCAATGCGTTTCTGATGACTTCAGAATCCGTATAGGCGTCGGTTGCTTCCTTGATTTCGTCGAACGCAGCCATGCTTTTTTCGGAAAGTGAAACGGTAAGCCTGAGTTTTTTTGGTCGCGAATTGGCGGTTCGAGATCTGCTTATTTTTGACCGATTTCGATCACTGTCGGCATCACTTCCCTTCGCGATCTGACCAGATGCCATTTCCAACACCCCTTCATGATGAAATTTGATGCACACAACTCTAAGCGCACCATGCGATAGAGCGGGGCGTGTGCCATAAGACATACAATTATGTATACTATTGGTATGTTGTAGTCAACTATCATACGTTACGCACCATTCTGCGCATTAACGTTGACTTTTTGTGCCGCGTGTGTCCTAGTATGGGTTGGCGTTGGACGACGTGGCGTGAACCGCAAAAAGGTACTTGGCCAATGACGATGTTCATTGACGAAGGTGACGATGGGGTGGGCGACAAGCAGCCGCCCTCTGAAGATGACCAAATGCCGGCGGCGACTAGCCGCCGCCGGAAACCGAAAAAGAAACCGCGGCTTCGGCTGATTGAGAGCCCTACGCTCTACGATGCCGTCGAAAAGGACGAATTCGCGACTGACCTGAAAGCCAAACGGCTCGGACCCCGGGACGGCTTCTGGTACGGCGAAATTGATTTTGAAGAATAGTTGGATTGTTGATATCCGGTTTCAAGGCACTGACTTGACGGTGCCTTGCGGACCGGCGCATTGAACGGCCCATGATTGGGGTTTTCGATTCCGGGCTTGGCGGGTTGACCGTGCTGAGGGCGCTCGTCGAGCGGTTTCCCTCGGCCTCCTTCACCTATCTTGGCGACCACAAGAACGTGCCCTATGGCAATCGATCTTCGGCGGAGATCGTCGACCTGACGCGGGCGGCGACGGACGCGCTGTTTACGCGCGGCGCGCGGCTGGTTCTGCTCGGGTGCAATACAGCAACGGCGGTGGCCGCTCGGCAGCTGCAGCAGGCGTGGCTGCCGGGGACGCCGTGGCGGGCGAAAGGATTCAATGTCCTCGGGATCGTGGCCCCGACCGTGGAGGCGGCCACGCAGACGCCGTGGTCGGTGACGACGCCGCAATATCCGCAGAAGAACCTGACCGATACGATCGCCGTGTTCGGGACGACGCGGACGGTGATGGCGGGGGTTTATCCGGAAGAGATCCGCAAGCGGACGCCGAAGGTGACGGTGGTGCAGCAGATCTGTTCGGAACTCGCGGGGGCGATTGAGGCCGAGGCCAGCGAGAACGAACTCGACCGGCTGGTGGCGGAGGGGATCGCAGGCGTGATGGCGCAGACGAGCGGGATGCCGCCGCATCGCGCGATTTTGGGCTGCACGCATTTTCCGCTGGTGGAGCATCTCTTCCGGCGGCATCTGCCGCCGGCGACGCGCATTCTTTCGCAGCCGGAGATCGTGGCGGATAGTCTGGAAGATTATCTGCACCGGCATCCCCGCTACGTCGATGGGAATACCGGAACGCTGGAGTTGCTGACGACGGCGGTGGATGCCGCCGTCATCAGCAAGCGGGCGCGGGTCTTTTGGCCGGACGTGCCCGCGTTTCAAAGCGCGTGATTATTTCCAGGTGAGTTGCACGCCGACGCGACCGCCGACGTTTCCATCGCTCAATCCCACACCGACACCGCCGCCGATCGAGAGCGTTTCGCCGTTGCCGAACGTGTTGTTCGATACGACGCCCATGATCGACGTGCCGATGGCGTTTTCGCCGCCATAGGTGCCCCAGCTCACACGGATGCCCAGACTATCGCCGTTGGCGAGTACAGGATCGGCGAGCGAAAGGGCGACAGCGACGCCTTCCATGGCTTTGTCGGCGCGTTCGGTGGCGTGTGTGATGCGTTGATCGAAGGTGCCGACCTTGTCGGACAGTTCACCCATGGTGCCTTCCAAGCCGGTCATGCGATCGGAGAGCGATGTGGTCGTTGTCTCAAGGCTACCGATGCGGACAGAGTGGTTGGAGATGTTGGTCGTATTGGTGTTGGTCTGGGTGGTGAGATTGGTGATGTTCGTGGTGTTCGTCGCCGTTTGATTTTCGACGTTGGTGACGCGATTTTCGACGCCGGTGGTGCGGGTTTTCAGGCTGCTGATGTCGGTCTCGTTGACGGTCGTGCGATTTTCCACACCGGTCACGCGGTTTTCGACGTTGGTCGTGCGGGTGTTGAGGCTCGCAATGTTCGTCGTGTTGGTGGCCGTCTGATTTTCGACGTTGGTGATGCGAGGCTCAACTGTCGTGCGCCAGCCTTCGAGCGAGGAGATGCGGCCACCGTGATCGGTGACGGTCGTTTGCAAGGTCGAAATCGCCGTGTCGTGCCCGTCGACGCGCGTGGTCAGCGTGCCAATGGCGGTTGTGTTGGTGTTGACCTGGTTTTGGAGCGCGCCACCATCGCCGCTGAGATTGCCGTTGGCATCGGTGGTGACAACCTGGAGCGGGCCCGACTGCGTGGCGCGGCTGGCGGCCGTGCCGATGCCCGCTGCGGTATAGGTGTTCGTGGCACTTCCGATTGCGATTTGGTTGTCGCGCGCGGTTGCGACATTGGCGCCAATGGCGGCGCTGTTTGTATGGATCGCAGTGGCACCGCGGCCAAGAGCCGTTGAGCCATCACCTGTAGCGGACGAGAATTCGCCCAGCGCGGTTGTGTTGCTTCCGCTGGCGACCGCGTTTTTGCCGAAGGCAGCGCTATCGGCACCGGTGGCTTCGGAGTCGGTGCCTACGGCGGTGGAGCCGGATGCGACGGCGCCGGAGCCGACGGCGACGGCGCCTTCCGATGAGGCGCTGGCCCCTTGGCCGACGGCGAGGGCGCGGGATTGATTGGCGGTGGCCCCTTGACCGAGTGCCGTGGCATCGGCGGCGGTGGCTGCTGCGCCTTGGCCCAGCGCGGTGGCGTTGCTCAAGGTTGCACTGGCGCTGGCGCCGTAAGCTGCCGCGTTGTCACCGGCAGCAGAAGCGCCACTGCCGACGGCGGTCGATGCGACACCCGACGCCGTGGCCCCGCGCCCGAATGCCGATGCGCCGGTTCCGGATGCCGTTGCGGTCTGGCCGTATGCCGATGTGTTCGTTCCGGTGGCGCGAGCGCTCGCACCGGTCGCTGTGGCGTTGGCCGTGCTGGCGCGGGCATCGACGCCCAATGCGGTGGAGAAATCGCCGGAGGCTTGCGAGACCGCTCCGACGCTGGTGGCGCTTTGGGCGGCAGCGCGGGAGGCGCGGCCGATGGCGGTGGTGTTGTCGCCGAGGGCTTCGGATTGACTGCCGATGGAGGATGAATTGACGCCGGTCGCCTGCGCGCTGGATCCGACGGCGGTCGAGTTGATGGAGCGAGCGTCGGACGACGCGCCAATGGCGGTGGAATTGTTGCCAGCAGCTTCGGCGGCACTGCCAATAGCGGCAGAGTTATTGCCAGCGCCGATGGCGACCGCGCCGATCGAGACGGCGTTCTCGCCTTCGGCGCGGGCGTATGAGCCGGCGGCAAGGGAGTTATCGCCGAGTGCGCGGGCGAAATATCCGCCGGCGCTCGAGTAGGCGCCTGAGGCTTCCGTCAGGACGCCAAACGCCGTGGCACCTTGGCCAGTCGCGGTGGCATCCTGGCCGCAGGCGATAGCGTACGTGCCGGCAATCGCGTTGCCGGCGCTGCCGCCGTACTGCTGGCAGATGAATTGCGCCGCGGCCGGGGAGGGCGCGACGACTAAAGTTGCGGCGTACGCCAGCGCACTGGCGGACAGCATGAGCATGTTGCGCCAGTGGCGGGACGGCGATGAGGCACGGAGGGGCGTTGCCGCCGGATGACCGGCGACCGTCAGGGACAGGATACGCAAAACACAAACTCCTGGAGAACTGCCGGGGGGTTACCGGCCCGTCGGGGACTCACGCTAAAATTGCCGACAGGAGCTGTGATATACTTAAAGTTGTAAAAATATCGTTAAGGGTATTTTAAGTTGCGCTGCACACGTCCTGCGCGCACACGCGTAGGCAGCCACGTGAGCGTGGTTGACGGAGCGGTTCCAAACGGATCTGAAGTTTGGGCTAGCGGGCGACCCAGACGTCGGCTTGGTCGTCGTAGAATTGGTCCGCACGCGACGCACGTTGACCACCTGCGCCGAGCGCGGTGGGCTTGGCTTCCCAAGACCGGTCAGCGGCTTCTTCGATTTCGTCGATGCTATTCATGACTTTCACGACGGTTCCTTCGCCGACGAGAGCGGCCAAGTGCACGACGTGTTCGTTCATCATGCGGAAGCACCCGGAGGACGCGGCATAACCGATCGTCTTGGGATCGTTGGTACCGTGGATGCGATAGAGCGTATTGCCGAGGAAGAGGGCTTTAACACCAAGCGGGTTCTTGATGCCGCCGTACATTTTCTCAGGGAGACGCGGATCGCGCTGGCGCATTTCCGCCGGGGGATGCCAATCAGGCCAATCAGCGACGCGGCTGACCGTTTCAGTTCCGGTCCAGGTGAAGCCGTCGCGGCCGACGGAGATGGGGTATTCGTAGGCCTCCGCGTTGTCGAGAACGAGGTACAGGCGGCGCTTGGCGTTATCGATGAGAATAGTGCCGGGTTTTTCGTTGGTGGCGAATGGCACGATGGGCGGCGCACGGCCTGCGATTATAGGACGGCCGCCGCCTTCCATGATGGCGGGAAAGGGTTGGCCTGGTCCGGAATTGAACCCGAAGAATGAGCCGCCGTATTGGTTAGATTTGGGCGCGGACTGCGGTGCGCGCGCCGTGGGCCGGTCATAACCTGAAGTACTATCTTCGTCCCAGCCGCCAAAAACACTCATGGACTGTGCACTGGCCGGGCCGGCGTATATGGCGACGGCCATGGTGATGACAGCAAGAGTGGGGGGCAAGATACGCATGACACTTTCCAATGCTGTGTGCCGCGGCGGCCCCCCGCCATGCGCAGCACGCTCAAACGCTTGATCGCAGATTCGCTTAAGCGGAACCCGACAGGCGCTCCAATTCGCCGGGCTGCAGGATGACGAGACCGCCGTGGGCTGCGCGATCGACGAAACCGCGCTCTTTCAATTCAGCGAGCGCTGCAGCCAGATCCTCGACATCGAGATCGAGAAACGCGGCGACATCGCCCGACTTGAAGAACTCGGCGATGTCGGCCGGGTTCCGGCCTTCGTTGCGGTTCATGTGATACATGGCCGACAGGAACGCCGCGACGCGTTGCACGGGGCGCTCGGGCGATGCGGGCACAAGCTCCCGACGGCGGGCGGCAAATTCACGCTCGGTGACGGCAGCCTGGCGTTCGCTATCTTCCGGTGAGGCATCGCAGAGCAGGGTCGCGGCTTGCAGCGGATACTCTGTCAGCCGGCACGGAACGACGGCCATGGCGTTGTCGATATGGCGCTCGAGGAAGCCGAGCCCCATGAGGGTGCCGGGAAAGATCATTTCCACGACATTCGGCGGGCCACCCATCCGGCGAGACGTGACGCAGAGAATACCGGTCTCAAGCCGATAAACGGCGGCCTTAAGGCTGCCCTCGCGATAAAGATATTCGCCACGGTCAAGGGACCGCTCCTGCCCTGGGATCTCCTGCCCTGGGACCGCCCCTGACGGCATGAGGCCGCGAGCAAGAGGAACCACAAATGGCTCGCAGACTTCGGAAAATTCGATGGCCGGAGCTTCGGCCGTAGCTAAATCCATCATGACGCAACTCACATCAACCACGCGACCGTAACCACGCGATAATGTGGCAGAATAGCATCTTTGACGAATTAACTAAAGCGTAATCTTATTTTTGTGATTGACAATCGGTAAATCGCCATTTTGTGCAGCGCCGCAATTTTCAATATTCTGACGACGGTGTTGAGCCTTAGTCGTGCGGACCGCGCCGTCGTTCTGAGCACGGATCGGCCGCACGTCATTTGGATTCTTTTTTGAAAAACAGGCTAGTTCTGAGCAAGGTAATAGCGATTAACCCATCCGCGCGTGGATCGGAACTGTATCTCGCACCAAAGCGCGATGCAGCCACCGACCATGCGAACTGTCGATGCATTCGGTGGGATATTGCCGACGACAGCATGGCCTTCCGATGGGCCGCTGCGGACATTCAAAACGTCATCGTCCGCAACGCCGTAGACTCGAAACGAACTGAGAGCGGTGGGCGCCGCCTGAACCGTCTGCTTGCCGACGATATCAGGCACAGGTGAGGCTTTAGCTGGGCTCGCTTGCGGCTTGGCAACGACTGCGGCGGTTACCAATTCTTTCGATGGAGGAGCGGCATTCGGGAGCTTTGGCTTTGGCTTCGTCTTGGGTTTGGAAACGGGCGCTGCTTGCGCCGAGGCAATCGCGAACTGAGACTGCAGGGCACGGGCCAATCCCATGCCGACGAAGAACAGGCTGCGATCGGCAGGGGCTTCCGGTGGCAGCCCCAATTGCTCAGCGGCGGATTTCGGGCGGGCTGCCAGACGGGGGCCGGCTTTCAGAATGGGCGTTTTCACCTGCGGTTTTGGTGGCGCGGCGAGCGTGGCGGCTGCGAAAGGTGGCTTGACCGGTTCACGCTCCGCGCGGGCCGCTGGCAGCTTGGCCGGTTCTGCGACCACAACGGGACGTTCAACAATCGTGGCGGTACCTTTCTTACCATCGGCGCGCCGCCAGAAGACGCGCTCATCCTTCATATGAATGGTGAGGCACTGTTCTTCGGCATCAAACCAGCGGAACCATTTGGTGCACAGACGGTCGTCCTTGACCCACCAGCGGCCCCGATCCTTGGGGGCGCCGAGCACGGAGGCCAGACTGCCAGCAGTGCCGCTCATCAGGCCGTCGTCTGTGAATTGCACGGGGATAGTGGTGCCGAGCGGGGTGTCGAGCTCGACGCGCGATCCGGTGAACGTGTCCTTGATTTCGCTGGCGCCGAGCTTCATCGGCTCAGCCGTGGCAGCGGCAGGCGCGAGAAGCAGAACGGACACGGCGAGGCGACGCAGCAAAGAGACACCATTCGAATGCGGACGGCCAAATGGGGCCGGAGACAACCGTTCCCACACAACTGTGGCAGAAGCTCGAATGTCGGCCATTCCGGTTGCTGGAGCGTTACGAAACTGAACTTCTTGCCACCTAAACTTAAGCATCAGATGAGCTTAACGCGGTCTTAAGGACAGCAAGGTTGGGCGGCGGAGATGATGTTCTGAAATCGCGAAGGGCGCCGCTGTCCTGCGGCGCCCTCTTTTTTCCGGCGATAAGGAGATCCGACGTTCAGCCATGCGTGCGCAGGCGCATGGGATCGTAGAAAGGCATGCGGACAACTGTGGCCGGATAGGTTTTGCCGTCTTCTTCGATCTCGAGCGACGTGCCGAGCGCGGTGTAGGCCTTATCGATCTGGGCCATGGCGAGGGACTTCATCAGGTGCTGACTGAAGACGGTGGAGGTGACGACACCGACTTCTCGGCCGCCGATTTTAATTTTCGCGCCCGGCGTAATGGCGGCGGAGTGCCAAACTTCCAAGCCTGTGATGACGGAGCGCTCCTTGCCTTTTGACGCCGCCAAGGCCGCCTTGCCGATGAAGTCGGGCTTGGAGAGATCGACCGTCCAGTCGGCTTTGACTTCCCAGGGCGTGGTGTCGGTGTGGGGCATGTCGAAGGGGAAAAAGAGGAGGCCACCTTCGACGCGCACCGTATCGAGGCAGGTCCAGGAGACAGGCATCACCCCGTGTGCCTTGCCGGCTTCGAGGATGGCATCCCAGAAGAAGACCGCGTCGGCGCGGGTGCAGAAGACTTCATAGCCGCGCTCGCCGGAATAGCCGCCGCGCGCCATGGTGATTGGCTTGCCGAAGAGCGTGGTGGGCGCGTGTTTGAAGTAGCCGAGCTTGTCGAGATCGAGCGGCGTGTGGGGCTGAAGGACGGCTGCCGAGAGGGGGCCTTGCAGCGAAAGGACGTGGGTGTCGTCGGGTTCGATCGTGACGTCATACTTCGGTGCGAGGGCTTTCAGGGTCGCGCCCGTCGCACCACTACCGTGCGAGAGGCGATAAACGTTCGGCTCGAGGACGTACACCAGCACGTCATCGATGAGGCCGCCGTTCTCGTTGACGATGTTGGAGATGTGGCTGTCACCGGGAGCTGCCTTTGCGACATCGGTGGTCAGCATGTAATTCAGGAGATCGGTGGCACCGGGCCCTTTCACGAGGACGAGATTCAACGCGGTGACTTCGATCAGGCCAGCTTTGGTGCGTGTGATGGCCGTTTCGACATAGGGGTCGGTGGCATAGTTCTGCGGGATCGCCATGCCATTCCAATCCGTCGACATATCGGAGCCGAGGGCGGTGTGGCGATCGTAGAGCGCAGTGACACGAGGAAAGGCCGGCATTTTTGAAACTCCCTGTGTTCGTCTTTGAGGGTTTTTAGGATCTGACCCGCGTTTTCTCGGGGTCGTAGAAGGGGAAGCGGACAACGGTGGCGTCGAGGCGCTTGATGTGGCCATCGAGTTTGCCGACGGCGAGTTTGGTGCCCAACGCCGCGTGCGCGACATCGACGCGAGCCAGTGCAATCGTCTTCTTGAGGAGAGGTGAGCGCATACCGCTGGTGACAACGCCGATTTCGGCGCGGCCGGCGTAGAGCTTGTCGCCATGGGCGGCTGGTTCATTGCCGGCTATTTCGAGACCGACGAGTTTGCGCGCGGGCGTGGCGCGGCGGCGTTCGAGTGCTGCCTTGCCGATGTAGTCTTCTTCCTTCTTCGTCGGCACGGTGAAGCCGATACCGGCTTCGAAGGGATCGGTGGTGCTATCGAACTCGTAGCCGCCGAAGGCTAGGCCGGCTTCGATGCGGACCATGTCGAGGGCGTCGAAGCCGAAGGGGCGGATGCCGTGCTCTTCGCCCGATTGCATGATCGCATCCCAGACGGCGGGCGCGTCTTTGGGATGGCAGAAGACTTCGTATCCCTGTTCGCCCGTGTAGCCGGTGCGCGAGACGATAACGGGGATGCCGTCGTAGCCACCGAAGCGGCCGATGGTGAAGCGGAAGACGCCCAGTTCGTCGAGGGTTGGGCGGCCGCCGGGTGTCCACAGCAGCGGGCGCAGCGTATCGCGTGATCTGGGGCCCTGGACGGCGACGTTGTGGATGTCGTTGGTGGCAGACTTCAGGTGGACGTTGGCACCGGATTTGGCGGCCTGTTCGCGCAGCCAGAGGAGGCTTGAATCGTCGCCGCCGATCCAGCGGAAATTGTTCTGGCACATGCGGAAAAGTGTGCCGTCGTCGACCATGCCGCCGTGCTCGTAGCACAGCGCGGTGTAGAAGATCTGGCCGGCTGCGAGTTTGCGGATGTCGCGCGGGAAAACGGATTGCAGGAAGGTTTCCGCGTCGGGGCCCATAATCTCAAGTTTGCGCAGCGGCGAGAGGTCCATGATGACGACCTTCTCGCGGCAGGCCCAATATTCCTCAATCGGGCCGGCTTTGGTGAAGCGGTGGGGGACCCAGTAGCCGCGATACTCGCCGAAGGTGCGCGTCAATTCGGACGTGCGCGGGTGGAAGCCGGTTTCTTTGGTCATTTGGAGCGGTGCGTCGGCGGTCATGCGGTATCCCATCGCGCGCTTGAAGGTGGCGGTCTTTGGATAGACGCGCACCTGGATTTCGGTGAGTTGCCAGCCGTTCGCGGGATCGATGTCGTCCGGGCATGACGTGGCGGCGCAGACGAGATCGGAGAGCGCGCGCATCAGGACGTAGTCGCCGGGGCGGGACCAGGGTTCGTCGAACCAGATCTGGTTTTGGTGGTCGACGTTGGTGTTGTAGAAAAAGTTGATGGCGGGCCAGCCGCGGCGGCCGTCGATGGCATAGGGGGCCATGGTGACGTTGAGGTTATCTGAGCAGTTGGCGTGGCCGAAGTAGCCGGCGTCTTCATAGGTGCGCGACGTGCAGGCGAGGCCGAAGGTGTCGTGGCGGCCTACGGTGTCTTGCACGACTTCGACGAGGGGGTTGCGGTCGCGGTCGTAGAAGCGGGAGGCGAGGCCGGGTTTGGGATAGGCGAGGCCGGACATCGTGCGCGTGGTCGTGGAGTCGAGCGGCAAGGGGCGGCCGGCGTCGACGGCGCGGCGTTCGAAGGCGAGGAAGTCGGAGCACTGGCGGCCGGCGATATCGACGATCTGGATGTATTCGCCTTCATGGACTTCGAAGCCGATGGAGGAGGCGACGTTGATGCGCAGATCGAGGCGCGGTTCGGCGAGGGGGTCGGGCGGTTCGCGGAGTTGCGGCGGGAGAGCCTTGGCGCGGGTGATGAGGACGAGGGTATCGGTCGCGGAGGCCTGTTCCCACACGGTGCCGGCGGGCGCGGGTGCGGCGATGACGAGGGTGACGGCGCGATCGGCGGAGAAGGTTGCGATTTCGCCGGGCGGGGTTTGGGTGTCGAAGAGCAGGGCTGCTTTGGCGCGGCCGATGTCGATGCCGCGGCGGAAGAGGCCGAAGCGGACGCGGGCGGCGTCTTCGCGTTCGGAGGCAAGGATGTCTTGCAGGGCCTTGGGGGCGACTTTGCCTTTGAGGCCAAGAGCGGCAAGCGCGGGTTTACCGTCCTTGGCGAAGGCGCAGAGTTCGAGCGGTTGGCCGCCCTCGAGGGGCACGATGTCGATGCGGTCGCCGGCATCGAGTGCGAACACGGCCGAGCCGCCGCCCGCTACCGTGTAGCGCTCGACGTTGGGATCGAGGGCCGGACGGCCCGGAAGGATCACTTCCGGGCTCCAGGGCGTGATGACGTTTGGCGGTGCCATGGGACTCGATTGCTAAGCGTCAGGCGACTTTTTCGGCCGCCGGATTGGGCTGATTGAGGAAGGCCTGCATGCTGTCGTCGAGCGCCTTCATCCATGGTGTGTGATGGACGGGCGCCATGTTGCCGGTGATGGTCGAGGGATAGCTGCGGTCGCGATAGGTGAGGATGTCTTCCATCTTGTGGTGCTCCCACTCTTTGAAGAGACGGGCGACCATATCGACGTCGAGGCGCGGATAGTCGGTCGGACCTAAGAGATCGCGGACGTACTCGGTCTGGAAGTCGATGGCCTCGAAGGCGTCGGCGATGGCTTCTTCGCGCTGGATCCAGGCGTTGATGTCCTTGGCCTGCTCTTCGAAGCCCGGAAGCTTGATGCGGCCGAGGATGACGTCGCGGGCGTACCAGGCCTGCGCGTCGAACATGTTGAAGGTGTAATACTGGTCCTGCGCGCCCAGATAGATGAACTTGTTGTTGGGCCACCAGAACACGCCTTTGTAGAGAGACGGCGGATAGAGGCGGTTGCGCGATTTGAGACGCAGGCTGTCGTCGAGGAAGGGATAGTGGTGGAGGTAGCCGGTGCAGAGCACGATGGCGTCGATTTCTTTCGAGGTGCCGTCCTTGAAGTATGCGGTCTTGCCTTCGACCTTAACGAGGAGGGGAACTTCGGAGAGGCTGTCGGGCCATTTGAAGCCCATCGGCCGCGTGCGGTGGCTGAAGGTGACGGACTTGGCGCCGTACTTGTGGCACTGGATGCCGATGTCTTCAGAGGAATAGCTGGAGCCAACGCAGAGCACATTCTTGCCCGCGAATTCATCGGCTGAGCGGAAGTCGTGGGCGTGCATGACGCGGCCGGGGAACTGGGCGAGGCCGGGGAAGTCGGGGACATTGGGCGTGGAGAAGTGGCCGCTTGAGCAGATGACCCAATCGAATTCGGAGGATGAGAGCGTGTCGTCCTTGAGATCTTTGACGGTGACGGTGAACTTCTGGGTCTTGTCGTTATAGGTGACGTTGCGCACAGGCGTGCGGAACTTCATGTATTTACGCACGCCGCTCTTTTCGACACGGCCCTTGATGTAGTCGTGGAGGACGGCGCGCGGCGGATATGAGGGAATGGGGCGGCCGAAGTGCTCTTCGAATGAGTAGTCGGCGAATTCCAGGCACTCTTTGGGACCGTTCGACCAGAGATACCGGTACATGCTGCCGTGGACGGGTTCGCCATATTCGTCGGTGCCGGTGCGCCACGTGTAATTCCAGATACCGCCCCAGTCGTCCTGTTTTTCGTAGCAGACCATTTCGGGAATTTCGGCGCCCTTTTGCTTGGCGCTTTCGAACGCGCGAAGCGCGGCCATGCCGGAGGGGCCTGCACCGATGATGGCAATACGCTGTGTCATGGATCGACTGTCCTTCTCGTCAGCTGTGAATGCGCGTTGGTGTCTTGGGGACGGCGACTGCTCAATCGGGCCAGCATCCCTTGGAGGTTGGTGCGCCGTCGTCGTACTTGGCGAGCCAATCGATGGTGGTCTGACGGTAGCGGGTGGTGCCTTTGTAGTCGGCGATGGCATCGGGAAGCGTTTTCAGCACGCGATGCAGGCGGCGGCCCCACTTCGGCACGGTGACAAGTTCATCCATCTTGATGAGGTAGGCGCGGATTGAAAAGACAATCGCGTTGGAGCGCGGCAGACGCCACAGGCCTTGCAGTTCGACACGCAAGTGGACCTTGTTGCCGACGTTCTCGGGCGTGACCGTCGTGCGGTCCTTGCCCCATTTGTGATAGTTTTCGGGGCTGGTATCGAGGCGCGGGTTGATGGTCATCGTCCAGTTTAGTCGGCGGACGGGCTTGCCCTGCTGCATGTTGAGCAGGAATTTCAGCGCGCGGTCGAAGACGCCGACTTCATGCGCCATGGGCACGGGCGCGTGCCACTCCTTGAAGCTCATGCCGACATCGAAATCGAGCGACCAATCGGCCTGGGTGGACACAATGCCGGCATCCATCCAGAGGTCGCCGTCGCGCTGGTCGAGCAGGCAGAAATCGCCCTGGCACTGGCGGGTGATGTATTCCATCGGGCGGTAGGGCAGGGTCGCGACATCGCCGAAAGTGAACTTTTGATCGATGCCCATCGGGCGATTGATCCAGTGCCAGTTGTCGCCCTCACGCGTCAGCGTGAAATGTTCCGGATAGCTCTCCGACATCGACGTCATCAGGAGTTCGACGAGGTCCCACTCGGCGGTGAGCATGTGGGGGAGCGACTGACAGCGGAGGGGATCTTCTTTCAACACCAGCGCGCGGTCGCGCATATCGGACAAGTAATGCTCGTCGATGTCGATCGGGAACTCGTAAACGGAACCCTTGGGGCCAGCAATATGCGGCTCGATATTGACCGTGTACATGTACCGGTCTTCATGGAAGGGAAACGGAAACCGCTTTATTGCAGCCGGGCTATTGGAAAATGTGAAGTCGTCGCGGAACGTCTCGTTCTTGAAGACTAAGCCCATGGCGCGGTGTTCCGTTGCTAGAGGTCGAGTACGATGCGGCTGCCCGCACTTTTCAGGCGCGACACGCAGATCATGATTTTACCGCCCGATGCCTTCTCGGCTGCGGAGAGGAAGTGGTCGTTGTGTTCAATGGTGCCGGAGCACGAGACGACATGCGTTTCACACTGGCCACACGCGCCGCCCCGGCAGAGAAACGGTACCGTTAGGCCCGCGGCTTCTATGGCTTCGAGGATGCTCTGGGTCGGCTTCACGTCGATCACTCGGCCGGCTTTGGCGAGTTCGATCGTGAATGGTGCGCCGGCGGGCGGCGCGGAGAAGCGCTCGAAGTGAACGTTTTCCTCGGGCCATCCGGCTTCGCGGGCTTCGGTTAAAACCCAATCGATCATGGCGGCCGGGCCGCAGACATAGAGGTGTGTGCCGAGTGGCTGGTTTTCGAGGAGGCGTGTCAGCGGGATTTTCTGCTGCGCATCGTCGAAGTAGGTATTTATGCGGCGGCCATAGGTGTCGCGCAGCGCGCTCCAGTAGGCGCCGCCTGCTTTCGAGCGCATGCCGTAATGCAATTCAAACGGCAATTCCTCACGCTCGAGCTGCTCCATCATGGCCATGAAGGGCGTGATGCCGATTCCACCGGCGATGAGCAGGTGGCGGCGGGCGCGGCGGTCGATGGGGAAGAGATTGACGGGCGCGGTGATGGAAAGTTCGCTTCCCTCTTTCAGCTTGTCGTGAACAAAAATGGAGCCGCCGCGCGAGTCGCGGGTTCGCAGAACGCTGATCTGGTAGCTTGATGAATCGAAGGGCGAGCCCATCAGCGAGTAGGGATTACGCAGAACGCGATCCTCATCCTGCATGGTGAGCACGGTGTGGGCGCCGCCTGAAAAAAGCGGTAACGCGGCGCGGCCGAGCGGCACCAGACGCAGGCGGCGGATGCCGTCGGCAACGGTCTCGGTTTCGGCGACGCGGACGCGGAATTCGGCTTCCCCGCTCATGGAAAGATCTCCTCGGGCGCGGGCGCTTCACCGGGCACTTCAGCGTCGATGCAGACCCCTTGGAACGCGCCGAGACGGCGGGAATAGTGATCGCGCACAAGCAGGTTGAGGCCACAGTGTCCGCATTTGGCGGGGTTCGTGGTGACGTTTTCGGTGAAGCCCTTGCAGTGCACGCATTGCACGCGGCGCTTGGCGGAGCCGCGGTGTTCGGTGATGAGCGATTTGTGATCGATGCCGGCTTCGAGCGCTTCCTTAAGCGCGAGGCCGATGAAGGGCTCGGTGCCGGTTACATAAAGGCGCGTGCCCATGGTGGCGGTTTGCAGCACGCCTTTGAGACGGAACATGACGGTGGCTGGCGTGGGAAAGGTCCACAGCGCTTTGGGCTGACGAGCTTCGATCTGCTTTTCATAATCCTTGCCGGCTGACGCGGCCGGGCAATAGAGGAGCGTCGCTTTGGTGAAAAATTCAGGAGGCGTCTTCTTTGCCAGATCCAGAACGGCGGCTGCGCCTTCGCCTTCGACGGCGAATAGATTGTGCCGCGCTTTGAGATCGGCGGTGAGGCCGGGATAAACGGGCCGGCTGATAATCCCCGTGGACAGCATCATCCCCTCGCAATGCCGTTTGAACTGTCGTGGATTTGCGGGAAGTCGAGGCCTCGGGCGTCCGCTCCCGAGGCCTCGCTTGTCGCGCCCGCCGGCTGGGGTGCCTCTCCCCGGCAGGTGCGGAACATTGTGGCGGCTGTTTTGCCGTGTGATGGAGGATGGGGGCGCCGGGGATGTCGGCCCAGCGCCCGCCATTGCGGTGGCGTCAGTGCTTGCCGTTCTCGACCTTCACGTAGCACTCCTTCTCGTGGAACGCGCCGAAGATGATGGAGCCGACGACGATAACCGCCGAGAGTGCGAGGAGGCCGAGGACAACAGTGGGGTTGTCGGCGAAGGTGAAGTAGGCCGTGGCTCCGTCCCACTTCGTGATCGGTGACGTGTTCATGGTGATGTCCTTTCCGATGTGTGTTTGAGGCTCAGGCGTTACTCAGCCGGCATGGCGCGAAGACCTTCGGGGTAGGCCGCGAGCGGAACCTTGGTCTTGTCGAGACCGAGGATTTCCGAGTTCGGCGGGACGCGAAGGAGGCCAAACATCTTCAGCACCAGCGACAGGATGAAGCCGGAGCCAAAGCCGAGGGCCAAGAACACACCGGCGCCGACGAGCTGACCCGTCAGTGAGACCGGCGGCATATCGTTGATGTTGGGATAGCCTGCTGCGAACAGGCCGCAGGCGACGACACCCCAAAGACCACCCCAGCCATGCACAGCGACGGCGGCGACGGCATCGTCGATGCCAGCCTTTTCGACCATCTTGGCGACGATCGGAGCCATGAAGGCGCCGAAGAAGCCGATGGCGAAAGCGAACGGCGGGTACCAGACATCAAGACCGGCTGCTGCCGAGATAATGCCGACGAGGCCACCCGACATCATCCAGAAAGGATCACGCGTCTTGACCCATGCGCCGATCAGACCGCCGCAGAAGCCCATCAACGTGTTGAAGGCGAAGGCCGACAGTGTCGTGGGCTGACCGTAGATGTTCGTCCACTGGCCACCGTTGACATAGATGATGCAGCCGCCAAGGAAGCCGAAGAAGCCGACGATGATGAGCATGAGCCCGATCACCGTCATCGGCATGTTGTGGCCACCGATCTCGTTGGCCGTGCCATCAGCGTTGAATTTGCCAATGCGCGGGCCGAGGTTGATCAGAACGCCGAGTGCGAAGGCACCGGCGATCAAGTGCACGCAGCCGGCGGCGCCGACGTCGTGGAAGCCGAACTCGGTCGTGAGCCAGCCCGTCGGATGCCAGCCCCACGAGGCGCCGAGGATCCAGACAACGGAGCCGAGGAAGATGGCAAGGATGATGAAGCCCGTCATCCGGATGCGCTCGATGACGGCACCCGACATGATCGATGCTGTGGTTGCAGCAAAGAGCGCGAAGGCGCCCCAGAAGATGCCGGTGGCGTTGTCGGCCAGGTTGGGACCCATTTTCTGAGCCCAGGGCAGGCCGTCAGCGGCGGCGTCGGCGACCGTAAGGCCGGCGGGGAAGGCCAGATAGATCCACCAGCCGAAGAAGAAGAAGGTGGGAACGATGAAGGCGAAGGCGAGGATGTTCTTGATCCCCGAGGCGAGCACGTTTTTGGCGCGCGATGCACCCATTTCGTAGGCGAGGAAGCCCGCGTGGATGACGATCATCAACGCGATACACCACCAGTAGAAGACCTCGGAGTTGATGGTCCCCGACATTTTAGTCGATGCTTCCAGTGCAGCCAGCTTGGCCGTTAGGTCGGCTATCTGTTGCTCCATGTCCCTGCGCTCTCTTGTTTAAGCCCCAACTCGTCACCCCCCGAAGGCTGGGAAGTGGCCTGAGAATTTTCCCGACAGGAAAATAATCCTCGTGTCAGTTAAGGCAAAGGGCGTGCCAGTCAGGATTTCTGAGGTTTTTCCGCTTGTTGACTGCTGCTCACCCCTTAGGCGCGGCGGGGTGTCGCACAACATTTGATCAGTCCGCCTGAAAAGCTGCCCGGGAATCCGGCGGACCGGCGTTGGGCCATCGGGACGCGGGTTTTTTGCAAAAAGGGATGCTTTTGCGCGAGACTTTTGCACGCGGGTGCGGAGCTGGCGGCGCGATGTCAATCACCGCTGGCGATCCCGGCAGGTCTCGAACCTGCGACCTACAGTTTAGGAAACTGTCGCTCTATCCGGCTGAGCTACGGGACCTGACGCGAAGCGGTCGAGGCGTCTTATAGCAGAGGTGTGCGACCGGAACAGCCTCCGGGCGGCGGGGCCGCGGGCTCACGGTTTGGCCTGGACGGCCGGTCAGGGCGTGGCCTGGATTAGCTTGCCGGTGAAGAGGACGGGGCCGGTGGGCGTGCCCGTAGGCGAGCCGCCAATGGGTTCGACACTGACGGCGAACGAGGCGTTCATGAAGAGGTCCATCTCCGGGCCTGCCTGCATCGGCATCGCCTGCATTTCACCGGGCTCGTTCATCATGCCAAGTGACTTGGGCTTAGGCATTTTGTCGGAGACCATCCAGACCTGATAAGTCTTGTCGCTCTGCTTGGGCGGGTTGACGGCGGTGATAACGCACATATTGGTCTTGGTGTCGACGGTGAGGAGGAAGGCCGGCTTATCACTTCCGGCATCGAGCACCGCGACGTACTGCGTGGCTGGCTGAGGTACGATGGCATCGCGATAGACCATGACGCCGGCGAGCGATGCGGCGAGCGCGGTGGCGCCGGCAAATGCGTTGCGCCAGCGGTTGGCGCGGCGGGCAAGGGCTTGCTCGCGGGACTTCAGCGAGATGACGTGTTGCGAGAGGCCGATTTGCGCGCGGATCTTGTTGTAGAGGTTGGGCGAAGGCGCGACAGGCGACACGGTTTCGACGAGCGAGCCCAGCCGATTTTCCCAAGCGCCGATGGCACGATCGAGGGCTTTGTCGACGGCGCGGCGGTCGGCGACCGTCAGACGCTCCTCGCGCGACAGCGTGCCGAGAACGTACTCGGCGGCCAGTCCATCGATGTCGTCGAGCTCGGTCATTGCTCGAGGCAGCCTTTCAAAAGTGCCAAGCTCCGGTGGAGCCAGGTCTTGATCGTTCCTTCCGGTCTGTTGAACCTGGCCGCCAAGGCTTCCCGGCTCAGACCGTCCAGATAGGCGAGGCGGACGATCTCTTTCTTTTCCGGCTCCAGACCGTCGAGGCAGCGCAAGAGCCGCTCGACGTCTTCGGCCCGTTCGAGAGCGGCGATGGGATGTTCATCGCCGCTTTCGATGTTCTCCAGTTCGCTTTCGTCGCCCGAGGGCCGGATGACCCGGCGGCGGGCTTCGTCGAGCGCCCGATTGCGAACGATGGTCGCCATCCAGGTTATGGGGGAGGCGATGCTGGAATTGTAGTCCCCGGCGCGTTCCCAGACCTTGAAGAACGCCTCCTGCAGCACCTCTTCGGCCAATTCCCGGTTGCGGAGAATACGGATGGCAACGCCTAAAAGTTTCGAGGCGGTGGCCTGATAAAGCTCGGCGAACGCCGCTTCGTCGCCTCCGGCCACGCCCGAGAGCAAATTTTCGAGCTTTGGGTCGCGGGGCGGCATCGGGGCCTTTTGTGGCGGCGTTGCTGTGATGGGGCAGTGTTAGACCGGGGACGCCGTCCGTGTCGAGAGCAGGGGCGTTGCAATTGGCCTGGCGTGGCCATTAAGTCCAGATTTACGGTTATCGATCGCAGTGTTCCGGGAGCATATGCTTGGCTTCGTTCCTTCCGCCGGCGTGGCTGGCGCCGATCCTTCTTCTGACAGCGTCGAACGTGTTCATGACGTTGGCGTGGTACGGGCACCTGAAATACAAGTCGGCGCCGCTGATGACTGTGATCCTGGTGAGCTGGGGGATTGCTTTTTTCGAATACTGTTTGGCGGTGCCGGCCAACCGGATCGGGCACGGCACCTATTCGGCGGCGGAATTGAAGACCATCCAAGAGGTGATCACGCTGGTCGTGTTCGCCGTGTTCTCAGTGGTTGTTTTGAAAGAAGCAATCACGGTGAACCATCTCGTGGGGTTTTCGTTGATCGTCGCGGGCGCCTTCTTCGTATTCAAGGCACCCCTCTAGACTAGCTCGCGAGACCCGATGCCTCCTTCCCGGACTGCCGCCGCCGGCCCGGCGCTCATTGTGGTTCTCGGCGATCAGCTGAGCCTTGGGCTTTCGAGCCTCAGGGTGGCGGACAAGGCGCGCGATGTGGTGCTGATGGCGGAAGTCGCCGACGAGGCGTCGTACGTCCGGCATCATAAGAAGAAGATCGCGTTCCTATTCGCGGCCATGCGGCACTTTGCGGCCGAATTGGAGGCCGCCGGCTGGACGGTGCGATACGTGCGGCTCGACGACAAGAAAAACGGCGGCAGCTTCACCAGCGAAGTGAAACGGGCGGCGCGCGAGATCAAGGCCAGCGGCATTGTCGTGACGGAGCCCGGCGAGTGGCGCGTGGCGGAGATGATCGGGGTGTGGGAGGGCGAAGCCGGGGTGCCGGTGCGCGTGTTGCCGGACGATCGCTTCCTATGTGCGACGGGGGAGTTTGCGGCGTGGGCGGCGGGGCGAAAATCGCTGCGCATGGAGTTTTTCTATCGCGAGATGCGGCGCAAGACCGGTCTCTTGATGGACGGCGAGGAGCCGGATGGCGGGCGCTGGAATTTCGATGCGGAGAACCGCAAGCCGGCGAAGGCGGATCTCTTCATTCCAAAGCCCTTGCGAATTACGCCGGATGACATGACGCGCGACGTGCTCGATCTGGTGGGGAAGCGGTTCGACAATCACTTCGGCGATCTGGAGCCGTTCTGGTTTGGCGTGACGCGGGCGGATGCGGAGAAGCAGCTGCGGCATTTTCTGAAGACGGGACTGGCGCAGTTTGGCGACTATCAGGACGCGATGTTGCTATCGGAGCCGTTTCTCTATCACTCCATTCTGTCGCTTTATATCAACGCCGGTTTGCTCGATCCGCTCGATGTGTGCCGGCGGGTGGAGAAAGAATACCGCGCAGGGCGGGTGCCGCTTAACGCAGCGGAAGGTTTCATCCGGCAGATCATCGGGTGGCGGGAGTACGTGCGCGGCATCTACTGGCTAAAGATGCCCGAGTATGTGGAGCAGAATTTTCTTCGTGCGACGCGGCCGATCCCGGATTTCTATTGGACGGGTGAGACGGACATGGCGTGCCTTCGCGCGGCGGTGGGGCAGACGAAAGCAGAGGCTTACGCGCATCACATTCAGCGGCTGATGGTGACGGGGAATTTTGCGCTGCTGGCGGGGATTGAGCCCAAGCAGGTGCATGAGTGGTATCTGGCGGTTTATGCGGATGCGTATGAGTGGGTGGAGCTACCGAATACTTTAGGGATGAGCCAATTCGCGGATGGCGGATTGCTCGGCTCGAAGCCGTATGCGGCGAGCGGGAATTACATCAACCGGATGTCGGATTACTGCGGGTCGTGCCGATTTGATGTGAAGAAGCGGACGGGGGCGGGTGCGTGTCCGTTCAACGCGCTGTATTGGGATTTTCTCGATCGCAATACGGATAAACTCTCCACTAACCCGCGCATGACGCAGATGTATGCGACGTGGCGCAAGTTTTCGAAGGCGGATCAGGATGCGGTGCGGCGGGACGCGAAGGCGTTTCTGGATGGTCTCATCCCTTGGAAGGGGGAGCCGTAGTCTTGCCCTTCTCCTTGCGGCAGCGGTCGGAGCAGTAGCGGACCTCGTCCCACACCTTGGCCCAGGCTTTGCGCCACGCGAACGGGCGGCCGCAGGTGGCGCAGGGTTTGGTGGGCAGATCAGATTTCTTGCGCATCTTTGCCATGGTGCTCCATATACGCGCTCCGGATCATGAGGCCACTTGAATGACGCCTTTCGAGACTGCCATTTCGCGCATCGACGCTGCCAATTCTGAGGACCCGAATACGGTTCTGGTTGATGGGGCCGTGCGGCCGGCGGAACTCGTTTATTCGGAGCGCATGAGCGCGACCCTGGCGCGGCTCGTTCCAGAAGCGTCGGAGGCGTTGCGGCTGGCGGCGCGGGCGCAGCATCTCAGGCGGTGGACGATCCCGCGCGACAGCTATCCGATGGACCGGGCGGGCTATCACCGCTGGCGGGGCGAACTCAAGCGACGGCATGCGGAGTGGGCGAGCGCGATCCTCGGCGAGAGCGGGTTCGACGCGGAAACCGTGCAGCGGGTTGCGAGCCTCATTCGCAAAGAGAACCTCAAGACGGATGTGGAGAGCCAGACGCTCGAGGACGTGGCGTGTCTCGTGTTTTTGCAGTTCTACGCGGCGGATTTCGCGCCGAAGCACGAGCGCGAGAAGATGATCGGGATCATCCAGAAGACGTGGAAGAAGATGTCCGAGGAGGGGCAGGCGGCGGCATTAGCTTTGCCTCTTGATCCGGGGGTGCGCGCGATTGTCGAGGAGGCTCTAGCGATGTCGGCGCGGCCGGTGCGGGCGCCGGTGGCGCTGCGGGATGTCGCGGTTATTCTCGCTGCACACGGGGATCGGGGCGGCGAGAGCCCGAACGCGACGCTGCTGGCGCATTGCGCAGCACTGCAGGCTGACGGTGTTTTTCATAGCGTGGCGGCGGGAATTTTGCGCGGAGAACCTGTGTTGGAGGATTCGGTGCGGGCCGCGCTTGCGTCGGGCGCGAAATGTTTGGCGGTCTATCCGATGTTTATGGCGGAGGGCTATTTCACACGCAAAGTTTTGACGCAGCGTTTAGCGGCGCTGGAGATTCCGGTTGATGTGCATGTGTTGCCGCCGCTTGGTGCGGATCCGCGGTTGCCGAATTTGATGCGCGCGGAGGCCTTGGCGGCGGCCGAGCGGACGGGGGTCGCGGCGGCCGCGGCGCGATTGCTGGTTGTGGGGCATGGGTCGAAAATCGGGCCGGCTTCGGCAGAGGCGACACGAGTGGTGGCAGCGGCGATCGAACGGGCGGGTGGGTTTGGCCGCGTCGAGACGGCGTTTCTGGAAGAGCCGGAATTCTTGGAGGATGCTTTGCGCCGTGATGCGGGGAGCCCGACCATCGTGAGCGGATTTTTCTCCGGCGACGGGTTGCACGCGGCCGAGGATGTGCCGGAGGCGATCGCCGAGACAGGTGCGACTGCCATCTACGCCGGGCCGATCGGCAAGTCAGCGCGGGTGACCAGTATGATTAGCTCAGCCATTTCCGGCGCCTTTTCCGCTGCTTGAGGCTTGGCTGCCGATTATTTTGGTTAGATTGGCTTGGTACGGCGGCCGTTACCTGGAATTAGTGTTTCTACTCTAGGTTGAGACAAGGACAATCTAGAACCCAGGGTCGTTAACGATGTTACAGGCTCGACACGTCCGGTATGCGGCGACCGCGGAGCACGCCGACCACGTCCCGGTCCAAGCTGGTGAAGCCAGTGACCGGCTTTTCGAACATCTCATCTCCGAGACCCACGCGACGGCGGTCGGTGTGGCTGTGATCGCCACAGCGGCCAATGCGTTGAACGACTGGCGAAGCGTCTTGCGCGCCAGCGAGATTGCCCGGTTCGGGCCCGATGATGCCCCGCTGCGTACACTTCTTCCGGTGCTGATCGACCATGATGTGATCGATCCGCCGATGGCGGCTAGTGTCAACGCGTTCCTTGAGGATCTCGCGTTTGCCAGCACGGGCCTCAATGCGTTTCTGGACGACTGCGAGGCTTTGTCGTTGCCACGGGCGGCGTTGCTGCATGCGCGGATGCTGCAGACGAGTTGGCGGGCGCTGGCGCGGGAGACGAAAGCGCTGATGCTGGAACTGGAAGACGCCCCGGCAGCGCCTTTGCCGGAGCTGCATTATCAGAATTCCCGGATTGTTTCGGCACTGTTATCCGGGGCGGCGAACGGATTGAAACCGTGTCTCGACGAAGCCGGGCGCCTTTACGTTCCGCCGCTGCCGCAGAAGCGGCGCTCGCCGCGGCGAGCGGTGCTGCAGAACTGTCTCGTGCATGGGCCGCATCACTTGCGGACGGGGTTCGTGCGCGATGCGTCGGCCGGCGGTTTGGGATTGGGGCGGATCGCGGGTCTGAAGCGGGGCGACCGGGTTCGCGTCGATTTTGCCTGCGGGCGGCAATTCCACGGGACAATTGCGTGGGTGACGGGCACGTCGGCGGGCATGCGCTTCGATGCGCCGTTGGGCCCGAGCGATGCGCTGGTGGCGATATAGCGCCGTTGGATTTTAGGCGACCTGACTAGGCGCTTGAATACCGGGCGCTTGATTAGGGCAGACGTCCGCCATGCAGCGGCTCAGGCTGGCGCGCCAATCGGGCAGTGCGAAGCCGAAGGTTTCTAAGAACTTCGTATTATCCAGGACCGAATAGGCGGGGCGGCGGGCCGGGGTGGGATAGTCCTCCGTGGTGATCGCCTTGAGCCGGGGAACGGTGACGCCCCGGATCGCTGCTTGGCGAAAGATCTCGGCGGCAAAGCCATGCCACGTGGTCTCGTAAGCGCCGGTCAGGTGATACGTGCCCCAGAGGGCGGGGTCAGTCGCGGCGACGAGCCGGGGCGCGATTGCGAGAATGGCATCGGCCACATCGTGTGCGCTTGTGGGTGAGCCGCGCTGGTCGTCGACCACGCCGAGTTCGGCGCGTTCGGCGCCAAGGCGCAGCATGGTTTTCAAGAAGTTGCTGCCGTGGGCGCTATAGACCCAGGACGTGCGCAGGATCACGTGTTGGGGGCAGGCGCGCTGCACGGTCATTTCGCCGGCCGCTTTGCTGGCGCCGTATGTGCCGAGGGGGAGTACAGTATCGGTTTCGACATACGGGCGGCGGCGGGTGCCATCGAAGACGAAGTCGGTCGAGATGTGGATGAGGGGAATGGAAGCGGCGGCGCAGAGGCGCGCTAATTCGCCGGCTCCGGTCGCGTTGATGAGAAAAGCTTGTTCGCGGTCGGATTCGGCTTTGTCGACGGCAGTATAGGCGGCGGCGTTAACGACAAGGCTGGGTTTGACCTGATCGAGCCAAGCACCAACGGTATCCGGCTTGATGAGATCGACGTCGGGACGGCCGGCGGCGTGGACATAGTGGCCGCGTGCGCGGCCCTGGATGCGCAGGCATTGTGCGAGCTGGCCTTCGCGGCCGATGACGGCGATCTTCATGGGAACGTCCTTGCTGACGGGTCCACTCCGCCTAGATCACGCGCGCTTCTTTTCCGTGAGAACGGCGGCTGGGAGACCCAGGCGTTCGCCCGTGTAACGGCGCAGGCGCAGCGGCATCCACCAGGATTCGTTGGACAGATACCAAGCGATGGTCTTTTCGATGCCGGTTTCGAAGGTTTCGGAGGCCTGCCAGCCGAGTTCGGTTTCGAGCTTGGTGGGATCGATGGCGTAGCGGAAATCGTGGCCGGGGCGGTCTTCCACGAAGATCATCTGCTCTTGATAGGAGCGGCCGTCGTCGCGGGGGCGCTGGCGATCGAGGATACGGATGATCGTGTTGACGACGTCGAGATTGGTGCGTTCGTTGCGGCCGCCGACGAGGTAGCTCTCGCCGGGGATGCCACTTTCGCAGATGGTGGTGAGCGCGCGGGCGTGATCGTCGACATAGAGCCAATCGCGGACGTTGGCGCCGGCGCCATAAACTGGGAGATCGCGGCCGAGGAGCGCGTTGGTGATCATCAAGGGGATCAGTTTTTCGGGGAAGTGATAGGGCCCGTAGTTGTTCGAGCAATTGGAGAGCACGACGGGTAGGCCATACGTGCGGTGCCATGCCATGGCGAGGTGGTCAGAGGCGGCCTTGCTAGCGGAATAGGGCGAGCTGGGGTCGTAGGGCGTGTCGGGCGTGAAGAGGCCGTCATCACCGAGGCTGCCAAATACTTCGTCGGTGGAGACGTGCAAGAAGCGGAAGCGTGCTTTGCGATCGCCAGGCAGCGCCGACCAGTAATGGCGGGCGGCTTCGAGCATTTCGTAGGTGCCGCGGATGTTGGTTTCGATAAAGGCCGCGGGGCCGGTGATCGAGCGGTCGACGTGGCTTTCGGCGGCCAGATGCATGATGGCGTCGGGCTGCTCGCGGCGCAGGATCGATGCGATGGCGGGGCCGTCGCAGATGTTGACCTGATGGAAGCTGTAGCGGGGATCGTTGGCGATCTCGTCGAGAGAGGCGAGGTTGGCTGCGTAGGTCAGACAGTCGACATTAACGACGCTGTCGCCGCGCACCGACACGAGATAGCGGCAGACCGCGGAGCCGATAAAGCCCGCGCCACCGGTGACTAGAATTTTCATACGCCCACACACCCGCAAGAAAGCACATACCGCCCGGGCCGCGCAGCACCGCTATTTCAGCCGCCCGCCGACACCCAATTCCCGGAGATCATGTGCTGAAGGACCTTGCGAGGCCGTTAACCACTGCCTGAGTGCTTGTGAAAAATTGGATGGACGCTGGCCGGAACGTCGGCCTCAAGACGGCGGCCAGTTCACAACGGGCAACACTTCGATAAGACCGGTCACCGGCGGGGCCACAGTTTCGCCCGCGTTAACGGCGCCGAGCAGTCCATAGGCGGCAAGCCAGACCGCATCACGCCAAGCCACAAACGCCTGCGCCTCAGCTGCCCATGAGGGAACAGTCGATGTGACGTAGCTCGCTAGCAGGGCGCTGCTGCCATAACTGCGCGACTGGGCGGTCGCTTCAATATGGGCTTGGATGGCCGCCGAATAATCTTCCTGCGTGGGCGGCGCATGCTCCACGACAATCCGGCGCACAACGCGCGTTGGTTCGATGACCGTTTCGCGTCCGCTTTCGCGATAGGATGAGCGGTCGAAATTCAGACCTTCGACGACCACAGGCCGCCAGTCGCCTTCCGGCAGACCTGTGTCCGGCCGGAGAACGACCTGCTCAACTTCAACGCCGTTTTCGATGCGAGCATACGTTGACAACATTTATGATGCTCCTTGGCTATTCTGGCTGTTTGGACCCAGCTTGTGCATTTTGAAGTAGCAGTCGGCATCCAGCGTGGCGGTCGCGACTGCGGTCTGCAAAGCAATCGAGGGCACGACCGTGCCAGCAGCATTCGTGCGAAATTTGCCCTGGATCGTTAGCAAGAGGGAGAGCCCGGCGTTGGCTCCCACAATGTTGGTGGCCGACGTCACCGTTGCGTCGGTAATGGAGCCAGACTGCGCGATGGCATTGACGGGATTTGTGCTGTCGGTGCCGATCGCATGAGCCCGTCCGCCGAGCAACGTTGCCGTGCCTGCACCGAGAAGGCTGAATTGGGCATTTCCGGAGTTGCTGCTCATTCCGGTTATGAAAAGCATGCACTCGAAGACGTAGGTGGTGACGGCCTCGACGGAAAATTCGTCGTGACCGCTTTCAAAGATGGCTTGTAACGCTGTCGTGTTCGTGAGTATGCGCGCGGCACTTAGCGTTGCGTAACTGACATCGGATGAACCACCCCCCGAAGCGCTGAGTGTCGCGCCCGTCATGGTGAGGCCGCTTCCGAGCGAAATGGGCGCGACGTTTCCAGTTGACCCCCGCCCCAGCAATTGCGATGCCGCCAACGCGAGATCGACCGGGTCGCCCGCCGCCGCATTGTTGCGGACCTTGACCGTGTTGGCGGCCATGTCGGCGAGCTTGACGTTGGTGATCGCGTTGGCATCGACGGTCCAAGTGGCGCCGCTGCCGGAAACCGTCACATCGCCTTTATCGCCGTCGGATATTCCGCCGCCGATCGATGTGTTGGGGAACGTCACCGCGCCATTCGCACGGTTGATCTGGATGGCATTGAACCAAGTCGCGCCGTCGGGTGATACTTTGAAAGCAAAGTCGTCACTGCCCGTTGTGCCCATCTCAGCGCGGCCTGAGAAGCCGGTCTGGAAGAGGATCGAGGCGGTATCGGTGGCGGCGTTCTTGTTGATCTTGGCCTGATGGCCGGCACCGGCGTGATTGAAAAGTGAGGCGTTTGACGAGACAGCGAGGCGGTTGGTCGTGTCGGCTGTGGCGTTGACGCCGACGAGGGGCGTGGGGTTGACGCTCCCGCCCCCGATGGCGACCCAGGCCGTGCCGTTCCAGGCGACGGGCGTGGCTTCATCCTCGATCCATGCGAGCCAGCCGGTGCGGGGCGCGAAGAAGGCCCAGGCGCCATCCTGCCACGCGGCGATTTTGGAGGCGTGACTCGTCCAGGCGCCGGTGGGCGAGGCGGCCACGATGTAGCGGGCGCCGTCGGTGGGGGAAACGGGGGGAGTTGCCAGATCGCGGTCAACGATGGAGATCTGCACGAGCGCATCGAGTTTGCGGAGCGCTTCGTTGTGGGTGACGTGCTTCTGCGCCTGGGCGGCGAGAATGTAGGGCAGGAGCAGGTTGGCCGTTTCGTCCACTGGTGTTGTCCTTCGCTCGACGGGATGAGGCGAAGGATAGGGGTGGGTTTGCGAGCGGGGATAAGTTTGCGCGCAACGAAAAAGGGCGGCCCGAAGGACCGCCCTTTGTCATTTAGATTCTTAGATGCTTAGTCGCGTTCGCGACTTCCGGATTAGTCGCGTTCGCGACGGGGGCTCAGTCTCGCTCGCGGCGCGGGCCGCCACGGCCACGGCCGCCGCCACCATCGCGGTCACGGCGGGGCGGGCGCTCGGCGGAGAAGACTTCTTCGGGTTCGCCGGGAGCGCGGGGGATTTCCTGGCCGGTCGTCTGATCGACGATCTTCATGGACAGGCGGACCTTACCGCGATCATCGAAGCCCAAGAGCTTCACGTACACTTCCTGGCCTTCCTTGACGACTTCGCCGACCGTTTCGGGGCGGCCGTTCGTCAGCTGCGAGATGTGGACGAGGCCGTCCTTGGCGCCGAAGAAGTTCACGAAGGCGCCGAACTCCATGATCTTGACGACCTTGCCCTTGTAGATCTGGCCGACTTCGGGTTCCGACGTGATGCCCTTGATGCGGGCGAGCGCC
>PERL01000005.1 GCA_002928735.1 Hyphomicrobium sp. | reverse complement strand
TTCACGGTAAGCGCAAGCGAACCGCTATCTGTCGACATTTGTCACGGGTCGCGGTGCTTCTCTTTATTCAAGGATTCTAAGTTCAGTTTCAGAGGGCGAATTGCGCTGTCGGATCATAGGTTTGCCAGCACAAAAGTGAGAAGATGGGCGGGATGGGTGAGAAAGGGGGCGGAGTCGTGCGAGGAAACGGGCGGCGTACGTGAAACCTTGGGCGTTCTGCGGTGAGACAAAGGGCGGAATAAGCACCGACTGAGTCGATAGGTGAGATATTGGGCGCAAGCTTATGGAATCTCATACATTGGTGTCGAAGGTGATGACTTCGACAGATCCATGCCACCGGGCTTGCCGGCCGACTCGGCTTTTTTCCCGCTCGTCGTGTGCTGCCCGCAGCTGCGAGGGAGACTTCTTGAACCAGGCCAGGCGCAGCTTTTCGACGGTGCGCCCCTTCTTGATCGCCATGACTTCGACGGTGAAATCGGTCAGCTGATTGACCTCGGCGAGAGCGGGTTTGAGGCAATGCTTGTTGAAGTCTGCGAACCGGTCGAGCTTGCCTTCGGGTACGCCCAGCATGGCGCGAAACTCGTCGACACTAAAATCTTCGTATTGTTTCATTAGGCCGATGCGACGCTCCACCATCTCGTAGAGGCGGATCGAGTACTTGGACCGCAGAGCATACATGATGTGGGACTTGATGGTGGCCCAGGCCTTGCTCTGCTGTATGACTGCGAGCAGGTCAGGGGGAAACGTGTAGTAAAAATAGCCGTCGTCCCGATCCTCTTCCTTGTTCGTGCCCAGCAAGTGCACCCGGAACGTTGCCATCTCGTTGGTCTGAGGATCGCGGGCGCGGATTTTGGCCCATGCGCCCATCAGCTTGTCGAAAGCAAGTTCAAGTCGGTCGTTGCTTTCATGCGTGCCGCGCAAGGAAGCTTTCAGTACCTTGTGGATTGGTTGCGTGCGGATGTTGTTCCAAGCATTGGCTAGTAGCTGATTATAGAGAATTGTTTCGGAACGGTTCAGCGGCGTCAGCTCGATGATGTCAACCAGTTCGCGAGGCTTGATGATGCGGCCCATGTTGGTGGGATCAAGCGGCTCGCCGGTCACTTTCATATCCGTCGCGCGCAGACGGCTCGGCAGCTTGGCCCTTTCGTATTCCTCGAAGCCGTCAGGGTAGGTGGTAGTGTCAATCGTGCGCGAATTCACGAGTGTTAGCGTGCCTGTTCACAAGTGAGGCCGTCAACAAGTGAATTCACATTTCCGGAATCTCACTCGGGTACCCGCCCAAACCCTCACCTGACCGTTCTGGCAACAGCACTGAATCCGGGCCGCGACTCCAATTCCGCCCAATAACTCACCTTTGATGGGTGCGATATGCGCGGGTGGTGAGGAAATTGCCAACAAGCGTTCCGGCAATTGCGACGAGACGCGGCCTGCAGCGAGGGTCGACATTGCCGGCTGACAAGGAGTCGACCAGCTTTTCGCCAGCTGATGTATGCGAGCGATCCTGCTCCATCCATTCCAGCTCTTTCGCGATCCACCACAGCAAGTAGGGTATCGAGAAGTAGGGCGTGAGCGGCAAGCCGTTCGAAGTCAGCGTCTGCAGAATATGCGCGGCTTCTTCATAATATCTTGGCATGCGACACCTGTCGGTTGATGGAAATCAGCCAAGGAGTGTCGAGTCCGTATCAGAGAAATAGATTTGCGAAGGCGTCCGTGCCGTCAGCCACGCTTCGATATCAAGTAATCGCCAGCCAACGCGGTTTTGGCCAAGCTTCATCCGGCGAGGGAACTTGCCCGCTTTTTCCAGACGACGGATGTGTTGGGGCGTGTATGGAACGAGCTGGCGCAACTCTTTTTGAGTTACGACGCGCAGATGGTCGAGTGAAGTCATGTCTGATCTCCCTGCGCTAGAAAGCGCAATAGGTTGCCGGGTTTTGGCGGAACCGGATGTTCCTGCCGTTGAGCCGCCCCCGCACCTGCCGTGCGACCAGATTGTCGCCGGAGATCATTTTGCGATTTCGATCGGCCAGATTGCCGTCTACGTTTCGCAGCTTCAAATGTACTGAAGATCGATTCGCCAATCAACAAAATAACGCATTGAAATAGCGCGAATATTTGAGGTAAACGCAACGCGAATTGCGGCGTTTTTTAGGATCGTGCCGCTGATCGACTTTCGACGTTCGCCCAAGTTCTTTCATGTTCGCTACCGGCGTCAGGGCGAAGAATGCTTGCGAGCTCTTTTTCCCAGGCGGCAAGCGCGAACCGCTTCTCTGGATCGTAGGCATACCGGTTATAAACGGCGTCGGTCACGCCTCTGCTGCTCGGCGAATGATTGAAGACAAGCGAGCGAATGTGAAGCGGCAAACCGAGCCTGGCGAGCTCTGTACCGACGGTACGGCGAAGGTCGTGCGGGGAGACTGTCGGTATTTCCAGCTCCAACACTAGCCGGGCCATCGCACGGGTAATGGCTGTCGCCGTGATCGGCCGTCGAGCATGGATCTCCGACGGAAAAACGAACTTCCCACTCTTTGAGCAGTTGATCGCCTTCCGAAACTCTGCTGCCGCGAGTGGGCACAAGGGGACTCTGTGAAGCAGTCCGTTCTTTGTCCGGGAACCGGGGATGGTCCAGACTGGCTGGGCCGCATCAATTTCAAACTCAGACTTTTCAGCTTCAACAACTTCGCTACGTCGTTGTCCGGTCAACAGCAGCAATAGCAAGACTGAGCGCGTCGAGGCCGAGAGCATCCGCCCTTTTTCGCCCCGGCTTACTTGTTCGCCAGTCTCCTTTTCCATGTCTTTCAAGGCGCGGCAGAATCTGAGGATGCTTCGATGCGTCAGAATGCGCTCTCTCGCGCGATGTTCTCCAACCTTACGCAGGCGGGCTGCAGGATTGAACTCCATCAGGCCCTCGTCGACGGCCCAGTTGAACATGCGATTGATCAGTACCAACGAGCGATTGGAAGTCAGCGGCGTCGCGTTCTTGGCAACCATGTCTCGAAACAGGCCGATCTCGATGCGCGTCAGCTGTTTCAGCTGCCGGCGGCCGAACATTTGTTCGATGTGGCAGCGGTAGGTGTAAAGGTCTGTATCTGCCCGCGCCAGTTTCGGCAGGGCATGGCGGGCGTACCAGCTCTCGAACAAATCGCCGACAGTCATATTCTCGGCGTTACGCAGGGTGCGCTCGGCATGTGGATCTTTCTCGCCGACGGCAACTTGCGCGATGACGTTCTTTGACTGTTTGATGGCAACAGCCAGGTCGATCGCCGAAGCATCGCCGATCCGATACCAACGTTCCTGTCGTGTCGCACCCGACCCAATCTGATAACGCGCATACCACGTGCGCACGCCTGTTGGACTGACATAGAGCCAGAGCCCGGACACCCCTTCGATCCGATAGCGCGTCTTCTTGCCGTTGACCGCTTTGGCCGCCGAGATTTGCCGGTGATTGGGTTTGAGAACTGGCATGTTGATCCCGCTGTTCACGCTGAGTGCACGCAGGAATGCGTTTCTCGACGTTCGCTGACGGAAGCATATAAACAGACGATGTTGTCAGAAAATTGTTTGATTACAGCTGGTTGAAGGGAACATGCGAGCACGTGGAATAACACTGAGATACAGACAAAACATAAATCGCACTGCAGAGGTCAGGGGTTCGATTCCCCTCGGCTCCACCAATTGCCCAGTCACGTGACGCTCTCATACGTTTTTCTGCCGAATGGTCTTGCGCCGGTTAGGCCACCGCCGGCTTCACCGTCGACATATCGACGTCCTCTTCGGCGTCCCGGGGGCGGTGCTCCGCAGCCAACACAAGATAGATCACGGGCAAGATTAGAAGCGTGAACAACGTCCCGATCGCCATTCCGCTGACCAGCATGATGCCGATGCTGTTGCGCGCTTCCGCCCCCGCGCCCGTCACGAACACGAGCGGCAAATGCCCGAACACGGTCGCCGCCGTCGTCATGAGAATGGGCCGCAACCGCGTCATGGATGCCTCGCGGATCGCAGCGATCTTGCTTTGCCCCATCTCCTGCAATTCATTCGCGAACGCCACGATGAGAATGCCGTTCTTTGCGATCAATCCGACCAGCGTAATCAACCCGATCTGACTGTAGATGTTGATCGTGGTGAACCCGAGAAACGTGAAGACCAGCGCCGCCGAGAGCGCCAGCGGCACAGATCCCAAGAGCACCACCAGCGGATCGCGGAAACTGCCAAACTGCGCCGCAAGCACGAGATAGATGAGCAGGATCGAGAACCCCAGCGTTCCGGCCAGCGTCGTTCCTTCCTGCCGGATCTGGCGCGACTCGCCCGCGTAGTCGACCGTGTAGCCCGCCGGCAAAATCTCGCGCGCCTTCGCCTCCAGCGCATCGAGGCCCTCGGCCTTCGTCACACCGGGCAGAATACCGCCGTACACCCGGAAACTATCCGCCTGTTGGAACCGCGCCAGCGTCCGCGGAGCCGTAGTCGTCTCCAACCGCGCGAACGACGAAATGGGCACCTGCTGCCCCGCGCGCGTCCGCACCTTATAATCAAGCAGCGTCGCCGCCGCCTCGCGCGCCGATTGCTCGACTTGCGGAATAACTTTGTAAGCGCGCCCCTCGCGCGTGAACCGGTTGACGAAGTTACCGGCGATCAAAAAGCCCAGTTGCCGCCCGACATCGGCGAGATCCAGACCCAGATCCGCAACGCGTTCCCGGTCAATCTCCACCCGCACCTGCGGCAGATCGATTTTCAAGTCCGTATCGGCGAACATGAACTTGCCGCTCTTAAACGCTGCGCCCACGAGCGTCTTGGCATAGTCCGCCATCTGCTCCGGCGTCCCCGGCCCCTTCAAGACGAGTTCGACGTCAAAATTCCCCGCACCCGGCAGCGGCGGCGGCAGGATCGGATAAATCTGCAATTCTTTGATCTGCGAAATCCCACCGAAAATCTCCGGCTGGATCTCGTGCGCGCTGCGTTCCCGGTCATGCCAGTTCTTGAACAGGTAGCCGCCAAAGCCCGTCGACGGAAAAACAATCTCGAACATGGCGTCGAATTCCGGCAGCGCCTTGCCGACGTTATAAACCTTATCCATGTGGCCCGACGTGTAGGCAAGCGATGCATCGGGTGCCGAGTTCACGATCAGAAGCACAAACCCTTCGTCCTCGACGGGCGCCAGCTCCTTGCCCGAGAACATGTAGAGCGGCACCGCCAGCACGCCGACAAAGGCAGCAAAGGTCATGATTTGCGACCTCAGCGGCAGGATCGCGTCGAGCAGCCGCCCGTATCGCTCGGCCAACCGGTCCATCTGCCGCCCGATGAACAGCGCATACCGGCTCTCGTGTCCGCCCTCTGGCGCCGTGTAAGCGCTCATGATCGGCGACAGCGTCACGGCCACGATCCCCGAAACGATCACCGCGGTCGCCAGCGTAAACGCGAACTCCTTGAACAAAACCCCCGTCAACCCGGTCAGCAGCCCGATCGGCGCATAGACCGCCGCCAGCGTAATGGTCATCGACACGATCGGCCCGAACAGCTGCCGCGAACTGACCAGCGCCGCCTGCGTCCGGCTCATTCCGTCGCGCATGTGTCGCGCCACGTTCTCCACCACCACGATGGCATCGTCGACCACCAGCCCGACCGACAAAACGATAGCGAGCAGCGTCAGCAGATTGAGCGAAAACCCCATGGCCATCATGGCCGCCATCGCACCGATCAGCGAAATCGGGATTGTCACAAGAGGCACGAGCGCACTGCGCCACGAACCCAAGAACAAAAACACGATCAGCCCGACGATCGCCACCGTCTCGGCAAACGTCGTAAGAATTTCCTGGATCGAATTTTCCATATAGACCGCGCCGTCATAGGCGAGCGCAATTTCCATCCCCTCCGGCAGCGCCGGCGCGATCGCTTTCACCTCCCGCCGAAGATCCTGCGCCACCTTGATCTCGTTCGTCCCGGGCAGCGGCCAAACCGACAAGTAGACGGCATCCTTCCCGTTGTGCCGGACGTTTGACGTCTCTTCCTCAGCCCCCAGCTCCACCCGGCCCAGATCCGCAATCCGCACGATCCGGTCGCCATCCTCGCGCACGATCAGTCGCTCGAACTCATCCGCCGAACGCAAATCCGTGTTCGCCAACAGGTCGACTTGGATTTCGTTGCTCTTAGCCCGCCCGACCGCGGCCAAAAAATTGTTCCGCCGCAGCGCTGCTTCCACATCCGTCGCGTTGAGCCCGAACGCCGACAGCCGCTCCGCGTCGAGCCAGATGCGCATCGCCTGCGGCCGCCCGCCCTCGAGCCCCACGCGCTGCACATTCGCAATCGTGCTGAGCCGCGGCTGAATGTTCCGGATCAGATAATCCGTCACCTCCGCCGGCTTCATGCTCTCCGACGTCACGCTCACATAGAAAGTGGCATACGGCCGGTCCGCGCGCTGCACCTCCACCGACGGCGACTCGATCTCCAGCGGCAGCTCGCTGCGGATCTGGTCGAGCCGGTTGCCAACCTCCGCCAGCGCAGTCGTACTCGGCTGATTGAGTTTCAGCCGCGCCGTCACCGTGCTCAAACCCGGCACACTGGACGATTCGACGAAATCGATCCCCGTCAGCGACGAGACTGCCCGTTCGATCGGCGTTGTCACGAACCCACGGATCGTCTCAGCTGAGGCCCCCACATAGATTGTCGTGATGACGATCGACGAACTCTCGATGCGCGGATATTGCTGCACCGGCAGGTTCGTCGCCGCCCGGAGCCCGATCAGCACCAGCGCCAGATTGAGCACGATGGCGATCACCGGCCGCCGTACGAAGATGTCGAGCGCTTTCATGTGTGCCGCTCACTCTCAATTCATCGCCGCCGGGCCGGGCGTTTCCACCGCCGCGTCCTCCGGCACCAGCAATCCGTCCCGCAACTTAAAGGAACCCGCCGCCGCGACGAGATCGCCCAGCGCCAATCCCTTCTCCACCACGATATGACCGTCGATCACGGCCCCGGTTACGATCTGACGTTCCCGCGCCCGGCTCTGCCCATCCTTGGTCTCGATCACAAACACATGCTGCCCCGCCGGCGACCGTCGCACCGCCGTCAACGGCACAACGAGCCGCTGGCTGGGTATCGCCGTCGCAGCAATGACATCGACGAACGCGCCGGGACGCAGCGCGAGCCCCAGTCCCTTGCCAAGCGACCGGAACCGCACCGCGCGGTTGGCCGGATCGACGCTGTCGTCCTCCGCCAGAATTTTCACCCGGCGCGGTCCATCCGGCAAAGCCGGGCTCGTCACCGAAACCTCGTCGCCGGGATGCAACAGCGCGGCACTCTCCTGCGGCAGCGCAAAGTCGATATAGACGTCATCGGACACGCCCTGCAGCCGCACGATCAGCGTGCCCGCCTCCAGATATGCACCCGGCTGCAAATCGGTGATCCCCACCCGCGCCTTGAATGGTGCGATAATGCGCTTGCGCTCGATAATGACTTTGAGGCTCTCCGCCCGCGCCACCGCCGCCGCGTACTCTTCCCGCGACTTATCGAACTCCTGAATGGAAAACGCCGGACTTTTCCGCAGCGCTTCGCGCCGGTCCAGATTGGCCTTCGCCAGTCGCGCGTCCGCGTCCGCAGCCGCGAGCGACGCTCTCTCCTGCCGGTCGTCGAACTGGATCAGGAGTTGGCCCTTCTCGACCAACGCACCCGACGAGAAGCCCCGCTCCGACACCAATCCGGCAATCTCATTGCGCAACTCAAGCTGCTGCTGGGCGACCACGGTTCCAATCGCCCGCTGTGTCGGCGCCCAATTCATTTGGGCGACGCGCACAGTCTGCACAACTTCACTCGGCTCGGGGCGCGCGGCGCCTGCCGCCATGCCCGCCACGATCTCCGAATATTTGTAATATCCAAGTCCCCCGGTGATGCCGGCCATCAGCAAGACGAGGACGATCCAGGCTAGTATTCTGCGACGCATTTGACCTCGAGGACAATCAGGCCGGCCCACTCTATCCGGCAATCCTCACACGCGCATCGGGTCGCCATCCGCTCGCCGCACGGGACTACATGAGGCTTGACGAATAGTCGCCACGGCCCGGCTTGGCAAGCGCGTCCAAGCACTGTCGAAAGCACGCAGCGGTTGCGGTAAACAATGGCCAAACTCCCGCATTTTCCCGCCGTCTGAAGATCGGTCGTCAATGACAATCGAGCGACTAAGGCGCCACCACCGGCAACCCGCTTTCAAAGCGATTGTTCACCCAAACATTCCCTCCGGCATTGTCCCAATAAGTCACCGGCCCAAATGATCCCGACGTCGCAGAAAATGCTCGCGAGAAAATATTGTCCTCGACGCGAACGCCCCGCGCACCCTCCCCGCCTTTGCCGTTCCGCTTCGCCCCGCCGTAGAGCGTCCACCCGCCGCCAGCCAGCAAATTGCTGCGCAGAGTGACCGTCCGCCCCAGCACCGTCACAGCACTCGTCTGCGCATGCCGGTTCTCGATCCTGCAGCGCGCGATCTCGATATCCGCCGCACTGTCGAACATCTGGATCGTATCGTTGTGGTCGCCGCTGCGCGCCAACAAATTCGCGATCTCGCTTTCGAGGATTTGAATATCCCGCCCGCCGATCTGTACCCCATCTGCCGCAGCCCCGATGCGCGTCCGGTAAACGCGCGCCCCATCCCCGCGCAAAGCCAACGCCACACCCACATGCGGTGACGCGCTGCGCTTAATCTTCGCCCCGCCGATATCCGACCACAGCACGTGCAGGGCCCCCGCCCCGGGCCGCACCAACACCAGCCACGGCAAGTCCTGTGGCGCAAACATCGTCACACGCCGCAACACCACCGGCATCGCCACGGAAATATCGAGCGCGCCGTCAATCGTGACATCCTCGATCAGAACATGAGGCCCCGGAACCGCAAATCCGTCATACGTCGCCGCATCGGACACCACGGCGGCATAGCGCGGAACCGTCCCGTCCGCGATCACAGCGCCCTCGACGTTGCGGCCCGACATGCGCCCCAAAACCTCCGGCCCCACAACGCCCCGCGAGATCTCCTGCCCATGCGTCACCGCACGCGGTGCATCGGCCGCCGCAACACCAGCACTAAGTAACATGAAGACCGGCATAAGCCCGACGAGCTTAGCCGGACGTGCAGCGCGCCTGCTCATACCCGCTTGTCCTTGGAAAAGCATAAGTCCGCGATCGCGCACCGCTCACATGCCGGCTTCACCGCCTTGCACGTGTAGCGCCCATGCAGGATCAGCCAATGATGCGCGTGCATCATGTACGCCGCCGGCACTATCCTCATCAGATCGGCCTCCACCGCATCCGGCGTCTTACCCTTGGAAAACCACAGCCGGTGCGAAACGCGAAACACGTGGGTATCGACTGCCATGGTCGCCTGACCGAACGCCATATTCAAAACCACATTCGCCGTCTTCCGGCCCACCCCCGGCAGCGACTGCAAAGTTTCGCAATCAGCCGGTACCTCGCCGCCGTGCTCCGCGATCAGCTTCTCAGACAGCAGGATCACGTTCTTGGCTTTGTTGCGATAAAGTCCGATCGTCTTGATCAGCTCGCGAACTTGCTCCTCGCCAAGCGCCACCATTTTCGCAGGCGTGTCCGCCAGTTGAAACAGCCGCCGCGTCGCCTTGTTTACGCCCGCGTCCGTTGCCTGCGCGGACAGCACCACGGCCACCAGGAGCGTAAAGGCATTGGTATGCTCAAGCTCCCCCTTCGGCTCCGGATTGATGGCGTGCAACCGCCGGAAGATCTCCTCGACCTCCTGCGGTGTTCGCTTCCGAGGCCGCACCCGCGGCTTCGGCCGGGCCACCACCACCCCGCCGGCAAGCTCATCCGTCAACGGTACGACCGAAGTCGTCTTCCCTTTTTTCGCGGACGGGGTTTTCATGTGATTTGACTTGAAGCAAAGTTAGGCAGCATGACGGATACGATGGCCCCCACCCAAGGCACCGGAACATTCCGGGCCATTCTGCACCCCCACAGGTCGCTCTCCCAGAGCGGCTTCCTGATCCTGTTGGGTTTTATCGGCTTTGTCAGCGCCGCCACAGGCATCGCCTTTTACATGATGGGCGCCTGGCCCGTCCTGGGCTTTTACGGCCTCGACGTGCTGGCCATCTATGTCGCCTTTAAGATCAACTACCGCGCCGGCAAGGCCTATGAGCTGGTGGAACTCTCCCCGGACGTTCTCAAAATCACCCAGGTCCACCAGTCCGGCCGCAGCCGCAGCTTCGATTTCAACCCATACTGGGTGAAGGTGCTGCTCAATGAATGGCCCGACGGCAGCGCCGACCTCAAACTCGCCCTCCATGGCAACGAGTTCGAAATCGCCCGCTTTCTCAACACCGATGAAAAGAAAGATTTTGCAGCCGCCCTGCGCAACGCCCTGAGCCTGGCCCGTGCCACGCCGGCCGCCCTCGCCTGACGGCCTTTTCGATCAATCGTCGAGCATCGCCAGCGCCGCGCGCCGTTCGTTCGGCTTGACCTTTAGGAATTGCGCCCGCGCGGCCTTGATGTCCTTGTCCGACCCCGTCTCGGCCGCCGTCTTCAAGGCCACCGTCGCTGGATGAGCCGCCCCACAGATAAACGACAGCGCCGACGCGAGCCGGCCCATCATCGCCGCATCGAACTTGAAATCATCGCTCACTTAAACCGCCCGCGCCGCTGCAGCACTTCGATCTTGTAGCCGTCCGGGTCCTCAATGAAGAAAAACCGCCCGAAGGGCTGCCCCTCGTGGCTCATCTCCTTGATGTCCTTCGGCTGGAACCCCGCCGCTTTGATCCGCGCGTGCTCGCCGTCAAGATCATCGACCACAAACGCCACGTGCCCATACCCGTTGCCCAGATTGTAGGGTTCGGTCTGGCCCTTGTTGACGGTCAACTCGACCTCGAAGTCGTTCTCCGGATTGCTCATGTAGGTGAGCGAAAAGTCAGGCCACTCCCGGCGCTCCGCGATCTTCAAACCAAAGCACTTGGAATAGAAATCGACCGAGCGGGCCTCATCCAGCACCCGTACCATCATGTGCACTGCTTTGGCCATTGACCGAACTCCTTACAGCCACGGACGGGTTTTGGCCGCCTGTTCTTCAAACGTCTTGATCGCTGCCTGCTTCTGCAGCGTGAGCCCGACTGCGTCGAGGCCATTAAGCAGGCAATGCTTGCGGAACGGATCGATCTCAAACTTGATCACGCCGCCATCCGGCCCGCGGATTTCCTGGGCCTCCAGATCGACCGTCACCGTCGCGTTGGACCCGCGCTGCGCATCGTCCATCAGTTTGTCGACATCAGCCTGCGGCAGCTTGATCGGCAGAATGCCGTTCTGGAAGCAGTTGTTATAAAAGATGTCCGCAAAGTCCGGCGCGATCACACAACGGATGCCAAAGTCTAGAAGCGCCCACGGCGCGTGCTCGCGCGACGATCCGCAACCGAAATTCTCGCCCGTCACCAGGATGGTCGCATTGCGATACGCCGGCTTGTTCAGCACGAAGTCCGCGATCTCCGCGCCCGTCGCATTGTCGTAGCGCATCTCGAAGAACAGCGATTTGCCAAGCCCGGTCCGCTTGATCGTCTTCAGAAACTGCTTCGGGATGATCATGTCGGTATCGATGTTGCGCAGCGGCAGGGGAGCCGCAACACCGGTGAGCTTGACGAATTTGTCCATCGCGTCCTCTTGAGGGTAAGGGCGCGCGGTTAAATCACGCCCTCAATGCATCGGCCAGCGCCCTGAAGTAACCCTCCGCCGCCGTGAGCCGGTCGGCGGCAGCCTGCGGTGCGGTAACATGGGGCAGAGTTGGGGGGGCAACCCCCGGATCGGCCGGGCGAAGCTGTTCGAGGCGTCTTTTAACGCCAGCCAGCTTGCGCCCGTCAAGATGGCGATGCAGCACGCCGACAATTGTCTCCAGATACCCCGAAATCCGGCCAAATTCCCTGACCAGCGCGCGCTGCGACGGCCCATGTCCGGGCTCGGCCTCAAGCTTGTGATGGGCATCCGCCGCCCGCGCCAGGGTCGCTGCGATTTCCTCCGCATAGCGGGCTACCTTCTCGCGCCGGACCGCATCGAGCTTCATCAACTGCCCCACCCACCGGTGCAGCAACTCAGCCAGCGCCAGAATTCGCTTGGAATAATCAGGAACCCGCATCCTTGCCTCGCACGACTCACAGCGGATCATCCACCAGAACGGGGCAAGTCTAGGTGCGGTCGGTGGAGCGGGGATAACTCGTCAGCGGATCGTGGGGTCCGCGTAGCACTTGCGCATGTATTCGCAGCGGTGCGACCCCGACAGGTGCATGCTCGACCCCTTAGCCGGCGCAATGAACTTGCACACCTCTTCCAGGCCATCTTCAGTCAGCCACCCCTGACGGCGGCCGCGCTGTACGGCGAAACAATCCGCCGTCTCCTCGTCGGGCCCGCGGAATTGATGCCCGCACTCGTGCGCGTAGATCCACTGCTTCACCGGCGTCGAAACCCGGTCGAGGAGCTTCGGATTGAGGATCAGAAAGCCCGGATAGGCGGCGCCATAGTCGTCGAGGCTCTGGTCGATCACCGTCGGGCGCTGACCGCACACTTGCCGCCGCCCATCGAGCTTCAACTCGCCCGGCTTCAGGATCGGAGCTCCGCCGACGTGTTCCGCGTACTCCTCTGGCGTGGGAACGGTGTCATCAGCCCGGGCCGGTTCAGCCCAAGCCACCATAACGCCGGCCAGAAGTGACAGTGCGCAACGACCTAAAACCATGATTGATCCGGAAAATATCCTGCCCCACGCATTCCCGGGACTGTCCTCTAGAATTGCCCAATCACCGCCGCGGTGCAAGAGCCGCGCGCCACCTTGATTCCCACACGTGGCGTTGCAGCACCATCGCCGGCCAAATAAAGCCCGCTCACCCCTGAGCTTCTTGTTCGATCTCTTCCATATCCTGGTCCGAAAACCCGAAATGGTGCCCGATTTCGTGTACCAGCACGTGCGTGATGAGGTCCCCGAGCGTTTCCCCCTCCTCGGCCCAGTAGTCGAGGATCGCCCGCCGGTAGAGGAAGACCATATCCGGCTCGCGGGGCGTGTCGCTGACACTCTTTTTGTCCAAGCTGACGCCTTGATAAAGACCCATCAGGTCAAATGGGCTCTCGATCCCCAAGTCATCGAGAACCTCGTCGATGGCGAAATCTTCGCACCGAATGACCAGATCTCCGCACATCTGCCGGAAATCCGGCGGCAGCCGGTTCCAGGCTTGCGCCGCCAGCATCTCGAATGTCGCGAGCGTCGGCGCCGTTGCCGGCCCCCAGTCGATGTCATCAGCCATGGCCGTTCCAACTCCTGACCCAAACCGCCGGTGCGGCGTGCTGCCGCAAAAGGCCGGGGGCGCCGCTTACCATCAGGACAATCCGGCAACAAGAAGAAGCATGTAGCCACCCCGAAAGCCTGCGACGGCGCGCCCGCTGAATTACGGCCTGACCGTGGTAATCTGGGACCTAAGAAACGCGGGAACTTGGCCGCCGAGCCGCAGTTCTCTCTTCATGCATCAAATCGTCGATCCTAACCCATCGTCAGGGCGGCCTATCGTGTTGCCTCCAAAGCGTATCATCGGAAGCCCAGCGGGACCGCGTGTTTGGGCTTCAGCCGATGTGCCCGATTTGTCCGAGTTGAGCCGCCGTTCACCGCAGCGCGCGGGCGACGTCGCGTTCCGCCATTTCTGTGAGCCGCATCGGTCAGAACGCCGCGAAGCAGGCCACACATTCATGGTCCGCCGCGCGCGCCGCTTCCTGAAAGATGCCCGCCAGCATAACGTCCCCTCGCCTCATGGCGACATTCCGGTTTACGTTTTCGAGCCCGAAACCGAGACACCGCGTGCCACGGTCCTCGTCGCCCACGGCTGGACGTCCGAAGCCTCGTTCATGACGCTATTTGGCGAACGCCTGCGTCACATGGGCGCCCGCGCCGTACTCCTCGACGCACCAGCCCACGGCAAATGCAAACGCACCCGCTCGACCGTGGTCGACTACACGGAATCTATTCTCCGCGTCGCCGATGCCTTCCAGCCCGACTTCGCGCTGGCCCACTCCATGGGCTGCTTTGCTGTGCTGCATGCCGGTGGCGGCGGCCAACCCTTTCGCCGCCATTACGATTTCAAGCGCTATGTGCTGATCGCCCCGCCCAATGAATTCGGCGCCGTCACGCGCGAGTTTGCAGACGTGCGGGGCATGACACCCACCGCCCGCATCATGTTCGAGCGCCACTTGGAGCGCATCGCGCACCGCCGCCTGTCCACGTTCACGGCCTCGCATCTGTTACGCGCCGCCAACCGTCCGGCGCTTCTGATCCACGCCAAGGACGACTTCGAGGTGCCCATCCGCCACTCCGAAGCCATTGTCGCCAACTGTCCGTCTGCCGAACTCGTCCCCTTTGACGCCATGGGACACCGAAAACTCCTATCTTCTCCGCAAGTTGTGCGCGCCGCGGTCAACTTCCTCATGAAGGACTGACGGGCACGCCGTAGGGGCTCGCGAATCCGCGTTTGCAGGGTTATATGAGCCCCCAGTGAAACGCGCCCGCCCAGCATCCGTATGGACAGCTGACCCCGCGCAGCCCAGTTCCCCGGAACCCACCATGACAACTGCCAAGCACTCCAAGGTCATCATCCTCGGCTCAGGCCCCGCCGGCTACACCGCTGCGATCTACGCCGCGCGCGCCATGCTGAAGCCGGTCATGATCCAGGGCATTCAACCCGGCGGCCAGCTCACCATCACCACCGACGTCGAGAACTATCCGGGCTTCGCCGACGTGATCCAGGGTCCCTGGCTCATGGAGCAGATGCGCGCCCAGGCCGAACACGTCGGCACCGAAATCATCATGGACCACATCGTCAAAGTGGACCTCAAGAACCGCCCGTTCCGCCTCGAAGGCGATAGCGGCGACACCTACACATGCGATGTGCTCATCATCTGCACCGGCGCCCAGGCCCGCTGGCTCGGGATCCCGTCCGAAGAAGCGTTCCAAGGCTTCGGCGTGTCGGCCTGCGCGACCTGCGACGGCTTCTTCTACAAGGGCAAGGAAGTGATCGTCGTCGGCGGCGGGAACACCGCCGTCGAAGAAGCGCTGTTCCTGACCAACTTCGCCAGCAAGGTCACGGTCGTCCACCGCCGCGATAGCTTCCGCGCAGAAAAAATTCTGCAGGATCGCCTGATGAAAAATCCCAAGATCGAAGTCATTTGGGATTCCGCCATCGAGGAAATCGTCGGCACCGCTGATCCCAAGACGGTCACCGGCGTACGTCTGAAGAACGTCAAAACCGGCGCCATCACCGAGCGCCCGACGAACGGCGTCTTCATCGCCATCGGCCACTCGCCCGCCACCGAATTGTTCAAAGGACAACTCCCGACCACGCACGGCGGCTACCTCATCACCAAGCCTGACTCCACGGCCACCGACATCCCCGGCGTCTTCGCCGCTGGCGACGTGAAGGACGAAACCTACCGTCAGGCCGTCACCGCCGCTGGCATGGGCTGTATGGCAGCCCTGGAAGCCGAACGCTTCCTCGCCCACGCCACCCAGCACGCCGCCGCCGCGGAATAGGTTCTCTGATCGCCGGCGCGAAAAAACGAAAACGGCCCGGGTGCGTTGCCCGGGCCGTTTTGCTTTAATAGAACGCCACACGTCTTAGTCGTCGTATCCGCGCAAAAGTTCGCCGGTCGCCGGATGAACATGCAGCTCCATCCGCACACCGTCCTTGTCGACGACATCCACTTCGTACGCGCCGTCGTCCGTTTCAATCTCGCGCACGGTATAGCCGGCCGCCACGAGCTTATCCTTAATCTCCGTTTCCGATTTCCACTCCGCCGACGGCACGTTGAGCCGCTTGGCGTTATCGTCGATGGCCATGGCGGCCGTGCCGAAGCCCAGAGCAGCGGCGGCGAAGGCGGTAGCAAGTGCAATCCTGCGCATAGTATGGTCTCCTGTGATCATCCGCTGGCAGACGCGCCAGCATGAAGCCAACCCTGCCATCCCGCCCCTGACGCCCCACTGACCGCCGTCGTCAGGCTCCTGTCAGCCCATTTGCGCGACAAGCGACCCATGCCCCGCCACACCAACGTCGCCCGCTGTCTTCTCCTCCTGCTTGCCATCGCCGCGAGCAATCCCGCCTCCGCGCGCCACGGCCGCGACGACGACGAAATTGGCCACGAAGCAGCCAAGGAACTCCTCGAAAGCGGCCGCATCCTCGCCCTCGAAACCATCCTCGCAAAAGTATCCGAGCGCGTGCCGGGCAAACTCATCGAAACGAAGCTCGAATATGAGCACGGCCGCATCATGTACGACCTCAAGATTCTGCGCCCGGATGGCCGCGTGCAGGAAGTCGAGGTCGATGCCGCCACCGGCGAAATCATCAAAATCGAAGACGACGACTGATGCGCATCCTCGTGGTAGAAGACGAAACGCGGATTGCCGATGACGTAGGCGCCGCACTCCGCGATGCCGGCTTTGCCTGCGACTTCGCCACCGACGGCGAAGACGCTTGGTTCAAAGGCGACACCGAACCCTATGACCTGATCGTCCTCGATCTCGGTCTGCCGCAACTTGATGGCCTGACGGTCTTGAAGCGCTGGCGTGCGGCAGGCCGCACCACGCCAGTCCTTATTCTGACCGCGCGCGGCTCCTGGCCCGAACGCGTCGAAGGCATCGACGCGGGCGCTGACGACTATCTCCCCAAACCCTTCCAGATGCCCGAACTCGTCGCCCGCGTCCGCAGTCTCATACGCCGCGCCGCCGGCCACGCGAGCGCCGTCATCGAAGCCGGACCCATCGCCGTTGACACGCGCCAGATGCGCGTCACCGTCGATGGCAAGCCCATCAACCTCACCCCGCTCGAATATCGCCTCGTCTCGTTTCTCATTCACAACAAGGGCCGCGTCGTAGCCCCCGTCGAACTCCTCGATCACCTCTACGGCGACGAAGAAAGCCGTGAGACGAACGCGCTCGAGGCCCTCGTTATGCGCACCCGGAAGAAGCTGGGGCCCAACTCCATCGAAACCCGCCGCGGCTTCGGCTACCTCATTCCGGACGGCCAGCCGTGAACGTCGGCTCCCTCAAACTCCGCCTGCTCCTCGGTGCCAGCGCGTTCCTTCTCTGCGCCATGCTGATCGCCGCCATCGCATTGGCGTTCCTCTTTGAGCGCCACGTTAAAACCTGGATCGACAACGAACTCTCCAGCCACATTGACCAGCTCATTGCCGGCATCGACCGCGACGCGGACGGCAAACTGATCGTTAAAACGGCCCCCAGCGATCCCCGCTTCAGCCGCCCGCTCTCCGGCCTCTATTGGCAAGCCGCCTTCGAAAGCACGGGCAACGTCATCCGCTCGCGCTCGCTGTGGGATTCCACCATCGGCATTCCCCCGCCTGCCGATATCGACGACCACGCCCATCATCATCGCGTCGCAGGCCCCTCTGGCCAAACCCTCTATGTGCTGGAAAAGCGCATTGAACTCCCCGCACGCCTCGGCCGTGAACGCGTGCGCATCGCCGCGGCCGTCAATGAGGCCGATGTCGACAAAGCCGTCATGGCCTTCGCCACGTCACTAACGCCTTTCCTGCTGTTGCTGGGTGCACTGCTCGCCGCCGCGGCATGGATTCAAGTTCAGCTCGGCCTGAGACCTCTAGCCAGCATCCGCGATCGCATCGCCACCATCCGCTCAGGCCAAGCCCATCGCCTCGGCACAAATTTCCCCGAAGAGGTCCAGCCGCTCACCCGCGAGATCGACACCCTTCTCGATGCCCGCGACCGCCAGATCGAGACCGCCCGCGCGCGCGCCGCCGATCTCGCCCACGGCCTCAATACACCGATCCAAGTGCTGATCGGCGGCATCGAAAAATTGAAATCCAAAGGTGAAGCCACCATCGCCGCCGACCTCGAAGCCGCCACGCAAAACATGCAGCGCCACGTCGAACGCCAACTTGCCAAAGCGCGCCTGCAAGCCAATGGCGCCTACACAGCCGCCCGCGTTCGGAGCGCTGTAGACCGCGTGGCCGCCGTCGTACGCAAAACACCCGATGGTGCTCGCCGGATGTGGAGCATCGAGATCCCGGAAGATCTGCGGGTCGTCATTCACCCGGACGATCTGTCCGAAGCCGCCGGCGGCTTGATTGAAAACGCCGCGCGCCATGCGCGAACCAAAGTGTCGATCTCAGTCGAACACAACGACGGCGATGTCCTCCTCCGCGTCGCCGACGACGGCCCGGGCATCCCGCCGGAGCAACAGGCCGAAGCGCTTACGCGTGGCAGCCGCCTCGATGTCACCCGCCCTGGCTCCGGACTAGGCCTCGCCATCGTCGCAGACATCGCCGAAGCCTGGGGCGGAAGCGTCAGTTTCGAACACACCAACGAGATGTTCAGCGCAGTCCTCCGGCTGAAACCGGCCGACCGCGCTGACGCAGCCTAGAACGGCACACTCAGCTTCGCCGAACCCCCGTGCTGTTCGGTCTGATCACCGAACTGACCATCGTACTGCACGCGCAGAACGGTCCCACTTTCAGCCAGAAAATCGACACCGAGGCCGAGATCAGCCACTACGTCGTCGATCGTGGTGACAATCTCAAAACCGCCCGTTCCCGGCGGCACGCCCTGAAACGCGGCCGAGGTCACGAAGCTGTCCGCATCGTGCCACGTGACGCCCGCTTTGACGTAAGGACGTGCCACGCCGCCGAACGCAAGCGCATATTGCGCGCCGAACTCGATCGAGGGAGAGATGGAAAACACCGTATCGTCGCTTGCGCCAACGGCGAGCGCCGTGCCGCCCGACGATTGCTCGACATAGGCATCCCGCTCAAGATGTGTCCACCCCAGATCGACCTGCGGCTTGGCATACCAATGCCCGTGCGACAGAAGATAGGCCGCCGTCAAACGTCCTGAGATAAAGCTCTGATCGCTCTCCGACGTTGCAACATCGCTGAACCCGCCGAACGAGATCACGCGTGTATTGTCGCTCCATCCATGCCCGCCGGTCAGCGAAGCGGCCAGAAGCAGCGGACCGGGATTGTACTTGATGACGCCGCCCAAATGCAGTCGCTCGGTCTCCGACTGCGCGTTGCTGCCCGTCCTCAGATCGCCGTCTTCAAAGCCGATACCGGCACCAAAACGCCAAGGCCCACCGAGATCGAACTGCGCGCCAGCCGAATAGAACGTCGCCGTTTCGTCGAACCCGGTCTCGCCATTGCGCCCGTCGTTGTCGAGTTGGCGCACATTGGCGCGAACCCAGAGGCACTGCCCCTCGCGAATGAACGCATTGGGATCACCCTCGCCCAACGTACGGCACGACAGCAACTGCCCGGCAAACGTGCTGCCCGTCTTCATCGCCGAAGAAAATTGAGCAGCATCGCCAGCCGGCGTCAGCTGATCGAGCGCGGCGCCCAGTTCCCCTTGTGTGCCCAGCGACAGCAACGGCGAAACAAAGTCAGGATCGCCGCCGTTCTCAACCAATTCATTAAGCGCTGCGCCCGCGGCCGCCTGATTTGGGGTCAGACCTGCCGCCTGTGCCCCGAGGAAATCGATTGTGGCTGTAAGCGACATCGTGTTGGCATCGGGAAATAGAACCTCGTAATCAACAGCGGCCGTGTCGACGGCCGTGATCCCGTTGTCCGTCACGCCGCCGGTGGCCGTCAAAATAACGAACGTCTTTGTTAGCCCCGAATTCGACAAGTTGAGCGGATTGACGACAACCTGCCCTGCCAGTTCTGATGTCCCGAGCACCGCGATCACATCCGACTCATCGGTTGCCCAATCGGCGTCAACGAGCAGGTGACCGGTCGCCTGATTGAAATTGCCCAAAATGGTCGTGGTCTGGATTTGTCCCTCACCACCCGGCGACAGATGCCCGTAGTTGGTCAGCGTGCCTTCACCAAGGTCAGCCACCGCACTGCTCTCGAAAACTCCGCCAGCGAAATTCTCGAACCTGACGGAGTCATCGCCCGCGAGCCGAACGTTACCGGCAAGGGTCCCGTAGTTGCTGAGAATGACATCGCGCCCGATGGCCGCGACGGCGTCCCTGCCAGCACGAATATCCCCAAGCGTTTCGATCGTGACAGTCCCCAAAGCCGACTCGGCATAAATGCCATCAGCGCCCGATCCGATCGTCGTGATATCCCCCGCTGTCACCTTGACGTCACCCGTTGTGCCGCCGACGTTCGGGCCGAAACTGAGTGCGCTGATACCGGTGGCGAATTCTTCCGTCGTTGTGATCGCCCCTGTCGCGAAGATCTCAATAGCGCCGCCATCGCCGGTCCTGCCGAACCCGCCCTGGCTGTTCGCGCCACCAAAGCCGCCACGGCTCTCGGCTACGATCCCGGGCCCGCTGCTCGCGATCGCCCCACTGGTCGAAATAGAGATTAAACCGCCTGCTCCACCAATGCCCGACAATGAATAGACCGCCTGAGCACCTCGGCTCAGAGCCACGATTCCGGCCGATTCAGCGCCATTCGTCGTGATGTTGCCAGTCGACGAGATCGAGATGTCGCCACCGTTGCCGGCCTCTCCATCGCGGGTGAAAACATTGATATCGACCGAAGAGCCCTGCCCGCCCTGACCGCCGAAACTTTCGGCGAACAGACCTGTTGCCGACACCCCGTGAGTGAGAATTGCGCCAGCGTTGATAAGCGAGATCGCGCCGCCAATGCCTCCGTCGCCACCGACGGCTGCACCGTTGGGAGCGAAGGCATCACCACCCGTTCCACCAACACTGTCGGCACGCACGCCGAATGCGCCGTCACCGTCCGTCGTCAACGTCACGCCATGCTCAACGACAACGGAGATCTCGTCGCCATCCCCGCCGCGGCCCGCCTGGATATTGAACCCAACTGCGCCCGTCCCTACCGCACCTTGCGCTTGCACCTCGGCCGCATGATCCGACGGAGCCGTCGTGGACACATCCTGTGCGCAGGAGAGCGACTGCAGCCCCGGCGTCGAATTGTCCAAATCGCAAGCGATGGCCTCCCGCGCTGTCATCGGCGCGATGGCACACGCGGCGACACTGCACAGCAATGCCCGCCGCCAAGTGACGTTTGGTCGTCCAGAAACGAGTCGGAATACGAGCAAGGCGATCTCCCGTTGGTTGAGACTGGCTCAGCGCCTACGGGAGAAAATGCCAACGCGCCCCAGGCGATGCGTATACCGCCTAATAGCTGGCTGATTTGGTTAATCAGCCTTTAACATAAAGGGTTTGAACCGGGTCAACCGGCGCCTATTCCACTTTGTAACCGTAGAGGACGCCTGTCTTCATTTGCGGAATAAATGCTGTGTTGGTCTTAGGATCATAGCCAAGGTCCGCTGTCCCTTGCCCCAGGTTACCCAACTCCGCCGCTTTGCCGTCGGCAGTCATAGACAACACCTTCCCGGCCATCCAATCCGTCACGAGATACGTGCCATCACCGAACGGCTCGAGCCCGTCGAGATTGCCGATCGGCGATGCATCTCCGCGCGACGTGATCGATTTGTCTTTCAGCGAGACCGCCTTCAGATGCCCCGGAACCTTTGTCGCGAAACCGTCGTTCATCACGCCCCATGCGCCGACCAGAAGCGTGTCGCCCTCGACAAGCAAACCGTTCGGCCCTTCGAGCTTGTCGTCCTTCAGGAACACCTCGAACGTTCCGCCCGACAGACGCCAGAGCGTGTTGGTTGCCATATCGCTGACGTAAACGTTGCCGGCCGCATCCGCCGCCACATCGTTCAGAAACTTCGCATCCTTCGCATCGTACCGCGTCACGACCTTGCCCGACGCAATATCGATCTCGGCCAGCTTATCGATGTCGGAGACGTAAAGTTTGCCTCCAACCTTGGCTAAACCCTTCGGCCCATCGAGCCCCGTCACCCAGTCCATCGCCACCACTTTGCCGTCGGGTGATACCTTGGAAATGAATCCGTTGCCGTCCTTCGCTGTCCCATCGCCATTCACATTGCTGACATAAACGGCCCCTGCCTCCGAATCGAAGAGCGCCGACTCGGGATTTTTGAACCCCGCCGTCTCCCACAGCTTCACTGCCGTCCGCGAACCTGCCTCCGCATGTGCGGAAGAAACAGCAGCCGTGAGCAACAAAAACAAGGCAGAGCGGGCGGCGATCATGGGCGACCTCATTCAATTTTCGCGATAAGTCTCATCAATCTTGATGAACGGACGGCAGACGGCAAACGCGCCAGCACGTCATCGGTTGCTAAAGCGTGCGGCGTCCGGACACAAGCCGCGGCACCAACGGAACCGCTATTCTCAGTTTACGGCCTCTCGCGGCAACCGTCGCGGGCAGGACCTCCAGCGGACCATGCCAAAAATGGATTGGGACAAGCTACGCATCTTCCACGCGTCCGCAGCAGCTGGCAGCTTCACGCATGCCGGTGACGCCCTCAACATGAGTCAGAGCGCCGTCTCGCGCCAGGTGTCGGCCCTTGAGAAAGATCTGAAGGTCGCTCTCTTTCATCGCCACGCCCGCGGCCTTGTACTCACCGAACAAGGCGAATTGCTCTATCGCACCGTCTCGGAAGTAATGAGCAAACTGCAGACCGCCGAACTTCTCCTCAGCGACACGACCACCAAGCCCTCCGGCGATCTGCGCGTCGCCGCTCCCGTCGGGCTTGGCTCCGTCTGGGTCACACAGCGCATCCGCGAATTCATGGATCTCTATCCCGAGATACGTGTCGACCTGATCCTCGACGACGAGCAAATCGACATCGCCATGCGCGAAGCCGACGTCGCCATCTGGACCCGTGAACCCGACCAGCCCGAGCTCATCCGGCGTCCACTGTTCACCGCCAAGGTCCGCGCCATGGCCTCCACCCAATACGTCCGCCGCTTCGGCCTGCCCGAAACCTTGGCCGACTTGGAGGGCGGCACGCACCGCATCATCTCCTACTCCGGCCAGCCCTCCCAGCACCTGCCGGCCATCACCTGGCTCGAAACCGTCGGCCGCGAAGGCCAAGAGCCGCGCCATGCCGCCTTCCGGGTCAACTCGGTGGTCGCCATCAAACACGCCATCATGGCCGGCGTCGGGATCGGCATGATCCCTGACTACATGACCGAGCAGGAGACCGATTTGGTCCACGTCCTGACCAAGGTGGAGTTTTCCAAGCCTTTGTTGCCGATCCTCTTCGTTTACCCCGAAGAACTGAAAACATCCAAGAAAGTCCAGGTCCTGCGCGATTTTCTGGTTTCCAAGGCGCGCCAGCTGCAATATTGAACACCTCAGCGCCTCAACGACGGCGTGATCCAAGTCCTCGCCGGGACGTTCAAAGAACATCCGGTGTTGTGGAGTCCGGTTGGCTAATTGCCACCGCCAACCGTCTCTCCAAGTTCGGGTAGGATCGACCTATAAAGCCGGGCCCTGTGCCCGGCTTCTTTTTTCCCCCGGCCAGCCCGTCGAGCGCGACTTTTTGGGCCCCCGCCCATCGCCCGATTTGCGAACCATTCCAGACAGCGCTATCTAAGCCGCAACATCCTCCACCCCGTTCCGGAAGGTTTCGCGCGCGCCATGGCCGATAACGCCCCTAAGACCTTGTACGATAAGATCTTTGACGACCATGTCGTCGACCGGCAGCCCGATGGCACCTGCCTCCTCTATATCGACCGCCACCTCGTCCACGAGGTCACGAGCCCCCAGGCCTTCGAAGGCCTGCGCATGGCCGGCCGCAAGGTCCACGCGCCTGAGAAGACCCTCGCCGTCGTCGACCACAACGTGCCGACCTCCGACCGGTCCAAAGGCATCGACGACGTCGAAAGTCGCACCCAGGTCGAAACGCTCGCCCAGAACGCCCGCGACTTCGGCATCGAGTACTTCAACGAACTCGACAAGCGCCAGGGCATCGTCCACGTCGTCGGCCCCGAACAAGGCTTCACGCTCCCCGGCACCACCATCGTCTGCGGCGACAGCCACACCTCCACGCATGGCGCGTTCGGCGCATTGGCCCACGGCATCGGCACGTCCGAGGTCGAGCACGTGCTCGCCACACAGACGCTGATCCAGAAGAAAGCCAAGAACATGCTCGTCCAAGTGGATGGGCAGGCCCCGCACGGCGTCGGCGCCAAGGACATCATCCTCGCCATCATCGGCGAAATCGGCACCGCCGGCGGCACGGGTTCTGTTATCGAATACGCCGGCGAAGCCATCCGCGCGCTGTCCATGGAAGGCCGCATGACGGTCTGCAACATGTCCATCGAGGGCGGCGCCCGCGCCGGCATGATCGCGCCCGACGAAAAAACCTACGCCTTCATCAAGGGCCGGCCCAAAGCGCCTAAGGGCGCCGCCTGGGACATGGCGATGAAGTACTGGGAGACGCTCAAGACCGACGACGGCGCCCATTTCGACCGCATCGTCACGCTCGACGCCGCCAAGCTGCCCCCCATCATCTCCTGGGGCACCTCGCCGGAAGACGTCGTCGCCATCACCGGCACGGTCCCGGACCCGGCCAAGGTCGACAACGAAAACAAGCGCGCCTCCATGGTCCGCGCCCTCGACTACATGGGTCTGACGCCCGGCACCAAGATGGTCGACATTCCCCTCGACGTCGTTTGGATCGGCTCGTGCACCAACGGCCGCATCGAGGACCTGCGCGCGGTAGCCAAAGTCGTCGAAGGCAAGAAAATCTCATCGCGCCTCGACTACGCGATGATCGTCCCCGGCTCCGGCCTCGTGAAGCAGCAGGCCGAAGCCGAAGGTCTCGACAAGATCTTCAAGGACGCCGGCTTCCAGTGGCGGGAACCCGGCTGCTCCATGTGCCTCGGCATGAACCCGGATCAGCTGAAGCCGGGTCAGCGCTGCGCCTCCACGTCGAACCGCAACTTCGAAGGCCGCCAGGGCTACAAGGGACGCACACACCTCGTCTCGCCGATCATGGCGGCTGCCGCAGCCCTCGAGGGCCACTTCGTCGACGTGCGGACCTATAGCGCCTAATCGCCGTCAATTCTCCAGCAATTCCAAAAGCCCGGCGGGTCTCACCCGTCGGGCTTTTTCGTTGCAATGCGTGCGCTCAGTAATCGGCATTCCCGATCACGGATAACTTTTCGCTCCTGTGCACTTGCCTGTTTTCGCACCGTTATCTACCTGCCGGGGCAGGGCACCCAATGCGCCGCACTCTGAAAGACGGACCTTTTAGTCCGGCACCGCGTTGTCACCTCGGGCCGATCCACATCATAAGCCGAAAGACAGAATCATGAGCGATACCTCCGAACTCGTTCCATTCCGCGCGCGCCGCGCCCCCAATCCCTTTGATCCCCGCAACAACGCCGACGCATTCGAAATTAGGCTCCTTCTGAGACCCTCTGATCTCTCCGACGCGCTCCGATTGCGCCATCGCGCTTACGCGGATCATGGCCACGTCCCGCACATCGATGGAGCCGAATACCGCGACGCGCACGACGACTACCCGACCACCGCCCTGTTCGGAGCCTACGACGACGGCCGCCTCGTCGCCTGCATGCGCCTGTGCTTCAGCATGTCCGGCGACGATCTCGCCGCCTTGCCGTGCGCCCCCTACTACCCCGCGCTTGCAGGGATCGCAGCCAACGCACCCCACGGCTTCGTCGAAGTCAGCCGCCTCGCCATCGAACCGGGAATTGGCAACACGTCCTACCGTGCGACGCTGTACGGATACATGGTCCGCGCCGCCTTGGCCGCAGCACGCGCTGCCGGCGTCTCGCGCATCGTCGTCGCTACCCGCCCAGACTGGGTCGCTACCTACAAGCATCTCCTGTCATTCGAGCAAGTCGGCGAACCCGCCCTCTATCCGCCCGGCGACATGCCGATCACCTTGCTCTCCGGCAATCTGGAAGATGCATCCAAGCGCGCCTTCATGCGCAACCGCTTCTTCCGGGTCAGCGACGGCGACATCGCCCTAATGCGCCGCCTTCTCAGCCCGATCCTCCCCCCCATCCAAGCCGCCGTCGCCACTGCCTCAACGCGCTAACCAGCGCGAGGCAGACTAGGGATGCCTTGCCAGCCCACAAGTCCTGCCAAACGGCCTCTCCAGCGACGGGAATTTAATAGGTTTGGGTTATTCAATCCGCAGTTCGCCACAGCCCCAAATGTTCATCCGGCAAACGCGGAGACCGGCTCAGCAACGGCGCTGGATTGATCACGGTGCCATTTGTCATATAAGCCGAGCTACGGTCTAAAGCCGGACAACGGTGCTTCGGCGGCCTACGAGCATCACCACTTTGAGAGCCCCCTTCATCACCCGCTTTGCGCCCAGCCCCAATGGCGATCTCCATCTGGGTCATGCGCTGTCCGCCATCACGGGCTTTGAACTCGCCGCGCGTGAGAACGGCCGCTTCCTCCTGCGCATCGAAGACATCGACATCCAGCGCACGCGCGAAGAGCACGTCGCGCACATCGTCGAAGACCTCCGCTGGTTGGGCCTGACGTGGGAGGAGCCCGTCCTGCGCCAGTCAACCCGCTTCGATGCCTATCGAAAAGCGTTCCAATCTCTCCTCGATCGCGGCCTTCTTTATCCCTGCTTCGCCACCCGCAGCGAAGTCGATGCCGCCGTCGCCATCGATCCAATCGGCACCGACCCGGACGGCGCACCCCTTTATCCTGGCCTTTGCAAACACCTCACACCCGCCGAAATCGAACGCCGCCGCGCCAATGGCGAACCGTTCTGCCTCCGCCTCGATATGGACCGCGCCCTCACGGTCGCACACGAAACGAGCGGCGGCGCGCCCCTCACCTTCCGCGAATGGAACGCTGAACCCGGAACGCCCCCTGCCATCGTCGCCGCCGATCCGGCCCGATGGGGCGACGCCATCATCGTCCGCAAAGATACTCCCGCCAGCTATCATCTCGCCGTTGTGATCGACGATGCCATGCAGGGCATAACCCACGTGGTCCGCGGCCGCGATCTCTACGCCGCCACCGGTCTCCACCGCCTGTTGCAAGTTCTTCTCAGTCTGCCCGAGCCGGTGTACCACCACCACCGTCTGCTCCTGGATGCCGAAGGCCGCAAACTTTCCAAGACCCTGCGCCACACGTCGCTGCGCGCCATGCGCGCTGCAGGCGCCACGCCCGCCGCTATCCGCACAACACTCCGCAACGCCCGTATCTAAGGCACGACACGGGTCTTTACCCTGCCGCCGCACACAGCTGTTTTGCAATGGTCCGCCAGCATCTTACGCGGTAGAGTGCGCAGGGTCTGCCTGAAGAATCAGGCTTGGGGCGCGCGCGGCCGTGAAGAAGCACAACAAGCCGGGATCGCAGCCAAAGCGGCGCAAGGGCCACGCAGCCCCGCTGCCGCTCGACACGTCGCGCAGCCGCCGTCCCGCCGCACCCAAACCGGCCGCGCAAACCAAAGCCGCGCACCCAAGACACCGCCCAGCATCGGTGGCCCGTCACAGACCGCCGGTCTGGTCCGCTGCCCTCCCACGTCTCTGGACACGGCTGACCAGCCTTTCGCGCGCCGACCGTGCCGATGCGGCGATGCTGGCGCTGCCCATTCTGCTGCTCGCCTTCACCATCGCCGTCGGCCGCTGGACCAACGCAGATCAGCGCACGACAGACGTTGCAACAATCACCCCCGGCGCCAAGCGCGCCCTGACCGGACTGCCGCCGGTCGCGACCCCTGTAACCGCGCTGGCCCCCGCCGAACGCGCACAAACCCAGTCTTTGCCGGTCCCAAATGCCGCCCCTGCTGTGCCGCCCTTTGCCACCACGGTCGAACCTGCCGTACCGGGGTTCGACCGCCTGGCCGCCGCACCCGAAACGCCCGTTCCCGCCACATCCCCGCCGGCCGTGGCTACGCCCGTCGCAGCAGCTAACCCTGGAATTAATCTCCCCGCCCGCGCGCCCGAAGCCCAATCCATCGCCGGTAGCGACTCCGGCCCCGCCGAACCCGTCCACGCTGGAAAAATCGACCCCATCCCCGCGCCAGCCGTGACGCCAACCGAGCAACAGGTAGCCTTCCTCACCCCGGACCGGGCCGCCACTTCGTGGGAACTCCCTGGCGGCGTCGAAGCCCTCGCCACCGGCCTCGGCCAATGCCGCTTCGACCCCGCACCTCTGCGCACACCGATCCCGGCCTCATTCACCCCGGGCGACCCCGACAGCTTCGGCTTGGCTCTGGCGGCCGCCGCCCGCAGCCAGCTCACCGAATTTGTCATCTACAATGACCGCTACACGCGGTTGAAATACCCCATGGGCGACGTCCACCCCATGTACGGCGTCTGCACGGATGTCGTCATTCGGGCATATCGCGCGTTGGGCCTCGATTTGCAGGAATTGGTGCAGAAAACCAAAACCGGCTCCGGCGACCCCAATATCGATCACCGTCGCGTCGATACGCTGCGCAAATTTTTCTCCCGTTTCGGCGAGACCCTCCCCATTTCCTCCTTCGCGGAAGATTTTAAACCCGGCGATATCGTCACTTATTGGCGCCCTCAAAACCGCCACTCCCGCACCCACATTGCAGTGGTGTCCGATATCACAGGCCCGTCCGGCCGCCCGCTGATCATTCATAATCGCGGTTGGGGCCCACAGCAGGAAGACGGCCTTTTCGTCGATGAGATCACCGGCCATTATCGCTTTTCAGGCCTAAAAGGCGCCGCATCGGCAGCCCAAACACCGGTAGGGCCCGCCGCCGGAAAGCGCACCCCGGATACGCCCAAAAAAGCCACGAGCCGCCCCGTGGTTCGCACCGGGCTCACATCACCGGCCAAGCCCCCCCTCTAACCTGCGAACCGCTTTCACAAGTTCCTGCGAATAAGCTTCGCTGAAAAAATGAAACCAATTCGCGAATTTCATCTTGTGGAAAATCGCGAATAGAGCGATTTTATTTGGAAGCCCAAAAGATAGCTGGCGTGCCCACGCCGGAATTTATTCATTCCGTTCGTTTCGCACCTGCGAAACGGTTTGTTTTCTTGCGCCCGGCCATAAAGAGATCATGCGCGCACATTCGGCTTATATCCGGATCTTTGCCCCCGTTGCGGACCTGCTCCGCCGCGGTGCCGGTCGCTTCGTGCGCACGCCCGCTCGCAAGCCGGCCCCGCAGACAATCACGTTGCCGGCCCACAAGCCTGCATCGGACCAATGGTCCCGCGTCGCCGGCATTCTGTTTGAAGCCCAATCGTCCGCCGGCCGCGCCGTCGAGAACCACCGCAGCGCCTCCGCCCAGATCGATGCCGCGACGTATGCCCTGCAGCGATTGCGCGAAGAAATGTTGCCCGCCTTCCAGATGACCGTCGCACGGCCGGCCCCCATCGCGCCCACCCCGCTGCGCCGCGAACCGTTCCGCCGCAGCGAACCCCTCGCGGCCTGATCACCCTTTTTGCTGGCGCTTCGCACCGCCCCGGGCGAAACAACCCGGGCGCACCCATTCGCGCGCCCGCACGCCAAAGCTGGTCAAAATGCAATCAGACGATGCCACCGACGACGAAGCAACCGGCGGCGCCTCGCCCGCCAGCGAAGCCGTTCCTCAGCGCGTCGCAGCCGATCTCGCCCGCCGCCTCGCCGAACAGCTCGCCCCCGGCCTCTACCTTGTTGCAACGCCGATCGGCAATCTCGCCGACATCACGCTCCGCGCCCTGACCACACTCGCCCGCGCCGATGTCATTTATTGCGAAGATACCCGCCACAGCCGCACCCTTGTCGCCCACTACGGCATCACCCGGACCCTGCGGCCCTACCATGAGCACAACGCCGAAGAGCAGCGCCCCCGCATCCTCGCCGACCTCGCGCGCGGCGCCCGCGTCGCACTCATCAGCGACGCCGGCACGCCGCTGGTCTCCGATCCCGGATACAAACTGGTCCGCGACTGCATCGCCGAAAGCCACACCGTCGTCGCCATCCCGGGCGCCAGCGCGGTCATGACCGGCATTTGCGTCGCCGGCCTTCCCACCGATACTTTCCTCTTCGCCGGCTTCCTGCCGCCCCGCTCCGGTGCCCGCCAAACCCGCATCGCCGAACTGGCGTCCGTCCCCGCCACGCTGATCTTTTTCGAAGCCCCCACCCGCGTCGCCGAAACACTCACCGATCTCGCCACAACACTCGGTCCCCGCCCCGCTGCCGTCGCCCGCGAACTCACCAAGTTGCATGAAGACATCGCCCGCGGGACGCTTCCCGAACTCGCCGCGCACTTCGAAAACGCCCCGCCCAAAGGCGAAATAGTCATTCTCGTCGGCCCACCCGGCAACGAAGCGATCACCGACGAAGCCATCATCGCCGCCCTCGAAAGTGCGCTCGCCCACATGAGCCTCCGCGACGCCGCAAAAGCCGTCGCCGAACGCCTATCGGCCCCCAAGGCCCGCGTCTATGATCTCGGATTGAAACTGAAATCGGGCCGCACCGGATGACGCTGGACGAACGCCAGGCGCGCTATCGCACCGGCCTTCGCTCCGAGTGGAAGGCCGCCCTCGCCCTGCGCCTGCGGGGATACCGCATCCTCGATACCCGCTGGCAATCCTCCGCCGGCGAGATCGACCTCATCGCCGTGCGCGGCAAGCGTCTCGCCTTCATCGAAGTCAAACATCGTTCCGACACCACAGACGAAGAAGCACACGCCGCCATAGGCCCAGCCCAACGCCAGCGCGTCCGCCGCGCCGCCGACCTCTGGCTCGCCCGCCATAAGCCCTACCGCGCACACGACATCGGCTTCGATCTCGTCCTCATCGCCCCGCGGCGCTGGCCGCGGATAATTAAAAACGGATTGTAGTCAGAGCTCAGCGCGAGCTGATCGCCGCCCCACCGAGCACCGTCTGCGCCCGCCGGTTCTGCGACCAGCACGAAATGTCGTCGCAAACCGCCACCGGGCGTTCCTTGCCGTACGAGATCGTGCGCATGCGCGCATGCTGCACACCCTGCCGCGACAGGAAGTTGCGCACGGCCTGCGCGCGCCGTGCGCCAAGCGCGAGGTTATATTCCCGCGTCCCACGCTCATCCGCATGGCCTTCGACCATCACCTGATGTTGCGGATACTGCTGCAGCCAGCGCGCCTGCTGCATGAGGGTCTGCTCGGCTTCCGGTGTCAGATCGGAACTGTCGCTGGAAAAATAGACCATATCGCGCGCGCCGGATTTGAAGTCCTCCGGCGTGCCGGGCATTGCCCGCCCGCGCCCATACCCGCCGCTACCGTCGCCGCCCAAAAGGCTGGCCGACGATCCACCGCCGTCCGTCTTGTTGGCACAACCGCCGGAGACTGCGGCGATCACCGCGATACCGGCCAGCAACAGAATACGGACGTTCATCGATCAAACTCCACGCAAACGCGACACCGCAACAAAGGCCCGTTGAGGTTAACAAGTCGTGAACGGACCCTGTGCGCACGTTGCGTTTCCCCGCCGCACCGTTATGCCTGTGCCAGTCAAATGGGGCAGCGTGTAGGTGAGACGTGGGCAAGACGCTGAAGATCGCATGTCAAATGGACCCCATCGACCGGATCGACATCCGGGGCGATTCCACGTTCGCGATCCTGCTGGAGGCTCGCCGCCGCGGCCACGCCATTTTTTACTACACGCCGCAGAACCTATCGCTCCACGGCAACCGCCTCATGGCCCGCGGCGCCACCCTCGACGTGTTCGACCGCATCGGCGACCACTACGCCCTCGAAGATGTCCGCACCATCGATTTGGCCACCCAGGATGTCGTCCTCCTCCGCCAAGATCCACCCTTCGACATGGCCTACATTACCTCGACGCATCTGCTCGAGCGCATCCACCCCAAAACGCTCGTCGTCAACGACCCCGCCCACGTCCGCAATGCGCCGGAAAAAATCTGGGTCCTCGACTTCCTTGACTTGATGCCGCCGACCCTCGTCACCCGCTCCCTCGACGACGTCCACGCCTTCCGCGACCAATATAAGGACATCATCCTCAAGCCGCTCTATGGCAACGGCGGCGCCAGCGTCTTCCGCATCAAGCCCGATGACACCAACATCGGCTCCCTGGTCGAACTCTTCCAAACTGTCTTCCGCGAACCGTTCATGGTGCAGCAGTACCGCCCCGAAGTCCGCAACGGCGACAAGCGCATCATCCTCATCGACGGCGAAGTCGCCGGCGCCATCAACCGCGTGCCCTCCGAAGGCGAGACGCGCTCCAACCTCCATGTCGGCGGCACCGCCAAGCGCACCGAACTCACCGCCCGCGAACACGAGATCTGCGCCCGTCTCGGCCCCGAACTGAAACAACGCGGTCTCATCTTCACCGGCATCGACGTCATCGGCGACTTCCTGACCGAGATCAACGTCACGTCCCCTACCGGCATCCGCCAAGTCAAAGCCTTCGGCGGCAACGACATCGCCGCCATGATCTGGGACGCAATTGAGAAAAAGCGCCCCACACCAGCTTGCTGAGTGTGGGTAGAAAAACGCCCCACACCAGTCTGCTGAGTGTGGGCAAAAAAGCGCCCCCCCGAATGAATTCTGCGACGGATCGGCCGCCCCCGACCGTTCTCCTCGCACGACCGTGTGGGGAGTGGGGCATGTACAGCCAGATTGCGACGTTGGCGTTCGTGGGCGTGGAGGCCCGTGCGGTGGAGGTGCAGGTCCGCATCACGCCGGGAAATCCGGCCTTCCATATCGTTGGCCTCGCCGACAAAGCCGTCGCCGAAAGCCGCGAACGCGTTCGCAACGCGCTCCATTCCGTCGGCCTCGGCCTTCCCTACAAGCATCTCACTGTCAATCTCGCCCCCGCCGACCTGCCCAAGGAAGGCAGCCACTACGACCTTGCCATCGTCCTCGGGCTTCTCGTCGCGATGGGCGTCATATCCCCGGAAGCCGTCAAAGACTTCGCTGCCATCGGCGAACTGGCGCTCGACGGCTCGATCCGCGCGGTGCCCGGCGCGCTCCCTGCAGCAATCGGCGCCAACGCCATCGGCAAGGGTCTCATCTGCCCCGAAAGCAGTGGTCCCGAAGCCGCCTGGGCCGGCGAAAACGTCGACGTCATCGCAGCCCCCCACCTCCTCTCGCTCATCAATCACTTCAAAGGCCTGCAAACGCTGGCCCGTCCGAAGCCCAACCTGGAGCGCTCCGAAACCCAGCTCCCCGATCTGAAAGACGTCCGCGGACAGGAGAGCGCCAAGCGCGCCCTCGAAGTCGCAGCGGCCGGCGGCCATAACCTGCTCATGGTCGGCCCGCCGGGTTCCGGCAAATCGATGCTCGCCGCACGCCTTCCCTCCATCCTCCCGCCTCTGACCCCGGAAGAGATGCTCGAAGTCTCGATGGTGCATTCTCTCGCCGGCGAATTGATGGGCGGCAAACTCTGTCTCGACCGGCCCTTCCGCTCACCGCATCACTCCGCCAGCATGGCCGCCCTCGTTGGCGGCGGCACACGCCCGAGACCCGGCGAAGCCAGTCTCGCGCATTTGGGCGTCCTCTTCCTCGACGAACTGCCCGAATATCAACCCAACGTGCTCGACGCGCTCCGCCAGCCGCTTGAGACCGGCGAAATCATCGTCGCCCGCGCCAACCACCGCATCCTCTACCCCGCCCGTATCCAGCTCATCGCCGCCATGAACCCCTGCAAGTGCGGCGGCGGACCGGGCATGTCGTGCCGTCGAGGCCCGCGCTGCGCCGCTGAATACCAATCCCGCGTGTCGGGTCCGATGATGGATCGCGTCGACCTGCACATCGAAGTTCCGGCCGTCACCGCCGCCGATCTCGTCTTGCCGCCGTCACAGGAAGGCAGCCGTGAGGTCCGCGCCCGTGTCATCGCCGCCCGCGACCGCCAGCGCGCGCGCCTCGCCGCGCGCGGCGTCAAGGGCGTGCGCACCAACGCTGAACTCACTGGACAATTACTGGATGAGATCGCCGCCCCCGACTCTGATGGCGTCACGCTTCTGCGCCAAGCCGCCGAGACCATGAAACTTTCTGCACGCGGCTTCCATCGCGTGCTCCGCGTCGCCCGTACGCTGGCCGACCTCGACGCCTCCGACAATGTCGGCCGCCTACACATCGCCGAAGCGCTCTCCTACCGTGGTGAAGCGCTGCGGGATCGTCAGGCCGCATAAAAAAGGCGCCGGATCGCTCCGGCGCCTCTTGGTATTATGGCACCCGCCTTACTCCGCAAGAGCAGTCTTGGCAGCCGGCGGATCGTTCCGCGTCTTCCACAGCGACAGTAGAATGCCACCAAGCAGAATGGCGATCGTAACGCTCAAGCTGATTGCCGGATCGATCTTGCCGATGAACTGCTGCACGAACACCTTGCCGCCCACATAGACCAGAACCAGCGACAGAGCATACTTCAGGTAGTGGAAGCGATGCACCATCGCCGCCAGCACGAAGTAGAGCGACCGGAGCCCCAGGATCGCGAAGATATTCGACGTGTAAACGATGAACGGATCCTGCGTGATCGCAAAAATCGCCGGCACCGAGTCGACGGCGAAGATCAGATCCGCGAACTCGATCAGCACCAGCGCAACAAACAGCGGTGTGGCCCACCGCACAACCTTGCCGGTCTTCGGGTCGGGTTCGTGGACGAAGAATTTCTCACCATGAACTTTTTCGGTGATGCGCATATGGCGGCGCATGTATTTCAAGATCGGATTGTTAGCGATATCCGGCTCCTGATCCGCCATGATGAACATCTTGATGCCCGTGAACACCAGGAAGGCGGCGAAGATATACAGGATCCACTCGAACTGATGGATCAGCGCCGCGCCTAGCCCGATCATAATCGCGCGCAGGATGATCACGCCCAGGATGCCGTAGAACAGCACGCGATGCTGATACTTCCGCGGAATGGCGAAGTACGAAAAAATCATCGCCATGACGAAGACGTTGTCGAACGCGAGCGTCTGTTCGACCACCCACCCAGTCAGATAGAGTTCCCACGCCGTCCACGCCCGCGCGCTGTCACTCGCCGCATTCGCGATGTCGTCATCGAGCGATGTCGCAATACCGTTGTAATAGAGCCACCACACCACCGCCGAGAACGCGACACCCAGCGTCATACAAGCGCCGGCGAGAATGGTGCTTTCCTTCAAGGTCGGCTCATGGGCCTCGCCGTGCAGCAGCCCCAGGTCGATGGCCAGGATGGTGATGACGATCGCCAGAAAGGCGAGCCAAACCCAAATCGGCATCCCCATGAATAAAGTACTGAAAAGTTCGACCACGACTGTGCTCCCCACAAGGTCTTACAACCTCGCGACGTGGGAGCCCGTCGGGAAGAGTTCAAGCCCAACATTGCCGAATTTAATGGGTGTATCTCTTTCACCTCATCGAATCTAATCCGGACAATGACGGCGCGGGGCCCACACAACCGCACAAAATCGGTCGGCTGCGGCTGAAGTTGACGGAACAATCCAGCGGCAAACCCGCCCGTGCACATCGCATGCTCCCGCCACCCTGGTGGAAGGAGCCCCGCCCCCATGAGCAATCGCAAAGCCCATTTGCCCCCGCCGACACCCATTATCGAATGGACTCCCCTCGCACCGTCCCTCCCCGCACCCCCGCCAGAAAGCCGGTCCGGCGACATCCTCATCGCCCTCTTCGGCGTTGCACTCCCAACCGCCGTCATCATTCTCGAAGCCGCCTTCCGCCTCTGCGCCGAGGCTTTCTTCGACCCCATGCCGACTTGGGCCCATACCCTCCTTATCTCTTCTGCCCCGGCCACCAACGCCATCGCTCTCGCCCGCACCCGCCAGCGCAATACCTCCCCGTCGCCATGGCTTGCCGGCTTCCTCGCCTCGTCGATCGCAGTCTCCGCGTTTTACGCGCTGCTCTTCCTGCCTTTGGCCCCAATCGCCGTCGTCGCGATCCTCTACTTCGGTCTGGGTCTCTTGCCGTTCGGGCCGGCCACAAGCTGCCTCTCGGCTTGGGCCCTTCTGCGCCGAATGAAAGCCCTAACCCCGCAGGCCTCGTTGCGCCGCCCCATCCTCATCGGCGCGCTCGCCGGTACAGCCGCGCTCATCGCGCTCGACATCCCCGGCGTCGCAACACGTCTCGGCCTCATCTGGGCCGCCAGTGACGACACCGCCACCCGCGAACGCGGCCTCTCGACGCTGCGCACGTTCGGCAGCCAGCAGGACCTGTTGCGCTTCACCTACGACACCGGGCGCAAGTCCGGCGGCCCCCTAAGCCTCGTCTTCGGCCTCACCACCCCGCTGATCTTCGACCGCGGCAATGCCGATCCTATGCCTTACCCCGACAAGGTTCGCGAAATTTTCTATCGAACCTATGGCGTCCCCTTCAACGCCTTCCCCCCGCCGGAGACCGGCCGCAAATGGGCCCGCTTCGATGATTTTGCCTTCGACGCCGACCACGGCGCAGCCCAAACCGGTGGCCGCATCAAAGGCCTCTCATTGATCTCCTCGCGCATGGATGGCTCCATCGCTGCCGCCGATGCCGCGGGCTACCTCGAATGGATCTTCGAATTCCGCAACGTCTCCGCACTCGACCGAGAAGCCCGCCTCTCGCTGATGCTGCCGCAAGACGCCGTCGTCTCCCGCGCCACGCTCTGGGTCAACGGCGAAGAACGCGAAGCCGCTTACGCCAGCCGGGCCGAGGCCCGCAAAGCTTACGACCAGGTCGCCGTCCAGCAGCGCCGCGATCCGCTCCTCGTCACGACCAAAGGCGCCGGCCGCGTCCTCGCGCAAGCCTTCCCCGTCCCCCGCGACGGCACACTCAAAATGAAAATCGGCATGACGATCCCCCTGTACGCCAACGATGATGGCCGCCTTTCATTTGCCCTCCCCGCCATTGCCGACCGCAACTTTACAATTGGCAGCGAGACCTCCCACGCCATCTGGATCGAAAGCAAAACCCCGCTCACATCCTCATTCCCCGCCTTCAAGTCCGCACCGCTCGCCAACGGCAATCATCGCCTAGAAGGCACCCTCACTGAATCCGGTCTCGCGCGTCTGCGCCCCGAAGTGATCATCGAACAGAAGGCATTACGCCCGCTTGGCGTCGCTCACATCAACGGCGCACCCGAAATCGAACAGCGCATAGCGCCGCCGTCCTCAACGCCGCCCACCAATCCGCTGATCCTCGTTGTCGACGGCTCGTTGCGCATGCGCCCGCACGCCAGCGCCATCAACACGGCACTTGCCAAAATCGCCCCGGGCCGCCGAGTCGGGCTCCACATCGCCGCCGAACCGTCCGTCAGCATTGACCCCGCACCCTGGAGCGAAGCCCACGCCGCCCGTATCAGCACGGCGCTTGCCGCGCACACCTTCACCGGCGGCCAGGACAACACGCCCGCCCTAAACGAGGCCCTGAAGGCCGCATCCACGGAATCTAACGCTCGCCTCCTCTGGATCCACGGCCCGCAACCGCTCCGCTTCGAAGCAACGGCATCACGTCTCGAGCAGTCTGCCGCTCGCATCGGCACGATGCCCGCCATCGATCACTACGCCGTCGAACCCGGCCCTAACGAACTCTGGCCCGACGCGCCTTGGGCGTGGCGCGCCCGCCTTCTGCCATCTCATGGCGACGTCGCAACCGACCTCGCCCGCATTCTCACATCACCCGCACGCGCCACAATCCGCCGCCCTGCCTCCACTGAGGCGAGCACCACGGCCCCGCGCGGCTCCAATCACATCGTCCGCCTCTGGGCCCACGACGAAATCCTCGCATTGATGACGAAAGACCCCGAAAACAACCGCACTGAAGCCACCCGCCTCGCTGCCGATTTGCGCCTCGTCACGCCCCTCAGCGGCGCCGTCGTCCTCGAAACCGCCGCGCAATATCAAGCCGCCAACCTTAACCCTGTCGCAAAAGGCACCGTCCCCACTGTTCCCGAACCACACGAGTGGGCGCTGATCATTCTCGCCATGACGCTGCTCGGCTACCTCGCCCACCGCCAACGCAGTCTCGCGGGAGCATCCGCCTGATGCATCCCCTCCCTCTCGCGGCAATCGCGCTGGTCGCCTGCTGGGACAGCTGGCGCTGGACCATCCATCGCCTCACGCAATCGCCCGAAGAAGGCCTCTCGCTCCTCTTCACATTCGTTCTGCTCGGCGCACTCACGATGCCACGCCTGCGCCGACACACGCCGGCCTCTCGCATCGATCCCACTCCGCCGGCCGCCATGCTGGCACTCCACGCCGTCCTCACCCTCGTACAGGCCCCGTCCATCATCCAAAGCGCACTCGCCACAACGCTTCTGGCTTATATCCTCTACCGCGCCGCGCACGACGCAGCCCCGCCCGCAGCCTTCTGGGGTCTCATCGCCCTCGCGATGCCCGTCCTCCCCTCGCTGCAATTCGTCTTCGGTTATCCCCTGCGCGTCGTCTCCGCCACGCTCACCGTGGCCCTTCTCAACCTGCAAGGCGTTCCCATCACGCGCGACGGCACCTATGTCACTGTCGCCGGCCAGACCGCCCAGTTCGACGCCCCCTGCAGCGGCATCGCCATGCTCTGGGCGCTGGTCCTCGTCACGCTCATGGCAGCGCTCATTGCGCGCCTGTCTCTCGCCAAGCTGAGCCTTGCGCTGCTGCTCACACTCACCGTTGCCATCGCCGCCAACGCGCTCCGCGTTGCAAGCCTGCTCTACGCCACGACCATGCTGGGGGCGACCGAACCGCCCTGGCTGCACGAAGCCGTCGGCCTCGCCGCATTCGTTCTCGCGGCGCTACTCCTTGCCGCCTGCCTCCGCAATCCCTGGTTCATCGCCCCCACCCGAGCCCTGCCATGATCACCCTTAGTCATCGCGCAGTCGTCGTCATCGCCGCCCTCGCCAGCGCCACAGCCCCGCTCATGGCAACAAGCCAATCCGCCCCAACGGCCACAGCCTTCCCCGGCTGGCCCGCAACCCACGATGGCCGCCCCCTCACGCAACTCCCCCTCACCGCCCGCGAACAATCCTTCGCCGACGGCTTCCCCGGCCACATCGGCCGCTTCACCGACGGCCACCGCGAAATCATTCTCCGTCACGTCACGACCGCCACGCGCCGCCTCCACCCCGCCAGCGACTGCTACCAAGGCCTCGGCTTCTCAGTCGAACCGCTGCCGCTCCGCCGCGACGCCAACGGCCAGCCGCTCGGCTGCTTCAGCGCGCACAAAGGCGATACCCGCCACACCGTGTGCGAGGGCCTGCGCGACGGCAAAGGCGCCGCGTGGTCCGACATCTCTCAATGGTACTGGGATGCGCTGCTGGGCCGCTCAACAGGCCCATGGTGGAGCATCGTGATTGCTGAGCCCGAGTATCCGATCAGCGATCGATCGTGAACTTGTACGTCAGCCCAAGCCCGCCGAAGAACTGATCTTCGCTTTCCACGATCGGGCTATCGGCTGCATCGCCCACAAGCCGCGAATACTGGCCGATCAGCTTCAAGTTCCACTGGCTGCTGAGCGGCACGTCCGCGTTGAGACCGATGTAAACATCCTTGATACCCGATTCCGCATCATAGACCGGCAGAAGTAGCGTCGCCGTGCGCACGGAAAAAAAGGCGTCCATGTAATCGTCATCGGCCCAGGTCGCGCCGATCTGCCCCGTCATCTTGACGCCGCCGATGATCGAGACCGGCGCTTCCGCGCCAAACCGCAGCAGCCCGCCCGTCTCGTCGCCCGTCACCTGATGGCTGTACGAGACGAAGGGTGTGAATGCCCCAAACCGGTAAGCCGCGTAGCCGCCGAACACGACGCCGCCATCGACATCGCCAAGCCCCGTCAGCCGCGTGGAATCATCTTCCTCGCGGTCAAACCGCCAGCCCGTCAGCGGACCGGCCTCGAAGCCGTTGAAATTGATCACCCGCAACCGAATGTCTTCCGGTCCACGAAACTGGATGAACCCGAACTCGTTCGACCCGGCCGGCGCCACCAGCGGCACGCCGAACACCTGATAGTCCTTCGAGCCCTCGTACTTCGGCGCCACCAGCACCATGCCGCCCGCCTGCAATTCCAGCGGCCCGCTTCCGAACAGGTCCGTGGCTCCAGCCGGCGAGACCAGAACCACTCCAGCGGCGGCAGCAACAACAAGGCGCGAAATCGAGCGAAGCATCAGCGGCGGTATCCAGTCAAAAGCCAAGCCTGGGCGAACGCGCACATGACACCGCCCGACAATCCCAACCGTTCTACAATGAGATGGTGAACGCCGGTTTACTTTCTACGCCCCCAGCTCAAGCCGACGCGAGCCTGTGGCCCGGATGTGACACGCGACATCCCGTTCCGCCCGGCCTCAGCCTTTGTTCCGCTTGCCCAGCGTCCGAAGCCGCAGCGCGTTGAGTTTTATGAAGCCCTGGGCATCCTTCTGATCATAGGCCCCCTTGTCGTCTTCAAAGGTCACCAAAGTCGAGGAATAGAGCGACTTCTCGCTCTTCCGGCCCGTCACGATCACGTTGCCCTTGTAGAGTTCCAGCGTCACCTCGCCCTCGACATGCTCCTGGCTCTTGTCGATGGCCGCCTGCAACATCTCCCGCTCGGGCGAGAACCAAAAGCCGTTGTAGATCAGTTCAGCGTAACGCGGCATCAGCTCGTCCTTGAGGTGCCCTGCACCGCGATCGAGCGTCAGGCTCTCGATCGCCCGGTGCGCCGCCAAAAGGATCGTCCCACCCGGCGTCTCATAGACCCCGCGCGACTTCATGCCGACAAACCGGTTCTCGACGAGATCGATCCGCCCGATGCCGTTGTCGCGCCCAAGATCGTTGAGCGCCTTCAACAGCGTCGCCGGCGACAGCGCCTTTCCATCGATCGAAACAGCATCGCCCTTCTTGAAGCCGATGCGAATGGTCGTCACTTTGTCAGGTGCGTCCATCGGCGAAATCGTGCGCTGATAAACGATCTCTGGCGGCTTCGTGTTGGGATCTTCCAACACCTTGCCCTCGGACGACGAGTGCAACAGGTTCGCATCCACCGAGAACGGCGACTCGCCTTCCTTGTCCTTGGCGACGGGGATCTGATGCGTCCGCGCGAACTCGATCAAGTCGTCGCGGCCCTTAAACGACCACTCCCGCCAAGGCGCGATGATCTTGATGCTGGGCTCCAGCGCGTAATAGCCAAGCTCGAACCGCACCTGATCGTTGCCCTTGCCCGTCGCGCCATGGCAAACCGCGTCCGCGCCCATCTTTCGCGCAATCTCGATCTGCTTCTTGGCGATCAGCGGCCGCGCGATCGAGGTGCCGAGCAGGTAGACGCCCTCATAGACCGCGTTGGCTCTAAACATCGGGAACACGTAGTCCCGCACGAACTCCTCGCGCAGGTCCTCGATGAAGATGTTTTCAGCCTTGATGCCGAGCATCAGCGCCTTCGCCCGCGCCGGCTCCAATTCCTCGCCCTGACCCAGATCGGCGGTAAACGTGATGACCTCACAGCCGTACGTTTCCTGCAGCCATTTCAGAATGATGGAGGTATCGAGCCCACCCGAATAGGCCAGCACGACCTTCTTCACGCCGGATGCCTTGCCTGTGGTGCCTGCCGCTGCGGCCATCGTCTTGTCCTGTCAGTGAATTGTGTGAGGAGGGGAGGAGAAAGCGCGCGCACTATAGGCGGCGCGGATGACACATCAAGGCGGCATCTCGAATTAGCGCCCGACCAGCCCGCGGCGCATTGTGCGCCGCAGCGAACTGTGTCGCCGCTGCAATTCTCAACGGCTTTCGCATCTCGAATAGCCGAAGTGCTGAGGAAAAAGTCACTTTGCCCGATTGCTGCCCCGAGCTTTCCGCTATGTCTGGCAGCAATAAAAGAACCACAACCACGGGGAGACGGGCATGCGGGATGGCAAAAAACATCCGCCTTTGGCGAAGTCCCAGTCCGTAACCAAGTCCACGACCAAGTCCGCACTTTGGTCGCTTCTCGCCGTCGCACTGACGGTTGGATCCGGCACAGCATCCGCTCAGGCGCCGTGGGGACCCGAAGAGCCGGTCAAACCCGTCAAAGCCGCCGAAGCGGCCAAGCCTGCAACCGTAACCCCGGCCGCCCCGCCCGCAACGACCGGTGCCAACGCCACCCCGTCAGCGGCCGCCGGAGCCACCGAAAACCTCCCCTGGCTCACCACCGAAACGCCGCCCACTGTAACGCCTGCAAAGCCCGCGGCAGCGGCTGCCCCCGCCGCGCCGGTCAAGCCGGCCAAACCGGACGCCAAGAAAACGGCAGCCCTTCCCCAAAAATGCGAGGAGCAGGCCGAAGACGGATGCCGCACATTGAAGTCATGCGCCTGGGTTGCCGAAATGCCGACGCCCGACGGGAAGCTGACGCCGGCCCGCTGCGCCGAACGCAAGGTGTTCGCGCCAGAGAAGGACAAGAAGCCCAAGCCCGTCGCCGCCAAACCGAAGCCGAAGCCCGAAAAGCCGGCCGCCGCCGTGACCGGATCGCCGGTACCGGCGAAAGCAGAGGCCAAGGCCGAGCCCAAACCGGAACCCGCACCCGAACCGGCGAAAGAAGCAAAAGTCGAAACGGCCCCGGCAGCTCCAGTGCTTGAGCCCGCACCAGCGGCGGCACCCGCCCCGGCAAAGGTTGAAGCACCTCCAGCGACGGAAAGCGCGCCGCCCGCCACAACGGCGGCCGCTCCGCCACAAGCTGAAAAGCCGATGATGCCGGTACGCCCGGCGGTTCCGTTTCTGCCGCCGCCCGCCGAAGCGCCGCGTTCGGACGCGCCGCAGGCCGTAACGCCGCCCGCCGAGCAGGTTGCGTCCGACGCCCCGTCTGACGGCGCCAAACAGCCGCTCAGCATGCCGGGATTGGTGATCGAGTAATCGGGCGCGTTACGCCGCCCGGCTCAGCCATGGCCACATCATCATGGTCGCGGGCAATGCGGCCACGACGGATTTGACCACCGGCGATCCCATCCAAACCTGCGCCGAAAACCCATTCGCCGACTGGTAGGACGGAAACTGCGGTTGCGTCGCCTCCGCTGTTTTCTTCGCCGCATCCAACAGCGCCACATTGGCTTCCGCCATCGGCCACGCCACGCTTTCCGGCACGCCCGACGAAATCATCCCGTACGCCCACGGCCATGTCGCCGGCACGGCCGATTGCGGCGTCCACGCCCACCACGCGAAGGGCGACGGCGGCGCCTTGAACCAGATTCGCCCGCTGGCCTGCATCATGTCCGACCAAGCCGTGAACGGGCTCTGTGGTGTCCGCTTCTGCTGCTCGGCGGCAAGCAGCGTCGAATGGGGCCGCTTGGCCGCCCCAGACCATTCCCAGGTCTCGACAACCGGCGCCGGTTTCGGCAGCACCACCTCGGCCACATGGCTCCAGACCTTCAGCGCGCGCGCATTAGATTCGAAGGCTGCGTTGATCGCCGCCTGGGTGTAGCCGAATGCGGCGTCCATCCCCCGCTTGGCAATCTCGATCTGCTTGTCGGGTGTCAGCATCTGGGAACCTCGCGCAGCCGTCCAAACCGGCCGTTGTGCAGCGCAACATGTACGCCTTGCCTGAGGTTCCCGCAATCGGCATTTCGTGGGAGAGGAAAAAATAGTCTAAAGATCAGAGCGTTATACGGAAACCGCTCGGTACCCAGCCGCGCGGCCCGCGATCAGCCAATACGTCAAACCTGCCACCGCACCCGAGGCGATGAACGCCCACAGCGCATATGAGTTGCGCAGGCTCACGTCGCCTCCCTCCCCGGCCACCACGGTCGCAAAGGCTGAAAGTGCGATGAGCACGCCCCACACCGTGAACGTCAGCCACCCCCTCAGCCCGAATATCTCACTCACACCGACGGCGATGACGGCAAACGGCAGGGCAAACGTAGCGGCCTGCGTCGCGGCCATCGCGGTGAGCAAACCCGCAGCAGCCGCACTCTCGCGCGACGCAAAAATCCCCGCCGGGTCCACGACGAACAGCACCTGCGTGGCCCCCGCCACCAGGCAGGCGGCGGCAAACCCCACCAAAATGCGCAACGCCGACCGCAACATGATCGTCCAATCCCCGGTCCCCTGAGGTCATCGATAGCCCACGCGGGGGCCGGGCATCAATCGCCAATCAAATCAAGGACAACGAAGCACGCGTCAGGCGGTGCGCCCGGCAAGCAGCCAATACGTCAACCCGCCTGCGAAACCAGCCGTAGCAAGCACCTGCCACAGTGCAGCGGGTGGCATCGCCGCCGCGTCCGGCATCCCACCGGCCATCGCAATCGGAAGCAGCCCCAACGCGAGCCCGCCGCCGACCATGTAATAGAGCCACGAACGAATCCGCGCGACCTCACCGACGATCACGAGCAGCACCGCCGGCACGACCGTCAGCCCCGCCAGCAGCAATCCGCCCTGCATGGCGATCTCCCAATACGCCTCGACCGTCTCGACGCCGCCCTCGCGCCCGGCCATCGCCGCGGTGATCTTTTCCAGCCCCAGCATCATCGCGACGAAAATCGCCACCAAGGCCGCGATGCAAAAAGCGAGCGGCACCAGAATAAGCCGCCCGATCGTGCGCAAAATCATCGGCTCACGCTCCGCCGTCCGCCGCATCGTTCGCCGGCACCGAAACGCGCTCGCTCGCGCGCACCCGCTGGCTCTCCGACTTCAGCTGCCCGCACGCGGCCAGAATATCCCGCCCGCGCGGCGTCCGCACCGGGCTCGCATATCCAGCCTTGTTCACAACGTCCGCGAATTTCTCGATCTGCGCCCAATCCGAACATTCGTAATCCGTCCCCGGCCACGGATTGAACGGAATGAGATTGATCTTCGCCGGAATGCCCGCCAGCAACCGCACCAACTCCCGCGCTTCCGCCAAGCTATCGTTGACGCCCTTCAGCATCACGTATTCGAACGTGATCCGCCGTGCGTTCGACACGCCGGGATAATTCCGGCACGCCTCCAAAAGCTCGGCAATTGGGTACTTTTTGTTGATCGGCACCAGCACGTCGCGCAATTCATCGCGCACCGCGTGCAGCGAAATCGCGAGCATCGTCCCCGCCTCCTCGCCCCACCGCCCGATCTCCGGCACCACGCCCGACGTCGACAGCGTAATCCGCCGCTTCGACATCGACAGCCCCTCGCCGTCCGACGCCACGTCCATCGCATCGCGCACGTTGTCGAAGTTATAGAGCGGCTCGCCCATGCCCATCAGCACGATATTGGTGATCTTACGCTCGCCCACCGGCAGCATCGCGCCATCGCCTGGCGGCGTCGCCCCCGGCCAATCCCCGATGCGATCCTTCGCCACCAGGATTTGCCCGACGATCTCCTCCACCTCGAGATTGCGCACGAGCTTCTGCGTGCCCGTATGGCAGAATGTGCACGTCAGCGTGCACCCCACCTGCGAGGAGATGCACAGCGTCCCGCGATCTTCTTCCGGGATATAAACGCACTCGACTTCCGGCGCCCGCGCCTCATGCCCGCGCTTCGGCAACCGCAACAGCCACTTCCGCGTGCCGTCGATCGACACCTGCTCGGCCACAATCTCCGGCCGCTCCAACGTATAGAATTCCGCCAGCCGCCCCCGCAGATCCTTCGAGACATCCGTCATCGCCTCGAACGTCGAAACGCCCGAGATATAGATCCACTTCCATAACTGATTAACGCGCATCCGAAGCTGCTTGTCCGGCACCCCGGCCGCTTTCAATGCAGCGCCCATCTGCGCACGCGTCATCCCTGCCAGCGTTAGCTTCAAAGCAAGCGCCGCCGCGGGAGAAACAGCGCTCTCGGCGCGCGTGGGGTGAACGGCAACCATCGGCATCAAATCCAGGAGATCGCGGGAAATTTCGGCCTTCTCTCTACCCGGTTCCGCCCCATCAGGAAAGAGCGCGCGGCACCGCAGCCCCGCCTTACCGCTCGCGCACCCCTGACACACGCGTGATCAACCGTGAACCGCCTTATTGATCCCGGTCAATCGCTTAAGCCTAGCTTCTGGCACGGTCCGCCCGTCAAAACACTGGAGGACGAGGCGGCGGCGCGTCGAACCTCCCCATTGGAGGAAGCCCATGAACGAGTTCGTCCGCAAATTCGAAGAGGTTAAAGCCCCCTGGTCCATCGAGGACTTCGAGTCCCAGATGCGCGCCGTTGGCCCCGCCCGCTACCACGATCTCCACCCGTTCCACAAAATGCTCCACGGCGGCAAACTCAACAAAGACCAGGTCGCCGCCTGGGCGCTCAACCGCTACTGCTACCAGGAAGCCATCCCGCGCAAAGACGCCGCCTTCATGAGCCGCGTCCACGATCGCGATCTGCGCCGCGAATGGATCCATCGCATCCAGGATCACGACGGCACCCCGCCGGAAGAAGAAGGCGGCATCGAACGCTGGCTGATCCTCACCGACTGCCTCGGCTTCGACCGCGACTATGTCACCAGCATGCAGGGCGCACTCCCCGCCACGCGCTTCGCCGTGGAAGCCTACGTCCGCTTCGTCGTCGAACAGCCCCTCGTCGTCGCCGCCGCGTCCTCGCTCACCGAACTCTTCGCGCCCTCCATCCACAAGGAGCGCATCTCAGGCATGCTCGCGAACTATGATTTCGTGAACGACCGCGTCATGGCCTACTTCAAGCGCCGCCTCTCCCAGGCCCCGCGCGATGCCAACTTCACCTTCGAATTCGTCAAGCAGAACGCCCGCACCCGCGCCGAACAGGAAGCCTGCGTCAACGCCATCAAATTCAAATGCGATGTCCTCTGGGCCCAGCTCGACGCTCTCCAGCACGCCTACGTCGAAGGCCACATCCCCCCCGGCGCCTGGCGCCCGTAAGCCACCTGATCCGCGGCATCCTGACCACCAAAAAGGGGGCGCCCGCGCCCCCTTTTTTCATGTCGTGCGCCCGAAACACCGCAACTCGGCAACGCTTTAGCAGGACATCTGAGGCAAGGTGCCAAGAGTGTTCAGCGTTGACGGAGGGCCCTGCAGGCTTGCAAAGCCTGAACGCAGCGGTTATGCCCTCCCACCGATCCGCCCCGGCGTTCGCCGGACGGAAAAGCCGCCTTAGCTCAGCCGGTAGAGCACGTCATTCGTAATGACGGGGTCGCGTGTTCGAGTCACGCAGGCGGCACCATTTTTCTCCGTACTCAAAAACAACAACGCGCCCCGGAAACCGGAGCGCGCTGCCACGTCTGATCATGCCGTCGGCTTAGTACCCGTACGGCCCGTAATACCCCGGGCTCGAATACCCGTAGCCGCCATATCCCGGTCCGACATAGATGCCGACCGACGGCCCGCTGCGATAGCCGTAGCCACGGCGGCCGCTATAGAACCCGTCATCGTTGCTGCCGTACCGGCGCAGCTTCTCGCGCTCCTGCCATGTCAGAGGACTACCGGCCCGCTCGTGCGCCCGTGCGCCTTCAACAGCACTGATGCTGTCGGCCTTCGCCGGAACGGAAAGGGTCAGTGCCGAAAGAACGGCAGCGGCAAACAGTGCCCGCTTCATGTTGTTCTCCTTCAATATTTGATCTTGAGGGAAGAACGCAGCCGCACCCGCTCCGTTCCCGGGATCATCCGGCGGCATACGATCAGTCCTGCCCCATCTCCCGCTGCAATTCCTGATCGTCGCGCATGCCCGGCGAAACGATGTTGCGGTCGTCCCGCCGCTCCTGCTGCTCTTCGATTTCTTGGGGGCTTGGTGCGGCGTCCCGAAAATCTTCATAGCCGGGTGGCTCTACCGTTCCAGGAGTGTCGATATCGACGGACGGCGACGGCGGTGGGTCGCTCAAGGCCGGAGACACCGTCAAAAAAAGCGTTCCAGCAACCAGTCCTACAGCCATTGCTCGCATGGTCGCACTCTCCTTCGCTACGTCAATCTTCCGCCTTGAACGGCCTCTGCATCAGTCCCGCAATCGCATCATCGACGGTCACACGGCCCTCGATGATCGCGTGCACCGCTTCGGTGATCGGCATCTCGATGCCTTTCTCCTGCGCCACCCGCACCGCCGCCGCCGCCGTATAGACGCCCTCCGTTACGGCCACGCGCGCATCCAAAATCTCCGCCAAAGACTTGCCCTGACCCAGCGCCCGTCCAAGGCTCATGTTGCGCGACTGCGGCGACCCGCACGTCAGAATGAGATCGCCAAGTCCCGAAAGCCCCATCATCGTTTCCGGCCGCGCGCCCAGCGCTTCGCCGAGCCGCCGCATCTCCGCAAACCCGCGCGTGACGAGACCCGCATGCGCACTGGCACCGAGTCCCTTCGCGTCCACAATCCCCGCCGCAATCGCGAGCACGTTTTTCAACGCGCCGCCGATCTCCACGCCAACCGTATCGCTCGACCAGTAGAGCCGGAACTGCCGGTAGCCCATCCGCTCTGCCAGCGCGCGCCCCACCTCTTCCCGCTGACACGCAATGGTCAGCGCCGCCGGCAAACCGCGCGCCACATCCGCTGCAAAACTCGGCCCCGACAAAACCGCGAGCGTTTGATCCGGCAAAACCTCGCCGAGCACATCGCCCAGCATCCGCCCCGTCGTCTGCTCGATGCCCTTGGCGCACAAAACGATCGGCTTCCCCGGCGTCAAAACGGACCGCAGCTGGCCAGCAATCGCGCGCACATGCTGCGCCGGCGCCACCATCAAAATCGCATCCATCGCGGCCAGCGCGCCAAGATCGGCCGTCGCGCGCAACCCCTCGTCCAGCGGCACGCCAGGAAGAAATGTCCGGTTCACATGCCGAACGTTGATGTCGTCCACCGTATCCGCCTCGCGCGCCCAAAGCGTCACGCGCCGCCCCGCAAGCCGCAGCGTCTGCGCCAGCGCCGTGCCCCACGCGCCGCCTCCAATCACGCCTATCGACTCGATGGTCATGGTCTCCCCCTTCAAGGTCCGCGACTGTACGTTTGAACCCCGCGCTCGGCCAGTCCGCCGTTTTGAGCCCAACCCATCAGGCCTTCACACCCGCCCCGATCGCCGCCGGAGCATCAGCATCCAACGGCCAGCGCGGCCGCGCAGCTGCGGTCAAATCATCGGCCAGCCCAAGTGCCAGCCGCTCCGCCCCCGCCCAGGCAATCATCGCCGCGTTGTCCGTGCACAATCCCGCCGGTGGCACATGCAGGGAATAGCCGCGTAATGTGACGAGCCGGTCGAGCCGCGACCGGAGCGCCTTGTTCGCGGCCACGCCGCCCGCCACAACCAGCCGCCGCGGCGCATCCGGCCCTAGCCGCACCTCCGCAAGCTCCATCGCCCGGCCAACCCGGTCCGCCACCGCATCCATCGCAGCCGTTTGAAACGAGGCGCACAGATCCGCGATGTCGCCGTCCGTCAGCGGCACCAATTCCATCGCCCGCCGGCGAACCGCCGTCTTCAATCCAGCGAACGAGAAATGCGCCTCCGCCCGCCCCGCTAAGGGACGCGGAAAATCGAACCGCGCCGCATCCCCGCCAGCCGCCATCCGCTCCACCGCCGGCCCGCCCGGCTGCCCCAGCCCCAACAGCTTCGCGGTCTTGTCGAACGCTTCCCCCAGCGCGTCGTCGATGGTCGTCCCCAGCCGCTCGTAGTGGCCAACCCCGCGCACCAGGAGAAGTTGCGTATGCCCCCCGGAAACGAGCAGCAGCAGGTAAGGCGCGGTCAGCCCTTCCGTCAGCCCAACGGTCAGTGCGTGCGCCTCCAGATGGTTGATCGCGAGAAACGGCTTGCCCGTCGCTAAGGCGAGGGCCTTGCCGGTCACCATCCCGACAACGAGCCCGCCAACGAGCCCCGGTCCAGCGGTCGCCGCCACAGCCGAAAGGTCGGCGAGGCTCTTGCCGCTCGCCGTCAAAGCCTCTGAAACCAGCGTATCCAGGCAGGAAACATGCGCGCGGGCGGCAATTTCCGGCACCACCCCGCCATACGCCCGGTGCTCCTCCCACTGCGACCGCACAACGTTGGCAAGCAGCCGCCCGGACCCATCCGCCGCCCGCTCCACCACGGCCGCCGCCGTCTCGTCGCAACTCGTTTCGATGCCGAGAACGATCAACGGCGAACCCGGAAGCGGAGCATCGGACATCACCGGTCGAACCACAGTAAAAGTTAAGCCTCTCGGCGGGTTTGCAAAGGAGGCAAGGCCGGGGCTAGAAAGGCGGCCACGAACCAAAAGCGTCCGCCTCGCCTACCATCCGGAGAAACAGCAGTGCAAGAGCGCCTCATTCGCATTGGAACCCGCGGTTCCGCCCTGGCGCTCGCCCAGGCCCATGAAGTGAAAGGCCGGCTGATGGCCGCCCACGGCCTCCCCGAGGCCGCATTCGAGATCGTCATCATCAAGACGACCGGCGACATGATCCTCGACCGCCCCCTGTCGGAAGTCGGCGGCAAAGGCCTCTTCACCAAGGAAATCGAAGAAGCGCTGTTCGAAAAGCGCATCGATCTCGCCGTCCATTCGATGAAAGATATGCAGACCGCGCTGCCCAACGGCCTCGTCATCGGCGCCACGTTGCCCCGCGAGGACGTGCGCGACGCCTTCATCAGCCTGAAGCACAAGAGCTTCGACAGCCTGCCCCAAGGCGCCGTCGTCGGCACCTCCTCGCTCCGCCGTCAGGCCCAGATCAAGCGCATCCGTCCCGACCTGCAGATCGTCGGCTTCCGCGGCAACGTCCAGACTCGCCTCACCAAGCTGCGTGATGAAGTCGCCGAAGCCACCTTCCTCGCCTGCGCCGGCCTCCGCCGCCTCGGCCTCGCCGACCACATCACCGACGCCGTCCCCGTCGAGCGCATGCTCCCCGCCGTCGCCCAAGGCGCCATCGGCATCGAAATCCGCGTCGACGATGAAGACACCGCCAAAATCATCGCGCCTCTCGACGATCAGGCCACATCGCTGTGCGTCACCGCCGAACGCGCGTTCCTCGGCACGCTCGAAGGCTCCTGCCGTACGCCCATCGCCGGTCTCGCCCGTCTCGAGGGTGGCACGCTCACCTTCAAGGGCGAAACGCTCTCTCCCGATGGCACTCGCCATGTGGTCAGCTCCAAAACTGGCCCCGCCAGCTCCGCCGCCGACCTCGGCGTGACGGTGGCCGACGACATCCTCAGCCGCGGCGGCCGGGAGGTCTTGCAGAGCTAGGCGCCATGGATATCCTCGTCACGAGACCGGAAACGGAAGCGGCGAGAACGACGCGCCAGCTCGAAACGATGGGCCATCGCGTCACCATCGCCCCTCTTCTCGACATCGTGACACTGGCACCGCCCATCGACACGCACGGCGTCCAGGCGCTCGTGCTCACCAGCCGTAACGCCGTCCACGCGCTGAGCCAGCATCCGCAAAAGCATGACCTCCTCGCGCTACCGGTTTTCGCCGTCGGCAAGAGCACCGCCGCCGCCGCCCGCGAAGCTGGCTTCACCGTTGCACTGGAAGGATCAGCAGGCGGCGCCGAATTGGCCGCCCTCATCGCCGCGCGCTGCGATCCACACGCCGGAACCCTGCTCCACATCAGCGGCGAAGCCATCGCCTTCGATCTCGATACCGCGCTCGCACCGTCCGGTTTCACCATAGGGCGAACCATCGTCTATCGCAGCGAGCCCGCCGCACGGTTGCCCGCCGCCATCAGCGACGCCCTCCGCCAAGGTAAATTCGACGCAGTTCTCTTGATGTCGCCGCGCACCGCCCAAGCCTGGAGCGCCCTCGTCATCGCCGAAGGCTTGAATGCTCAAGCCCAATCGCTGACCTATCTTTGCCTGTCGCCGGGCGTTGCCGCCGCTCTGCAGCCCCTCGATCCGAAGCGGATCGAAATCGCTGTTAAGCCGAACGAGGAACAAATGCTTGCCCTTGCCGCCCGCTTGTCGTCAAGTTCGGCCGATAGCACCTAAGCCCACACCAAAACCGAGGCAATCGGTGCATTTTAACGTTTCGGCAACAGTGCCGTAACCAGCGCCCGCTAGGTTCCGCGCGCACCCGCGCCCCACACCCGAAGACTTGAGTCCTCCCGAAGGCTGACCGCATGACCGACAAACCCGCCGACAAAAAAGATCAACAGCCCGCGGACCCCAAACGCCCGCACGCCACGCTTGACCTCAAGGCCACCGAAATGAAATCGGGCGCGGCGAAAGATACCGCTGCTGCGTCGGCCTCAGCGTCCAGCGCCTCATCATCTGACAAACCGGCCAACACGCAGAAACCCGACCCGCAAAAACCCGCCGCCCCCATCCAGCGCTCGCCCTCCGCATTCACGCGGCTCGTCACCCACCTCACGGCCGGCATTGTAGGCGGCGGCATCGTCCTCTTCGGCGGCGACCGTCTCGCGCAGATGATCGGCGCGCCCACACCGGGTGCCCGCGTCGAACAGGTTGCTACCGATCTCGACAAGCGCCTCTCAGCCCTCGAAGCCGCTCCCAAATCCGACGCCTACGATCTGATGCAATCCGCCGAGGACCGTCTCGCCAAAATCGACACGCTCGCAGCCGCCCTCGACGCGCTCCGTGCCGACCAAACCAAACTCGCCGAGAGAGCAGACGGTCTGGCCGCCACCGTCGGCGGCACCCAAGGCCTCGCCGCCTTCGACACGCGCATCGCCTTCCTCGAAGACCAACTGAAGACTCTTGCCTCCGCTGCCGCCTCCGACACAGGCGGCAACCGCATCTCCGACATCGCCGCCGTCACCTCGCGCATTTCCGAATCCGAATCCCGCTTCTCCAGCGAAGTCGCCAAACTCCGCGACGGCATCGCCCGCGAAATCGACAGCCGCCTCGCCGTCCGCGAAGACTCGGCCAAGACCGACCTCGCCCGCCTCGCCCAAGCCGTCGAAAAATTGAAAGCCGACCAGACCCGCCTCGACAAATCCGTCCAGGCCGCCCAGGAAGAATCCGGCCGCGTCGCCTCAAGCCTCGGCGACATCAAGACCACCCTCGACAACCAAGCCAAAACTTTCGCCAAAGCGACCGATGTCGCCGCCGCCGTCGGCCCCGTCACCGGCCTCATCTCCAAAATCGAAGGCAGCCTCGACGGCGTCCTGCAAAAGGAAAAAGAACGCCAGTCGCACACCGAGCGCATTGTCACCGCGCTGGAACTCGGCAATCTGAAACGCGCCATCGAAAGCGGCGAGCCTTTCGCCGGCGAATTCGACGCCGTCAACGCCGCATCCGGCAACCGCCTCGACTTAAAACCCCTTGAGCCCTTCAAAACGACCGGCGTCCCATCGCTGACAGAACTGAGACAAGACGCTCGCCCCGCGCTCCTCTCCGCCCTCGACACCGCCAATGTCGACCCCAATGCCTCCGTCTGGGATCGCCTGATGGCCAGCGCCACCTCCGTCGTCCGCATCCGCAAGATCGACGCGGCCGAAGGCGACACCAGCATCGAAGCCACCATTGCCCGCATCGAACAGGCCCTCGCCGACAACCGCCTCGCCGAAGTCTTGGCCGAAGCCCGCAAGCTGCCGCCGGAAGCGTCCGCCAAGATTGCGCCCTGGGTTGAAAAGATCGCCGCCCGCCACAGCGTCGACGAGGCTATCGCCAACGTCGAAAACGAACTCAAAGCAGCGCTCGCCGCGCCGGCCGCGGCCTCGCCCGCAGCCCCCAACGAGTAGGAGCGCAAGCGGTATGGTGCGTCTCGTTTTGTTTCTCGTCGCGGTTCTGCTGGTGGCATCCGGGCTTGCCTGGCTCGCCGACCGGCCGGGCAATCTGCTGCTCACTTGGGAAGGCTATGAAGTCGAAACCAGCGTCTTCCGAGCCACCGTCATCCTCACACTCCTGATCGGCGCCGCCATCTTCCTCTGGTCGCTGATCCGCCAGATCTGGTCCAGCCCGGCCATGATCAGCCGCCAGCTCACCCGCCGCCGCCAGCAGCGCGGCCTCGACGCGCTCTCCAGCGGCATGATCGCCATCGGCGCCGGAGACCGTGCCTCCGCCACACGCGCCGCCATCCAGGCCCGCCGCGCCATCCCCAACGAACCCCTTACCCACCTCCTCCGCGCCCAGGCTGCCCAGCTCACCGGCGACCGCGCCACCGCGCGCCGCATCTTCGAAGCCATGCTGGCCTCCCCCGACACCGAACAGCTCGGCCTGCGCGGCCTCTACCTCGAAGCCCGCCGCGAAAACGAACCCGAAGCGGCGCTCCAGTTCGCCGACCGCGCCGCCCGTCTCAATCCGCGCCTGGGCTGGCCGCTCGAAGCTCAGTTCGAAATGCAGGTAAAGGCCGGCGATTGGGCCGCCGCCGCCGAAACCACCGCCATCGCCAAGCGCAATGGCCACCTCGAACGCCCCGTCGCCGACCGCCGCCGCGCCCTCATGCTCGCCGCCCACGCCCAAAAGATCGAAGAAAGCGAACCCGAAAGGGCGCTCGCCTGCGCCACCGAAGCCCACACGCTGGCACCCGATCTAATTCCCGCCGCCGCCGTCGCCGGACGCCTTCTCGCCTCCCGCGGCCAAACCGCCAAAGCCGCCAAGATCATCCAGCGCACCTGGTCGAAATCCCCCCACCCCGACCTCGCCGCGACCTACGCCTACGCCCGCATCGGCGACAGCCCCAACGATCGCCTCGATCGCATCAAGCAGCTGGCCCTCCTCAAACCGCACGACGTCGAAAGCGGCGTCGCCTGGGCCACCGCCGCCATCGAAGCGCGCGAATTCGGCGTTGCCCGCCACGCGCTGCAACCGTTCCTCAAAGACAAACTCACCCGCCGCGTCGCGCGCCTCATGGCCCGCATCGAGTTGGCTGAGAAGAACGACGCCGGCCGCGCCCGCGAATGGATTGCCAGAGCCGCCACCGCCGCTCTCGATCCCGTTTGGACGGCCGACGGGACGACGCTCGACGCATGGTCGCCTGTCTCTCCCGTCACCGGCGCACTCGACGCCGTCACATGGCGCGAACCCATGCGCGGCCCCGACACACAGTCCGACACACTCGCCGCCGAAATCGCTGATCTCTTAGCCGTCGATCTCGACGATGCGAAACTGATCGAAGCCACCGCGAATGGCGCCGCCCCGGCATCGCCATCCGATCCCCACATTGCCCCCGATGATCCTGGCGAAGACGGCGAAGACCTCGTCAAAGAAGTCCGCACCTCGCGCACAAACCCGCCGACCCCCTGAGCTTCGGCCCAAAGTTCGCCATTTCTGAACAAATCGTCAGCCGTAAATCGGACGAATTGCACAGCCAGATTCACATCTGTTCCCGCCCGGCGAGACGTCGCGCATCGCGCACGACGCTCCCCGCAACTCGAACAGAAATGGCCATGTACAAATCCCTCGACGGCTCCGACGCAGCGCCCCTTCACCCCGGCGAAATACTCCGCGTCGACATCCTGCCGAACCTCGCCATGACACCGGCCGAATTGGCTTCGCACTTGGGCGTCCCGCGCACGGTCCTCGACGGACTGCTGTCTGAACGCAACGGCATCACACCCGATCTCGCCCAGCGTCTGGGTCTCGTGCTTGGCCATGGCGCCCACCACTGGCTCGCACTGCAAATGCAGTATGATCTCTGGAAAGCAGCTGAGATCCAGCCGGATGACATTCGGCCAATCTCCTGGTCGCGCCGCACGCGCTCATGCCGCGCCGGCCACGCATCCGCACCCGCTCAATAAGACAACCAAACGGTTGTATCCCGCGTCCGCATCGGCACAATGCCGTTGCCATGATGGACATCCTTGAAAATGCAGCCACCCGCTGGCTCAGCCGGCGCGCCCAGCCGCAGCCAAGCGCGCTCGCGGCAATCGTAGGCCTCACCCCCGCAGTGGTGATCACCGGTGGCGCCAGCGGCATCGGCCTCGCTCTTGCACACGAGTTCGCCAAATGCGAGTCAGCCCTCGTTCTCGTCGCCCGCACCCAGAGCCGCCTCGACCGCGCCGCTGCCGAGATCGCCGCCCAACGCCCAGGCGTTCGCGTCGAGACACTTCTTCTCGATATCGCAAGCCCCGACGCAGCCGATGTCATCAACGCAATTCTTGCCGAAAAGCGCCTCTACTGCGACGTGCTCGTCAACAATGCCGGCGTCGGCCAATCGGGTCCGTTCTCAGCATCCGCCATCGGCGGCCTGGACGCGCTCATTGCCACCAACATCACCGCCGTCGCCCGTCTCACCCGCGCGATGCTCCCCGGTATGCTCGCACGCGGCCGCGGCGGCGTTCTCTCTGTCGCATCACTGGGCGCGTTGATCCCCGGCCCTCATCAAGCCGCCTACTACGCTAGCAAAGCCTTCGTCGTCTCACTCAGCGAAGCCATCCGCTCCGAAATCGCTGGCCGCGGTGTCCGTGTCGCCGTCATCCTTCCCGGTCCCGTCGAAACCCGCTTTCACGCCCGCATGGATGCGGAAGGCGCGCTCTACCGCTACTTTATCGCCGCCGCCAGCCCCGAACGCGTCGCCGCGCTAACAGTACGTGGCTATCGCCTCGGACGCGGCCTGATCGCGCCCGGCATTGTGCCGACCCTCGCCGTTTCAGTCCTGCGCATCTTGCCCCACGCCATCACGGTGCCCGTCGTCCGTTGGCTGCTCGACACCGGCCGCCCAATCCTGCCACCAGGCCCTTCCATTTGATAACGGCCGTTAAAGAACTTTCTTTTCCACGTTTGCAGCTTCGAAACGTTTTTGCTGTCTACTCATCTCAGCGCCGGTTTCCTGTACCGCGTATCCGGTGGCCCTAGCGGCGGTGGACAATGGTCTTTAATGACCACTGGCCATCGCCGCTTCGCATTTCGACCGTTTGATGAGACAAAAGCGCGTCGCGATGAGCCGATGACTGGCCATCGGCGCAAAATAAAAGTAGTCACGGTTGCAGGCCGGTTGCCCACGAGGTTCACGCATGCTCTCCATCGTCCCCGTCGTCCTCTCCGGCGGATCTGGTACGCGCCTCTGGCCCCTATCGCGGTCGATGTTCCCCAAACAGTTCATTAACTTCTTCAACGGCAATGGCACCACCCTTGTCGGTGCCACGCTTCGCCGCCTTACGCCCGAAGCCGGTTTTTCCGCGCCGATCCTTCTCTGCAACAACGACCACCGTTTCCTTGTCAAGGAAGAGCTGGATCGCGCAGGCATCCAAGCCAAGGCCATTATTCTCGAACCCGTCGCACGCAACACGGCCGCCGCCATTACGGTCGCAGCCCTCGCCGCCGTGCGCGAGACACCCAACGCCGTGCTCGTCATCATGCCGTCCGATCATGCGGTCAAAGACGAGCCCCGCTTCGTCGAGGCCGTGCGCAAAGCCGCCGAAATCGCCGCCACCGGCAAACTCGTGCTCTTCGGCATCACACCGGACAGCCCCCACACCGGCTACGGCTACATTAAGCGTGGCGCGTCCATCCCGCAGTCGAACGGCTCCGCATTCACCGCCGAAAGGTTCTGCGAAAAGCCCGATGCGTCAACCGCAGCCAGCTATCTTGCCGAAGGCGATTACTTCTGGAACAGCGGCATCTTCGTTTTGAACGCACAGACGTTCCTCGACGAAATCGCGCATCTCGATCCCAAGATTCTCCAGGCAGCCCGCGGCGCGCTCGCCAACGCCGCCGAGGACCTCGGGTTCCTGCGCCTCGGCCGCGATCAATTCGCCGAAAGCCCGAACATCTCCGTCGACTATGCCGTCATGGAGAAAACCACCGCCGCCGCTATGCTCCCCATTGATGTTGGCTGGAATGATGTCGGCTCGTGGACCTCGCTGTGGGAAATCGCTCCCAAGGATGCGCACGGAAACCACGCGCAGGGCGATGCCGTTCTTGAAGACACCACCGGCTGCTATGTCCATTCCGAACGCGGCCTCGTCGCCACCATCGGCGTTCAGGACCTCATCATCGTCGACACACCCGACGCACTCCTCGTCGCCGACAAGGCACGCGCGCAGGATGTTGGCAAAATCGTCGCCACGCTCAAGCGCACCAACCGCAAGGAGCAGGAGCAGCACCTGCGCAACTACCGGCCCTGGGGCTACTTCGAAACGCTCAACATCGGCCCGCGCTTCCAGGTCAAGCTTCTGCACGTGAAGCCCGGCGGCAAGCTCTCCATGCAAATGCACCACCACCGCTCCGAGCACTGGATCGTTGTCCAGGGCACGGCCAAGGTCGTGATTGGCGAAACCGAACAGCTCGTGCGCGAAAACGAGAGCGTTTACATCTTCGCCACGCAGTGGCACCGTCTGGAAAATCCCGGCAAGGTCGATCTCGAACTGATCGAAGTGCAGATCGGCACGTACCTCGGCGAAGACGACATCATCCGCACCGACGACATCTACCGCCGCGCGCCGGAAGAGACGAAATAGCAAAAGGCGCCGGCGTTTTGGCCGGCGCCCTGTTTCCCTCTATTCCGAAATCCACTCGCTGCATTTCTGCGGCGGCGTCGTCTCGCCCCACGGCGCGATCGGCACGCTAGAGGTGGAGTTCTCAGGGCTGCCTTCGATGATCTTGTCCGTGTAGACAAGATAGACCAGCACGTTGCGCTTGAAGTCGCATCCGCGCACGATCTGCATGCGCTTAAACAAAATCGAGCGGCGCTGGCTAAAAGCCTCTTCGCCCTGTTCAAGCTTCCGCTTGAACTTGATCGGCCCGACCTGCCGGCACGAGAGCGACACGTTCGACAGCTCTTCTGCGAGCCCCGCCCAGCCGGCCCAGCCGCCCTTTTCTGGCGCTGTGAAGTAGCACGTTACGCCCTCGACATCCGGATCGTCGACGGCAAACGTCGCCAACTTCGCGTCCGGCGCCAGCAGCTTCCAGACCGTCGTCTTCTTGAAAATGAGATCGGGCCCGTCCGCCTGCGCCGGCTGAACTGCGGCCAGAACCAAAAGCGCCGACGCGACGGCGCCAACGAGCGAGCGAAGTGTCATGGCGTGAAATCCTCCCCGAATCCCGCCGGGACATGCGAAAGCGCCCCGGAGTACCGGAGCGCCGCTGGCGGGTCGGCCTCATAACACATGGGAACAGCGATCGGTTCCGTCAACGGCCGCAGTGAACCGGGCGGTCGCACCCGCATGACCCACGCCCATAACAAAAAGGACGCTGGCACCCGGCGGGTGAGCGTCCTTCCGTACTGCGGCGCAGCGAATGGTGGCAGAACCTACTTCGGGGCCAGCACCATCACCATCTGGCGGCCTTCGAAACGCGGTTCGCTCTCGACCTTGGCCACCGACTCTGTCTCGGTCTTGACGCGATTGAGCACGTCCATTCCGAGATGCTGATGCGCCATCTCACGGCCGCGGAACCGCAGCGTGATCTTGACCTTGTCGCCCTCTTCGAAAAAGCGCCGGATCGCCCGCATTTTCACGTCATAGTCGTGATCGTCGATGCCCGGACGCATCTTGATCTCTTTGATTTCGACGATCTTCTGGTTCTTGCGCGCTTCCGCCTGCTTCTTCTGTTCCTGGTACTTGAACTTGCCATAGTCCAGGATCTTGCAGACCGGCGGCTCCGCATCGGGAGAAATCTCGACAAGGTCGAGACCAGCCTCGGTCGCGCGCTGCAGGGCGTCAATTTTGCTAACGACTCCGACGTTCTGTCCCGTTTCGTCGATCAGTCGCACTTCGCGGGCCCGGATCTGGTCGTTGATCTTGGGCCCGGTTGCCTCGCGCGTCGGCGCGGCTCGCATAGGTTTGCGGATGGGTCGAACTCCTCTTGCTGTTTCAATGCCCGTTTTGGCGGTTTTCGTCTTGCCGGTCTAGCCAATGGCCCCTGATCCGGCAACTATTGGTGAGAATTGGGAAGAAAGAGTTGCAAGTCAAGCCGGAACGGGACCCTACAACACGACTTAACCATCCAATTGTGGACGCGCAGCCACGTAATGGTCGGCCAGAGCCGTCTTCAACAACTCGTCATACACCTGCAACGTCTTCAGCCGCATCTGCCGCAGCGAAAACGCCCCCACCGCATGAGCCCGCGCTCGCTGGCCGAGGTCCGCCCGCGCCGGCCCGTCCAGGCTCAACGCCCACAGCAGGGCATCCGCCAGCGCCTGCCCATCCCCCGGCGGCACCAGCCAGCCGGTCATCGACCGGGGGCTATGGTCGGGCGGCGACAAAACCGTCTCCGGCGGCGCCCCGATCCGCGTCGCGATCACCGGACACCCCATGGCCTGGCTCTCCACCGCCGTCCGCCCGAACGCCTCCGGCTCGATCGAGGCAACGATCGACGCATCCGCCGCCAGATAGGCCGCCGGCATGTCGTCCACATGGCCCACCAGCCGGACGCACCCCTCCAGACCGCCCGCCCGGATCGCCTCCTTCAAACCATCCACATACGCATCCCGCCCCTGCGCATCGCCCGCCAGCGCCACCACACCCTCGAGCCGCTTCTGGGCATGCAGCCGCCGCGCCGCCTCCACGACCACATGCTGCCCCTTCCAATTCGTCAACCGCGCCGCCTGCAGGATCACGCGCTCCCCCGGCGCCACCCCCCACGCCGCGCGCAATCGCTCCACGCGCTCCGGGGCCACCGCGTCGGGATCGAACGCCGCCACATCCACCCCGCGATGGATCACGCGAATTTTGGGAACCGGCGTGCCGTACCGCGCCCGGATCAAATCGCGCGTGTAACCCGAATTCGCGATCACTAAATCGCCCCGCGCCATCACCCCGTTGTAGAACTTCTTCGCCGCTGAATTCTCGTTGTAGGCCCCATGATACGTCGTCACGAATGGCCGCCCGGTTCGGCGCGCCGCCCACAGCGCACTCCACGCCGGCGCCCGGCTGCGCGCATGTACGAGATCGACGCCCTCGGCCTCCACGATCTTTGCAATCGCCGCCGCATTAGCGACGAGCTTTGCCGGATTCTTCGTCGCCGCCGGAAAGATGCGCACGTCCGCGCCCGTCGCCTTCAGCCGGTCCAGCATCCGCCCGCCCTCGGTGAGCACGATCGCCCGCCCGCCCGCCACGACCACCGCCTCCGCGATCTCGATCGTCGACAGTTCCGCGCCGCCCGTATCGAGCTCAGGGATGATCTGCAGTATGGTCGTGGCACGATCGGCCAAGGGCATCAGCTCCGGTCGGAAGAAACACTCCAAAACAGTCAGGCACTCATAGGATGACCGAAGCCGAACCGCAATTCATCGAAGTGGGCATCGGCGAGGCCCGCCGCCGCATCGCCTATCGCCGCGAAGCCCGCCCCGGCTCCGGCAAACCCGGCCTCTTCTGGTGCGCCGGCTTCAAATCCGACATGGCGAGCACCAAAGCCACAGCGCTGGCCGCTCACGCCGCAACCCGCGGCATCGATTGCGTCCGCTTCGATTATTCCGGCCACGGCATCTCCGAAGGCCCGTTCGAAAAGGGCACCATCGGCCGCTGGCTGGAAGAAGCCGAAACCGTCTTCCGCACCATCGCCAAAGGCCCGCAGATCATCATCGGTTCCAGCATGGGCGGCCACATCGCCCTCATGCTCCTGAAGCGCCTGCTGAAAAGCGACCCCGCCGAGGCCGCCCGCATCACAGCCCTCGTCCTCATCGCGCCCGCCTGGGACATGACCGAAGAGCTGATGTGGAAACAATTCCCACCAGACGCCCGCCACGCCCTCGAAACCGACGGCGTCTATTACGAGCCGTCCAACTACGGCGAACCCTACACCATCACCCGCGCCCTCATCGAAGACGGCCGCGCCCATCTCCTCGCCCGCAACCCGTTCGACCCCAGCCGTCCCATCCTCATCTTGCAAGGCCTGCAAGACCCCGACGTCCCCGCCAGCCACGTCCGTGAATTGGAGAAGTTCCTCACCGGCGGCCAAGTCCGGATCACCGAAGTGCCCGACGGCGAACACCGCCTCTCGCGCCCACAGGATCTGGCGCTGCTCTTTCAATTGATCGACGAGGCATCCATGCCGCCGCCGCTCAGTTGATCGCCGCCTCGCGCATCGGCGCTGCCACAAGGCCGCGCACTACCGCGGCTTCCAGCGCCTGCGGCCCAGCTTCTTGCGCCACCGTCTCCGGCACGATCCACGCCCTGTACCCGGCCGCCACCACCGTCCGCCCGCACGACAGCCGCCCCGCGATCACCCGGCACGACGCATCGCCCGACACGGCTCGCGCCTCGCGCCGGTCATGCACCATGATTTTGAGATCCACCGGCTGGATCGTCGATGCGCCATCGAGCGTCACGCCACGAAACACACACGTCAGCTTGTTGCGGCACGCCCCGGCCCGCTTGCCGAACGTGTTCCCCGGCCCCAGTGCCTTACGCATCGCCATCACGCGCACAGGCTCGGCCGCACCGTTCGACACGAAGCACAGCGTGCCCTCGCACAACACCGGATCGGCCGTTTTATTAAACCGCCGAATGCCCTTCTTTCCGGGCTCCATCACCAGAAGAACCGTTACGCGAGGGTCGTCCGGCATACGCGCCACGGGTGGCAACGGCGCCGGTCGCCCCAACGCCATCGGCGGCGGCAACACCTTAGGCGGCTCGATCTTCGGAGCAACAGGCTGCACCGTTTGCACCGGCGGCGTGACAGGAACCGACTCGCGCGCAACGTCGGCCGCGTCATCCACTGGCGGCTTCACGACCACGGGCGCCTTCGCCGTATCCGAGGCGGGCTTCGCTGCCCTATCCTTGTTCGTTAAAACGTCCTTGTTCGTCAAAACCGGCTTGAACGTCGACTCACCGACCGGCTCTTTGGCCACGGCTCCCGCCGCCTTCGCCTTGCGCTGCTCTTCGGCGCGCTTCAATTTCTCGGCCAGTTCCCGGCCTTCTGCCTCGCGCTGCGCTTCCAAAGCGCGCTGCCGGCTCTCGTCCGTCTCATCCGCAGCGGCCGCAGTTCCCGCTCGCTCCGCCGCTTCGTGTCGCGCGCGCTCGAGCATCTCGGCTTCATATGCCTTGCGGTCCGCATCATCGGTCTGTACCGACACTTTCGCCGGCGGCTCGGAAAACCGGTTGGCGATGTCGTGCGCCGCGCTCTCCGCCAACACCGGCATGGCCAAGCACGCCGACAAAGCAAAAACGCCAACCCTTGCTGCCGTTTCGAACCGCATCACACATACCCGCCCTTGAGGAACATCACGCTACAGTCGTGCATAATTCCGGCAGGAAAGCGGACGGCGTCTGAATGGCAGCTGAACGACGGAGTGGCGCGCTTAAGCGGTCCCTCCAGCAATCGCGGCAAGGCCTTCGCGATACGTCGGAAACGCCAGCTCGACGCCCAGATCATTTTTGATCCGGTCATTGCGCACGCGCTTGTTTTCCGAATAAAAGCTGCGCCCCATCTCGCTGAGTTCGGCCGCCTCATACGCAATCGCAACCGGCGGCGGCAACCCTAACAGCGTCGCGGCATAGGCATTCACATCCTGCGGCGGCGCTGGCTCGTCGTCCGTCACGTTGTAGATCGCGTGCACATGCGGCCGCGAGAATGCCGCAATCAGCGTCCGCGCAATGTCCTCCACGTGAATTCGATTGAACACCTGATCCCGCTTCACGATCGACCGCGTCGTCCCGCTCCGAACGCCTTCGATCGCACTGCTTCCCGGACCATAGATTCCAGCCAGCCGGAAAATCTCCACGCGCTTGCCCGACGCCTTGCCGAAATCGAGCCACTGCTGCTCCGCCAACGCGCGCCGCCGCGAGCGTTCCGACGACGGCGTGGCGGGCGTCGTCTCATCTACCCAGGCCCCGCCATGGTCGCCATAAACGCCGATCGTCGACAGATACCCGATCCACTCCGCGTTCGACCGCGCAATGTCCTCCGCGTGATGCCGCAACACCGGATCGCCCTGTGCATCAGGCGGTGCCGACACCACGATGTGCGAGGCCCGCCGCGCCGCCGGCCCCGCCCCCTGGCTCGGACCCGACCCCACACCCGGCTTCAGCCCGTCGAACACATAACCCATGTAACCGAGGTCTTGGATGCGCTCCACGCCCTCCGCCGATCGCGCGGTGCCCGCAATATGCCAGCCATCATCTTCGAGCTTCGACGCCAGATGCCGCGCGCTATAGCCCAACCCGAAACAGAACAGCATTGGCATCACATCGTCTCCATCATCCACTCGGCACGCACGTTTTCGTCCGGCTCCACCGCCATCCGCCGCACGCACTCCAATCCGAACTCTTCGCCCGTCGCCAACCGCGAGAATGCCCAAACCGCCATGCCCCGCACCAACGGCGAGGCGTCGTCCAGCAGCGCGCGCACATCGTCCCGAAGTGTGACGTCCGCAGAATTCCCCGCCGCGACGAGCACATTGCGCACAAATCGATCCCGCCCCGTCCGCTTCACGGGCGTCCCCGCGAACCGCGCCCGGAACGCGGCGTCGTCGAGCTTAAGCAAATCGCGCAGCGGCGGGTTGTCGGTCTCAGCCCGCGCGGCAAAGCGCATCTCCCGCGCCACGGCCGCAAACTTGTTCCACGGGCACACCGCCAGACAGTCGTCGCATCCATAGATGCGGTTGCCCATCGGCGCGCGAAACTCTCGAGCGATTTGGCCTTTGTGTTCAATGCTCAGATACGCCAGACACCGCCGCGCATCGAGTTGATACGGCGCTGGAAACGCCGCCGTCGGGCAAACATCCAGGCACCTCCGGCACGATCCGCAGCGATCGACCTCCGCCGCATCCGGCAGCAAGTCCGCCGTCGTCAAGATCGCTCCGAGAAACAACCACGACCCGTGTACCCGCGACACGAGGTTGGTGTGCTTGCCCTGCCAGCCAATTCCCGCGAGCGCCGCCAGCGGCTTCTCCATCAGCGGCGCGGTGTCGACGAAGACTTTCACGTCGCCCCCCGTCGTCGCCACGACCTCTCCCGCCAATTGCTTCAACTTCGGCTTCAGGATCTCGTGATAGTCCTTGCCGCGCGCATAGACCGAAATCGCCCCGCGCCCGGTATCCGTCAGCGCCTCCATCGGATCGGTGGACGGCGCATAGCTCATCCCTACAATCACCGCGCTTTTGGCCTCTGGCCACAGTGCCAGCGGATCGCCGCGCCGGTCAGCGGTCGTCTCCATCCAATCCATATCGCCATGCCGCCCGGCCGCCAGAAAAGCAGCCAGCCGCTCTGCCTGCACGCCGCCGCCCAGACGCGCGACACCAAACGCATCGAACCCGAGCGCCTCGGCGGACGCGCGCAACCGTGCCGCCACCGCGTCGGGCTCTGTCGTTGTGTGCATGTGCGAGGCGGACGTCATCACATCAAAAATCGAGATCGACGTAGGTCCGGTGCGGCGGCAGACCCGGTAACCGGTCGGTCAAGAGGCTGCGAAACGCCGGCCGTGACTTCAACCGCACGTACCAGGACTTAGCGGCCGGATGCTGCTCCCAGTCGATATCTCCCAGATAATCGAGCACCGACAATTGCCCCGCTGCCGCCATATCGGCAAAACTCAAGCGCGGCCCCGCCAGCCAATCGCGGCTGAGCGCCAGATGATCGATGTAGCGCAAATGTTGCCGCAGATTGTGCCGCACGGCCCGCATGGTCTCGGCGTCCGGCGGGCTGCCGTGCCCCGGTGCCAGCATCGCCGTAACCTTCGTATCAATGAGATCCCGCGACACCTCGCGCTCAAACTTGTTCAAGAACCAGTCCGCGAGCCGGCGCACCTCCGCCCGCTCCAGCGCGGTGCCGGGGAACAACCCGCCCCGCCCCGCGTCGCTGGTCTGCGCCAGACCCTGCTCGTCCAGATATTCGGTGATGGCATAAGCCCCCGCCACCGGCGTGTCGTCCGCCGGTACGAGCACAGGCAACTCACCGGCCGGATTAAGCTCCAGCAGGTCCTCGCTCCACGCCCACGGCTGCTCCTCGACCAACTGGACGTCATGTCCGAGTTCGGCAAGCGCGATCCGCACGGCGCGGCTGCGGGGGCAGAATGGGTAGTGAACGAGGACGGTCATCGCCGGCGGTTACCGAATTCTAAAGTCCATTGATGATGATCCTGCATCTACGCGAATCCGCAACACTTGTCGTGTCTATTGGCCGGATCGGCAGGATTGGGGCATCCGCCTTGGCGGCGCCCCCATGATCGTGTCATAGCGGCCCGGCCCCAGTGTGTTTTGCGGGGCAACGAATTCGGGGTCTAGGGGAGGTCCAAGGCAGAATATGGAAACGTGGCAGGCCATTCTGCTCGGCATCCTTGAAGGTTTGACCGAATTTATACCCGTCTCCTCGACGGGCCATGTCCTTTTGGCTGGCCACTTCCTCGGCGTCCACTCCCCTGGCCGCGCCTTCGAAGTCTTGATCCAGCTCGGCGCCATCCTCGCCATACTCGCGGTTTACTTCGGCCGCCTGTGGACCACGGCAAAGGCCATCCCGCACAGTGCCCAAGCCCGGAGCTTCGTGCTCTCCGTGTTAATCGCGTTTCTACCCGCCGCAATAGCGGGCGCGGCCTTGCATGGGTTCATCAAGGGCGTCTTGTTCGAAACCCCAGCGCTGATCTGCATCATGCTAATCCTGGGCGGCTTCGTTCTACTCGCCGTCGATCGCCTCGCGGTCACCCCGCACTACACCGAAGCCATGCAATTCCCGCCCGCTCTCGCGTTGAAGATCGGCCTCTTTCAGACACTGGCCATGATCCCTGGCGTCTCGCGCTCTGGCGCCACCATCGTCGGCGGCCTGCTGCTGGGAGCCGACAAGCGCGCGGCTGCCGAATTCAGCTTCTTCCTCGCCATTCCGACCATGGCTGGCGCCTTCGCCTTCGACCTCTACAAAAACTGGCCGACCCTGGACATCTCCAACGCGACTCCGATTGTCATCGGCTTTGTCACGGCGTTCCTGGCCGCGCTCGTCGTCGTGCGTGTACTCCTGGAATTTGTCAGCCGTCACGGCTACGCCCCCTTCGGTTGGTGGCGCATTATCGTTGGCGCTGCGGGTCTCGTAGCGCTCCAGTCCGGCCTTTAAAATCGAGGTTTGTCGGCGCTCAGGCCGCGTGCGACGCCGCCGTCGAGGTCAACAGCCGCCGCAGCGTGTCGGCGTCCTTGGCCGAACGCAGCTGTTCCAAGGTTGCCGGCTCCCGCACCAGCCGCGATATCCGCGCCAGCGCCTTCAAATGATCGCCGCTCGCATGTTCCGGCGCCAGCAAAACGAAGATCAAATCGACGTCCTGATCATCCTGACTATCGAACGGGATCGGTTTGGCCAGCCGTGCGAACATGCACACGATATTCGTGAGCGCCTTGAACTTCACATGCGGGATCGCAATCCCCCGCCCGAGGCCCGTCGAGCCCAGCCGCTCGCGCTGCAGTAAGGCATCGAAGATGTCGCGCTGCTCGATGTGCGTGAGTTCCGCGGCCTTGACGGCGAGTTCGCTCAGAGCCTGCTTTTTGCAGGTGACGTCCAGCGAGGGGATAATTGCGTCTGCGGACAGAATATCTGCCAAGTCCATGAGTGAGATCTTTCGATGGGGGAGCGGCCGCTCATCTCGTCGTCAGCGCCGGTCTGCCCGAAGCCTCATTTTGTCCGCCCGGAGGATCACGATCCCCCCAAGCACCCGATTGACGCCCCGGCGCCGATCGCCGGATTAAGCTCGCCTGCACCCGAAATGCCTTTGGACTATGGCACTGCCACACGACCCGCGGACAACGGCTGCTCCTCTATATCAGTTCCGGCCGCCCGCCCTCAGCGTTTCGCCGCACCTGCGTAAACAGCTCACTCCGCAGCAATCCCTAAGACGCTGCCGTAACGCCGTTCAATTTATTGCTTGCCTCTACGCCACCCACCCGGTTGCCCGCCTCGCTCCCCCGCGAAGCCGCACGAACAGTAGCTTTTCCAATCGGTTACGCGAACGCCCGTCGCGAAAACCCGACGCCAAATGACGCTAGTCTGTGTCGCGGCGTCTGTCAAACGCTTGTCGAGTGTACAACCTTTTGCATTGCAACAATCATCAGCAATGGCCGGATCGCCAGCAAGCCGAAGGCTTAAACGCGCATCCCGCGATCCAAGACCCGCTTATCCCGCCGCCTCTGGACCGAGGACGGGATCCGCATCGCCTCGCGGTACTTGGCCACCGTGCGCCGCGCGATATCGACCCCGTCGCCCTTGAGTCGCTCGACGATCATATCGTCCGACAGGATCGCACTGGCGACTTCCCCGTCGATCAGCTGCTTAATCCGGTGCCGCACGGCTTCCGACGAGTGTGCCTCGCCGTCGCCATCCGACGAGTTGATCGACGACGTGAAGAAATACTTGAGCTCCAGGATACCCCGCGGCGTCGCGATGTACTTGTTCGACGTCACCCGCGACACCGTCGATTCGTGCATCGAGATCGCGTCCGCCACCGTCTTGAGATTCATCGGCCGCAGGTATTGCACCCCATGCGTGAAGAACGCATCCTGCTGCCGCACGATCTCCTCAGCCACGCGCAGGATCGTCCGCGCCCGCTGATCGAGGCTCTTCACCAGCCAATTCGCCGTCTGCAGGCACTCCAGCAGATAGCCCTTGTCCTTATCGTTGCGCGCGGTCTTCGAGACCTTGGCGTAGTAGATCCGGTTGACCAGCACCCGCGGCAGCGTGTCGGAATTGAGCTCAATCAGCCAGCTTCCATCGTTACCCGGCCTCACGATGATATCCGGCACAACCGGCTGCATCTGCACCGAGCCAAACTTCAAACCCGGCTTCGGATTAAGCGTCTTGATCTCCGCGATCATCTCGGCCAGCTCGTCGGCATCCACGCCAACCGCCCGCTTCAGCGCCGCCAGATTATGCGTCGCCAGATGCCCCAGATTGTCGAGCAACGCTGCAATTTGCGGGTCGTACCGGTTCTGCTCTTTCAGCTGCAGTGCCAGGCACTCCGCTAACGATCGCGCACACACCCCAGCCGGATCGAAAGACTGCAACACGCCAAGAACGCGCTCCACCATCCCGTCCGGCGCCGCGAGCTTGGCTTGGATATCGCTCAGATCTGCATGCAGGTAACCGGCCTCGTCCACCGTATCGATCAGATACTGCGCCACCAGCCGTTCCGCAGGATCGCTGATCGCAAGCGCCACCTGCTCCACGAGATGCTCGCGCAAGGAAATATCTGCCGTCGCGTAAGCTTCCAGGTTCGCGTCCTCGTCGTCGAACGAGGACCCCCGCTGCTTCACCTGCGACCACTGCGACCCATTCGGGTCCGGCCCCTCGGCCGGCGCCGCGTCCGGATAAACGTTCTCGAATTCGGTATCGAAACTGTCGGTGGCATCCGCCGCCACCGGCTTCTCCAGATCGAGCCAGTCGTCGGCCTCCCCGCCATCCGACCGTTCGTCGGGCTCCGCCTCCGCTGGCGCCGCCGGCACATCGGGCACGGCTTCTTCCAGCTCCAGAAGCGGGTTGCGCTCCAGCTCACCTTCAATGAATTGGCTGAGTTCCAGGTTGGAATATTGAAGCAGCCGGATGGCCTGCTGCAGCTGGGGTGTCATCACCAGCTGCTGGCCTTGCCGCATCTCCAATTTGGTTGAGATTGCCATGACTTCTTCGAGGCACCACTACGAACGCGCGTCGTGATCCTTAATCAACGCCCGTTAACGAACATATCTCCCAGATAGACTTTACGGACGTCCTCGTTCTCTATGATTTCCGAAGGCTTACCGTGTGTCAGAACTTGACCATCGTAGATGATGTACGCCCTGTCGATAAGGCTCAGTGTCTCGCGGACGTTGTGATCGGTAATGAGGACGCCAATCCCCCGGTCCGTCAAGTGCCGCACCAACTCTTGAATATCGCCGACCGCGATCGGGTCGATGCCCGCGAACGGCTCGTCGAGCAGAATGAACGATGGCCGCGACGCCAGCGCCCGGGCGATTTCACACCGCCGTCGCTCCCCACCCGACAGCGCGATGGACGGCGACTTTCTCAGCCGCGTAATCCGGAATTCCTCCAAGAGGCTATCGAGTTGCTCTTTCCGACGCCGCCGGTCCGGCTCATGCAGTTCGAGCACGGCCATGATGTTGTCTTCCACGGACAGCCCACGGAAAATCGAAGCTTCCTGCGGCAGGTAGCCGATCCCCAGCCGCGCCCGGCGATACATGGGCAGCCGCGTCACGTCCCGCCCGTCGATGGTGATGCGCCCTTCGTCCGCCGGCACCAGACCGGTGATCATATAGAACACCGTCGTCTTGCCCGCCCCATTTGGACCCAAAAGCCCAACCGACTCCCCGCGCCCCACCGCCAGGCTCACGCCCTTGACGACCTGACGCTTGCGGTAGGCTTTCTTCACATCGACGATGGTCAGCCAACCCTCGCCGCCAATCGATGGATCGACCGCCTCGGCATCCTCGTCATGCCGGCCGTAGGCCGTTGCCGAGTCGGAAAACGCTGGCTGCCCGCCCTGCGGCTGCCGCCCCCGGGCCTGCGGCTTCAAAAGACCTGTCAACGACGTGATCTTCACAAACGGCAATCCTGCTGAAAGTGGGGCTCCGAGCTCATCGCCGGTCCGGAGCCAGCGTTTCGGAACTCCAGCCCCCCGGAACGGCGCCAGACGCCTTCGGCTTCGCCTCCGCGCCGCCCTGCGCCTTGCGCAATTCATCGGGAAAGAAGATAGCGCTCGGCCGCCCACCGGTCGAGCGTCCCTCGACTTCGCTCGACCAGCCGTCTTTCGGCTTGGCCAGAATTTTCGGTGTCGACGTGTCGATGGTGGCCTTGCCGGTCGCCATATCGATGGCCAGCCGGTTGCCGCGCACCACGGTCCCGGCCTGCGAGAGTTCAACGTCCCCCGAAACCACCACGGTGTTGCTCTTGGCTTCATACCGCGCCGTATTGCCGGTCACCTTGCGCCCGTCTCCGGTGCTTACGACCACGGCGCCCGTCGCATCGATCCGGCTAAGTTGGCTGCCACCGCCAGCCCCCGCCTCGCCCGCCCCTGCCGGATCGGCAAGCCGCGCCGACCCCGTATAGCTGGCGCGAATTTCAGACGAACGCATCGTCACTTCGCCTTGCTTCGTCACCACGTCACCCCGGAAAATCGCGACGCGGGCCGTATCGTCGACATCGAGCGAGTCGGCTTCCACCTCCAGCGGCTCACCCGGCGACGTTTTGAATTGCGCGATGCTGGCTCCGCCATTCGCCGCCGTCGCCGCCGGCTCGGGCTTCTTGGTTCCCGCATTTGCTTGCACGAACCGCGCGCTGATCCGTCCCGGTCCGCTGCCGGCCATCGGCGGCGCGGTCAAGGAGGTGCGCCCGCCGGCGCGATCGATTGCCAGCCGCCGCCCGCGCAACACCGTCTCGCCGCTCACAACCACGACTTGCCCCGTGAGAACCGCGCTATCGCGGCCCTGGTCCAACTCAACACGATCCGCCGTCACCCGCCGGTCCGGCACGGACGTCATGACGATATTGCCTTCGAGCACGCCGGTCTCCGCGACAGCATCGAAAGACGCGCCATCCCCCGTCACGCGATCGCCCGTCGGCCGCGTCATCACGAACGGCCCCTTCGCGGTAATCCGTGTCAGCTTTCCACCTGCGGCACCGTCCGCGGCAGCCGTCCCCGGCAAAGCCGAACCGCCATCGTAGAACACCGTCATTTCCGGCGTTTGCATCACCGCGCCCGCCTGCGCCGCGCGAACGTTGCCGGTGAAGATCGCCCGCTTGTCGATATCTTGAATATCGAGCCGCGCCGCCGTGATATCGACGGGCCCCTCCGCGCTCCCGAGCAGCGCTTGCGCCGGTGCCGCCGGACTGGGCGTGGCGGCCGCAGCAGTCGCAGGCTTCGCCGGCGGCACGAGCCGCGCCACGACCTCGTCCACGAAAGTCACTTCCCGCTCTTTCTGACGGATCTCGAGCCTTTTCGCCGTAACCCCTCCGGCGGGAAATCCGACGCGCACCGGCTCTTCGCTGTTGATGCGGCCTTCTTTGGTGCGCACGACCGCGCTCGTCAGGTCGGCCGAAAATCCATTATCGGACCGGATCTCGATCTTCTCTTTCAGTTCGAGCACGTTCTCTTTGTGATTGAACACGCCACTCACAGCCGTCAGCTTGGTCGCCGTCTTGTCCTTAGCCAACAGATCGCCGGTGATCGACTCCAGTTCGATGAAATCCGTGCGATCGAAATTCTGCCGCGCCCGCGCCGCCGCGACGCGATACGTGCCGCCGTCGTCCATGACGCCATCGTAGTTCGGATTCTGCATGGCGAGATCCTGTGGCGTGATCCGCGGGATCGCCACGCCGGGCATCGCGCTTGTCAGCCCGTCCGAGCCAATGAGTGCGCCAATGTAGATGAGGCACATCACGGCGCCCGATGCCGGCAACGCCAACCGTAAGAATTTGACGACATAAGTATGCCGCCGCGCTTGGCGAAAACTGTCGCTCCGGTCAGCCGCCAGCACGATCCCCGATCCGGTCGCACGCCCACCGCCCCCCGATCGGGGACCCTGGCTGCTATCGGCGTCGAAGGTCATCGCCATGGAAAACGGGTCATCCGCGCGAGGAAGATGGAAATCGGCCTAATCGGCTTGCAGCACACTCGTTGCCAATTTGGGTGAGAATGGGACTGCGCTCAAGGCTGCCCGGCGCGGCATACCGCCCTGAGACCACAAAAATTACAAATAAGAACAGGTACTTTAGCGCCAAAAGCCCGTTGGCAACCCACTAGTGGGCGAAGAGATCGTCCTCGGCGAACCCCGTCAAGTCGAGCCGCGCCCGAACCGGCAGGAACCGGAACGCCGCCGCCGCGTAGTCCGTCCGTCCCTCACGGGCAAGCATGGCATCCAGCTTGTCCTTGATGGCATGCAGATGCAGCACATCATGCGCCGCATAAGCGAGCTGCTGCTGCGTCAGCTCTGCCGCCCCCCAGTCCGAACTCTGCTGCTGTTTCGACAGTTCGACTCCCAAAACCTCATGCGCGAGATCCTTGAGCCCATGCCGGTCGGTGTAGGTGCGCGCTAGCTTGGACGCGATCTTGGTGCAGTAAACCGGGGCCGTCATGACACCGAGGTGCTGATAGAGTGCGGCCAGGTCAAACCGCGCGAAATGGAAGATCTTCAAAACTTTTTCATCCGCCAGAAGGGCTTTCAGCCGCACCGGCTCCGGACCGTCCTTCAAGATTTGCACGATGTGCGCTGTCCCGTCTCCGGCCGAGAGTTGCACCACGCACAGCCGGTCCCGGTGAGGATTGAGCCCCATCGTCTCCGTGTCGATGGCGACCGCCGGCCCGAACCCGATGTTCGCGGCCAAATCGCCTTTGTGCAGCTTGATGATAGGAGCGCTCATCGGGGCCTCATTCTCCGGGCGGAGGTTCCCGCCGAAACCGGCCGGCGACCGATCCGATGACAAAACGCGCCGTACCTCTTAGGGACGGCGCGATACAGATTAGGAACCGGCGCGCAGAACCACGGAGGCCGCGCGCAAACCAAAGTGGTGCCCAGAAGAGGACTCGAACCTCCACGCCTCGCGGCGCTAGTACCTGAAACTAGTGCGTCTACCAATTCCGCCATCTGGGCAACATCCGGCAAGAGACCGGGGTTTAGTGGCAGCCGGTCACGTTGTCAATTGCGCCCGCGGCGACTACACAGCGACCCAAACGCCGGCCATCCTCGACCCCATGGCGTCGGCAAAACAGGCAGGAAACGCAATGGCTCAGGTTCCGGGCACGTCTGGTCTGGTCACGATTTTCGGCGGCTCGGGATTCGTCGGCCGGCACATTGTCCGCGCACTCGCCCGCGATGGCTGGCGCATCCGCTCTGCAACGCGCCGTCCCGACCTCGCCGGCTACCTGCAGCCCATGGGCGCCGTCGGCCAGATCCACGCCGTCCAGGCCAACCTCCGCTACCCCGCGTCCGTGGCCGAGGCCGTCAATGGGGCGAGCGTCGTCATCAATTCGGTTGGCGTTTTGGCCTCCACCGGCAAGCAGACCTTTGACAAGATCCACGACGAGGGCGCCCGCGCTGTCGCCAAGGCAGCCAAAGCCGCCGGTGCTACGACGTTCATTCACATCTCCGCCATCGGCGCCGATGCCCAGTCCAACGCCAAATACGCGCGCACCAAAGCCGAGGGCGAACGCGCGGTGCTGGAAGAATTTCCCGAAGCGATCATCCTGCGCCCCTCCATCGTCTTTGGACCGGAAGACGAGTTCTTCAACCGCTTCGCCGCGATGGCGCAAATGTCACCGTTCCTTCCCCTCATCGGCGGAGGCGAGACGAAGTTTCAGCCCGTCTATGTTGGCGACGTTGCTGCGGCGGTGAAAGCCGCCATCGATGGCAAAGCCAAACCCGGCACCATCTACGAACTCGGCGGACCGGAAGTTCTGTCGTTCCGCGAGCTGCTCGACCGCACGCTCAGCTACGCCGGCCGCAAGCGCTTCTATCTCCCGCTGCCGTTCTGGGCCGCCAAACTACAAGCCATCGCGACCTCACCACTGCCCAACGCGCTGCGTCCCGTCACACTCGACCAAATCCGTCTTCTTCAGCGCGACAACGTCGTCAGCCAAAAAGCAGCCAGCGACGCCCGTACGCTCGCCGGTCTCGGCATCGCCAATCCGCATTCGGTGGCCTCAATCGTCCCGGCCTATCTCGAACGCTTCAAGGCCAAGGGCCAATACGCGTCCTATCGCGGCTGACAGTTGCGAAAACCCAAAAGGAAAAGGCCCCGGTCATCACCGGGGCCTTTTCTATATCATGCGATCAGATGGCGATCAGTGCACGCTGGCGATCGCCAGTTCGCCGTCCATCGCGTGGCTGAGTGCAGCCTGCCGCGAGTCTGTCAGCGCGATCGGCGTACCATCCGCGCCATGCAGCGCGAACAGCCTCACTCCGGCCGGCAATCCCTCGATCGCGGGAAACATCTGCCGCGCTTCCTCGACGCTCAGCACCTTGATGTAGGCAACCTCGCCACCGCCAAGTCGCGCGAGTTCAATTTCGCTCATCACGGGCGGTGCAGCGGTAGCGGACGGCCGCGAGGAGCGGGACTTGGTCTTCTTATCCGGGGTCGTATTATTCATGACGCACAATCCTCCTTGAGGAGAGCTGGTGGGCCGTCACGTGCTGGCGGGCGCCGATGCCTAGGCGGGAATAGCCCGCGCGGCGTCTTGGCAGTCTCACCCGAACAGCAGTGATCGTCCTACGATTCAAACGGCTTGGCTGTAGCGGCGCGGCACCTACCGCCCCTTTTTCTCCAATCCGATCTCAATCTTCCGCACAAACCGCTCCGGTTCGTGCCGCACGAGATCGATGGACAGCAGGCCGTTCTGCAAATCGGCCGCCTGCACTTCAATTCCGTCCGCCAGAAGGAAGGTCTTGCTGAACTGACGGGCCGCAATGCCGCGATACAGATAATCGCGTTCTGTATCGTCCTGCGCCTTACCGCGAACGATGAGTTGTCTGTCTTCCAGGGTCACATCGAGGTCTTCGCGCGTGAAGCCGGCGACGGCAAGCGTGATGCGCAACACTTCTGGCCGCGATCTATCCCCGGCGATGCGTTCGATATTGTAGGGCGGATAGCCGCCACCGGCGCTTTTGCCGGCCCGCTCGATCATCCGCTCGATTTCTTCGAACCCGAGCAGCAGCGGGTTAGAGAGCATGGTCATTCTGGTCATTCGCTTGCGGCCCTTGTGAAGAAGCGACCCGTCGATCAAACGGCCCGAAGCATTCGGCGCCGCCTTTCGATCTGTTACGTCAGATATGGGGGCAGATTGGGGTCGTTCAAGCCACGTTGCCAAGCGTTAACGTCACCCGCCTCAGTTCAGCGCCACTTGCCCGCTATGCAACGTCGCTTCGCACCACAGGACACATATAACATGTTGAATAAACTGGCACTTATCCTGGCAGCCACACTCGCGGCGGCGCTCCCGGCCGTTGCCGCCGACACGCCCGCTGTCGACACAGCCACATTGTCGTCCTCGAAAATCGACTTAACGCCAGAAGAAGTTGCCGAGCGCGAAGGCCGCCGCGCCTGTAAGGCTGCCCTGTGCGCCGCCTTCCGCAACCCGGCCAACGGTCAGAACGTCGCCTGCACGGTCAAAAAAAGCCTCCGCAAGGAGCAGCTGGAAAAGATCGTCTCCAAGGCAAAAGTCTCTTGGCCCTGGGGCCGCGTTGTCTGCACCGCCGACCTGAAGGCCGACCGGGCCGCACTCTCCTCGGCGCTGGCCGCCGCAAAGCAAGCCGTCAAATTCGCACCCCACACCGTCTCCTGCGATATCGAACACGACGGCGAGGCCCCCTCCAAAATCACCGCTGAAATGACCCCCGAAGTCACCTTCGAAAAAGGCAAAGCTACCAAGGCCGTCATGAACTGGGGTAAGGTCGAGGGTCCCACCCTCGTCAAGGGCCTCATGTGGACCGCCACCGCCACCGACAACACCGTCAACGTCCTCGGCTCCATGATCGCCGCCGACGTCAACGACTTCGTCACCGCCAAGTGCGACGAAGTCAAAACTGACTGGCAAGGCAAGTAGCGAAAAGCAGCCGCGCGAACGCGGGCTAAAGTTCGCGCGGCGCGTTCGGATCAACCGGCGTATCGGCAGGCGGCGAAGGCTTCGCTGCATCGGGAGCTGGCGCGCCAGATTTGCCCTCGCCTTCTGCCGCTTCGAGCGCTTCTTCCGTCGCCTGCTTGGCCTTGTCGAGCACGTCGCTCGTGGCCTTCTTCGCTTTCTCCAGCGCATCGATGGTGGCTTCCTTGGCCTTGTCGATGGCCGGCCCGGCATTTTCCTTCGCCGCACTCAATGCCTTCTTGAAGGCCTCGCGCGCCTTCTCGATCGCCTCGATGGCAGCCTTCTTGGCCTCGTCGATTGCTGCGTTCGTTTCATCGACGGTCTTGTCCACCGGATCAGCCGGTGCCGCGGGAGGAGACTGCCCCTCGACGGCCGGCGGCGAAACAAGCGGCGGCGGTGTCTCCTGCGCCGCCAGCGGCGACACGAAGAACGCAGCGGCAGCAATAACCAGAAGGGGTCGCAGCATCATGGGGCACGTCTCCACATTGTGGCGCCAGCAGGCGCCTTTGCTGATCAATATAGGACGTGAACGCGAAGGAACAAAGGCGGCAGAGACAATTGCAGCTGCGCGATCTCAAACCCATATACTTGGTCCAATAAGCTCAAGGACCCCGTCCATGACGCACACAGACCAAAACACCTGCCGCGTTGTTCGCGCCGAAGGCACCTATGACGGAAAGCAGGGACTGACCTACTTCTGCGGCATCGCTGCCGAAACTGTTGGGTCGCGCGCGATCTGCATGCATCTGCTGACCGTCCCGCCCGGCGGCCGCGCCAAAGCGCACCTTCACGAAAACCACGAAACCGCCATCTACGTCCTCGATGGCGAAGCCGTCACGCTCTATGGCGACCGGCTCGAGCACCACTTCCACACCCGCAAGGGCGACCTCGTCTACATCCCCGCCGGCGTTCCGCATCTGCCGGTGAACATCAGCGACGCCCCCACATCGGCCGTCATTGCACGCACCGATCCCAACGAGCAGGAAAGCGTCGTCCTGCGCCCCGATCTAGAAGCCATCGCCGAAGCGCGCATCGCTGAACTGCTCCGCCAGCGGTCTCTGTCTCACGCGACGCCCTAAGGCAGTTTGCGGGTCGTCGCATCGCACGCGAGGTGCTAATCTTCACGCAGGCTCTTTAAGAAAGCCGGAGGACACCATGCAATTCACGGTCGGCCTCAATCTCGACGGACGCGCCCGCCATGTCACGACCGAGGGTGACGACGCCCTAGTCGCAGCGCTGCGGGTAAAATCACAACATCCCGAAGCCCGCATCACGTATGTCCGGCCGATGAACCGCCGCGGCGACGCCCGCCATCCGACGCTGCCGCTCCAAAGCTCAGCAAACTGACTTCGCCGCCGCATATCAATCACGAAGTGTTAACGCTACCGTCGCAAGCGTGGCTGGGCGAAGGGCAATATCCCCTGACCAGACGGCCCCAAAACGCCGCAGACCAGCGTCTGTCACACGCCTGAAACACAAATTCGTCTTTCTCCCTCACGTATGAGAGAAGCAGCGAATCGAGGCGCCCTGTGACCGACGCCTGCGCCGAAATGAATTACCGCACGGTTTTCATTTCCGATGTTCACCTCGGCACCCGTGCCGCCCAGGCTCCGGCCCTGTTGGATTTCCTCAAGCGCGTCGACGCCGACACATATTATCTCGTCGGCGATATCGTCGATTTCTGGAAAGTCCGCCGCGGCCCCGTCTGGGCACAATCTCACAACGACGTCATACAAAAGCTGCTCCGCAAAGCCCGCAAGGGATCGCGCGTTATCTATATCCCCGGAAATCACGACGAAGGCCTGCGCGACTATTGCGGCCTGAATTTCGGCAGCATTGAAATCCGACGCGACGCAATTTTCGAGTCCGCCGCCGGCAAGAAATACGTCGTCCTTCATGGCGACGAGTTCGATATCGTCGTACGCTATGCCAAGTGGCTCGCCTTCCTCGGCGACCGTGGCTACGAGCTGGCCTTGTGGGCCAACGCGCCCCTGAACTGGCTGCGCAACAAATGTGGCCTCGGCTACTGGTCACTCTCCAGCTACCTCAAGAGCCGCGTGAAATCGGCCGTCAACTTCATCGGCGAATTCGAAACGGCGCTGTCTGGTGTAGCCCGGCGCTATGACGTCGATGGCGTCATCTGCGGCCACATCCATCATGCGGCCGACCGCATGATCGACGGCGTCCACTATCTCAATTGCGGCGATTGGGTCGAAAGCGCCACCGCGCTCGTCGAAACCCATTCCGGCGAGATCAAAGTGATCCACTGGCAAATTCCAGCGCGCAATGCCGGTCTTATTGCGAAACCCGATAGCGCCCCGCCAGACGGCTCATTGTCCGAAGCGGCCTAAGAAAGCTCCCCATGAACCCAGCCGAAATTGATGCCGCCGAACTCCCGCGCCGCAAGAGCAGCACGCTGGTCGGCGCAGCCGTTCAACAAAACGGTCTATTCTCCATTGCTGGCCTCAACGAACGCGCATTCACGTTCGCGTTCTCCAGTCTCGTCTATCCCCAAATCTGGGAAGACCCGGTCGTCGATCTCGAAGCCCTGCGGATTGAAAGCGGCCACCGCGTCATCACGATCGCATCCGGCGGGTGCAACGCGCTCTCCTATCTGGTCGCCGACCCAGCCGAAATAATCGCCGTTGACCTTAACGCATCGCACGCAGCCCTGAACCGCCTCAAAAATGCGGCCCTGCGCCACCTTCCCGATTACGACTCATTTTACGCCTTCTTCGGCGCCGCCGACAAGAAATCGAACGTCGCGCTCTTCGACACCCACATCAGCGACCGCCTCGATGACGTCACGCGCACGTTCTGGAACAGCCGGGACATCACCGGCCGCCGCAACATTGAGCGCTTCGCACGCGGCTTCTACCGCTACGGCCTTCTCGGCCGCTTCATCGCCGCTGGCCATACTGCCGCCAAGCTCTACGGCCGCGACCCGCGCAACATACTCAAGGCCACCACGCTCGAAGAACAGCGCGAAATCTATGCCCGCGAATTGAAGCCACTTTTCGAGAAGCGCGCCGTCCGCGCCATTTTGAATCTACGCTCGTCGCTCTTCGGCCTCGGTATTCCGCCCGCCCAGTACGATGCGCTCTCCGGCGGCCGCCCCATGCATGAGGTCGTCGAAGAGCGCCTTGCTCGCCTTGCCTGCGGCTTCGACCTTAAAGACAACTACTTCGCCTGGCAGGCCTTCAACCGAGGCTATGCGTCAGACGAGAAGGGTCCGCTGCCGATCTACTTGCAGCCTGAGAATTACGAAGCCATCCGCGCGCGCGCGTCGCGCATCCACATGCGCAATATGTCCTACACCGAACAGCTGCGCGCCCTGCCGGCCCAGCACCTCGACCGCTACGTTCTGCTCGATGCACAAGACTGGATGAACGACGCTGTCCTCACCGAGCTGTGGACCGAAATCACCCGCACCGCCCGCCCGGGAGCCCGCGTTATTTTCCGCACCGCCGGCGAGGAGAGCATCTTGCCGGGCCGCATACCCGACACCATCCTGAACCAGTGGACCTATGCAGCCGAAGCCTCTCGGGCGTGGGTTGCCCGCGACCGCTCGGCGATCTACGGCGGTTTCCACCTCTACGTTTTGAAGGATAAAGCCTGATGACGTCGACACGCCCATCCGACGCAGAGCGCATGGATCGGCACTACCGCTATCAGCGCTTCATCTACGACCTAACGCGCACCCACTATCTGATCGGCCGCAAGCACTTGATTACGGATCTAAAGCCCAATCCGGGCGAAACGATCCTTGAAATCGGCTGCGGCACGGCGTGGAACCTGATCCGCATCGCCGAACGCTATCCGGCTGCGAACATTTATGGCGTCGACGTCTCCAACGCGATGCTCGACACGGCCCGCGCATCCATCGAGCGCAAGCGCCTCGCCCGGCGCATCCAAGTCGCCCAGGCCGACGCAACGGCCTTCTCTGCCGCAGACGCCATCGGCATCCCCCAATTCGACCGTGTCGTCTTCTCCTACGCCCTGTCGATGATTCCCGGTTGGCAGGAAGCCCTCGATATCGGCGCCGCGCACACCGCCCCCGGCGGCAGCCTCCACATCGTCGACTTCGGCCAATGTGGCCGTCTGCCCGGCGCATTCAAAACCGCGCTGTTCGCCTTTCTCAACCACTATACCGTCACACCGCGCCCCGATCTCGAAAACGTCTGCCGCCGCGTCGCGGCAACCAAAGGCCTCACGCTCTCGTTTAGCCGAATGCATCGCGGCTACACCGACTACGCCGTGCTCACGCGCAAGATCTAGATCGGATTGCCGCGCTGCGACTCCGATTGAAGGACGACCGCCATGGACGCACTGACCGTCACAGCTCTGATTTTCACCGCCAGCGCACTTCTGGTCCATCTGTTAACGACGGGAATCGGCATCGTCCGCACGCTGAAACCGAACCGCGCACCCAGCCGCGCTAGATGGAACGCCGAACCGGTCACGATCCTCCGCCCCATTTGCGGCCTAGACCCCTTCGACGAAGCCACGCTGAGAACCACATTTCATCTCGATCATCCCAACTACGAGATCATCTTCTGCTCGGCCCGCGAGCACGATCCCGCCGTTCCGCTCGTCCGCGCGCTCATGCAGCAGTATCCCGGTATCCGGTCGCGCCTCTTAATCGGCGACGACCGCTCCACGCCCAATCCTAAACTTAACAACCTGATCAAAGGCTGGAACGCCGCCACCACGCCGTGGGTCATCATGGCCGACAGCAATGTTCTGATGCCGCCCACCTACATCGGTGAAATGTTGGCAGCCTTCCGGTCGGGAACGGGCCTCGTCTGCTCGCCCCCCGTCGGCAGCCAACCCGATGGCGCCTGGGCCGAAATGGAATGCGCCTTCCTCAACACCTATCAAGCCCGCTGGCAGCTCGCCGCCGACGCGTTCGGTTTCGGCTTTGCCCAAGGCAAGTCGATGCTCTGGAAAAAATCCGATCTCGATGAAGCTGGCGGCATCGGCGCACTCGCACTGGAAATCGCTGAAGATGCGGCCGCCACCAAGATCGTCCGTCAGCGCGGCCTTCGTGTCCGCCTCGTCGACCGCCCCTATGCGCAGCCCCTGGGACGCAAGACCGCTGCTCAGGTCTGGCAGCGCCAAGTCCGCTGGGCCCGCCTCCGCCGCTCAACGTTCATTCCATACTACCTATTGGAAATTCTCTCTGGCAGCCTCGCGCCCGCTCTTGCCGCTGCCTATGCTGGCGCAAGCTTCGGCCTAAACCCTGTCGCCAGTATCGCCGCGCTTTGGGTCGTCTGGTACGGCGCCGAAGCCGCCCTCGCCAAATCCGCGGACTGGCACATGACCCTCGCATCCCCCGCCGCTTGGCTCGCGCGCGATCTCGCACTCCCCGTGCTCTGGATCCAAGGCTTCATGGGCAACCGCTTCACCTGGCGCGGCAACGAAATGACGGTGGCCACCGCCGGCGGCAAACCATAGCCCGCCGTAAAGTCGCAACCAACCGTACTCAAGCACCGGACCAGAATTCCGGCGGTTCGAATTCCAATTATCATGATGTACACTCCTCTCCGATCTTCGATGGAGTGCATAGCCAAACCGTCAAAGAGGGAATGGGTGGTGTCAAGTTTTGGGCCTCACTCTCAGTTAGTGTGGTTTTTGCAAACTGCACAACGGTGTTGGAAATGGACCAAAATGCTCTAGTCGGCACCGCGGGCCCACAGTCTGGCAACCGCCAGATCGAACAACTGGCCATCCGCGCACTTGGCCGCTACGGCCTGTCTCCGGCCGCCACCGTCACGCTGATCAATATCTCCGAGAACATCACATATCGGGTCGATGATCCCGCGTCTGGCGGCCGATGGGCGCTTCGCGTGCACCGGGACGGCTATCACTCCCGTCGCGCTATCGCCTCCGAACTAGCCTGGGTGCGCTCGCTCAAACAAAGCGGAACGATCACGACGCCAGCACCCGTACCAGGTCTCGACGGTGACTTTATCCAAACACTAGCGCTCGACGGCGCGTTACCGCGCAACGTCGTGCTGTTCGGTTGGGAGGAGGGTGCGGAACCGGCCGCGAACGACGTGGCCGGATTCGAAAAACTCGGCGAAACGGCGGCGCGCATGCACGCCCATGTAAAGAACTGGAGCCGCCCCCCGTGGTTTGAGCGCCACGTGTGGGACTTCGAAACCAGTATTGGAAACGCGCCGCACTGGGGCCGGTGGCGCGACGGCATGGGCATGACGCCGGAGATCGAGGCGGTCTTGGCCGAAACGGTGTCGGTCATCGAACAGCGGTTGCGCGGCATCGGCAAGGGCGACGCTGTGTTCGGGCTGGTGCATGGCGATATGCGGCTTGCCAACCTCTTGATGGACGGCGGCAAAGTGAAGGTCATCGATTTCGACGACTGCGGCTTCTCCTGGTATCTCTACGACTGCGCAACGACGGTGTCGTTTTTTGAACATGAGACCGAAGTGCCCGACCTCATTAAGGCGTGGGTGCGTGGATACCGTCGTATCGGCGCCTTGAGCGCCGAGGAAGAGGCGGAGATCGCAACGTTTGTCATGCTTCGGCGCATTCTTCTAGTGGCCTGGATCGGCTCCCACTCCGAAACGGATCTCGCCCGATCAATGGGCGTGGCCTACACGCAAGGCACCGTACCGCTCTGCCACGCTTACCTTTCGCGGTTCGCGTCGGCACGTCCATTCGCGTCGGCTGGCACGTCCAAAACGTTATGGAAGAGGATTTTTGGCTGATCCTGCCTATCTCCTGGGCATGTCCGCCTAAGGTTGCCCACCCCTTGCGCTTGACCACTGAAGGGCCTCTGCTAGCCTCGACATCCCTTGGGACCGAGGTGATGGATGGGCTGGAGCCGGGGCGCAACAGAACCGATTTCTGAAAAGGGCGAGACGCGCCGCAGTCCGGCGCCCGGTGTCATTGCCGCGTCAGCCACTGGTGTGGTGTCTTGGATCGAACGGCTGAACGGCGACGTCGATCGCATTTTTGGCGAGGCGGGCATCGCACCCGAAATGGCCGGATTGCCGACTCTCGTGCTCGACCTCCAATCGTTTTGCAAATTGTTCGAAGAAAGTGCGCGGTCCACGCAGTCTGATAATTTCGGGCTATGGTTCGGCGTGAAGTTTGACCCCCGCGACCTCGGCGTGTGGGGCTATGCGGCCCTGTCGGCGCCGACCCTGGGGTCAGCCCTGACAACACTGGTTGAGCTGTTTCCTCTGCATCAGCAGTCGTCCTCCATGCGGCTTGGCCGCGATGCCACCGGGCCGGTGCGGTTCGAGTACAGGATCGAGGCGCCGGCGATCTTGGAGCGGCGTCAGGATGCGGAACTCACCCTGGGCCAGATCGTCACCTTCATGCGCACCAGCTTAGGCGCACGGTGGGCACCGGAGGAAGTTCACTTCGAACATCCCCGGCCGGAAGGCTGGCGCGAGCATGAGCAGGCCTTCGGAGCACCCGTTTATTTCTCCCGGCCATCCAATGCGCTGCTGTTCACCGCCGACGTTCTCCGCATCCCGATGCCCACGCACGATCCGCGCCTGATGGTGGCGATGCGCCATTGCCTGGAGCAGATCGGCGCGCGGCCCGGCCTGCGAGCGCGCATCTCCGATCAGGTGCGGGCCGCCGTGCGGGCCCGGCTTGCTGAAGGGGTTCCATCGCTAGACGAAATCGCCGCGGAATTGCGACTGGCCCCAACCCATATCCAGCGTGAATTGCACTTCGACGGTTTGACCTTTATGGGTCTCGTGGAGACGGCGCGGCGCGATCTTGCACTGACCTACCTGCGCCAGCGCCAACTATCACTGTCCGAAATCGCCTTCCTGCTGGGCTATTCGGAGCTATCTGCGTTTAGCCGCGCGGTACGCCGCTGGACCGGCTCATCGCCGCGCAGTGTGCGCGCCAATCTGTTGCGCGGGGCAGCCGAGTAGCTGCGCCTTCACGCGTTCAAAGCATCGAGGCTCTCGGGCAAAATTTGTCCGCCATCCACGATGATCGTCTGGCCTGTGATGTAGCCCGCCTCCTTCGATGCGAGGAACAGCGCCGCGTGACCGATATCTTCAACGGTTCCAAGCTTTTTCAGCGGGATCGATGCGGCCATGGATTTCTCGTAGTCCGGGCCAAGCGCGATCAGGCCTTCAGTGAGAATGTTGCCGGGTAGGACCGCATTGACCGTGATCCCATATTTGGCGACCTCGAGGCAGGCGGTGCGCATGAAGCCCAGCTGCGCCGCCTTGCTGGCACCGTAGTGAGTCCAGCCAGGAAACCCAGTCACCGGCCCCGTGATCGACGACGTAATGACGACGCGCGGCTGATCGGATTTCTTCAGATAGGGAAGGCAGGATTTCAAAGACAAGAATGTGCCCTTGAGGTTCGTGGACATCACGTGATCCCAGTCCTCCGCACTCAGATCCTCGATCTTGGCCTGGGGGAAAATGCCGGCGTTGGCGCACAGCACATCGATCGCGCCGAATGCCGCAATCGCCGCCTCGGCCATCATCTGTGTGCCGCCGGCGTCAGAGATATCGGCTGCAAATCCCTTGGCGGTGCCGCCGCCGCGGCAAATCTCCTCCGCCGCAGCTTCCGCCTCGGCGAGGGTACGCGACACGATGAGCACTTTAGCTCCGGCCTTGCCGAAGACGCGAGCAATGCCTTTGCCGATGCCTTTGCTGCCCCCGGTGACGATGACAGAGCGGCCGGCGAGTGATGACGACATTGGATTCCACTCCTTCAAAGCGGTCATGGCAACGGATGCGGCGTGGGCAGCACGCCTCTCCGGCTATTTGAGCGATCACCCTAATGCTTGCAGGGTGTGCCGACTTGACCCGGAGGGCTCCAGAGTTGGCAGGCCGCCGCCGGTCCAGTCAAGACAGCGTGCGGGTCACGTCGTATGCTGTGACACACGCGATTGTCACGGATCGACATCCCATGAGCACCCAGCCGAAAATCCTCGAACTCAACGCCTTCGACATGCGCTCGACGGCCGGGCTAGATCCCGATACGGCCCGCCTCGTCGAACGCCGCCGCCGGACGTTCGGCCCAACATCGATGCTGTTCTACAAGCGCCCCCTGAACGTCGTGCGCGCCGAAGGCGTCTGGCTCTATGAGGCCGATGGAACCCGCGTGTTGGATGCCTACAATAACGTGCCATCGATCGGCCATTGCCATCCGGCCGTTGTCGCCGCCGTCTCGCGGCAGATCGGAATTCTCAACATTCACACCCGCTATCTGTACGACGGCGTCTACACCTACGCCGAGCGGCTACTCGCGACCCTGCCGTCCGAACTTTCCAATATTGTCTTCACGTGCACGGGTTCAGAGAGCGCCGACTTCGCCCTGCGCGCGGTACGCGGGCTCACCGGCGGCACCGGCTTCATCGTCACCGCCAACGCCTATCATGGCAACACGAGCGCCGTGACCGAGGTCTCACCATCTTCGGCCAGCGCCGAGCCCCGGCCACCGCATGTCGCCGTCATTCCAGCCCCCGATACCTACCGGTGGGGAATCGATGGGCTATCCCAGTCCTTTGCCGGCCACGTCCGCACAGCCATCGACGAACTTTCATCACGCGGCATCAAGCTTGCCGGATTCATGGCCGACAGCATCTTTTCCAGCGACGGCGTCTATCCCGGCGAAGGCGGCTTCCTGAAGGAGGCTGTGGACGCCGTGCGAGCCGCAGGCGGCCTTTACATCGCCGACGAGGTGCAGCCGGGCTTCGGCCGCACCGGCGGCCACATGTGGGGGTTCGAGCGCCACGGCGTCATCCCCGATATCGTCATCATGGGCAAACCCATGGGCAACGGGTTCCCAATGGGCGGCGTTGTCATCAAGCCCGATCTACTCGCCGACTTCGGGAATCGCGCCGGCTACTTCAATACGTTTGGCGGCAATCCCGTTGCAGCCGCTGCCGGGCTGGCGGTTTTGGAGACGTTGCAATCTGAAGGCCTCCAACAGAACGCGCACGAGACCGGCCAATATCTCCGCGATCAAATCGCGGCCGTGGGCAAGGGTACGGCGCAGATCGGCGATGTACGCGGCGCGGGTCTCTATATCGGCGTCGAATGCGTGACCGGAGACGATGCCAAATCGCCCAACCCGGTCCTTGCCGACCAACTCGTCAACGCGATGCGCGAGCGGGGCTTGCTGATCGGAACGGCAGGCATCAATGGCAACATTCTGAAAATCAGGCCGCCCCTCGCGTTCCGGCGTGACCACGCCGACATTTTCCTCGAAGCATTCGCCGCTTCAATTCGCAGCTCGCATAAGGGCAGCTTCCGATGAATATACCGACGCATTAGACGAGGACCGTCAGATGATAGAGGTCATCAACCCAGCGACGGAAAAAGCTTTCACCACAATCCCGCAGGGGACTGAGGAGGACGTTGACCGCGCCGTGGCAAACGCTAAGGCGGCGCTGGCCGGTGCATGGCGCGGCACAAGCGGGCGGGAGCGGGCCTTCTTCCTCCGCGCAATCGCCGAGATGATCGAGACTGAGAAGCAGACCCTTGCGGCGTTGGAGGTGCGCGACAACGGCAAACCACTGCCTGAAGCCTTAGGCGACATATCCGACGCCGCCTACTGCTTCAATCTCTACGCCACCTACGCGGAAGATCTCGATCACCGGCAGGGCGAACGCATCACTGTTCCCGATGCGCGGTTCGAAACCCGCGTAACGTATATGCCGTCCGGCGTGGCGGGACTGATCGTGCCATGGAATTACCCGCTCCTCATGGCCGCGTGGAAAGTCGCGCCCGCGATTGCGGCGGGATGCACAATGGTTCTAAAGCCCTCCGAATTCACCTCCCTGACGGCGCTGGAATTGGCGCGCATCGCCCGGGACGTGGGGCTGCCCGGCGGGGTGCTCAACGTCGTTACGGGCTACGGGCGCGAAGCAGGCGCGCGGCTCGCCGCCCATCCCGGCGTGCGCAAACTTGCGTTCACGGGCTCAGTGGCGACGGGGGTCAACGTCGCTTTGGCCGCCGCACGCGACATCAAGAGCGTGAGCCTGGAACTGGGCGGAAAATCGCCCATCATTGTGTTCGACGATGCCGATCTCGAGCAAGTCGTCGAGTGGGTCATGTTCGGCATTTTCTGGAACCAGGGCCAAGTGTGCAGCGCGACCTCGCGCTTGATCGTGCAGCGATCGATGGCCCCGCGCTTGATCGAGCGGCTTGTCGCCGAAGCCGGCAAAATCACCATCGGCGACGGCATGGACGCGGGCGTACTGCTCGGCCCTTTGGTCAGCAAGCCGCAATACGACAAGGTGCTCGGCTATATCGCCGAGGGCCAACGCGAGGCAAAACTTGTCTGCGGTGGCAAGCGGCCCCCCGGCTTGGATGCCGGCTATTTCGTCGAGCCCACCATTTTCGTGGATGTGCCGCCGCAAGCTCGGATCTGGAAGGAAGAGATTTTTGGACCCGTCCTGTCAATGGCGGCGTTCGACACCGAAGCCGAAGCGCTGCAATTGGCCAACGACACCGAATTCGGGCTCGCGGCGGCCGTCATGTCCGCAGACCTCGACCGGGCCGAGCGCGTGGCGGGACAGCTGGAGGCCGGAGTGGTGTGGATCAACTGCTCGCAACCAAATTTCCTTGAGCCGCCTTGGGGTGGCATCAAGAAGAGCGGCGTTGGCCGCGAATTGGGTCTGTGGGGTCTCAACAACTTTCTCGAACCCAAGCAGACCACAAGCTACACGTCGGCCGAGCCTTGGGGCTGGTATCTCAAGCCGTGATCGGCCACGCGGCAAGCACCAACCAGAAGGCAAGCTTGCCATCCAACCGATCCAGTTTTCATCGAACCAAGAAATAATTGGCGCGCCCGAAAGGATTCGAACCTCTGACCCCCAGATTCGCAGGCGGCTAAGACCGCCAGTTGTCCTCGTTCACGTTGAGACATTCCGAGATGTCAGAGAACACGCCCTTACGGGACCTCCTCCATCACTGATCGATGAACCGAGATGCACGAACGTGTACCCGCGTGTAACGCCATGAAGGCGAGAAGTCAGTAACCGTGATGTAACCCGAGCCTAAATGGACGGGGTGGAAGGCGACCTACCTATCGCTCGTCAGGAAGCCGCACCACAGCAGACATGGATCTTGATAGCAGACGACGCCGGCTCTTGACCCTCCGGCCGTCGTGCTGATCCTCAACACCCATGTTGCATGTGTGCAAAGCACGACGTCTTTGGCTAGCAATCATGTGAGGTCGCCGGCCTGAGGCAGAGGCTCTTCTCAATGATTGCACCACGGACCGTCACGACGTCCGCTAAGAGCCATCTTCTATATTATCAAGCATCGTGCGCGGGCTAGGTCTCGAAGCAGATGCCGGCAGGAGAGCCGCGCGCACGTTCATCTTGCTGTATGAGAACGCCTTCACGGAGCCTGCCGACGCGCGGTCTTACGTAATAGGAAAATTCGGGTTCGGAACCGATTGTGGGGTATTGGCGTTCTGGGCACAGATCAAGCTCAAGGTGGCGTCATGGGTGACAACGACGAATCGAGCCAGCGCCAGGATACTCCTTATTACGAAGGTTCCGCCGGCGGGTGGGGCTCAGTCGGAAGCGTGTCGAGTATACTTTCTACGGAGCGACCGGATCCCGGCGTGATCCAGACGCTTTGGCGGCAGAACAAGCCGAAGGGCCATATGTGCACCTCGTGCGCATGGACAAAGCCGCCGGAGCCACATCTTTTTGAGTTTTGCGAAAACGGCGCCAAAGCGACGATCTGGGATTTAACACAGGATCGTTGCGGTCCAGAATTCTTTGCCAATCACAGCTTGGCTGAGCTCAAAGGTTGGTCCGATCATGCGCTCGAGAAGGTTGGGCGTCTGACCCATCCCCTGCGCTACGATCGAGAGACCGATCGGTATGTGCCCTGCACTTGGGAGCAGGCTTTCGCCGCGATCGGCTCATCCCTAAAGTCCTTAAATCCTAAGTCTGTCGTCTTCTACGCTTCTGGGCGCGCTAGCCTGGAGACATCATACCTTTACGCGCTCTTTGCCCGTCTCTACGGGCACAATAACCTGCCCGATAGCTCCAATATGTGCCACGAGACGACCAGCGTCGGGCTCAAAAAGGTGACGGGTTCCCCCGTCGGCACCTGCATCCTCTCCGACTTCGATCACTGCGACTTGATCCTCTTCTTCGGCCAGAACACGGGCTCGAACTCACCGCGCTTCCTGCACACACTGCAGAAAGCCGTAGAGCGCGGTTGCCGCATCGTCACATTCAATCCAGTGCGGGAAGCGGGCCTCATAAAATTCGTCAACCCGCAAAATCCGCTGCAGATGACGCTTCAGCCGGCGACTGAGATCTCGCAGATATATCTCCAAGTCCGCCCTGGCGGGGATGTCGCGGCGATGGCGGGCGTCGTCAAGCGCTTGCTCGAGATTGAAGCCGAGAATAGCGGTGTGCTCGACCATGACTTCATCCGCCAGCACACGCAGGGCTTCGAAAATTTCATCTCCCGCATCCAGCTCGCTTCGTGGGAGGAAATCGAGGAGAACGCAGGGCTCTCGCGCGCCAGCCTCGAAGAGGTCGCGGAAATTTATGCGAATGCGCGTTGTGTCATCGGCATCTATGGCATGGGTCTGACGCAACACGTCCATGGCTCGGTTAGCATCGGCATGCTGGTCAACTTGCTCCTGCTGCGCGGCAATATTGGGCGTGAAGGCGCGGGCATCTCGCCAATACGAGGCCATTCCAATGTGCAGGGCCAGCGCAGCGTTGGCATTACTGAGAAGCCTGAACTTGCGCCGCTCGACAAGCTAAAAGAGCTCTTTGGTTTCGAGCCGCCGCGCGAGAAGGGCCGCACCACAGTCGAGGTCGTGGAGGGCGTCATCGACGGGTCGGTCAAGGCGTTTATCGGTCTCGGCGGAAACTTCGCCCATGCCATATCCGATAGCGGACGCGCCGAACCCGCCTGGGAGCGCCTCGATCTCACGGTCCAAATTGCGACCCGATTGAATCGCACGCATCTTCATCCAGGCAAGGCGGCATTTTTGCTTCCCTGCCTCGTACGCGCCGAGGAGGATCGCCAAGCCACAGGTCCGCAGGCCGTTTCAATAGAGTGCAGCCTGAGCCATGTCCACGGCTCGCTCGGCGAACGTCCGCCCGCCAGTCCAGATCTGCGCTCAGAAGTGGCCATTGTGGCTGGCATGGCCAAGGCGGCCTTGCCGGACAACCCCCATGTCCACTGGGATGATTGGACTGGAGATTACGGTCTGATCCGCGACCTGATCGCGAAGACCTATCCGGAAGAATTTCATGATTTCAATGCGCGCATGTTTACGCCCGGCGGCTTTTATCGGGGTAACGCGGCCCGGCGCCGCGAATGGAAAACGGAGAGCGGCAAAGCCGACTTCACCACGCCCGAGAGTTTGTCGTCGCTCAAAGGGCCTTTGAAAACCGACGAACTCACGCTGATCACGCTCCGATCCAATGATCAGTTCAACACCACGATTTACGGGTTCAGCGACCGCTTGCGTGGCCTCAAGGGCCAGCGCGACATCCTGCTTATAAGTCCTGAAGAGATCGCAGATGCCGGGCTCGTCGAAGGACAGATTGTCAGGATCGTTTGCGCCGTCGAAGACGGGCATCGGCGCGTTTCGCAGCCCTTGACGGTCACGGCCTATGATCTGCCCCGCGGCTGTGTCGCCGCCTATTATCCCGAGATCAACCCGCTCATTCCATTGAGCTACCATGACATCCTGTCGAAAACGCCGGCGTATAAAGGAGTGCCGGTGAGGATCGTCGCATGAAATTTCCGGCGTGGCAGTTGAAAGGCCCGTACTATGGGCCACCCCCAGCCCGCCATTCCCGCATGCTGACATGCGACAGCCACTCTATTCGGCTCGACTGTCCAGGTTACCTGATGCATCGTATTGCGCGTGCCGGATCGCGTTTGGTCGAGAACTGATCATGTTGCAATGGGATAACCAGCCTCGCGATTCTACCGGTGTCGCCAATACGGAGCAGGAGCGGTTCGACGCCCTGCAATCGGTTCTGGCCCACCAGTACGAAGCCGTATTTGACGACCCAAACGCACCCCGCACGGTCCTTATCGTCCCGAGTCTAAGCCTCGATCCGCAGGTCATGGCCAAAGTGTCCGGTGTCGCTCACTACGAAGAACGGATGCTGTGCCTGCTGATGCTTCTGCGGTTGCCGCGAACGCGGGTAATTTATGTTTCGAGTACTCCGATTTCTTCGACTATTATCGACTATTATCTCCATCTGCTGCCTGGCGTCCCGAGCGAGCATGCGCGCCGCCGCTTGACCCTCTTGTCCTGCGATGACTCCCAGTTCGCGCCCCTAACGCAGAAAATACTTGATCGGCCGCGCCTGCTCCAGCGGGTTAAAGACGCCATCGGCGATCCCGTGCTTGCGCACATGACATGCTTCACGGTGTCAGAACTGGAACGCCGGCTCGCCCTCGCCCTCGGCATCCCCATTTATGGATGCGATCCGTCCCTTCTCCATTGGGGTTCGAAAAGCGGGTCGCGCAAAATCTTCCGCGAAGCCGACATCGACTATCCTGCTGGTTATGAAGATCTCAGCACCATGGATGACATAGCGTACGCTCTTTCGCAGCTGAAGGCTGCACGACACGACCTTGCGAAGGCTGTCGTCAAAATCAATGAAGGCTTTTCGGGTGAGGGAAACGCAGTCCTTGATTTTTCGGGCGCACCGCAAGGTTCTGCACTGCTGCCATGGGTGAAATCACGACTTCCAGATCTCGCATTCGAAGCTAAAGACATGACCTTCGAGCTTTATGAGGAAAAGCTCACTGCCATGGGAGGTATTGTTGAAGAATGGATTCCTGGTGCGGTTAAAGAAAGCCCATCCGTTCAATTCCGAGTTGATCCTTTAAGGCGGCTAGAAATAATTTCTACGCACGATCAGGTGCTGGGAGGTAAAAACGGCCAGATTTTTCTCGGTGCACGGTTTCCGGCTTCTGATGCTTACCGGCTCGATATACAGAGAGACGGGCAGAAAGCGGCACAAGCACTCGCGCAAAAGGGCGTGCTCGGCCGCTTTGGCATCGACTTCGTTTCCGTCAAACACAACGACGCTTGGCGGCACATCGCGATAGAAATCAACCTGCGCAAGGGGGGAACGACCCACCCGTTTCAGATGCTCCAGTTCCTGACGGACGGTCATTATGATCCCACGACGGGGATCTTTCTAGCGCCCTCCGGCAGGCCACGTTGCTATTATGCGTCCGACAATCTTGAATCAGAAAACTATCGCGGCCTAACGCCTGACGATCTGATCGACATTTCTGTATTGAACGGTCTCCATTTCAACGCCGCGAAGGGCGAAGGCGTCGCATTTCATCTCATCGGGGCCCTTTCGGAGTTTGGAAAGCTCGGCATTGTCGCCATCGGCGAAACACATGAGCGCGCGGACGCGCTCTACCGTAAATCCGTAGTTGTTCTCGACCGCGAGGGTGGCAGGAAGTGATTGTACTTGTCGGCCGCTTTTGAAACGCTTAAGGGCAGCAATTTGCCGATCGCGCCCGACAGCTAGCGTCCGCTATTCGTCCAACGTGACGCCCGGAAAGAAATGGTGCTCCGAGCCCGGAGCTTCGCCGTCGCGACGCAACGTCCGCTTATCGCCTTACAACGGCATCAAATCCAGCCGCACCCCAAGCAGACGAGTCACGCTGACATTCAAAATTTCTCGAAGTGGGTGGGAGAATCTGCCTCGATCTCCACCTTTCGCCGGGGACGCAGCCTTGGCGTAACCTGCAAAAGCATGCTAGCCGGGCGGATCTTGTCGAACATCTCGAGGTGGGCTGTCAATCTGAGTGCTTCGTATATGGCTATAGCGCTGTGTCCGTCGCAAATTTCCAGAAACAAATACATACAGCTTCTTATCGAAAATTTTCTTCCTCGAAAAATCGCCTGCCAGTTTAAATCAGGTCGAATTTCCCTGATCCGAATCGCGTTCAGTTTTGTCGTCTATTGTTCTGTTTGCTGACCATCATATTTGCTTGCGCCAATTCGATTGGCGAAACGGTTCGTCGCACATACTGCCGAAAATCACGAGAACTCTTGAATGAGGCGTGAGCACAAAAAAGAACCTAAGGAGAAAGCCATGCGCAATACAAAACCGCTTCTCGCAGTCGCTGCTGCCGCCCTCGCGTTCAGCATCTCACCTTCCTTTGCTGCCGAAAACGTCACAAAACCGGCCCCTGCCGCGTCAGCTCGATCCTGCTCGGCAAATAGCGCAGATCGACTTCAATCCTGTTCTGTAACTTGCCCGGAAGGCAAGACCGCGACGTGCGTCGGCGGTGCACAAGGCGCACGCGATGTCGACTGCACCTGCAAGTAAGCCGACACAATGGCGGCGACTTCGAAAGAGGTCGCTGTCTTTAATGATGCAATTGGGCTGTCGGCACCCGATGTCAGTCGCGATCGAAGGATGCGAGTTTGGGCTGCACGCCTCTATTATTGCAATTGTCTGCGTGTCTTGATTTTGGAGCGCCTCATGCTATGCCGCCGCGAGTGCGCTGACGTTTTTGCTAATGACATTTTTCGTCGCCATTTTTCAGTCATGACGATAGTGCGCAAGTGCGCATTATCGATATTTATTTACGTCGTGCTTGCGAGTTCTGCGTCAGCGCCCGCGCGAGCGACCGAACCTGCGCAGGATGAGACACTCGCCTACAATATCGGCGTGCAGACCTACATCTACGGCTTTCCGATGATGGACCTCTACCAGACGCTATGGGAAACGTCGTTTGATCCCAATCGCGGTCATGACCGAACGGTCAACGAGTTCTTCAATTTCGAGCGCCTAATAACGAGCAAGGACGACTGGGTCGTCACGCCGAACGAGGACACGATTTATTCGCGGATGTTCTTCGACCTCCGCAAGGAGCCGATGATCCTCGTCATTCCGCCAACGACCAGACAGTACTGGTTCCCCATCAGCGACATACGGCACGACTTCGACGCCAACCTATCGTGGGACACCGTCGGCGCACGTGGCGGCGCCTTTGCGCTATGCGCACCGGGCTGGCAGGGCGTTTTGCCCGGAGGCGTGGAGCGGGTCGACATGGGCACGCCGCTCGGCTGGATGCTGCCCCGCTTCGCCGTCAACGGCGACACCGATCTGCCGGGCGCCCTTGAGGTGCAGAAGCAGGTCCGTTTCATTCCTCTCAGCCAGTGGGGCGCCGCCGGAGTGATGCGACCGAAGCCCGATTCCGCCGACTTCCCGCGCTTTACCCGCAACGAACTGACCAATGCAAAAGAGTACTTCACGACGTTGAACACCCTGCTGCGTCTTTCCCCGCGCTTCGGCCACCCAGTGGACGAAGCGATGGCCGGATGGCTGCGCGAGATCGGGATGCACCCCGCAACAAAGTTCGACTGGGAGATCCTTTCGCCCCAGACGCAGCGCGGACTTGAACGGGCGGCAACGGACGCGCACAAAGCAATCACGGACCGCATGCCCCGCGTCGTACCGATCATCAACAACTGGCAAATCGTACGTCTCGACAAGCGCATGAGCGGAGAACCGATGGTGGCGGCCGCTGGCGCGATGCTTGGGCTTCTTTGGAATCCCAAGGATGTCAGCACCTACGACGTCGCCTTTCTCGACGGCAGCGGCTCGCCGCTGGATGGGCGCAATCGATATGTCATCCGGTTCCAAGAGCAGCCGCCGGTCAACGCTTTCTGGTCGCTGACGATGTACTCGACGGAGACGCAGATCTTCGTGCCCAACGCAATCAACCGCTACTCGGTCGGCAATCGCACGGATGGCACGGTGGTCGGCAAGGACGGATCGATTGAGATCTTTCTTCAAGCTGACGAGCCGAGCGATCCACAGGAGCGGACGAACTGGCTGCCGGCGCCCAAAGGACCATTCTACCTGCTCATCCGGCACTACTCGCCTAAATCGGCAATACTAACCGGTGACTGGCTGCCGCCGCCGGTGACAAAGCGTTAACTGGGGAGAACCGTCGATGACGACACGTCGCGATTTCCTATCGGCGGTACCAATAGCCGGCGCGCTTCTGGCTGCCGGCCCGGCTGCGCTGTCCACGCCAGTTCGCGCGCAAGCAGTGGCGACTTCGGGGCCGCACTGGCGCAGCCAGTCGCTGGTCGATCAGCCGGCCGAAGGTCCGGGCGGTGTCGTCGCCGCCGCTGATACGCTGACCGTCAGCGAGCGAATGGGCGCAAAAAGCAAGGTCGTCGTCGAGGTCGCCCCCGGCGTCTATCAGATGCGGGGCTGGGGGATCGGGCACGCCATGGCCATCGACGCCCCCGAGGGCTGGATTATCATCGATACCGGCGACACCATGCAGGCCGCAGCGGAAATGCGGGCGCAGCTAGAGGAAAACCTCGGCAAGCCCATCCGCGTCGCCGCAATTCTGATGACACACTGGCACTATGCCAACGGCCAGGGCGCCTTCCTTGACGAGGGGACCCAGACCTGGGGCCACGTTCTCCTCGACGCGAACCGTGCGGTCGAATCGGGGCTCTCGCCCTTCATCGGCGTCGCCCAGTCGCGGGCCATCGCCCAGTTCGGCATCCTGCACCCGCGAACCGGTCCCGACGCCTTTCCAAACGTGCTGGGTTTCGGGCCGGAGAAGCTGAGCGGCGAAAGCAGCTACCAGCCTCCCCGCAACACCTTCCCTGACGGGCAGATCGTGCGTCTGACGATCGCTGGTGAAGAGGTCGAGGTGGCCCCAAACCGCTCTGACACTACAGACAGCGTCGGCTTTTGGTTTCCGGGGCGAAAGCTTCTCGTCACGAACTTCATGGTGACCCCCGTTATCTTCAACATCTTCACCCTGCGCGGCAACACGTTCCGCGACCCGACCGTGATGATCGAGGACGCTCGTTGGCTGGAAAGCAAGGACGCGGAGGTGCTGCTCGATATTCACAACATGCCCGTTCTCGGGGGCGCGGCGATCCGGGCGGCGATCGAACGCAACGTCGACCAATTGAAGCAGATCTGGGACCAGACGATCCGGCTGATTGCGCAGGGATACGATGCGCGGCAGGCCGCCGAGGCAATCACCATGTCGCCCAGCCTGCGCGGCGGGGCGGAGCTTTACGGGCAGGTCGAAAGCCACGTGCGCGCGGTTTGGAACAACCGGCGCGGTTGGTTCGGCTGGGATGTCTATGACATCAACCCTCTATCGGAACGTCAGGAGGCGGCCCGCCTAGTGGCCGCGATGGGGGGCGTGGACGCCGTTCGCGACGACGCGGCAAAAGCAGTGGCAGAGGGCGGCATAGACAACTGGCGTTGGGGGCTGAAGCAAACCTCATTGCTGCTCGCGCTCGATCCGGACGATCAGGCCGCCCGCGCGGCGAGGATCGTAGCTGCGCGGTCGCTGGGCCAGCGCACGACCTCAGCCAACGCCCGCGGCTTCTACATCACCGAGGCGCTCCAGCTCGAAGGCGCCATGATGTTCGAAGGCCAGCCAGTCACAATCGACCTTCTGCGGCGCGTACTTGGCACGCCGCGGCGCCAGTTGCTCAAGTCGGCGTCGCCGGCCCAGGTGCTCGACTATCTGGCCTTTCTCGTCGATCCGCGGGCGGCTGGCGACAGGCGCGTCGCCTTCACGCTTTCGGTCGAGGGCGATACGGCCATCCACCAAGTCCAGTTGCGCAACGGCGTACTGATCCGCTCGGCGGCCACGGAACCGGGTCCGATCCATGTCTCTGCGACACCCGATGAACTTGCCGATTTCGTACTAGGGACCGCGCCGCTTCCCGGCGGCGTTCTGCCCGACTTCGGGCAGGCTTTCGATCAAAGCGATTTTCTTGACCGGGATAAACTGGTGGCCGCGCTCAGCAAGACCCCGACCTATCCGTACTGACCAACATCTTTAGATTGGAAGCGCAAAGATAACGACGAAACAGGACCTGCTCCTTTCGATACCCGCAGTCGGAACAGTCTTCAAAACGCCGTAGGCGAGCAACTGCATCAGCTGCCATGCCTCCTACCGGCTGATCTCCTAGGCACAGAGCGAAATCCAGCGGAGATCGAAAAGACGTGATGCGCATTGCGACCTTCAACGTCGACAGTTTGGATATGCTGACAAAATCAGACATATCGCTCGACGATCGCATCCGGATCTTGCGACCTCAGCTGGAGCGGCTTAGGGCAGATGTCCTGTGCCTTCAGGAAATCAATGGACAACATTTACCTGGGGGCGGTCCTCGCACGCTTCTCGCACTCGACAAGCTGCAACTTCCGATTGTTGAACGGACGTGAGTGCAGGCGGGTCGTTCGCGCGCCAAGCTACATAACCGACGTCCGCTATCTCTGCACAGTCTCCGTCGCCTTCTTCAGAGGCGACGTGAATGACCCCAAGCAGCTCTCCGCTCGTTGACGCCGCATATCTGCTTCTGGCTAGTTCTCACCATCACGGCGAGCAGTTTCCCAGCTACCCTTGCAGGTTGGCACTTCCCTTCAAGGCTGCCGTTTTAGTTTACCTCCTCGAAGTCGCCCGGTTTCCAGCTCTTGTCGAACCACGGTTCGAGCGGGCCATACAGGCGAAGCAGCACGTTCCAACCCTTGCCAGGCGTCGTCTGCACCCAGTTCCCCTGATAGCCTTCGGGCGACTTTGGGCCGAACCAGATGGTGGCCGAGCCGTCGGAATTCATCTTGAGGTCCTTCGAGTTGCTGTCGAGTCCTGCGAGCTTCTGGTCTGTCTCCAGCAGGGAGCGCGTCTGATTGGAGTAGACTGTAAAGGACCAGAAATTGTTCATCGGGATCGGCCCTGGGAGGGTGATCTTGTAGGTCTTCGACCCGTCGAGATAGTTGCCGTTCTTGTCGCGGAAAGCCCCGGCATAAGCCGAACCGGTGCCGGGCTTCGCATCCGCCATCGCGGGCGTGATGCCGGTTGCGTAGTAGAAGAACATTGCGCGCACGTCGAGCATCAGTTCGGCGCCGTCCATGAACAGGTAGCTGCCGCCGACAAAGGGGGTCAGCCATTGGCGGTCGGGATAGAGGAAGACGCGCTTGTCTCGCGGCGCCCATAGGAAGGAGCGCGCCGCGGCATTGCCGAGTGCCACCGCATCGGTCAAGATCTTCGTCATGCGCGCATCCGGCTCAAAGGGCTTGCCCTTGCGGATGCCGACGGAGGCGAACAGCCCCACCGTCTCAGGCTCGACGAAATCGGCCGGCTCATTCTGAACCGTGTTGTTCAATTCGTTGAAGAACTCAAAGGTATTCCCGCTAACGGTGTTGAACTGCTTGCCGGAGGTGTTGACGAAGGTGGTCGTCACCGGCTTTCCGAAATCGGCCAGCGGATAGAGCTTGGTATTGGCCTTCACGTTGTTGATGGCGCCCTTGAGGTCGCCGTCCTTGACGAAGGCGCGGAAGAACATCAGCAAGCGGTTGGTCTTCGGCCGTACCACATGGAAACCCATGCTCGGCACGGGGCCGTCATAGCCCGGCGGCAGGAACAGGTAGCGCCCGCCGCGTCCTTGGTCGGGTCCGGTGAGGCCGAGGTCGACGACCCAGCGGAAGTAGGCGTCATCCACAGGACCTAGGATGCCGGGCGGGATTTCCAGCACCATGGGGCCCGTTGCAAGGTTCATGCAGGCAAAGCCGTAAGGTGTTGTCGTGTTGGGCGTCAGAAACAAGCTCCTGGCGTCCATCAGGTCCTCGGTGAGGCCTACGCCCTCGTTCTCTTTGATGCCCGCGCTCGCGAGGCCATTGCAGGCAGCCCAGACGGAGGTGGCGGGCATACCCTTCAAGAACGTCTCGATGCCTCGGGCGAGGTCGAGCTGGTTGAAGGCGAGCTGCGCAGTCTTCTCGTCCGGCGCGCCGTCCTTGAAGCGGAGCGTGCCGACGCTGGTTTCCACCGTGTCGGGCGTAAGGATCGAAGTTGGGGGATTGGCCTTAAACTTGGGCGACTGGGCAACGGCGGGAAGTGCCATTAGAACCAGAAATGACATCGAGGATAGAACTCTGAGCGCCGGACTGGACATAATCTGTCACTCTCTAAATGAAACAATAGAGGTAACTCTAATTACATGCGGTGACTTCAGCACGCTACAGCATAATTGTGATTTAAGGTACGGGTTCAAAGAAGAGAGTTTGGCAGCGCAAACTCGAACATTGAATGGATCTGCTTGTCATCCGCTGGTTACCTACAAGGCAGGCTGGAAACAGCGGACAAATTAATCTTACGTGTCTGTTCGCCTACCATTAGCCGCTGTGGACGCGGGGCAGACACGCGTCGGCTCCTGGCCCGACGCGGACCTCAGCAATGCAAACCATGCTGGCCGCTCGAATGAAGAGCGGCGTCGATGCGCGGCGTTACCGCTTCTGTAGTCCGAGCAGACCCTTGCGAGTCGAGGCGGCTACCTCGATCGTGGCCCTGCGCTCCCATCGTGCCGGTGCTCAACACTCATGTTGCGAACTCTCAGATCACGAAAACATGCGCCGTGTACATCGCAACAGCCCCACTTTTATGGATCTCGGCGGCGATGGCCGCTTGTCACCTCTGACCTCAATAGAGCAGAGCAAGTGTTCTGCCACGTTTAGTCACTGGAGCAGTATCAATGACTAGAAGGTGGAGCCAACGGTTGATCGCGGTCTTGATGACGGCCATTGTCTCACGTGCAGGACTTGCTCAAACAGTTTCGGCTGAGTCCAACAAGTAGCAGGCTCTAACCGCCAAGGAGAATGATCAATGCCGAGAAGATGGTTACAATGGCTGGCCGCGGTTTCGATGGGGGCGGTTTTGACAAGTCCCGCAATTGCTCAGTCAGTTGTCGCTGACCCAGGTCGAGGTAGGGAGCTGTCTGAGAGCCTTTGCTCTACATGTCATATCGTGGATGCGAGCCCAGGAAACATCGCCAAGTCTGATATTTCCAGCTTCTTCTCAATCGCCAACCGCGTTGATCAATCCCGAGAGAGATTGGCGTCAGCCATCATCTTCCCGCATCCCGAGATGCCAAAGGTCTCATTCACCAACAGCGAACTCCGGGATGTCATCTCCTACATCATGTCTTTGAGGGAGAAGAAGTGATGAGACCACCTGCTGAGTTACCGCAGCGGCTACTTCCGTTCATCAGCGAGATAGCTCTGCACTTCAGCGATTTCTTCGGATGAGAATTGTATCTGTGGCATTGCCGGATGTCGCGACCCTATACCTTCAGCCAGTTCAAGTTCCAGTCGATCCGAGGGATAGGAGCGAAGTTTCTCCCATAAATTGGGGGCCAGACCAATCGGACTTTTTGATTGCGGCGTGACGGCATGGCACCGGCCGCATCTGTCCTTGAGGATCGATTGGCCGCCGGTCTCTTCCGAGCGAGCGGGCCCGGTGATACAAATGACAAGAATTTGCACTGCTAACGCCCATGCCGGTATTTTCATCTCTCAACCACTTTCGAAATGCTGTTGTGGAAACTGTTCTTGATCAAACTCGACGTCTTCCGGCCTACAGGCTCCTACAGGCGAAGATGAGCTCCTAAACGATCGAGCCGGGCAGCATACGCGATGAAGAGTGTCCTGCAACCTTCGCACTCTCGTTGATGTCTCGGCCAGCCCAGAAGTGCCGGGTGGGCTCACACTCACAGGGATCGTAAAGTGATGCGTCTTGCCTCTTTCAACCTTGATAGTCTCGATATTCGGCCCAAGGTAGCTGTGTCGCTAAACGATCGCATCCCAATCCTAAGGCCGCAACTGGAGCGGCTGAGGGCCGATGTTCTGTGTCTGCAAGAAATCAACGGACAACACCTTCCTTCAGGTGGCCCGCGCGCGCTGCTGGCGCTCGACAAGCTTCTTGAAGGCACGCGTTATCAGGGCTACACGCGCGCGGTGTCGACGGCGCAGAACGATGCGGGACCCGCCGACGTGCACAACCTCGTCACCTTGACCCGTTGGCCGATCTTGAAATCCCAGTCCATCCGGAATGCGATTGTGCCCCCTCTCTCCTATCGTTCGCTCACATCGCTCCCGACCGCTGCTCTCCAAATGGAGCTCGCCTTCGAGCGGCCGATCCTTGTCACGGATATCGAGTTTGCGGCAGGGCAAATTCTTACCGTTATCAACGTTCACTTCCGGGCGCCGATCGCAGCACCGATTTCCGGGCAGAAGGAAAGTGCACTTGTCTGGAAGTCCGTCGCTGGTTGGGCGGAAGGATATGCGGTTGCGGCGTGGAAGCGGACGGCGCAGGCCTTGGAGACACGCCTCTTGATCGAAAAACTGATGGATGAGGATGGCGATCGGTTCATCGTCACCGCCGGCGACTTCAACGCAGAGGACCACGAGACACCGCTCAAAATACTCATTGGTGCTGAAGAAGACACTGGGAACGGGGTTCTCGCCAAACGTGCGCTAGTAGTGCTTGACCGATCTCTGGCCGTTGACCGGCGGTTCAGCGTCGTCCATCACGGGCGCGCTCAGATGCTAGACCATATTCTCGTCAGTAGGCCGATGCTCGCATATTTTCGGGAGATAGAAGCGCACAATGAAACCGTGCCCGATGAACTTTTGACATTCGGCCGCGTGCGGCAGGAGCCCGGCTCCCCCCACGCACCCATCGTGGCCGAATTCGACTTTTCCACTGCAAGAACTCCGCTTCCGTGAAGCGGTTCACCGAATAAATACAGCTTGGCTGGGCTGAAAGGTTGGTCCGTTCATGCGCTCGAGAAGGTTGGGCGTCTGACCCATCCCCTGCGCTACGATCGAGAGACCGATCGGTATGTTTGTTGGCCTTGCCATAATGATGTAGCACTGGATTGCGGATGTCGTCGCTTGCAGCGATGGCGCTGACGTGAGCCGCGACGGACAATTAAAGCTTACTGAACGGGGAATTCCTTTACGGCCAGAACTCATCAAGGCCATGGCAGGAACCAAGGGCTAACATTTCTGCAGACGCTTGTGCTTTGTCACGTCGATTCGGTTTTGCCGGTGACGGTAGGGACACGGGCTGCCGACATTCTCGGCCACCGCGGGCCCCAAGCCAAGGCTATAATCTGGGCGCCATGTGAAGATAGGCTGAGAAGACTTGGCCTCTTAGCCAATTTGAGCAAACTCCAATTTGAGCAAACTAAAGTGGCCCTCCAACTTCGTCTGAAGGCATAAATTGAACCCGGCAAGATCGGCAATCCAGTGACGTGGCAGCAAGGCGACGGATGAACCACTTGAAAACAGATCGTTTCGTCAAAAGAGCTCTATTTGCAATTGCAGTCGCGGGCCTGGCTCTGGGCACTCTCGTTTGGGTTGATGGGTACGGGGTTTGGGCTGATCGTGTTTGGGCCATTGCAACTATCCCGGTGACTATCGGCCTTGCGATCTCAATCATGCGCGATCTTCGTGCGGGCCGACTGGGCGTCGATGCCGTCGCGTTCATCTCGATGTCCGCCGCGATTCTTCTCGGCGAGCCTTTGGCGGGCGCCGTCGTCGCAGTCATGTACGCGGGCGGCAATCTTTTGGAGGACTTCGCTGTTGCTCGCGCCGAGCGCGATCTAAAATCACTGGTCGATCGTGCGCCTCGGATTGCTCACAGACGTCACGATAGCTCAATCGAGGATGTGCCAATCGAGCAAGTAGCTGTTGGTGACTCCATCCTCGTTCGCGCCGGCGAGGTCGTGCCCGTCGATGGCGTCATATTGGCCTCCAACGCAGCGCTCGATGAGGCTGCCCTCACGGGCGAACCCATCCCCGTGACCCGCAACATGGGAGAATTGGCGCGCAGTGGCACGATCAATGCCGGAGCAACATTCGAGCTTAAGGCGAACGCCACCGCTGGCGAAAGCACTTACGCGGGAATAGTTCGGCTTGTAACTGCCGCGCAGACGGCGAGGGCGCCGTTCATTCGCCTCGCCGATCGTTACGCGCTCATATTGTTGCCTGTCACGTTGGCCATCGCGGGCGCGGCGTGGTTGTTCTCAGGTGACCCTATACGAGGCCTTGCCGTGCTCGTCGCCTCAACCCCATGCCCGTTGATCCTTGCAGCGCCCGTGGCATTCATTGCGGGAGTATCGCAGGCGGCTCGGCTGGGCATCTTGATCAAAGGCGGCGGACCACTCGAAGCACTCGCGAGAACCCATACCGTCATGTTCGATAAGACTGGGACATTGACTGTGGGAGGAGCTCGTCTCGTTGCTGTTGAGCCGGCGCCGGGAGAGAATCCGGATGACGTGCTTCGGCTGGCCGCCTCACTGGAACAGGCCTCGCAACATGTTGTCGCTGCTGCAATCGTCAATTCAGCGATTTCTCGGGGTCTGACGCTCGAGGTGCCCGACAAGGTGCGTGAGACCATGGGATCGGGGCTTGAGGGGATGATCTCCGGGAAAATTGTGAAGGCTGGCTCGCGTCAACTTGTGTGTGGTCCGGGAAGCCTGGATCCGTGGGCAGTCCGGGCTCTGCGCCGCGCGTCGTGGCGGTCTGCGCTGAGTGTGTTCGTCTCAATCGACGGGCGCTTGATCGGAGCCATTCTCCTCGGTGACGAGCTGCGTCGTGAAACCCCACGGGCCGTTCAATCCCTTCGGACCGCGGGCGTTCGCCGGATCGTCATGGTGACCGGCGATCGGGCCGATGCGGCCGAGACGATCGGCGCAGCTCTCGATCTTGATGCCGTTCTTGCCAATCGGGAGCCATCAGACAAGGTAGATGCGGTTGCTTTTGAGCAGCGTTTGCATCCAACCGTGATGGTGGGCGATGGGATCAACGATGCCCCGGCCCTTGCAGCAGCCGATGTAGGCATTGCGATGGGCGCCAGAGGTGCTAGCGCCTCTTCGGAAGCGGCCGACGTGGTCATTCTTGTCGATCGCCTAGATCGGGTGTCCCAGGCTGTCATCATTGCACGCCGCGCCCGCGGCATAGCCATTCAGAGCATCGTGGTCGGCATTGGACTTTCGGGCATCGCTATGATTGCAGCGGCGTTCGGCTATTTGACGCCGGTTGCTGGCGCTTTGACTCAGGAAGCCATCGACGTGGCCGTTATTTTTAATGCTTTGCGTGCGCTGACGCCGGAATGGCGGCTCGGGCGCGAAACCATGCAGCCCGCAGCTGTGCGGGTCCTGCAACAAGAGCATTTACAGCTGGACGCTTCACTTGATCGACTTCGCGAGATTGCCGATGCGCTTGATGATGCGCCGCCCGATTCAGCGACGGAGCTCATTCGCGAAGCTGCCGCTTTGGTAACAACCAAGATCGTTGAGCACGAGCGTGACGATGAAGGTCGCATTTATCCTCGTCTTGCGAAGTTTCTGCACGATGGGCATGGCCTAGCCGCAATGAGCCGGGCGCATCGTGAGATCCTCCACCTCGCACGGCTGCTGAAGCGGATTTCAGAAGGCCTTAAGTCTGAGAACGCTGATCGCTATCTCATTCGGGATGCACAGCGCGTGATCGAAGCTATCGAGTCTCTTGTTCGCATTCACAACGCGCAAGAGGAAGATATCTACGAGCATGCTTCCACGGGCTGACTACAATGAAGTGGCATTTATTGTCATTTTCTGACAGTTGTCGTTCAAATTAACGAGCGGATAGGATCTGCTGACGGATCTTCCTTGCTAAGTCTCGCCACGACCCATCTCAGACGGAAAGGCCAGTCGACTAAGGAGGCCATCCAGGCTTTGCGGATCATTCACGCTTCGAGGACGTAGTGCCCGGGCGCGTCGCAGACAGGTGCGTAGCCGCACGCGGGCGATCCCATCGGTGGTGGCGGCACCGGCTGGCCCGACCGCGCGGCGAGCCACTCGGCCCACGCCGGCCACCAAGAGCCTTCGCGCAACGGAACCTCAGCCATCCAAGTTTCGGCGTCGGGATGCATGTCCGCCTCATGATGAGTCGCAATGCGGTAGCTGCGGTTGGCATGGCCCGGTTCTGAAACGATGCCAGCGTTGTGGCCGCCCGTTGTCAGCGCGAACGTGACCTCTGTGTCGGCAAGCTGCGTCCATTTGTAGACCGAACGCCAGGGCGCAACGTGGTCGCTCAGCGTACCGACGCAAAACAGCGGCTGGCGGATGTCGTGGATGGTGACCGGCCGGCCGTCCACCTTGTAGCGGCCTTCGGCGAGGTCGTTGTCGAGGTAGAGCCGCCGCAGGTATTCCGAGTGCATGCGGTAGGGCAGGCGCGTGGAATCGGCGTTCCAGGCCATCATGTCCGTCATTGGCGTGCGTTCGCCAAGGAGATACTCGCGCATCACGCGTGACCAGAAGAGATCGTTGGAGCGCAGAAGTTGGAACGCACCCGCCATCTGCTTGGCGTCGAGAAAACCCTGCTCCCACATCATGTCCTCAAGAAACCGCAACTGGCTCTCGTTGATGAAAAGCTGCAATTCGCCGGGCTCGGTGAAATCGACTTGCGCGGCGAGGAAGGACAAGGTGGCGAAGGGCGAGGCGCCGTTGCGCGCCAGTGCCGAGGCGGCGATCGCCAAGAGTGTGCCGCCCAGACAGTATCCCGCACCGTGGACCTTGGTGTCGGGCACGATTGCTGAAATGGCGTCGAGGGCTGCCATAATGCCGAGACGGCGGTAGTCTTCGAGCGAGGTGTCGCGCAGGTCGGGCTCAGGATTCTTCCACGAGATCGCAAAGACCGTGTAGCCGCTGTCGACGAGATACTTGATGAGCGAGTTCCGCGGCGACAGGTCGAGAATATAGTATTTCATGATCCAGGCCGGGACGACGAGTACCGGCTCAGGACGCACCTGCCCCGTCGACGGCAAATATTGGATGAGCTCGACGAGTTCGTTACGCAGCACGACTTTGCCCGGCGTGATGGCAACGTCGCGACCCGGCACGTAGGCCTCCGCGCCGACGGGCGGACGGCCGCCCTGAAGCCGGTCCCAGTCTTCAGCGAAATGCTGCCACCCGCGCACCAGATTGCGGCCGTTCTCGCGTAGAGTCCGGTCGAGAACGTCGGGGTTCGTCATGATAAAGTTCGACGGCGCAAACACGTCGAGCACCTGGCGAGCGGTGAATTCCAGCATGCGCTGATGCTGGATCGAAACACCGGGTACGCCGGTTGTCGCCACGTGCCACCACTGCTGGGCCAGCAGATGCGATTGAGCATATACGCTAAAGGGCCACTTGCCCCAAGCGGGCGAAGAGAAGCGCTTATCTTGCGGCAGCGGCTCGACGCAGGGCGCGACGCCGGGCGGCTCGAAGGCGCAGCGGGCCGCGAACTGCTGTAAGCGCATCCACTTGCGCCACGATTTCTCCGCAAGTTGAAGCCGCTTGCCAGGAGAGGCTGCCAAATGCGTCGCCCAATCGAGATATGCGCCGATGAGGGAGGCGGGCGACAGCCCTAACGTGAGCTTCGCGATGGAGGAGTGGGTGGCGCGGTCGAGGAGTTCAGCCAAGGCTGTGGACGAATAGGAATCGCGTTCGGCGAGGGAGGGTTCGCGGCGCTGCCAGACTGCGGCGCGAGGCACCTCCGGAGCGGTCTGGACATCTAGCGGCGAGACTGGCACGGGCGTACGGGGAAGATCGAGGGGAAGTTCCAACTCGCCCGCGTCCGAAGGGACGGGGAATGCAGCGGCGGAGTCAGATCTCAACGGCACGATTACGGGACGGACCATGTGAGCGAACTCCTTTCCGATGAACGTAGGATTGCGTCGATCTTAAAATTGAATGCCCGGCATCATACCCGGTCGCGCGCATTCTCCGGCTTGAGTTGAATCAAGCGCAATCCCTCACCAAGGGTGTAAATTAATAAACTTATAGGCGCGCTCGGCCGCGGCTACCCGCTCCCCAGGCCGCGCAGTGGGCGCTCCCAAACAATGAAAAATGGGAGGCCACGGTGCCATGACCAACCGCAAGCTCCTAACCATCATTCGCGATCAAGACGCTCTCATCATGAACGAGGACGACACGGTTCAGGAGGCGTGCGCGGCGATGTGCCGGAAGCGAACGGGATCCGTTCTTGTGGTCGACGACAGTCGCCAGCTCGCCGGCATTTTCACCGGACGCGATGCGGTGCGCGCATTGTCTCAGTGCTGCGATCCTGCCCGGACACCGCTGTCGTGCGTGATGACGCGATCTCCCGTGACGATCACGCCGCGCTCACGGGCCATCGACGCGCTGCGGGTCATGTCCGATAGCGGATTTCGGCATCTACCCGTCGTGGAGAATGGCCGCATCTTTGGCATCGTGTCGCGCGGCGACTTCCTCGGCGCCGAAATCGAGCGCGTGGACGAGGACGAAGCGCTCGCCGCGTGCATCTGGTAAGTGCGCGCGCGGCGGCGGTAGACGAAGCCCAATGACGTGGCGAGTTGCGCCAATGACCGGTCCGTGGAGCAGTTGACGAGGTCGGGGAAGTGGAAACCGAACCAACTCGCTTGGAGAGCGGGTGATTCGGCGTGCTGATGTGTCAGCGGCGCGGGGCCTATAGGCGAAGATGAAGGTCCTGCTCTCGCCGCCGTGATTGTCGAGCGCCGACGTTGATCGAAACGCACCCGGCTATGTCCGCTGTTTCGCATTTGCGTCGAGACTCTTGGGCGAAGTCAGATGCAACCCAACTTGAATTGCCATGACATATATATTCTCTGCGGCGTTCGATGATCCGCCACTCATCGAGCGAAGCGGTGGAGCAGAAAGCATTCGCCAGACGCATATTTTGACGCGGTGCTGAGATGCTTAGCGCCAGTAACCGCCTGTTGTGTGTGAAAAGCTCATGTCGTCTGATCGTCCGTGCGTCTCGACGGAAGGAATTGGCCCCAAGCTGACTCCTGCTCGACGCACCTCGATGCCAACAGTCGCATGACCAGCGGTCATAGGGGGCGACGTACAAGCAGCTGAGACCAAACCGAACCTGCGGAGACCGGCTGGCGAAGCTTACTTTTTTCCCGGAGCAGAACGTCAGCGCCGGCAGAGACCGTTAGGACAGCGGACTTACCTACTGCACCCCCTGCTCTGCAGGTTATGTGAAAAAGCCTTTTCGGCTCAATCGACCAAGCTTCGTCGTTGGTCGCCAGCTGCAAAGGCAATCGCCCAGACATAGGCGGGCAACCGTCCAGATCGAGCATCAACGCCAAGACGGCGTGCCATGTCGTGGGCCCGGGATTCTGCGATTCGGATGACAGATGCTCGACTGTCTTCACACATTCCATCGAACCGGCTGACCGGAAGCGTGGCGACGTACTCGTCGAGTGACACAGGCGCAGTTGGATTTGTTCGTACCCGATCGTTCACCGTTCGCTCCCCCGCATCCCGTCAAAAGGTACTTGCGGAGGGCAAGCAATCGCCAGTACGGAAAAATCCGGTATCTTCTGAGGTCGTCGCGACTCAAGTAGATGAACCGTGGCCGCCGGAAATTCCGGAGCCCCCCAGAACCCCGTCCGTAATCACATCCTGCTTTGGATGATGCCCTCGGTGAAAGCGACTGCGCCAAGAATCGTGTGAGCGAGGACACCGTCCGTCCAATCGCCTGACGGGCGGAACTCATACTGGCGATCAACCGCCAGCCATGTCCCAAGACACTCGCCACGCAAGTAGATTGCTACCCCGTCCCCGATGACTTCGGCGCGAACGTCAGTCGACTCATGCCAGCGCAAGCGAAAGCGACGGCAGAGTGCAGCGGCGGCGATGCTAGCGGGCTGGGTATTCATGCCAACGATGGTGAGGCCCGGCACCTTGGCAGTCAAAGAGTGACGACCGGAAACCTTTCCCAGCTATTAATGCTGCTCCCAACACGTCCGTCGCTACGGACTATGCGTACCCGTCAAATCAATGCCCCGGCCGCAAGGTTCGAAAACTACCTTCGCGACTGAAACCAGGTGGCAACCAGCCCAAACAGCACCATCACCGGCAGCGCGAACAGTAGGATTGTCCAAACCGTCAGCGCCAGACCGAGAACTAGGCCCATGACGACGACAAACACGAGCGCGGCCCCCAACATGATGAGCCACGCGCGCCAACCAGTAATGACGGTCGGAACTCCGTTGCGATAGATGACGATCATGACACCATCTTCCTTGTAACCATTTGGCGCGGATCGTGGCGGGCTCCCCCACTCCCGACGATTAGTTTCAGACGATCGACTTGCGATCAGCGGCGATGGGGACGACCTGATTGTCGGAACGACCGTCGAAACAAGCGCCAGCGCACGGTGGTTTTCGCAGTTACCCAAGAACGCGTGCTTATTGTGTTACCTGAGGTGTTACCTCAAGCCAGTATGCGCGGCGACTGACTTCACTTAACTGATTGAAATAATTGGCGCGCCCGAAAGGATTCGAACCTCTGACCCCCAGATTCGTAGTAGGAGACTCGCCTATTTTCTTGAGTCTGTACAACCGTAATATTTCAGATACTTAGCGTCTTTTCCTGCGATCTTAGATCGCCCTTTTCCCCTCGAATGTGGTAGTCTGGTGGTAGCTTCGGGTGGTTGGCCTCGACCACACATGTTGTAAGAGCGCATGTGAGAGTCTGAGCATTAAGCTATTGAATTCGTTGGACAAAGAGCCACTAGGGCGACACCACTCAAGTATTCAAAGGGCATAAGTTCTTGATTTATATGGCGTTTATGGCGCTCTAACAATCCAAGTCCATTACACTTACCTAGCTACTCAATAGGTCTGCGATGGCCACGGTTAAGATAACTAATCAACTTATCCAAACCACCCTCAAAGAAGCCGTGGCTAAGGGCAAGTCCATCTGGCTATGGGACTCAGAGGTAAAGGGCTTTGGTGTCCGGTGCCTTCAGAACGGTAGGGCTTCTTACCAAGCCAAACGACGCCTAGGTGAGGGTGGCAGGAAAGCTAAGACCGTCTGGCATGTGTTCGGTCACTCAGACAAGCTCCCGCTCGGAGAAGCAAGAGAGCAAGCCAAGCTCCACTTGCTCGCTATCGGTGAAGGCAAGAACCTCAACACCGAGAGGCGGACCACTCGCAAGGTCCAAGCCTTCAACTCGGACAACACCCTTGAAGCCGTCTCGCATGAGTATCTGGAGAAGCAGAAGGGCAACCACTCAGCACGCTATTGGGGAGAGGTCCGCCGCATCTTCAAAGCAGACATTATCCCCTTCTTCGGACCTAAGCTCCCCGTCTCAGATATAACCAAACGCTTGGTCCTGAACCTTATCGAGGGGAGGTCCACACTCTCGTCTGGTCGCTCTATCTTCGCCACGCTACGCCCCTTCTTTAAGTGGGCACTGAGGCGTGAGCTAATCGCGTTAAACCCGATGGATGGCTTACAACCGCCTTCCCCACCTGTGGCACGCGATAGGGTACTCAGCGAAGAAGAAGTCGCCGTGTTGTGGCAGGCCCTCACATCCAAGCCCCAAGCTACGAAAGAACAGAAGGCGTGCTTCTCGTATCCCTTCGGACCCTTCTACAAGTTGCTACTCCTGACAGCGCAACGCAGGGATGAAGTAGCTGGGATGCGATGGGAAGAACTTGATCTAGTCCGTGGGGAGTGGGTCATTCCGAAAGAGCGAACGAAGAACAGCAAATCTCATTTGGTCCACCTCTCCCCTCAGGTTATCGACATACTCACGTCGATCCCTAAGACGAACTCTCGATACGTCTTCACCACTACGGGTGAGACGCACATATCCGGCTTCTCCAAAGCCAAGGCGAACCTAGACAGCATCGTTCTATTCAAGACACCTTGGAGAGTTCACGACCTGAGGCGGACTGCTGCTAGCGGCATGGCTGCATTAGGAGCGCAGCCCTTCATTATCGAACGCATCTTGAACCACGTCAGCGGCTCCACTGGTGGCCTAGTCGGTGTGTACCAACGACATGAGTATATTGATAAGCGCAGGGACGCCCTGAGTGATTGGGCTTGTGCCGTCGAGGAAGCCAGCAAGAACAGACTACACAAACGATTTATGTGGTCCGATATAGGTAATGTAGTTGCTTAAGTATACAAATAAGGCTACTATATTAGTAGGGCAATGCTGCCCTTAAATAGGAGAATAGGACCATGAATGCGCAGATAAAGCAGTCTAAGGATGCTCCTATAAAGGAGGATAGAGGCTATAAGATCGAGGAAGTAAAGGCATGGCTGGCAAGCCAAGGCTACCGAGTATCCGAAGCAGGTAAGCCCAAGGTCGATCCTGCTAGAGTTAAGGAAGCTAAGCGGGCTGTCCTAGCATTGCTTGCGCGAGACTTCCCTGAGGTTTCTATCGGCGCAATTAATGTCTTCAAAGAAGACGGAGAGAAGCCGAAGTATAAGAACCCTGAAACGGGTGAGATTTACCAGCACAAGGGCGGTAAAGGGGCCAAGAAGCCTGAGTGGGCTACTAAGGCTAACCGCGTCAAGGATTAGTAGCGTAAGAGTTAGAGTAATAAGCAGGACCACAAGGGTGCGCTAACACCCCTGAGGCCCCTAAGGCTAACCCTTCTTGGACAAGGATCAACCTATGCGAACGGCATATCTTATCTTATTGCTGCACCCCCATACCGGGGAGTACGTGTCCACCTACAACCAGTTAGGTGTGTATCCATCCATGACGGCGGCCATCATTGCCGCTGCCACCTACTACCCCGGCATCACCAATCGAATACAGCCGGTGAAGCTCACGTATCACATTCCAGGGGGCGTCATGGGCCTCAAGCTGCGTGAGCTATCGGTGTTCCTGTTTATCGTAGCGGCGTGGTTTGGCTTTGTCCTGCTGATTGCGGACCGGATCGTGCCTCTACCGTCATGACGTTCTAAGCAACGCGATAGGGGCGCTCCTAGCCATCTGCCGGGAGCGCCCTTCCTATTGATCTACCGTGTTGTAAGTAGCTTCAAGCTCTCAGCAATGCTCTTGAGGCTCTGGTTGATCTTACCTAGCTGGAAGGCCGAATACTCAGCCGCCCACGCGATCCTCTTTTCCTCGCCTTTAGCGTCCGAGGTAAAACTTCCGGCGGGGACGAAATCGGCTTCCAGTCGTTGCATTAGTAGGGCCTTAGCCTGCTCGGCCGGCGTCTCTGGCATATTTGAAAACTCCTTTGGTTTCACTTGGTCGTCTTCGCGCAGATACATTCCTTTCGGCGCTTGTAGCGTCGATAGGCCCTGTACCGGTTATGAAGATTGAGGATCGTATCCACGGTGCTCAGCACCACATGGAGCAAGGCAAGAATGGACATCGTTGCAACCTTTTTGCGGACCCCTGTTGCCTGAGGGGTCGCTGCTTACAGTTCTGGGCGTCCATCCCGTCGATAGTGTTTTTCTTGTTGCTGATAGGATGGGTGAGTCGGCGCAATCCGTCAAATCGGCATGCCGTTTGCTGACTCTAGGAGAGCCGTACAGGCCGTTTCACAGTTTGTGAGTACCGGACAGCCAACGAAGCCTCTTGGCCCTCTGTGGGCCTCCTAGCGCCCTTCCAGACTCATATGGCTATTAGTCCGCCTACGTAAAAATACTTTGCTTAAGTATCAATGGCTTAGGGTACTAAGAGTGCACTATTAACTTGACAAACCACTTAATATATGTTACAATGTTTCATAGTATGGTATCTCGAACATTTTCGACAACTTTCTAAGTATGTACGATTTAACTTGACAACTAACTTAAAGTATGTCATACTAATATTATAGAGTGTTAAAAGCATTCTCTAACCCTGCCCTTAGAGATTAAACCAGGGCTACGTCAATTTAAGATATTGAAATGTTTGATCTAATTGAGTCCCAAGCAATTGAGCTTGAGGCAACTGCTTTCGATTCCGAACCCGTTCGGACAAGGCTATCATACGAAGACCAGCTATATGTATGGGTGACGCTTATCCGCTTGAACATGGCCGGTAAGATTGCCCCAGCACACCAGCATGATCGTAGGACCCCCGTAGAATATGGGATTACGGCACCTGAGCACCTATGCCTCAGGGAGTTCAACCACGTCTCGGACTTGGGTCCTATAACTATCAACCAACTTAAGGCAACAGCCAAGACCTTTAGGTACTTGGAGCCGCCTTTTCCAAGCTTCCCCCCTGACAGCAAGCATTACCGCATCAAGGGGAAGAAAGGTCGAAATAAGCAAAGTACGGGTAATAGTACCCTATAGTGCTATTTCGGCATATATGCCCTTCATAAACCATTGATTTTACTAGGTTTTTAGAGGGGTAAAATCTTGATCCCTACTGACCGAAGGTCGGGGGGTATCAATTATTGCAGCAACATTTAATTATATAACCAAAGGATAATATGACTATGTCAACTAAACCTAACTACCTCCCCGTAAGCCAGCGTCAGTGGGATAGCCTCTCAGATGTTGAACAGGCTGCCTACAGGATGGAGGCCCGGAACGCTGCCAGCGTGATCACTCAGCGGAACTCCCGGAACTCCCCTGACTTCCTGATCGCCTTGGCTCGGGAAATTGAAGCCCAAGCCCAGGAACGCCTTCAGGCTGACGCCCGCAAGGCTGGCAAGGCCCAGGACCTTCACACCCAAGCCGGGTCCAATCGGAACCCAGATGGCACCTTCCGTGGTGGCGACTTCCACGGGGGGGAGCCTGTGGGCAATGGCCCTTCCGGCTCTCTATTTGATCGCAACCGATAACACACAAGTACCCAAGGGAGATCGGTCACTCTCTTGGGTACCATTTTTCTTATAGGAGTATTTTAAATGAGTAACGAAGACGAAGAGAAGATGCTTCGCATGACTTACGCCCCTAAGGGTCGTGGTCAACCTAAGATACAAGTGCGGGTGCCAGAAGAAATGATGCACCAGCTTATGAGTGGCAATGAAGAACCGCAGGACCTAGCAAGGGACATTCTATTCATTGGCAGTTGGGTAGCTACTTGTCCGAGTACCGGACCAAGACTTTGGACCATCACTGCCCCTGAGGGTATGGACCTACCTCCCGAGCTACAGGGCTCATTCGCAGGTCGAGAGTCAACTAGGGTTGCTATCGAGCAATATCTTTCTGGCCATCCCGAGTTGCGCAACGTCGTTGTGGAGGGGTGATCCAGTATGTACGCACAGAAAGCAACTATTCAACTCAGCGAGCAAGGAAACGAAGTTGTCTATATGCCGCTTGGTCGGAATACCGGTAAGGCAGCAATCCTATATCGAGACGACCTTGATCGTCTTCTGGTGAAGAAGGGAATCAATACCCGTTGGTATTGCAATAACGACAACTACCCTCTCGTCGTAGGGAAGCAGAACAAGCGAATTATGATTGCTCGACTGCTTATGGATGCAGAGCCTGAGCAGCGAGTTATGTATCGAGACGGCAATCCGTTGAACCTGAGACGTGAAAACCTGTATCTCAAAGATACGGCTCATAAGAAGATCACGAATGACATTGCATACGTTCCTCTACGGAGGGCGTGGTGAGCAATTGGTATTTGGTTTTGAAAGACAAAGTGGCTGGTAAGAATATATGGGGTCCATTCAACTCCGAGCAACAGGCCGCATCATTCCACAATAAACATTTGAGAGACTACACCGGCTCATATGAGCAATACGACACGCTAATGAAAGCGTTCCCTGGCGAGACTATTTCAATCCAAATGAGTAACAATTGTAGTGAAAAGGAATAATAGAGTTATGAGTGATGACAATTTTAATGGGGTGCCCGAGCTAGCTCATAAGGGCTTGCTGTATCCCTGCACTGATACTGGTAATAGCCAAAGGTTTATTGACCAGAACAAGAATGACATCAAATTCATTCGAGAACTAAAGAAGTGGGTCCGCTGGGATGGTACCAGGTGGAACCTCAACGAGAATGAAAAGCTGACTAGAGCCAAGAAGACAGCCCAGAGCATCTTTGCAGAGGCGCGCCAGTGTAAGAATACGCAAGGGCAGCAAGAGCTATATAAGTGGGCTCATGCGAGTCAGAGTGAAGGCCGCCTCAATTCAATGCTCAATCTAAGCAAAGACGAATTAGGAGAGTCGCTGCATCGGTTTGACACCGACCCCTACGCTATCAACTGCAAGAATGGGTTGGTGAACCTCAAGACAGGTGAGCTTACTCCACATAACCCCGACATGCTTTTGATGAAGCGGACAAGGGTCAAATACAATCCTTCCAAGCGGTGTCATCATTGGGAGAAGTTTGTCAGTGAAATCTTCAACCACGATACCGAAATGGTGGACTGGATACAGAGAGCCCTTGGCTACTCGATCACTGGCAGCGTTAGCGAGCAAGTATTCTTCATTCTTCACGGACAAGGAGAGAACGGTAAGAGCAAGCTAATCAATACAATCTGCGATATCGTTGGTGATTACGGGACCATAACGCCTTTCGATATTTTTCAATCGACGGGAGGCAGTAATCTACGTGGTCACGTAGCTATTGGCGATTTGAAGGGTATTCGGTTCGCCGTTGCCTCAGAAGCCGGTAACGAGAAGTGGGACGAGAAGGTAGTCAAGACGGCAACCGGCGGGGATAAGCTAAGGGGTGCCAAACTATATTGTGACTACTTTGACTTTGACCCTACACACCATCTGTATTTTCTGACAAACCGACTACCTGCCTTTAAAGATGGATCACACGGGTTCAAGCGACGTATTAGGGTCGTACCCTTCATGGTGATCTTCTCCGGCGAGAAACGAGACAAGAATATTGCCGATCGGTTTGACCCCGAAGGCGTGTTCAGTTGGTTGGTTGAGGGTGCCCTCAGATACCATGAAATTGGATTAGATGACACACCTGCAATTATGCAGGAAGCGACGGAGGACTATATTATGGCCAATGATACTTTAGGAGTTTTCATAAGTGACTGTCTGGTTCGGGATATACGGAGTCAAATTGGCGCTAGTGAAATGTATGACCTCTATCTTCAATGGTGTGAGACGTCGGACATTAGCCCGGACAACAAGAACTTCTTTCCTCAGAATATGGAAGAAAGGGGCGTCGCGCGAAAGCGGACCAATAAAGGGCAAGTCTATACGGGCTATCGCATCAAACTAGCTGAGGTTACTCAGCCACCCCGGCCCTCTTTGAATGACTTTCGGCGGGATAACCCGAGCGCCATGTCATACGGAAAGTGGGAGAAGAACGGACAAAGGTTTTAAGGACCAACACCACCACTATTGAGGGGCTCCGGCCCTCCATAAGTGGGCGATGAAGTCGGGCACCTGTGTAGACCAGTGTAGACCTATAATTACTTTTCTATAGAGAGAGTATAGGAAAAGAATATAAAGGTATACACTCGTCTACACTACCCTGGGGCAAAGCCCAGTATATACGGGCTTTCAGCAAGTCTTATTTGATAAAGCTTTAGTCGGCTCGTTTCTGCTTCGGTGGCTCAGATTGGCTAGCTTTGCTGCCGGTGCTTTTGTCATCTGGTGTGGAAACAGTGGGGCTGTCGACTCCCTGCGAAGAGAGCCACGACTGAAGGGGTGGCCCCGTCCGATAAGACTCCAGGGCATTGCGATATGTAGGTGGAGGCTTATACGGCGGCGGCTGCGCAAACAAGTCTGCTGTGAGGTTTTGAACGCGGTAACTACTCTCAAGGCTTTTAAACTCAGATTCGAGCGCTGACAGACGTGCCATCACACCCGCAAGCATCTGCTCTTTGCTGTCACCACTCTGAGCCATCCGCAATTCGCCTAGAGCAGCAGTCACTGGGTTGGATACTTTGTATCCCGGCTTCATCGCTTCATCGGCTGCCGCTCGTAAGGCTGCCGTAGCAGCTTTAAGGCTTTCCCAATTGTGATGATTGAAAAAGATCGTATTTACTGGTGCATTGTCGAACGGAATACTCGTACCGACCGACGCAAGAACTACGACAGGCTTACCCACCATGTGACGAATGGCGAGTTCATAGAATACATTTGGATTCAGGAACGTCAGATCAGCAACGGCAAGCTCGCACTCGTGTAGTGCCTGAAATATTTGAGTGGTAATCATCTCAGGCTTGCCAAACTTATCGGACCGCATCACCGCGAAATCTGGGAGAGCTTCCTCGATCAAGCCATGCAGAACGAAGTCCGAGTGTTCGCGAATTGGACTACCCGCGTCCCCGATGGGAGCAATGACGAAGCACCTTGGTTTGCCTTTTGCCATCGTATGATTTTCGAGCGAAATCTTCAGTCGAACAAGCAATGCGTTCCGAAAAACGTTGAATTTCTGTGAGCAATTTTGACTGGGTGGTTCCCTCCCCTGTGTGCACCCCCCACCCCCCGTACATAGGGTTGTCCACAGCCTACCAAGGGTAGCCGTAACTAAGTGTACCTATACAGAGATTGGGGGTCCGAACGGCCCGAGTTCGTAGCTGGAGGAATAGAGCACCACCCGACCGAGCCGAAGGCGAGGGCGGGGAGGAACCGAGCGCAGCGAGGTGACGGGACTACGAAGGCCGCAGGCCGGTGGGGAAGTTCATGGTTCGTGGTAGTCGGGTGGTAGTTTGGACCAGAATCTGACTGCGACCCTGACTTCTGGAATGCCATAAGTGCTTGATTTAATTGGCGCGCCCGAAAGGATTCGAACCTCTGACCCCCAGATTCGTAGTCTGGTGCTCTATCCAGCTGAGCTACGGGCGCACGTCTTGCGGAACGGTGCTGCGGCCGGCGGCAGGTGGTGACCCGGCGCGGACCTGAGCGGCAAGAGCGCCCCTTCTACTGGCAGAGCCCTCCCGGCGCAAGGGGTGCCGGATGCACACCTGATTGTCTGATGGTCGCGCCCAAAACGCCGCCCATCAACCCGGCACGCAGCAGGCTTTGAGCCCATCTCGGCCAAAGGGGCGAGCTGGATGACCCGGCGGCGCGAGAGCGCCTCAAGACGCCAGAGGCGGCCGATCCGGAATCCGCAGTTCGAAGGCGGCCCCCGAAAGGGTGTCGATCAACTTCAGACTGCCGCCGTGCGCCTGAGCCAACTCAGCCGAAATGGGCAGCCCCAAGCCCGTCCCGCCCCGCCGCGTCGAACCCTGGAACGGCTGGAAGAGCTTCTCCCGCGCCCGCGCCGGAATTCCGGGCCCGTTGTCGCTCACCACAACAATCACAGTTTCGCCCTCGCGCCAGCCCCGGATCTCGATCCGGCCACCCCCCGATCCCTCGTCCCGGCTCTCGATCGCCTGTACCGCGTTGCGGCCCAGGTTGGAAAAGATGCGGAACAAATGTTCCCGGTCGGCGTCGATCTGCAACGCCGGGTCCACATCGAGCGCCAACGTCACCGCGCCATCGTGGCCCAAGGCCAACGTCTCGGCGACATCCTCGATCAGCGGCCGCAGCGGGAAAACTTCGCGCCGTTGGATCGATTCTTCCGTGCGCCCGAACCGAAGCGTCTCGTTGCAGAAGTTAATCGCCCGGTCGAGAGACGCGATGAGTTTGGGCGCCACGCGCTGAACAGTGGGGTCGGAACTGTCCGCCAGGCGATCCGAAATCAACTGCGCGTTGGCCAGCATGTTGCGCAAATCATGATTGATCTTGGAGACCGCGAGACCCAGTTGCGCCAGCCGCGTTTTCTGCTTCAAAAGCTGCGACAGCTGCCGCTGCATCTGCGCCAGCTCTTCCTCCGCACGCCCGATCTCGTCGGATCGCCCCGAGGGAACCACAACGCGCGAGGGATCTTCCGGATTGGCGCTGTAATCCACGATATTGCGTGACAACCGGCGGATCGGCTTCACGAGCAGCTGACTGATCACGATATAAACGAGAGCCGCCGTCGCCAGCGCCACGAACAGCGACAGCCAGAAGATCTCCGTACCGTAGCGCCACATCGCCCGCTGCAGCGGCTCCTCCGGCATCACGACTTCGATCACGTCGTCGAAACGCGGCCCGACAAGCCCGATCACCCGCATCGTCCGCTCGCCATCGGACCGCATGACATCAAGCGCATCGCTGATATTGACCAGCCTCAGTCCGAACTGGTCCGACAACCCGACACGCGCCGGCAGCCGCATGTCGTAGGTGACGTCGATGCTGATCTCCTGCACCGGCGGGAGGATCACGCGCCGCGCACCCCCGCGCCGCACAGCGATCGCGCGCACGAGCGCCGTCCGCAGAAGCTCGTTACGCAAGGCCGGCGGGACCTCTCGCCCAGGCACGGCATCTGCCGCCAGGGCGGACACGAGGGCTGTATTGATCCGATCGTTCAACCAGTTGACGCGGAAACTGGCCAGCGCCGGCAGGAAAATGAGGATCTGCGCGATCATCACGAACACACCCGTGATGACCAGCAACCGGGCCGGCAAACCAAATCTGATCCGCCCGCGGATAGAGCGCCACGCACCCGAAACAGTTTTAGCGGCACGCCGCACAAGCGTGTCCGGCGGCAAGGCATGAGCCTTCCCGTCGGCAGCTTTCTGGCGTTCCAAATCCTGCAACACGGCGTCAGGGCCCTCTTCCCGCAGCGGACGGGAATGTGACATTTCGGGAGCAACTTGTCAGCCGCTCGCCCCGGATAGCCCTAAGCGGTTTTCTGATCGTTAAGATAGGCGGGAATGGCCCCCGCGCCAAGGCTCTCTCGCCGGCGGCCTCGCGCGTCTCAACCCAATTTGGCCAGCCACCCGATAATGCGCCGCAACAAAGGACTGCCGGCACTGTCCACATAGAACCGGTAGGCCGCCCGCTTGTTCGCCTCGCTGAAGGTCGGATAGGGCGAAATCCAGCCCGTCATCGCCCGGATTTTCATTCCCTGCGAAATCGCCAGCGACCACATCTGAATGAGTTCGCCGGCATGCGCGCCGAGAATGGTCGCACCTAAAATGCGCCCTTTGCCGTCCGTCACGACCTTGACGTGCCCGTGCGTCTCCCGCTCCGCCTGCGCCCGGTCGTTCTCATGAAACGGCCACCGCAGAACGCGCACCTTGATCTTCTTCGCCGTCGCCTCGGCCTCGCTGAGACCCACATGCGCCAGTTCAGGTTCGGTGAATGTAACCCACGGAATGTGTCCCGCTTCGACGTTCGCAGGCAACCGAAACAGGGCCCGCCGCAGCACGATCCCCGCATGATAGTTGGCCACATGCGTAAATTGCGGGCCGCCCGCGACGTCGCCAATGGCGAAGATCTTCCCGTTGCTTGTCCTCAGCCCACGATCGACGACGATCCCGCCTTTCTCGAACCGTACGCCGGCCGCGGCGAGATTGAGGTCGGAGAGATTGGGCTTGCGCCCCACCGCCAATAGCAGATGCGATCCATCAATGGCCTCGTTTCCGTTGGGCCCTTTGACCTCGACGCGCACGCCGGTCGCGGTTCGCGCCACGCGCTGCGCACTCGTCCCCTCGCGCACGTCGACGCCTTCCCCGCGAATGAGATCCAAGAGCGGCGCTGTTAGCTCCGGGTCATCCTTGCCCAGCGCCTTGGCGCCTTCGATCACCGTCACGCGGCTTCCGAGCCGCCGGTGGGCTTGCGCCATCTCCATGCCAATCGGCCCACCACCAATGATGATGAGATGATCCGGCCGGACCGTATTTTCAAACAGTGTCTCGTTGGTGAAATAGGCCACCTCATCGAGACCGGGAATGGGCGGCACCACCGGCGACGAGCCCGTCGCAATGACAAACCGGCGCGCGCTGATCAGATAATCGCCGGCCGCCACCGTGCGCTTGTCCACGAATCGCCCCGCGGCCTGGATGACCTGCACGCCAAGGCCCTGAAACCGCTCCACGCTGTCGTTCGGCGCAATCGCGGCAATCACCGATTGGACATGCCGGTTCAACGCCACCGGATCGACCATGGGCTCCACAGGTGCGATACCGAACGGCGCCGACGTCCGCATGGCGTGCGCACGCCGCGCCGCCGCAATGAGGGCCTTCGACGGCACACAGCCGTAATTCAAGCAGTCGCCGCCCATCTTGTGCTTCTCGATCAGCACGACCCGGCGGCCGAAGGCGGCCGCGCCCGCCGCAACGGAAAGTCCGCCTGATCCCGCGCCGATCACACAAATGTCGACGTCGAGACGCGTGGTCGGGGACGATTCGCCCGCTGTCGGCATGGAATCACTGGGCTTCATTGCGTGTGCTCCCATTGCGGGCATTCCATCTCTTGACGGCAACCGGGATGAGCGCAACCACGCCAATCAGCACAAACGCCGCGATCAACTCGCCGGTGATGAGATGTCCCGTATCGATCGTATAGACGCAATCGAGATTTGGCTCGCGCGACTGCCGCTCCAAACAGGCGGCATGCACAGCATTCTGCGCCTCGACCACGCTGCCAAGCCCCGAACCTGCTACCGAAAACGCGACCGTCCCGGGGATGATCCCGAAAAACGTGCCGAGAACATAAGTCGAAAACGGCACGCCAAGTAGAGCCGGCGCCAGGTTGACGATAAAAAACGGAAACACCGGCACCAGCCGCAGGAAGAGCATGTAACTGAGCGCATTCTCCTGAAAGCCATCTCGCAGCCGCGCCAACCAAGGCCCCGCGCGTGCAGCGAGCGTCTCGCCCAACGACGACTTGGCAATAAGAAACAGAACCGCCGCGCCTGCCGTCGCCGCAACCACCGTCGCCGGCGCACCGATCTTCCAGCCAAACAGCAAACCGCCCGACAGCGTCATCACCAACCCGCCGGGCAGCGACAGCGCCACCACGGCAATGTAGAGCGCTATATAAATCGCCAGAGCAGCCACGAGATTGGACGCGATGAACGCGCGCAATTCCGCGTAATTCCGCCCGATCGTCTCGAAGGACAAAAGGCGGTGCCAGCCCATGCCGAACACGAGCGCCATGACCGCGACAAGCACTACGAGCGGCACCCATCGTGTCACGCTTGAAGATCGCGTCGTCTCAGCATCCGCCACGGCAAGACCCTCCGAAAACAAGTTTAGCGCACAGATGTGAGATCATTAAGCGACCAGTCATAGCGGTGATCGGCGATCTGCGATGCGGACTTCAATTTCGCCCGCAACGGTGGTTCTGCAAAACGCCGCAAATGCGCCAGAAGACCCGCGTCGTTGCCGCCGAAGTCCGTCTTGTACCAGTGATAAATCGACGAGACGATCACATCCGCGCCTTCAACCGTCACGCCCCGCGGATGATTGACGAACGCGCGCGCCGCCGCATCCAATTGCTCCTCGAGCAGCGCACCCGTGAACGGCGCCAACGGCAAATTGGGACACCCGATCGATGCGCAGTTGACGGCGTAGTGCACGCGCGGGTCCTTGGAGACCGGCCGCATGATCCCGTGCTCGATGTCGTCGAGGCTGAGCGCCACGCCCCCGACCGTCACCACCTTCGCCTTCCACGGACCTCCGGTCAGCGCCGCAACGACGCCGCCACCCAACGAAATGTCCTTGATCGACGCTACCGGATAGTGCTCGAGCACGATGTCGAGCGTCTTTGCATTATAGAGATTGGCCCAGAACGCGAATTGTTCGCCGCTGTTGAGCGCGCCAACATCCACTGCCTCAAGCTGAGCGACGTACGTCTTCAAGGCCGCCTGACCACGCTGCTTGAACGCGCCATAGTCCACCCGCACCACGCCATCCGGACCCGCCACGGCGTACGTCCGCAGCAGACCGGCAAAAGCGGCATGATCGACGGTCACCCCCGCCCCATCGGCTGCGCGTCCAAAACGTTTCGCCAATTCCTCGCTGTGCGCTGGAGCAACATGCAAAAGCAGCGTCAGGACCATCGCAACGCAAACGCTCGCCGCGCCCCGCCGGCCAATTCCGCGTATTGATGCATCTGCAAACATTGGACGAGGTCCCTGAATCGCTGTTGCTGAACGAGTGTGCCAGGGTTTACGGGCAAGCCGGTGATCAGTTTCGCCGGCAAGTCCCCTGATTGACTTGAACCGGTGCGCCCCCTATAGAGTGGCGTCTTCCAGTCCTGCCGGAACGGGTTCGGACCGCTCACCAGTGTTGCGGTCCACCGGACGTTTTCTGGCAAGAAATTGAATTCGCAACCAAATCGCCCCGCGCGTGGTCGCTTGCCGACCTCTGCGAGCCGGGTGTAACGACGAGACGGAGAGTACCGTGAAGCGCACGTATCAACCCAGCAAGCTTGTGCGCAAGCGTCGCCATGGCTTCCGCAAGCGCATGGAAACGCCAGGTGGCGTCCGGGTCCTTGCCCGCCGCCGCGCCAAGGGCCGTAAGCGCCTTTCGGCCTAGCTGCCGGCCTGGGCGCCCCAGGCGCCCGCCGCAAGCCGGGGTGGGACCGATGAAACTTACCACCCTCAAGAAGCGATCCGAATTCCTTCGCATCAGGGGCGGGGCCAGGTGCCCAACGCCCCCGTTTGTTTTGGAAACGAAGCCACGTGACGGCCTTCCGTCCGGCACGCAAGAGCCCCGGTTCGGTTTCACCGTCACCAAAGCCATCGGCGGCGCAGTCGAGCGCAATCGCATCCGCCGCCGCCTCAAAGCCGCCGTCGCTGCCGTCGCCGAAGCAGCAGCGCGCCCCGGACACGACTACGTTCTGATCGCCCGCAAGTCCGCGCTCGAAATCTCCTTCGACTCCCTCAAGAAAGACCTTGAACGCGCCTTCCATCGCGTGCATCACGCCCCCGCGGCGAAACCACGGTCAAAACCGACGTGACCAGGGTCCGCGGCGCGCAATTCAAAAGGGACCGCGCCGGTGCAGTGACCGCATGCCCCTTTGCCCGCGGTGCGCATTTGTGAGACGCACAAGCGCCGCCACACGACAATGAAGACCGTGCGCGCCTGATGGCCGCCCCACCGCCGAACCGAGGCCACGATGAAGAGCCAGCAGCCAGACAACCAGTCCAACATCTTGATCGCCATCGTCCTGTCGATGGCCGTCCTATTGGCCTGGAGCTACTTCGTGGCCGGCCCTCAGATGGAAGCGGAAAAGGCCCGTCAAACCGCGCAGCAATCGAAGAACACCAACACCGCCGCACCGGCCGCTGCCGGCGCTGGTCCGACGGCCGCGGCCCCCGCTCCAGCTGCAAGCATCGCCGATGTCAAACCTGCCACCCGCGAACAAGGCATCGCTGCCTCACCCCGCGTTGCGATCGAAACACCATCGCTGAAAGGCTCGATCGCACTGAAGGGCGGTGCAATCGACGACCTATCGCTGCTCAAACATCACGAGACGGTTGATCCCAAGAGCCCCAACATCGTTCTCTTCTCGCCGCTCTATGAGGGCGGCGGATACTTCGCCCGTCTCGGTTGGATCGCATCCGGCAAGCCCGTGAAGGTTCCAGATAGCGAAACATTGTGGACCGCCAAGACGCCGGGGCCCCTGACACCGTCATCACCCGTCACGCTCGAATGGTCGAATGGCGAAGGTCTCACCTTCCGCCGCAACATCTCGGTCGATGAAAACTACATGTTCTCGATCAACGAAGAGGTCGAAAACAAGAGCCCCGGCGACATCGCGCTTCGCCCCTTCGCGCGCCTGTTCCGCTTCGGCGCTCCGAAGATCCCCGCCGTCTGGATTCAGCACGAAGGACTTCTCGGCGTCCCCGGCGATGCCGGCCTTCAGGAAATTACATTCGCCACGGCCACCGCGGAACCGCCGGTTCGTTTTGAAGGCAAGACCGGCGGCTGGGTCGGCATCACCGACAAATATTGGGCCGCTGCCATCATCCCCGATCAGAAGGTGGCCTATTCGGCAACACTCGAGGGCGAAGCCCCCAAGGATGCCAAGAGCCTGCCGATGTTCCTCGCTGAGTTCGAGACCGAACCGACCGTCGTCGCCGCCGGCAGCGTGGCATCAGTCAAAACCAATCTTTATGCCGGCGCCAAGCAGGCAGCCATCATCGAAGAGTACCAGGACAAGCTCGGCATCGAGAAGTTCGATCTCATGATCGACTGGGGCTGGTTCTACTTCCTGACCAAACCCATGAACCACGCTCTGACGTGGCTCTACGGCATCATCGGCAACTTCGGCTTCGCCATTCTGGCGCTCACCGTTATCGTCAAATTGCTCTTCTACCCGCTCGCCAACAAGTCCTACGAATCCATGGCGAAGATGAAGAAGCTGCAGCCGCAGATGGAAGCCCTGCGCGAACGCTACAAGGACGACAAGTCCCGCATGCAGCAGGAGCTCATGCAGCTCTACCAAAAAGAAAAGATCAATCCTGCTGCCGGCTGCTTGCCGATCCTCGTCCAGATCCCCGTGTTCTTTGCCCTCTATAAGGTCCTCTACACGTCGATTGACATGCGCCACGCGCCGTTTATCGGCTGGATCAAGGACCTCTCCGCGCCCGACCCCACCTCGATCTTTAATCTGTTTGGCTTGCTGCCCTTCGGCGTGCCCGACTTCCTGCTCGTCGGCGTGTGGCCGATCATCATGGGCGCAACCATGTGGATCCAGATGCAGTTGAACCCGCCGCAGCCCGATCCGGTGCAGCAGCAGATCTTCAGCTGGATGCCGCTGATCTTCACGTTCCTGCTCGCCACCTTCCCGGCCGGCCTCGTCATCTACTGGGCTTGGAACAACGTGCTCTCGATCATGCAGCAGTGGTACATCACCAAGAAACAGGGCGCTGAAATCCACCTCGGCGCCAACTTCCGCCGCACGTTTGGCCCGGTGCTGAGATTGATCGGCATCGGCAAAGAGACCAAGGGATGACCGGCGCGGCCGACCCGTTTGCGTTCACGGCCGAAGACTATGCCGATGGCAAAGCGCTGTTCGAACAGCGCTGGACCTTCGTCAAAGGCGTGGTCGCTCTCGAACACTTGCCCGACTCTGGCCCGGTCGAGTTCGCCTTCGCCGGCCGCTCGAACGTCGGCAAGTCGAGCCTGATCAATGCACTCGTCCGCCAGAACGGTCTCGCCCGCACGTCCAACACGCCGGGCCGCACCCAGGAACTGAATTACTTCGTCCCCGAAGCAGGCAGGCCCTTCCTCGTCGACATGCCGGGCTACGGCTTCGCCGAAGCACCCCGCGATAAAGTCGAAGCCTGGACGAAGCTCGTCAAAAACTACCTCGCCGGCCGCCAGCGCTTGGCCCGCGTCTTCCTGTTGATCGACGCCCGCCACGGCATCAAGAAGGTCGACGAAGAGATCATGAAGCTCTTGGACGAAGCCGCCGTGTCGTACCAGATCGTCCTGACCAAATCCGACAAGATCAAGCCGACCGATCTCACGACCCTGATGCAGCGCACACAGCTCGCCATTGCCAAGCAAACGGCCGCCTATCCGCTCATCATTGCCACATCATCGGAAGTCGGCACAGGCATCGACGACTTGCGCGCTCAAGCCGCCCGCGTCACGCGCGAACACAGCTAGGCTCGCCCGCCTAACCGGCCCCACCACCGCGCATCATCGCCATCAACGGTTCGAACAAGCCTTCACCAAAGCGCGCCAGCACGCCACCGGCGACGGCCGCTGTCATCCATCCGGCCCATCGCGCCGCCGTCTTGGCGTAGTTCACGGTCACCTTCACGTCGATCACCTGATCCGGCAGCGCCGTCTCCGCTGTCAATCCATCGTCGCCCACCGTGCGCGCCGACACGAGCAACTGGAGCCGCCGCTTGCCGCGATCGCGCGGTGTGATCGTCCATCGCCAGCTCGCATAATCCGCGTCGAACCCGGGCGCGCCCTCGATCCATTGCGTCTCCGGCGATGCCGACTCGATGAAAAACCCGCCATCCGGCGACCGCAGGCGCACCGACATCGCCTTCGTCACTGTAATCTCGTGGCGCACGATTGCCGCCCCGCCATCCATGCCCTCGGCAATGGCTTTCACGTCCCGCCGTCCGATCCGCGCTTCGACCACCATCGACACGCCGACCCGCATTTTGCGCGGGATGTTCTCGACAAATTGTCCCGCCGCGACCCAAACGTTCCGGCTCGGCCGCCGCTGCCTTTGTGCTCCCGGCGGCCCGCCTTGCGGCGGACGCTGTTGCGGCGGCGGCTGACGCATCATCCCGCCAGTCGGCGGCTGCCCAAGCGACGGCGGCGGCCCACCGGCAGGCATCGGCGGCATCCCACCCTGCGGCGGCGGCTGAAACGATCCCGGCGCCGGCCCGCGCGGCGCGGACGGCGGAGGTGCCATCGAACCCTGCGGTGCAGGCCCAGGCGGAGGCTGTGTCCGTTGCGACGGCGGCACCTGTAATGGCGGAGGCGGAGTTGCGGATGGAGACCTGTGATTAATACTCGCCATCACGTCTTCGGGAAATGGTGGCGGCTGCGGCGCTGGCGGTGGGCCCGTGCGCGGCGGCGGCTGAGTGGCAGGCACCTCGCGCTGTGGAGCCGGCGCACCGGGCGGCACGTCCCACTGCGGCGGCGGAGCGGGCCGCGCTTGATTAGCAGCCGAAGGCTCCATAGGCCGAAAATCCGGCCGCTGCGTCGGCTCTCTTGCAGCGTCTTGAAATGAGGATGGCGACGGCTGCGGCGGCGGCGCAGCGCTTGGCGCAGCTGGTGCCGGCGCGGACGGTGGCACCGGTTGAGTCTGGCCAGATCGTGTCTGAACCCGCTCGCGCGCCGACGCCAGAATATCTTCCGTCGATCCCGGAATCGATGCGGGCTGCTGCGCCTGCGGTGCGGGTGCCGGAGCCGCGCGCTGCAACGCGCGAATGGCCTGCTCGAACGTCAATCCTTGTACGCGCAGCAGATTGGCCGCCGTGCTCTTCCCATCCCCAACGATGGCCGCCAGCACAATTGCGCCGTTGATCTCCGTGCGCCGCCCTTGCCGCGCCGCCGCGGCCGCCGCTTCGAGAATTCTTTTCAAGTCGGGTGAAATAAGCACCTGCGGCGGACCGTTTACTTCCCGGCGATCCTGAATTTGACCGATGTAGGTGGCGACTTCACCGGCCAACCGCGCCAGGTCAACGTTCGATGACCGCAACACGCCTGCCGCGTCCTGATCTTCGATGAGAGCAAGCAGCAAGTGCTCCAGCGTCACTTCCGGATGCTGCTGGGCGTCGGCATAGCTGGCGGCGCGCGTCAACGTCGCAGCCAGGTGCTGCGACATCGGAATGCGCCCGAGATCATCGACTATCATCCGCCCGAACCACTCTCCCGGCCAAAGCATTGCCCCAACGGCAAATGCAGTCCGGCGCCCTCACCTATCGCATTGCGATAGAACGCGATCCGCCCCCAGCGAGCAAGCCGCCAAACCGCATCAACGCGCGCAAAGCACGCCTATTTTTCAGGTCACTAGCAAACGATTGTGAGGGAATTCCGTTGAGGCAGGCGGCACAAGGGATATAACGCTGGCGGGCCAACCAACCCCCGCTCGGCGTGGGGCGATGCAACCCCAGGTCACCGATCAACCTTTGACAGGGTTTTTTCTCCCGCAATGACGAAGCCGACTGATCCCTCGCCCAACGGTTCCAACGGCGAATCCTCGCCCCTCAGCGCCCATGTCCAGGCGCGGATTCTCGCTGAGGCTTTGCCGAACATGCTCCGCTACGACGAGCAGACCGTTGTTGTGAAATTCGGCGGCCACGCCATGGGCGACGCAGCCCTCGCCGCCGCCTTCGCCCAAGACATCGTCTATCTGAAGCAGTCGGGCGTGAACCCGATCGTCGTCCACGGCGGCGGTCCGCAGATCGCCGAAATGCTGAAGAAGCACAACATCAAATCCGAGTTCGTGCACGGCCTGCGCGTCACCGACCAGCCCACCGTCGAAATCGTCGAAATGGTCCTGGCCGGCGCCATCAACAAAGAGATCGTCACCGCCATCAACCGTCAGGGCGGCAAGGCCGTCGGCATCTGCGGCAAGGATGCCAACCTGATGATCGCCCGCAAGATCACCGAGATGCCTGACCCCAAAACCGGCGTCGTTGGCAAGGTCGATCTCGGCTTCGTCGGCGATCCCTTGCAGGTCAACCCGCACATCGTCGAGGTCATCTCCAAGTCGGACCTCATTCCCGTGATCGCCCCGGTCGCACTCTCGCGCGACGGCGAGACGCTGAACGTCAACGCTGACAGCTTCGCCTCCGCGCTCGCCGCCCGTCTCAAAGCCAAGCGCCTCCTGCTGCTCACCGACGTCGAAGGCGTGCTCGACAAGAACGGCAAGCTGATCGAGGAACTGACCGTCGATCAGGCCCAGGACCTGATCCGCGACGGCACCATCAGCGGCGGCATGATCCCCAAGATCGAAGGCTGCATCGAGGTTGTCGAAGCCGGCGTCGAGGCCGTAGTCATCATCAACGGCAAGGTCCCCCACTGCGTCCTGCTCGAACTCCTCACCGACCACGGTGCCGGCACCCTCGTTGGCCGCCGCAAGCCGAAGGTGAAAAAGGCCGCGGAATGAGCACCGCCAAGCCGGGATCGTTGGCTTTAAAGAGCGCCGCGTCGCCGGAAACCCTGGCGCGCAAACGCGTCTGGATTTTCGATCTCGACAACACCCTCTACCCCGCCGAATGCAACCTCTTCGCCCAGGTCGATCAGCGCATGGGCGAATTCATCGCCAAGCAGTTGGGTGTCCCCTTCGACTACGCCCGCCACCTGCAAAAGAGCTACTACCGCCAGTTCGGCACCACGCTGGCCGGCCTGATGCGCGTCCATAAAATGAACCCCGAGCCGTTCCTCGATTACGTCCACGATATCGATGTTTCGGTGGTCCCTGACGCGCCCGAACTCCGCGCCGCCATCAAGCGCCTGCCCGGCCGCAAGCTAATCTTCACCAACGGGTCGCGCGCCCACGCCGAACGCGTTGCCGGCAAGCTCGGCGTCCTCGATCTGTTCGAAGGCATCTCGGATATCGCGTCATGCGGCTATGAGCCAAAGCCTTCTGCCGCCGCGTTCGACAGCATGATCAAGCACCACGGCGTCGCGTCAAACGCCGCCGCGATGTTCGAAGACATGCCACAGAACCTCGAAGTGCCGCACAAGCTGGGCATGGCAACGGTCCTCGTCCACTCAACCTACATGGACCATCCCATCCAGCGCGACATGCGCAACTGGAATGCGCTCCCCGATCACGTGCATCACCTGACGGACGACCTCACGGCCTTCCTTCAGATGATCGACACAAAAACCGATGGCGAACCCGTTCCCGGAACCTAGCGCGTCAGCTTGAAATTCGCTGAGCTACCCGCCGGCGATGAGATCGAGACACTCTGCGAGTTGCCGCTGACCGTGACCGTAATGGTGCCGTCCACCTTGAACTCTTGATTGAAGAAGCTGCCGGTGAACTGGTTGCCGCCCACGTAGGTCAACAACGCCGACTGCTCCACCTTGCCCGACGCGCTCGCGCACCGCGCGTTGACGAGATAGCTCTCCGCCCCGCGCTTCTTGAAGTTTGCGCGGCACCGGGCGGCTTCCTTGGCCCCCGACGGGAATTTGACCGACCCGCCGCCGCTCCAGGCGCCGTCGAGGTTCACCATTTCGGCCCGGACCGGCGCGGCCATGAGAGCCAACACCAACCCCAAGAGTGCGGTCATCCCAAGCGCGGAATGTCTGTATGCCATGCGCCAAAATCCATTTTTGCTCGACAGAACAATGCTGTATATGGGCCTGGAAGGAAAAGCTTGAACGCTCATGCCCACCCAACGCCCAATGATCAGCGACTTCTATAGCAGCCTTCGCGATCCGTGGCAGTAGCCGCCGGGTCTCAACCGCGCCCTTCATAGGGCATGGCCGTCGCCTTCAGCGTCATGGACAATACGTTCGCATCCAGCGGAAGGTTTGCCATGTAAAGAACGGCATCTGCCACATGCGTCACGTCCATGACCGGTTCCGGCCGGATCGAACCATCCGCCTGCCGGATCCCGGCTGCCATAGGCGCCGACAGTTCCGTCGCCGCGTTGCCGATATCAATCTGCGAGCAGGCAATATTGTACGCCCGCCCGTCCAGCGCGATCGACTTGGTGAGCCCCGAAAGGGCATGTTTCGTGGCCGTGTAAGGCGCTGCATTCGGACGCGGAACATGCGCCGAAATTGAGCCATTGTTGATAATGCGCCCCCCCTGGGGATCTTGCGCCTTCATGATCCGGATCGCCGCTTGAGCGCACAGAAAAGCGCCGTTCAAATTGACATCGACCACGGCCTTCCATTGCTCGTAGGTGAGATCCTCGAGCGCCGCCTGCGGTGCAAACATGCCAGCATTATTGAACAGTACGTCGAGCCGGCCGTAAGCATCCTTCGCCCGGGCGAACAACGCCTTCACGGACACGGAATCGGTAACATCGGTCGCCACAACCAGCGTCGACCCGTCCGGACACCCATCGGCCGTCTTTTGCAGTTCGGCTTTCCGGCGTCCGGCCAGAACCACATGGTAGCCATTGTGGGCAAGCCGAACCGCAACCGCCCGGCCGATCCCGCTACTGGCACCGGTGACGATCGCAACGCGGGGAACGGCAGCCATGATGGGTCCTTTGGGGTGCCAGCCGCGCGCTTAGCGCGTCGGCACCGGCGTCTCGCCGCGATAATCGTAGAAGCCGCGATTGGTCTTGCGGCCAAGCCAACCGGCCTCAACGTATTTCACCAGCAATGGACACGGCCGGTACTTTGAGTCCGCCAGCCCTTCGTACAACACCTGCATCACCGACAGGCAGGTATCAAGTCCGATGAAATCAGCCAATTCCAGCGGCCCCATCGGATGGTGCGCACCAAGCTTCATCGCCTTGTCGATGCCTTCCACCGTGCCCACGCCCTCATACAGCGTGTAGATCGCCTCGTTGATCATCGGCAGCAGAATGCGATTGACGATAAAGGCCGGAAAATCCTCAGACACTGTCGTCTTTTTGCCGAGGCTGTCCACAAACCTCCGCGCGGTTGCAAACACCGTGTCTTCCGTTGCGATCCCGCGAATAAGCTCAACGAGTTCCATCAGCGGCACCGGGTTCATGAAGTGCATGCCGATGAACAATTCGGGACGGTCCGTCGTTGCAGCTAACCGCGTGATTGAAATCGACGACGTGTTGGTCGCCACGAGTGCGCCGGGCTTCAGCCGCGGACATAGGTCGGCGAAAATCTTGCGCTTGATACCCTCGTCTTCCGTCGCCGCTTCGATCACGAGATCGCAGTCGGCCAGCTGATCGACGTTGGCAGCCGGCTTGATCCGCTTCATCCCCGCCGTCATATCGTCGGCAGTGATGATGCCTTTGCCAACCTGACGCTGCATGTTCTTTTCGATCGAGCCGATGGCACGGTCGATGGCCTCGGCCTTGATGTCATTGATCAGAACATCGAATCCGCCCAGCGCCACGACGTGCGCGATGCCCGATCCCATTTGCCCAGCGCCAATCACCCCGACCTTCTCGATCACGGTGACGGGTTGCACGGCAGCTTTCGCCTTGTCGGATGGTTTCACGGCGGCATCCATGGCGGCGTCCTTCCCCTGGCCGGAACCCGGCCCATTCAAATGTACTTAGCCGCCGGATTTTCCGAGTTCATTCGCCAGTTCCGGCAGAGCCTGGAACAAATCAGCGACAAGCCCGTAATCCGCGACCTGGAAGATCGGTGCCTCGCCATCCTTGTTGATGGCGACGATGACCTTCGAATCTTTCATGCCGGCTAGATGCTGGATGGCACCCGAGATGCCAACCGCAATGTAAAGTTCCGGTGCCACGACCTTGCCGGTCTGACCGACCTGCAGATCGTTCGGCGCAAACCCAGCATCGACCGCCGCGCGCGATGCGCCCATGGCGGCACCGAGTTTGTCGGCCACTGGTTCGATGTATGTCTTGAAGTTCTCGGCATTGCCGATGCCGCGCCCGCCCGAAATGATGACCCGCGCCGACGTCAATTCCGGCCGGTCCGACTTCGACAGTTCCGCCTTCTCGAATGTCGAGACGCCCACCGCAGCCGGAGCGGAGATGCTCTCCACCGGAGCCGACCCACCGCTTGCCGCTGCCGCAAAGCTCGCCGTCCGCGCGGTAATGACCTTCTTAGCCTCCGCCGACTTCACGGTCTGAATGGCGTTGCCGGCATAAATCGGCCGCTCGAACGTATCCGGCGCCACGACCTTGATGATGTCGGATATCTGCATCACATCGAGCAGCGCGGCCACGCGCGGCGCAATGTTCTTGCCCGATGCCGTCGCCGGCGCCACAAACGCGTCATAGCTGGCCATCAAAGGCACCACGACGGCTGAGACTTCTTCGGCCAACTGGTTGGCCAGTTGCGGCGCATCCGCGAGCAGAACTTTCGCCACGCCATCGATCTTGGCTGCATCCGCCGCCGCCGCCGACGCTCCGCTGCCCGCAACGAGCACGTGCACGTCGCCACCCAGTTGCTTAGCCGCTGTAACAGCCTTAGCGGTGGCGGAACTCAACGCCGAATTCGTGTGCTCGGCCAGAACCAGAATTGCCATTAGAGAACCCCCGCCTCGGTCTTGAGCTTCGCGACAAGTTCAGCGACATCGGCGACCTTCACGCCACCCTTGCGCTGCGGAGGCTCGGTGGTTTTCAGAACCTGGAGGCGCGGCGCGATATCGACGCCGAAATCCTCGGGTTTCTTCGTATCCAAAGGCTTCTTTTTCGCCTTCATAATGTTGGGCAGCGTCGGATAGCGCGGCTCGTTCAAACGCAAATCCGTCGTTACGATCGCAGGCAAACGCAGCTTCAGCGTTTCCAACCCGCCGTCCACTTCACGCGTCACGCTCACGCTGTCGCCCGCAGGCTCGATCTTGGATGCGAACGTGCCCTGCGGCCAGCCAAGCAGTGCTGCCAGCATCTGGCCGGTCTGGTTGCAATCGTCGTCGATCGCCTGCTTGCCCATGATCACCATCTGCGGCTGTTCAGCCGCGATGACGCTCTTCAAAATTTTTGCCACCGCCAGAGGCTCGATGATCGTGCCCTCCGCCGTCTCAACCAGAATGGCGCGGTCCGCACCAATTGCGAGCGCGGTCCGAAGCGTCTCCTGCGCCTTTGCAGAGCCGATGGACACTACAACGACTTCGGTCGCCGTACCTTTTTCCTTCAGCCGGACAGCCTCTTCGACGGCAATTTCGTCGAACGGGTTCATCGACATTTTGACGTTGGCGAGTTCGATGCCCGATCCATCCGCCTTGACGCGGATTTTGACGGCGTAATCGACGACGCGTTTCACCGCGACGAGTATTTTCATTCCTGAGGTGCTCCCCGACAGCCCACGGATTTTTCTTCTTGTGCGACCACGTGGCCAGGGGCTCCAACCAGGATCGTAGCCGTCAACCTAAAGCCCGGTCCAGCCCGGGAAACCGGGGTGAACGCAGCGACTTCGCATGTGCGAAATAACACACTAAGTGTGCCCGGAACCCGAGTCAATTGTCACCCCGCCGCGCCACGGGCAGCAGCATTAACCGCCAGTTATTCCCATGTTTTCGGCCAAACCGTCCGCCGGTCAGCCGATCGACAACCCCTTGTCGAAGAGCGGCACGTCGCGGCGCTTCATCACCACGATCAAAACCGCCCCGGCTATCAGCCCGCCGATATGTGCCCACCAGGCCACCGGCCCGATCTCCGGCAGCAGTACCATCACGAACTGGGTCACCACCCACACCCCGAGAACGAGGGCGGCCGACAGCCTGAGCGGAATGAATTGGAACGCCAGCACCCACACCCGAACGCGGGGGTGCAGCATCAGATAAGCCGCGATCACCCCGGCAACCGCACCGCTGGCGCCAATGAGCGGATTGGGCGACCCAGGCAGCATGAACGTGTGCGCCAACCCGGCGATGATCCCGCACAGGAGATAGAAGACGAGGAACTTCAAGTGCCCCATCGCGTCTTCCACATTGTCGCCGAACACCCATAAAAACAGCATGTTACCGGCAAGATGGAAGATGTCGCCGTGAAAAAACATATACGACAGCAGCGTCAGCCGCTCCGGGACCGCCACGCTCTGAAACGGCATATCCGCAGGCATGATCATTCCGGCTGTTGACACCAACTCGGCGGGAACAATGGCAAAGCTCGCGATAGCGGCTTCGGGCAAACCCAGCATTTCGAAGGCGAACACCACGACGTTGGCCACGATCAGACCGATCGTCACATATTGAAAGCGGATGGCCTTCAGCGCGTTGTCGTCATGCAGCGGCACGAACATCGCCGTTCCCCCATTCCCGCGCCGGACGTCTCAGCGATTCTGGCCCGGCACCCAGAGCACGTCACTACGGCCACGGTCGTTGACATACCGGCTGGCGACAAAAAGAAAGTCAGACAGGCGATTGATATATTTGAGGGCCGCCGGACTGACCGTCTCACCGGCTAATCCCGACAAAGTCACCATTTCGCGCTCCGCCCGCCTGCAAACGGTCCGCGCCACGTGCAGCGCCGCCGCAGCAGCCGACCCACCCGGCAGAACAAACGACTTCAGCGGCTGCAACTCCGCATTGAGTTCGTCGATCTCCGCTTCAATGCGATCCACCTGCGCTTCGCTCATGCGCAGCGGCTCATATCCCAGCGGTTCGCCGCGATCCGGCACGCACAAGTCAGCGCCCAGATCGAACAAATCGTTCTGGATACGCTCCAGTTTCGCATCGAGCCCCTGATGACCTCCACCCAGATGGATGCGGGCCATACCGATGGCGGAGTTCGCTTCATCGACTGTTCCATACGCGGCGATCCGTGCGGCATCCTTTGCCACGCGCTCGCCCGTCCCGAGCCCAGTCGTGCCGGCATCGCCGGTCTTCGTATAAATCTTGTTGAGCTTGACCACGTCTCTGTCCCGTTAGCCCGCCTGCTGCTTCGTAATGAATACGAAGAGCATGATGATGACGATGGCGGCAAATTGCAGCCCCACGCGCCAACGCATCAGCTTCTGGCTCAGATTGGGCGCCGTCCCGCGCGACATCGTCCACAAGCCGAGGCACAGCACGAAAAAGACCGCGACAACAGCGAGTGTCGTCAGGTGAAACAGCAAACCTTCCATGCGGATGAGGGACCTTTAAACCGAGAGACGGTGACACCGCTCGCCAGTGACACAAAACCGGGCCGGCCGCCAGCCGTCCGTTTTTTGGTTGCGGTGAGGCAAGCACAACGGCCGCAGGATAGGGTGCGGCGCGGCGCCGGGCAAATGCCAAAGCGCCCCCGATCGCCGATTTCGCCTCATTGCGCTGGCCAAGCACGGAAAGGTGGTGACGAATCGACTTTCGTTGCGGCAGGCTCGATGTCTACAAAAGGTCGCCTTTTCGCAGGACGCATGGGAAGCAAGTGGGTCTGCCATAACCGGGACAGAGGCTGTTGGGTGACGTCTGAGGTCAAAGGATTGAGCTGCCGGACGACGCAGAATGCGCACGCCGCCATACGGGCGCTGGCGCTCTCTGTAGCCGTCGTGGCAACGCCTGTCCCCTCGGCTGACGCCCAAACAGAGGCGCCATCAGCCGCCCCAGCGGCCACCAAGGTCGCCCCCAGCGCCGACGAAGTCAAAAAAGCCCTCGATGCCCGCCGTCAGGACCTCAAGTCGACCCTCGACAAGGCCGGCGCCATTGAACAGGACGTCGCCAAGCTGGCCGAAGAGCGCGGCAAGATCAATCAGCGGCTCCAAGAAACAGCGAGCCAGATCCAGGACAGCGAAAGCCGCCTGTCGGTCGTCGAAGCGCGCTTGGGCGAACTCGACATCCAGGAAAAGATGATCCGCGGCTCCCTCAACCAGCGCCACGGTCAGATCTCGACACTCTTGGCGGCCCTCCAGCGCATGGGCCGCAATCCGCCCCCTGTCATTGTCACCAAACGCGAAGATGCTTTGGAAATGGTCCGCAGCGCCATGCTGCTGGCGTCGGCCTTCCCCGGCATGCGCACCCAAGCCCTCGAACTTGCCGATCAGCTAAGCCAGTTGATGCGCGTCGTTGATGAAAGCCGCACGCAGGCCGAAAAAGAAAAGTCTGAAAACAAACGGCTAAACGACCTCAAAACCGAACTCGCCGGCCTTATGGAAACCAAGCGTCGCTCGATCCTGGAGCGCCAGGATGAACTCCGCCAGGTGCGCGATGCGGCCAGCGAAATCTCCAAAAGCGTCTCGGACCTGAACGAACTCATCGCCAAACTTGGCAAGACCGTTCAGGACAACACCGGCCTAGGCGCCTACGACGCCGAAGTTCGCGCCGCCGCCCCCTCCGCGGCACCCGCCGTCCTGACATCCCCGAGCGGCGCCGATCCGGGCATAACGGTCGCGAAGCCGGAAGCCACCGACGTCGTCGTTCTGGCACCCGTCGAAACAGTCGCCGCCCTGTCCAACCCCGGCCGCATCAAGCCGGCGATTGCGTTTCATCAGGCGCGAGGCAAACTCCCCCTTCCCGCCGCCGGCAAGCGCGTTCTCAACTACGCCGAACGCACCCAATACGGGTCCCAATCTAAAGGACTTGTAATGGAAACAAGGTCCGGAGCTCAGGTAACATCTCCCTGTGACGGCTGGGTGCTCTATGCCGGTGAGTTCCGCAGCTATGGCAAACTCTTGATCATCGACGCGGGCGGCGGATACAATGTTGTACTTGCGGGCTTGTCGCAGATCGACGTTCGGCCGGGAGAGTTCGTCCTCGCCTCCGAACCCGTCGGAACAATGATGACGGTGAAAAAAGAACCGGCTGGCGCAGCGTCCGGTGCGCCAGTACTCTACATAGAATTCCGTAAGGATGGGCAGCCCATCGATCCCGACCCTTGGTGGGTCTCGGTCCCTCAGAAGGCACAAGGCTAATGCGCAAGACTGAATTCGCGTTCTGGACGTTTCTGATGATGGCGGGCATCGCCGGCGTCACCACGGTCATGAACGTCACCAATGGGAATTCCGCAACCTCGCCCAACGCCGAGCTTTACAAGCAGCTCGACCTTTTCGGAGACGTGTTCGAGCGAGTCCGCTCCGACTACGTTGAAAAGCCGGACGACACCCTTCTCATCGAGAACGCCATCAACGGCATGCTGAGCGCGCTCGATCCGCACTCGTCGTATCTGAGCCCGAAAAGCTTCAAGGATATGCAGGTCCAGACCCGCGGCGAATTCGGCGGCTTAGGGATCGAAGTCACGATGGAGAACGGCGTCATTAAGGTCGTCTCCCCCATCGACGACACGCCGGCCTTCAAGGCAGGCATCCTCGCCAACGACTTGATCACCCATCTCGACAACGAGCAGATCAACGGTCTCACGCTCGAGCAGGCCGTCGAAAAAATGCGCGGCCCGGTGAACACGCCGATCAGCCTGACAGTCATTCGCAAAGGCCGCGAAGAGCCCTTCGACATCAAGGTCACGCGCGACATCATCCGCATCAACCCAGTCAAGGGCCGCGCCGAAGACGATATTGCCTACATCAAGGTCTCCACCTTCAACGAGCAGACGCATGCGATGCTCGTGAAATCCATGGACGATCTGAAGAAGGAGATCGGCTCGAAGCTGCGCGGCTACATCATTGACCTGCGCAACAACCCCGGCGGTCTGCTCGATCAGGCGATCTCCGTCAGCGACGATTTCCTGGATCAGGGCGCCATCGTGCTGACCAAGGGCCGTAACAACGAAGAAACCCAGCGCTCGCAGGCCCGCCCCGGCGATAGCTCCGACGGCAAGCCCGTGGTCGTGCTGATCAACGGCGGCTCGGCATCGGCCTCCGAAATCGTGGCCGGCGCTCTGCAAGACCACAAGCGCGCAACCATCATCGGCACGCGCTCGTTCGGCAAGGGTTCGGTGCAGACCATCATTCCGCTGGGCTCGACCAACGGTGCGATCCGCCTCACCACGGCGCGCTACTACACGCCGTCGAACCGGTCGATCCAAGCCAAGGGCATCGATCCCGACATCGTCGTCGAGCAAGAATTGCCCGACGATCTGAAGGCGAAGGTCGCCAACGAAAAGCCCCGTGGAGAGGCCAGCCTGCGCGGCCATCTCCGCAACCCCGACGGCACCATCAAGGAGCCGGCGGCTGGCGAGAAGCCCGAGGGCACGACCGAAGGCTCCGAAGCTCCGAAGGAAGAACCCAAGGAAGAATCGGGATCGTTAGCATACGTGCCCAAAGAACCGGAAAAGGACACCCAGCTCCAGTACGCCCTGCGCTTCCTGCGCGGAACGGCAACGGAAGCCAACGTGGCCAAGAAGCCGGCCTCGGCACCAGAAACTCCGGCCACCGAACCTGCCAAACCGGTACCGAACTGACCGGGCGCTGCCATTGAGCGAGAGAAAAGGGGCGCCCACCGGCGCCCCTTTTTGCGTCAAAAGCATACCCGATCGATAAGCCGTCACGCCGCATTGAACATTGCACGAGATCCCCGCCATGCCAGCCGACAAACACCCCATCGACCCCTCTGCCCTGGCCTATCGCCCCTGCGTCGGCATCATGCTGATCAACCGCGCCGGCCTGGTTTGGGTCGGACAACGCGCCGACATGCCGGGCGACGCAGAAGGCAAGGGCGAATGGTGGCAGATGCCGCAAGGCGGCCTGGACGCCGGCGAAGTCCCCCGCGAGGGAGCCCTGCGCGAACTCTATGAGGAAACATCCGTCCGCTCCGCCACCCTCATCGGCGAAACCGCCGATTGGCTGACCTACGACCTCCCGCCCCACCTCATCGGTGTGGCCTGGGGCGGCAAGTACCGCGGTCAGAAACAAAAATGGTTCGCCGCCCGTTTCGACGGCGAGGACAGCGAAATCGACATCACAGCCCCACCCGGCCACACGCCCGAATTCATCACATGGAAATGGGCACCCGTTTCGGAACTTGTCTGCCTCATCGTGCCGTTCAAGCGCAGGGTCTATGAAGCCGTGGTCGCCGAACTTGGTCCACTGGCGAATGTCGTCCCTTGACCTACAAATGGTTGCATGCGGCGTGAACGCAACAACCGCCATGAATCGACGGTCACCCGGTCCGATCCAATCCGTCGTTATTGTAACACCTTGATTCGTCTGTCACTCTGAAGTCGTATTTCAGGTTCTAGATGCGCCAATGACTATTGAACAACCCATCGGCGATTCGCAGCGGCTCGACCTCCCCTACAGGGTCGGGGTCGGTATCATGCTGTTCGATCACCGCGGCCTCGTCTGGACCGGCCGCCGCCTGCCGAAGTGGGCGGGCAGCGGCACATGGATGAACCAAGGCCACATCTGGCAAATGCCCCAGGGCGGTCTCATGGCCGGCGAAGATCCCCTCGAAGCAGCCCACCGCGAACTCGAAGAAGAAACCGGCATCCGCAATGCGGAACTCATCGCCGAGCTCAATGCCTGGACCACCTACGATCTGCCGCCGGAATTGATCGGCATCGCTCTCAAAGGCCGCTACCGTGGCCAGCGCCAGCGTTGGTTCGCCATGCGCTTCTATGGCGACGACAGCGAAATCGACATCGGACCGCGCAACGGCCGCAAGGCCGAATTCGACCGCTGGAAATGGCGTCCGATCACGGAACTCGCCGAGATGGTCATTCCGTTTAAGCGCCCGGTTTACGAAGAGTTGGCGCAGGTCTTCGCGCCCTTCGCGCGCCCCGTCGAATAACCGCGAGCATCAGCGACCGTTATCAAGTACGACAAAGGCCGGGATTGCCCCGGCCTTTTGCATATGTGGCAACCGCAATCGCTGTTAGGCGGCTTTCGACCCCAGCGACCGCAACCGGTCGATCGCCGTCTGCGCCAGCGTGCGCGCATCGTCATCCTTCGCTACCGCTAGATCGGCCTCAGCCTTGGCAACTTCATCGGCAATCTGTGCAGCCGAGATGCCAGCCAGATCGAATGCCGTCTCGGCCAGCACCGTCACCGTCGTCGCATTCACATCCGCAAAACCCGTCTTTACGAAGATCTGCTTCTTACCAGCCGGCGTCAGCACTTCCAGAAGCCCCGGACGCAGCGTCGAGATCAACGGCGCGTGGCCCGGAAACACCGTGAAGTCCCCGTCCACACCCGGCACCATCGCCTGCTCGGCATCAACCGAGAGCAGCACGCGCTCGGGGGAGACGAGTTCAAATTTGAACGTACCGGCCATGTTAGTCGTCCCTGAATTCTAAAGTGCGCCCTTTAGGCGGATTAACTCGTCGGTTCGTCTTCGTCGAGCGCGCCCGACTTCGCCCGGACGTCGTCCGCCGTCTGCAGCTTCGTCCCGCAGAACGGGCAGAAGAACACCGGGTGGTCGATCATGCCGGGCTCATCGTCTTCCATCTCGATCAGACCGACCGACATGTAGAGGATACCACCGTCTCCGACCGTGATGAGCGGCTCGAAGTCTTCCCCGCTCATCGCTTCCTTAAGTTCGACGCAGCAGCTGCCGAACGTTCCGTCACCTGACATCAGTCATCGTCCTTATGCGAAGCCAGCCTCGGGAACCCGAGCGCGGCCTGTTAGGCAGCTTCCGCCAGCTTCTCAGCCTTGGCGATGGCTTCGTCGATCGAACCCACCATGTAGAACGCCGGTTCCGGCAGGTGGTCGTAATCTCCGTCGCACAGACCCTTGAAGGCCTTGATGGTGTCGGCGAGTGCAACCTGCTTGCCTGGCGAGCCGGTGAACACTTCGGCCACCGAGAACGGCTGCGACATGAAGCGTTCGATCTTGCGCGCGCGCGCCACCGTCATCTTGTCGTCTTCGGACAGTTCGTCCATGCCCAGAATGGCAATGATGTCCTGCAGCGACTTGTACTTCTGCAGGATCGCCTGCACGCGGCGGGCAACTGCATAATGCTCTTCGCCGACAATGCGCGGATCGAGCATGCGCGACGTCGAGTCGAGCGGGTCCACGGCCGGGTAGATGCCCTTTTCGGCAATCGAGCGCGACAACACGGTCGTCGCGTCCAAATGCGCGAACGATGCAGCAGGCGCCGGGTCGGTCAAGTCGTCGGCCGGAACGTAGATCGCCTGCACCGAGGTGATCGAACCCTTCTGCGTCGTGGTGATGCGCTCCTGCAGGGCGCCCATGTCGGTCGCCAGCGTCGGCTGATAGCCCACGGCCGAAGGAATACGGCCGAGAAGTGCGGACACTTCCGAACCGGCCTGCGTGAAGCGGAAGATGTTGTCGACGAAGAAAAGCACGTCCTGGCCCTTGTCGCGGAAGTCTTCCGCAACCGTCAGACCCGACAGCGCCACGCGCATACGTGCGCCCGGGGGCTCGTTCATCTGCCCGTAAACGAGCGCGCACTTCGAACCCTTCGTCGACCCGTTGTTCTTCTTCGGGTTGATGTTGACGTTCGATTCGATCATCTCGTGATAAAGGTCGTTACCCTCGCGCGTTCGCTCGCCGACGCCCGCGAACACCGAGTAACCACCGTGCACCTTGGCGATGTTGTTGATCAGTTCCATGATGAGAACGGTCTTGCCCACGCCGGCGCCGCCGAACAGGCCGATCTTGCCGCCCTTCGCGTAAGGTGCGAGGAGGTCCACGACCTTGATGCCCGTCACGAGGATCTGCGCTTCCGTCGCCTGATCGGCAAAGGTCGGAGCCGGCTGATGAATGGCGCGCACGGCGTTGGTCTTGATCGGTCCGGCTTCGTCCACCGGTTCGCCGATCACATTCATGATGCGGCCCAGCGTTTCTTCGCCCACCGGCACCGAGATCGGCGCGCCCGTGTCAATCACTTCCTGCCCGCGAACCAGACCTTCCGTCGAGTCCATGGCGATCGCGCGCACCGTGTTTTCACCCAGATGCTGCGCCACTTCGAGAACGAGGCGGTTGCCGCCGTTCGTCGTCTCGAGCGAGTTCAGAATCTCCGGCAGCTTCTGGTCGAATTGCACGTCGATGACTGCGCCCAAGACCTGACGGATCTTACCGATATTCTGTGCCATTACCCGTTCCTCGTTCTCAGTTCGTAAGCAGCGCCCGGCGGGTTTGCCTAGAGCGCAGCGTGTTGGGTTGCCGTCTGGTCCTGACCCCGCCTCAGAGCGCTTCCGCGCCCGAGATGATTTCGATCAGTTCCTTCGTGATGTTTGCCTGCCGCTGACGGTTGTACTTGATCGTCAGCTTGTTGATCATGTCGCCCGCGTTGCGCGTCGCATTGTCCATGGCGCTCATGCGAGCACCCTGCTCGGATGCCGCATTCTCCAGAAGCCCGCGGAAGATCTGCGTCGCGATGTTGCGCTTCAACAGCGACGACAGGATCATTTCCTCGTCGGGCTCATATTCGTAAATCGCCTGCGCACCGCCGTCCTTCGCGTCGGACACTTCCGGCAGCTTGGCGGGGATGATCTGCAGCGCCGTCGGCTTCTGTGCGATGACCGACTTGAACTCCGAGAAATAGAGCGTCGCCACATCGAACTCGCCAGCCTCGAACATCGCCAGCAACCGGTCGGAAACGTCTTCCGCGTTCTTGTAACCGAGCTGCCGCACGCCAGCCAGATCGCGGCGTTCCACGATGTTGCGGGCGAGATCGCGGCGCAGGTTGTCCGCGCCCTTGCGGCCCACCGTCAGGATCTTCACCGTCTTACCGGCGGACATCAAACGGTTCGCATCCGCACGCGCCAGCTTGGCGATGTTGGAGTTGAAGCCGCCGCACAGACCGCGTTCCGCCGTCATCACGACGAGCAGGTGAACCTGATCCTTGCCGTTACCCACGAGCAGCGGCGACGCCGTATCTCGGATCGCGCGCCCGCCGAGATTAGCCAGAATCTTGTCCATCCGCTCCGCATAAGGACGCGCAGCCGTGGCAGCTTCCTGTGCGCGGCGAAGTTTCGCCGCCGCCACCATCTGCATGGCCTTCGTGATCTTGCGCGTCGCCTTCACCGAGGCGATGCGATTGCGTAGGTCCTTTAAGCTCGGCATGGAGCCGTCTCCTTGAGCGCGAGCGGAACGTTAAGCGACAAAGCTCTTGGCGAACTTGTCGAGGTAGGCCACGAGATTCTTCTCCGTCTCGCCCGACAGCGCCTTTTCAGCCGCAATCGAAGACAGGATCGCCTTCTCGTCGCGCAGACCAGCCAGGAGCGCCTGCTCGAACTTACCGACCGAAGCAACCGGCAAAGTGTCGAGATAGCCGCGCGTACCCGCGAAGATCACCACAACCTGCTCTTCCATCTTCAAGGGCGAGAACTGCGGCTGCTTCAGGAGTTCCGTCAGACGCGCACCGCGTGCCAGCAGCTTCTGCGTGGCGGCGTCGAGGTCCGAACCGAACTGTGCGAAGGCCGCCATTTCGCGGTACTGCGCGAGCTCGCCCTTGATCTTGCCGGCCACCTGCTTCATCGCCTTCGTCTGCGCCGACGAACCCACGCGCGACACCGACAGACCGACGTTCACTGCCGGACGGATACCCTGATAGAAGAGGTCCGTTTCAAGGAAGATCTGGCCGTCGGTGATCGAAATCACGTTCGTGGGAATGTAAGCCGAAACGTCGTTGGCCTGCGTTTCGATGACCGGCAGCGCCGTCAGCGAACCCTTACCGGCGGCATCGCCCATCTTGGCGGCGCGCTCGAGCAGGCGAGAGTGGAGATAGAAGACGTCGCCGGGATAGGCTTCGCGGCCCGGCGGGCGGCGCAGCAGCAGCGACATCTGACGGTAAGCGACGGCCTGCTTGGACAAGTCGTCATAAGCGATCACGGCGTGCATGCCGTTGTCGCGGAAATATTCGCCCATCGTGCAGCCCGTAAACGGAGCCAGGTACTGCATCGGCGCCGGATCCGAAGCCGTCGCAGCGACGACGATCGAGTACTGCAGCGCGCCACGCTCTTCCAAAACCTTCACGAACTGCGCCACCGTCGACCGCTTCTGGCCGATAGCGACATAAACGCAGTAGAGCTTCGCCGTCTCATCCGTACCCGCGTTTGCCGGCTTCTGGTTGAGGAACGTGTCGAGAATGATCGCCGTCTTACCCGTCTGACGGTCGCCGATGATCAACTCGCGCTGACCGCGGCCGATCGGGATCAGCGCGTCGACGGCCTTCAGACCCGTCGCCATCGGCTCATGCACCGACTTGCGCGGCAGAATGCCGGGCGCCTTCACGTCGACGCGCATACGCACATCCGACTTGATCGGGCCCTTGCCGTCGATCGGATTGCCCAGACCGTCGACCACGCGGCCGAGCAGGCCCTTGCCGACCGGCACGTCCACGATCGAACCGGTCCGCTTGACCGTGTCGCCTTCCTTAATCGTCCGGTCGTCGCCGAAGATCACGACGCCGACGTTGTCGCATTCGAGGTTCAGCGCCATGCCGCGGATGTTTCCGGGGAATTCGACAAGCTCACCAGCCTGAACGTTGTCGAGGCCGTAAACGCGGGCGATACCATCGCCCACCGACAGCACTTGTCCGATTTCGGAGACCTGGGCCTCCTTGCCGAAATTCTTGATCTGATCCTTCAGGATCGACGTGATCTCTGCGGCCCGGATTTCCATGTACCTCGACCTCTTGCCTTCTCGGTTGTTCCAGTCGCGATCCGCTGCACTATGCGCGCGGCCCGCGTCGATCTTTATTCATGACGAAAGCCCGGCCTGCGTGACGCGTGCCGGGCTTCCCAGAATTCTCTATGCGCTGCCCTTGAGAGCGAACTTCATACCCTCGAGCTTCGTCTTCAGCGAATTGTCGACCATGCGGCTGCCGAGCTTCACGATGAGCCCGCCGAGGATAGACGGATCGACTTTCTGCACCAGCGTCACGTCCTTGCCGACCGAGGCCTTGAGTGCCGCCTTCAGGTCCGCCACTTGGGCGTCCGACAACGGCGAAGCCGCCGTCACCTCGGCGCGCACTTCACCGCGAGCCCGCGCGGCCAACGATTGAAAGTCGCGCACTACGTCGGCAGCCGCGAACAGCCGCCGGTTCTTGGCCAGAAGCTTGAAGAAATTGATCGTCAGCGGCCCGAGCCCGGCCTTAGCCAACACCGTGCTGATGGCCTTTTCCTGCTCGTCGGACGAGATGACGGGGCTGCGGATGACGCGCACGAAGTCGGCGCTTTCCTCGCTCAGCGCCTGGAACTTCGCCAAATCCCCTTCAACCTCGGCAACTTTGCCTTCGTCACTTGCCAGTTCGAACAGAGCCGAAGCATACCGCCCCGCCACACTCGCCATCAGGGGTTCGTCTGTTGCCACGTCGACCGCTTTCGTGCGCTGATGAGGGACCGCTCCGGCTTCTAAAACAGCCAAGACGTCCCTGATTCCAGTGGGATTTCTATTGCTAAAGACGGGCGCGAAATATTGTCCCCGCGCAGGCCCCCTCGAGCAATCCGCGCTCCGTGTATCATGGGCCTCACATGGCATCAACCGCCGCTTGGACGCACGAATGCCGCACGGATAGGCGACGGCCTGCCGCAATTGGCAGCGGCTTCCCTTCTCCACCCAATCCGGTTGCTCAGATCCACACCGCTGTTATTTTTCCGATGCGTCCCCGCCCCGTCGCATTACACGACTTTCGGGAATAGAACCGTCAACAAAATGCAATTATATCCACGACCTAAAGATGGCTTTAACCGCCATGCTGCAACTTGAGCGTGCATCAAAGCACTTCGCAGGGTCTCCGGTCGTCATGCTTCAATTAGCATTGCCATTTCCCGTCCAGCCGCCCGACCCCGAACCGCCATCTCCCGAATTGCGCCGTTTCCTAGAGCGGCTGCCCCCTCATCTGGCCAGCCGTCTCACGCCGGAAGAGCGCGCCGCCTATGCTTCGGCATTAACCCCGCGTCGCTCGCCCCACTGGCTCGACCTGAAAGCCAGCCTCCCCATCCCCGGCTTCGGCATCTACATCGCCCTGATGGTTGGCCGCGAGCGCCGCAATTCCGACCGCCTCCGGCAAGAGGGACAGCGCCGCCTCGCTCCCAACCTGCTCGTCGCAGCCATATTGCTCGCAACCGTCATCGCCGGATCGGTCGCGGCGTTGCTCTTGATCAAGGGCCTGCAGATGCTTGCAACTCAGGGTAATCCTGCGTGGTGGCACGCCTATTCAGGCACGCTCTGATCCAACCTCACAGAAAGCTATACGGGTCGATATCGACCGACAGCCGCAGATCACCCTTGGGCTCCGGCACGCTCGCCAGCCAGTCGCGCAGATATCCTTGAATGTCCGCCTCGCGCGGCGCCTTCACCAACAGCCGCCAACGATGCCGCCCGCGCACGACAAAAATCGGCGCCTCCGCTGGCCCCAAAACGCTGATCGTCTCTGCCGGCGGCGCCCGCCGCGCCACCTCGCGCGCATACCGCTCGGCAAGCTCCTTCTCGCGCGCCGAGATAATCAACGCCGCCAAACGTCCATAAGGCGGCAGCATCCCGCGCTGCCGCATTTCGATTTCCCGCGCCAAAAATTCTTCTCGATCTCCTGACAGCATCGCTTGCATTACGGGATGCTCCGGCAGATGCGTCTGGATGAACCCACGTCCCTCCGCGAACGCTCGCCCCGCGCGCCCCGTCACCTGATGCAGCAATTGAAACGTCCGCTCGCCCGCGCGCGGGTCCGCGCCCATCGACAAGCCGAGATCGCCATCCACCACGCCCACTAAAGTCAAATTCGGAAAATGGTGACCCTTCGCCACGATCTGTGTGCCGATGATGATGTCGGTCTCCCCCGCCTCGATGCGATGGATCGCTTCGCGCATTTCCGCCAGCCCCGGAATGAGATCCGATGACAGCAGCGCCACCCGCGCCTCCGGAAACCGCTCCTGCACCTCCTCCGCCACGCGCTCCACACCCGGCCCGCACGCCACCAGCGCGTCCGGCTCGGAACACTTCGGACATTTCGCGGGAGGCGGCATCGAGAACCCGCAATGATGACAGTTGAGCCGCCCCTTGAAGCGATGCTCCACCAGCCATGCGGTGCATTGCGGACACTCGAACCGGTGACCGCACTTGCGGCACAACGTCAGCGGCGCATACCCTCGGCGGTTCAAAAACAGCAGCGATTGCTGCTTTTTCTCCATCGTCTCCGCAATGGCCGCCACCAGCCGCGGCGCCAGCCAACGGCCTTTATCCGGCTGCTCGACGCGCAAATCGATCGCCGCCAGTTGAGGCAACTCCGCCCCCGAATACCGCCCGGGCAAAATTACATGCCGGTACCGCCCCGTCCGCGCGTTCACATGGCTTTCGATGGCCGGCGTCGCCGACGCCAGGATCACCGGAAACTTGCCGAGGCTCCCGCGCACCACGCTCATGTCGCGCGCCTGGTAATGCACGCGATCATCCTGCTTGTAGCCCGCGTCGTGCTCTTCATCGACGACGATGAGACCTAAGTCGGCAAACGGAAGAAACAGCGCCGAACGCGCGCCGATCACGATCCGCGCTTCCCCCGTCGCCGTCGCACACCAGATGCGCCCGCGCTCCGGCCCCGACAGCGCCGAATGCCACTCGACAGGTGCCGCACCAAATCGCCGCTCGAAGCGTTCCAGAAACTGCGACGTCAGGGCAATTTCCGGCAGCATGATCAGCGCTTGCCGGCCTTGCTCAAGCGTCCGCGCCACCGCCTCGAAATAAACCTCCGTCTTACCCGACCCCGTCACGCCATCGAGCAGCGTCACGGAAAAATTCTCCGCATCAACCGCCGAGCGCAGCGCATGCACCGCGCGCTCCTGATCTTCTCCGAACTCCGTCACCCGGTGTGCCGGATTGGGCCGCGGATAAATCTTCTGCGGGATCGCGCATTCCACCAGATTGCCCGATTGCACCAACCCGTCGATCACACCCGTCGAACAGGCCGCCAAATCCGCCAGCGCCGACTTAGACCGGATGAGCCCGTCGCCCGCCAATTCCAGCGCCCGCGCGCGCGCCGGCGTCATCCGCGGCGGCAGCGCTGCGCCCTCAACCGCCCGCACGCCCGTCCGGAGTTTTGGCGGCTCAAACGCGGACTGCGCGCTCATCATCATCCGCAGAACCATGCCGAGCGGCGCCAACGTGTATTTGGACACCCACTCCGCAAACCGCATCGACACGATCGGCAGAACCGGTACGTCCAATCGGTCCGACACCGCCTTCAGTTTCTTGGGAACGACCGGCTTGCCGCCCTCGTCCAAGCGACGATCCCAAACGACACCGATCCGCACCTGCGGGCCGAACGGCACCAGCACAAAGGCCCCCGGCTCCAGCGCCAGCCCCGGCGGCACCACGTAATCGTAGGTCTGATCAAGCGCGACGGGCATGATCACAGGCACGCGGCTTTGCGCCGCCGCCCCACCATTTGCCATGCCATCGAGCAGACTATCCAAAACCACTCCTCAGAGGTTAGAAGCATCCCCGGCGCCGCTTGGGATCACCTGGGTGGCTAAGACATAGTGCCGGCTGCGGGGCAAAAGCTATCGCACACAGGCCGCAGCGTTCGAGGAGCCGCACACGATGAAGTTTTTCGTCGATACCGCCGATGTGGGCGAGATCAAGGACTTGGCCGCAACGGGTCTGCTTGACGGTGTCACCACCAATCCGTCTCTCATTGCCAAGTCCGGCCGCGATTTCAAAGAGACGATCGCAGAGATTTGCGCGATCGTCCCCGGCCCCGTCTCGGCCGAGGTCGCCGCCACCGATTACGACGGCATGATGCGCGAAGCCAAGATCCTCGCCAAGATCGCCAAGAATGTGACCATCAAGGTCCCGCTCACCCTCGATGGCCTAAAAGCCTGCAAAGCGATTTCCTCCGAAGGCACGATGGTCAACGTCACGCTGTGCTTTTCGGCCAACCAGGCCCTTCTCGCCGCCAAGGCCGGCGCAACGTTTGTCTCGCCCTTCATCGGCCGCCTTGACGACATCGGCCTCAACGGCATGGACCTGATCCGCGAAATCCGCACGATCTACGACAACTATCAGGATCTCAACACCGACATCCTTGCCGCCTCGATCCGCACCGTGAATCACGTGAAAGAGGCCGCAATGATCGGCGCCGACGTCGCCACCATCCCGCCGTCGATTTTGAAGGCCCTGGTCAAGCACCCGCTCACCGACGCCGGTCTCGCCACCTTCGTCGCCGACTGGAAAAAAACCGGCCAGACGATCTAGCTCCGCCTCATACCGTCATCCTCGTCCAAGCCCGCCGTCGGCGCGCACCGGACCGGTCTCCAGCGCAAAAAGCGCGCATGAGCGCACAGCTAGAGACAAACAAAAAAGGCCCGCTTTCGCGGGCCTTTCTAGTATCCAAAGAAGGAAACCTTAGACGGCTTCCTTCAGCTCCTTGGCGGCGCGGAAAGCGACCTTCTTCGAAGCCTTGATCTTGATGGCTTCGCCCGTCGCCGGGTTGCGGCCCATGCGTGCCGGGCGCTTGCGCACCTGCAGTACGCCCAGACCGCCAATGCGGATACGGTCGCCCTTCTTGAGGTGCTTGGTGATCATCGCCACGAGATCCTCGAGCACGGCGAGCGCCTGCTTCTTCGGCATCTCATGCGTTTCAGCCAATGCCGCGCCGAGCTGGCGGAGCGTTACGGTGTTGGGCTTCGCGACCGTCTTTGCGGCGGCCTTTACGGTAGCTTTTGCAGCAGCTTTTGCCATGGGTGTGTCGTCCCTGAGAATTGAATACGGATGTCGGCTGAACCGTCCGCGACCGCTGAAGAGGTCCGCGTCAATCGCGATGGGCATCGCGGCGCCGCTGCTCTCAAAATCGAGGATACGCTTGCACAAGCAACGGCTACATTTCAGAGGCCGTCGGGTTCTCCGGTGGCGTCAAAGTACGTGCGTCGCGGCTTTTTGCAACGGTCAATCGCTCCCACATGTGCAAAAAACACCCGATTTTCGGGGGTTTTTTGCATGCAAGACACGGTCGAGGCTCAAGAAAGGGCCGGATAGTCGATATAACCGGCCGGTCCCTGGGCGTAAAAGAGCTCCGGCTTCTGCGGATTGAGCGGCGCGGAAACAGCGAATCGCTGCGGTAAATCAGGGTTTGCGATGAAGGTTTTCCCAAAAGCCACCGCGTCCGCCTCGCCCTTTTCCAGCACGTCTTGCGCCGTTTCTTCCGTGAACCCTTCGTTCGCGATATAAACGCCGCCGAAGATTTTCTTCAGCTGCGGCCCGATCCGGTTCTCCCCCAGCGATTCCCGCGCGCACAGAAACGCCAAGCCCCGCGCCTTCATTTGTTCGGCCACATAGCCAAACGTCGCGAGCGGATTGCTGTCGCCCATGTCGTGCGCATCCCCGCGCGGCGCCAAATGCAGGCCCACGCGACCCGCCCCCCAAACGCCAATACACGCATCCACCACCTCGATCATCAACCGCGCGCGGTTTTCAATCCCGCCGCCGTAGTCGTCGGTGCGTGTATTGGTCTTGTCCTGCAAAAACTGGTCGAGCAGATACCCGTTCGCGCCGTGCACCTCCACGCCGTCGAACCCGGCCCGCTTGGCGTTCTCCGCTCCCAGCTTGTAGCCCGCGATGATGCCGGGGATCTCGTCACGCTCCAGCGCCCGCGGAGTTACGAACTCCTTCTTGGGCCGCACGAGCGATACGGTCCCCGCTGGCCGGATCGCGCTTGGCGCTACTGGCAATGCCCCGTGGAGATAAAGCGGATCCGACACGCGCCCCACATGCCAGAGCTGCAACAGAATCGTGCCCCCCGCTTTATGCACGGCGTCCGTCACGAGCTTCCAGCCCGCCACTTGCGCATCCGACCAAATGCCCGGTGTGTCGGGATATCCAACGCCCATCGGATCGACCGATGTGGCCTCCGACAGAATCATCCCCGCCGAGGCCCGCTGCACATAATATTCGGCCATTAACGCGTTCGGCACCCGCCCCTCGCTCGAACGGCAGCGGGTGAGCGGCGCCATGATCACGCGATTGCGCAGCGAAAGATCACCGATGGTAATCGGATCGAAAAGCGTCGGCATGGGGGGAGCATTCCTGAAGTTGGAGACTGAAGAGTGAGGCTGGCCTGAGAGGCCGCACGAAAGCCCTGTTTACCATTCATTAACCGGCGCGGTTAAGGCTCTAATCCGCAAACATTGCCGCACCGGAGAGCGATTGCCAGTCCGCCGCCCGACGCCCGACATCGCACCAGAACTCGAACTCGGCGGCGACCTTCAAGGTTCCATCGCCCGCTGGCTCGCGCACCTCGAATTCACCGAAGGCCGCTCGCCCGAAACCATCAAGGCCTATGACCACGACCTGAGATCGTTCCTCATTTTCCTGCGCCGCTTCCTAGGCCACGCCCCCTGTCTCGCCGATCTCGACCGCCTCGATCTTAAAGCCTTTCGCGGCTTCATGGCCGCCCGCCGCAAGGAGGGCCTCACGAGCCGCTCGCTTTCGCGCACCATGTCGGCACTGCGCACCTACATCCGCTGGCTCGACATCACGGGCGTTTCCGAAAACCGCGCCATCCTCCGCGTCGGCATGCCCAAGCTGCCCCACGCCGTACCCAAACCGCTGACGATCGAGAAAGCCTCAGCCGTTGTCGACGCCATCGGCGACGCATCTGAAACCTGGATCGGCGCCCGCGACACAGCCGTCTTGCTGCTTCTCTACGGCTCCGGCCTGCGCATCTCCGAAGCCCTCGCCCTGACGCCGCGCGATGCCCCCACCGCCGGCCGCGATGTCATCCGCATCACCGGCAAGGGCGACAAAGAACGCCTCGTGCCCATTCTCCCCGTCACCCAAACGGCCATCGACCGCTACATGAGCCTCGTGCCTCTCACGCTCCAACCGGACCAACCGCTCTTTCGCGGTGCCAAGGGCGGACCGCTCTCCCCGCGCATCATCCAGCTCGCAATTGCCCGCCTGCGCGACGCCCTGCAGCTGCCCGCGACCGCCACGCCGCACGCACTCCGCCACTCCTTCGCGACGCACCTGCTCTCCGCCGGCGCCGATCTGCGCCAAATCCAGGAATTGCTCGGCCACGCGTCACTCTCGACGACGCAGGTCTACACCGAGGTCGACCGGGCCCAATTGCTCCGCGTGTACGACGCCGCCCACCCGCGCCACTAATCGCGCCGAGCGGCCGGCTCCCCGGAGGGGAGTCGCTCGGCGCAATCAACTATGGATGGCGCGCTTGCCCGCGGCCAGCGCCGCTTCCTTCACGGCTTCCGTCAGCGTCGGATGCGCATGACACGTCCGCGCCAGATCTTCCGCCGACCCGCCGAATTCCATCAGCACCGCCGCCTCAGCGATCATCTCGCCCGCATGCGGCCCGATGATGTGGACGCCGAGCACCCGATCCGTTGCCGCGTCCGCCAGAACCTTCACAAACCCGTCTGTCGTGCGGTTCACCTTCGCCCGCCCGTTCGCCGTGAACGGGAACTTGCCCGCCGTGTAAGCAATGCCGGCGGCCTTCAACTCATCCTCGGTCTTACCCACACTCGCCACTTCCGGCGCCGTGTAGACCACGCCAGGAATGACGTCGTAATTCACATGCCCCGCCTGCCCCGCGATGATCTCTGCAACCGCGACGCCCTCGTCTTCTGCCTTGTGCGCCAGCATCGGGCCCGCGATCACATCGCCAATCGCGAATACACCGGCCACACTGGTTTCGAAGTGCTCGTTGACGGCAATCCGACCCTTGGAATCCCGCTCGATCCCAATCTCATCGAGCCCCAGCCCATCCGTGTAAGGCTTGCGCCCCACGGCCACGAGCACCGCATCCGCCTGCAACGTCTCACCTGTCCCATCGCCCGTCGCCGGCACCACCGTGACCGACAGGCCCGCATCGCCCGCATCCACCACGCCCGTCACCTTCTGACCAAGCCGGAATTCAAAACCCTGCTTGGCAAGAATGCGCTGGAACGTCCGCGCCACATCCGAATCCATCCCTGGCAGAATGCGATCGAGATACTCGACAACGATGACCTCCGACCCAAGCCGCCGCCACACCGATCCCAGCTCAAGCCCGATCACGCCGGCTCCAATCACAACAAGCCGCTTCGGCACTGCCTGGAACGTCAGCGCCCCCGTCGACGACACGATGCGCTCTTCATCGATCACGATACCGGGAAGCGAAACCACCTCCGACCCCGTCGCGATCACGATCGACTTGGCCTCCAGCGTCGACGTCTCCCCGTTCATGAACGTAATGCCAACCTTTCCCGCATCGAGAACCCGCCCCGCCCCGTGAAAACTATCAATCTTGTTCTTCTTCAAGAGGTACGCGACGCCGTCGACATTCCCCTTCACGCCTTCGTCCTTGAAGGCCTGCATGCGCGCCAAATCCAATTCCGGCGTGACGTTGATGCCCATCACCGCGAAGTGATGCGACGCCTCGTCGTAAAGCTCTGACGCATGCAGCAGCGCTTTCGACGGGATGCACCCGACGTTCAAACACGTGCCCCCGTGGGTCGATCGCTTCTCCACCACGGCCACCTTCATGCCAAGTTGCGCCGCGCGGATGGCGCACACATAGCCGCCGGGTCCGGTGCCAATCACGATCAGGTCATACATGGCGGTGGTCTCTTCTTTGAAATCTCAGGATTGAGCCGGCACGGCCGTGGCCGCACGGGGCCCCGACTGCTGTGTTGGAAGGTAATAAGATCGAGTAGCGGTCCCCAACCCGGCAAAGCGCGTCAGCGACCAGCCTGTCCGCGCGGACGCTGCCAGGGCCACCCAATAAAGAACCGCGGGAATGACAATCCCCAGAACGGTCCCGGTCACGATCAGCAAAGCCTCATCGAGCATGCCGGCCTTCTGCAGCACAGCACGCACAACCGCGATCACGATCGAATGAATGACGTAGATCGCCAGCGACGCTTCGCCAGCGAAGGCCATCGTGCGCCCAACCCGCCCCTCCGGCAGCGGCATCTGCCAGACCGCGGTCAGCACCACCAGCGACGCCAGAAGTGCTGCAACGAAGCTCAAGAGCCCGATATCATCGCCACCAAGGTGGATCGCCAGGATCGCCCACGCCGCAAACGCAACGCCCGCCGCCGCGATCAACCCGGCCTCGCGCGCGTGCTTTAAAAGCAGCGGCACCCAGATCGCCCCGGCGCCAACGAATGCAATGTTGCCCAACAGCGCCGTGACGGATTTCGGCTCACCTTCCACCGTCGTCATCCACGACGCGACGGCAAACAACGCCAAGACGACCGCGCTCCCGCCAGCCACACCGCTGGCCCCCGCCCGCTCAGCGCCGATCCAGAATAGCCGCGCAATCAACAGATGCTGCAGGAACCACATGTGTTCCACAGGCCGCCACAGCGCTGTCGCAAGATCGCTCCACGACGCGGCTTCATTGACCGACCCCGGAAACGCAATCTTCAAGCCGACCCAAACCACCGTCCACACGATGTACGGAACGGCCACGCCCCAGAACAGCCCACGCGCCTGCGCTGCAAACCCTCGTCCCGCGACGAGGCTTGCCGCATATCCCGCCAGCACAAAGAACAGAGGAATATGGAACGAATAGATCAGCTGGTCCGCAAGCCGCAGACCGTCGCTCCAAACCAGCCCATCCGTCCGCTCAACCGACCGGCTCGCATGCCCGAACACGACGAGTGCGATGGCGATTGCCTTCGCTATGTCGAGCCAGGCAAGCCTGCCGGCAGCACCTGCCTGAAGCGGCGCATCACGTCGGGAAGCGTCGGCCATATTGATTAGAGCTCAAGAATGAACCGCTGCGGGTCTTCCAGGCATTCTTTCACGCGCACGAGGAACGTCACCGCTTCCTTGCCGTCCACGATCCGGTGATCGTAGCTAAGCGCCAGATACATCATCGGCCGCGCCACGATCTGCCCATTCTTCACCACAGGCCGCTCCTCGATCCGGTGCATACCCAAAATGCCCGACTGCGGCGCATTGAGAATAGGCGTCGACAGCATCGAACCGTAAACGCCACCGTTCGAAATGGTGAACGTTCCGCCCTGCATATCTTCGATGGAGAGTTTGCCGTCGCGCGCGCGCCGGCCGAACTCGGCGATGGTGATCTCCGTCTCAGCCAGCGACATCCGGTCCACGTCCCGCAGCACCGGCACCACCAGCCCGCGTTCCGTGCCCACCGCCACGCCCACGTGGTAATAGTTCTTATAGATAATGTCGTCGCCATCGATCTCGGCGTTTACCGCCGGGATCTCGCGCAACGCCTGCACACACGCCTTCACGAAGAAGCCCATGAAGCCCAGCTTCACCCCGTGCCGCTTCTCGAACAGATCCTTATATTGCGCGCGCAGCGCCATCACCGCGCTCATATCGACGTCGTTGAACGTCGTCAGCATAGCCGCCGTGTTCTGCGCATCCTTGAGTCGCCGCGCGATCGTCTGGCGCAGTCGGGTCATCTTCACCCGCTCTTCGCGCCCAGGCTCACCAACCGTCGACGGCACCTTCAATTGCTGAATCGCCACCGGTACCGGGGTCGATGGGCTTTCACGGCGCGGCGCTGGAGCAGCGGCTGGAACTGCAACGGGCGCAGCCACCTCGGCCGCAGCCTTCGCCGCAGCAGCACCCACGGCATCTTCCTTCAACACCTGCCCCCGGCGGCCCGACCCAGCCACGTCGCCGGCATCGATGTTTGCTTCGGCCAGAACTTTGCGCGCCGCAGGCGCGGGCGGCGGCGATGCAGCAGCTGGAGCAGACTTGGCAGCGGCGGGCTTGGCAGCCGGTTTGGCGGTCTCCGCCTTCGCCGGCTTCGGCGCAGCAGCAGCCGGTGCCGGAGCAGCAGCCCCACCCTCCGTCAGAGCGCCGAGCAGCGCGCCGATCGCCACCGTCGTGCCCTGCGCCACCAGAATATCGCCCATCACACCAGCAGCCGGTGCCGGCACTTCCACCGTCACCTTATCTGTTTCCAGTTCGACAAGCGGCTCATCCGCCTTCACGGCCTCGCCCGGCTTCTTGAACCACCGTCCCACTGTCGCTTCCGTGATCGACTCACCCAGCACCGGAACCTTGATTTCAATCGTCATGCGCGTCCTCATCTCACTTCGGGCCACGGACCTGAAGTCCCGCACCACTTATTTGCTGCTGCCCTTCAGGGCGTCATTTACGAGCGCGGCCTGCTCGGCCAGATGCTTGCTCAGCTGTCCCGTCGCCGGCGATGCTGCCGCCGCCCGCCCCGCATAGCGCGGCCGCCGGTGGATATAGCCCAGATGCGTCAGCACCCATTCGATGTTGGCATCCATGAAGTGCCACGCGCCCATATTCTTGGGCTCCTCCTGACACCACACGATTTCCGCGAACTTGAAGCGCCCCAGTTCGTTGATCAGCGCCCGCGCCGGGAACGGATAGAGCTGCTCGACGCGCAACAGATAGACATTATTGATGCCCTGCTGCTCCCGCGCCTCATAGAGATCGTAGTAAACCTTGCCCGAACACAGCACCACGCGCTCGATCTGATCGTCGGGCACCAGCGTTATCTTTTCCTCCGGCCGCGTCTGCGCATCGTCCTGCAAAATGCGCTGGAACGACGTGTTCGGCCCCATTTCATCAATACGCGACACCACCCGCTTGTGCCGCAGCAGCGACTTCGGTGTCATGATGATCAGCGGCTTGCGGAACTTGCGCAGCAGTTGGCGCCGGAGAATGTGGAAATAGTTCGCCGGCGTCGTGCAGTTGGCCACCTGCCAATTATCTTCCGCGCACAGCTGCAAAAACCGCTCCAGCCGCGCCGACGAATGCTCCGGCCCCTGCCCCTCGAATCCATGTGGCAGCAGGCAAACAAGTCCCGACATGCGCAGCCACTTGCGCTCCGCCGACGACAAGAACTGATCGAACAACACTTGGGCCCCGTTCGCGAAATCGCCGAACTGCGCCTCCCACAAAACAAGCGCATTGGGTTCGGCGAGCGAATAGCCGTACTCGAACCCAAGCACCGCCTCTTCCGAAAGCATCGTATTGATGACTTCGAATTTCGCCTGATCCGGCGACACGAACTTCAACGGTGTGTAGCGGCGCTCTGTTTCCTGATCGATCAGCACGCAATGCCGCTGCGAAAACGTTCCCCGCTCGCTGTCCTGGCCAGAGAGGCGAACCGGATAGCCCTCCTTCAAGAGCGAGCCAAACGACAGTGCTTCCGCCATCGACCAATCGATGCCCTGCCCGCTCTCGACCATTTCGCGCCGCCGCTCCATCAGCTTTGCGATGGTCTTGTGCGCGATGAACTCGTTCGGAATGGCGGTAATTTGCCGGCCGACGTGCCGAAGCGTCTCCCCATCAACGCCGGTCACCGACGCCAAGTCGTCTTCGCCGGCCCGCTGAAATCCTGACCAGCGCCCGTCCAGCCAATCCGCCTTGTTCGGCTTGTACGTGTCGGCGGCTGAAAATTCCTCGTCAAGCCGTGCCCGCACGGCCCCACGCATATCGTCCACTTCGCCTTGCGCAATCACGCCTTCCTCGACGAGTCGCTGACCATAGATTTCCACGACCGTCGGATGAGCCTTGATCTTTTTATACATCAACGGCTGCGTGAACATCGGCTCATCGCTTTCGTTGTGACCGAAGCGGCGATAGCAGAACATGTCGATCACGACCGGCTTCTGGAACCGCTGGCGGTATTCGATGGCAATCTTCGCGCAATGAACGACCGCTTCCGGATCGTCGCCATTCACGTGCAAAATTGGCGCCTCGATCATCCGTGCGACGTCAGAACAGTACGGCGACGAGCGCGAATAGCGCGGGCTCGTCGTGAAGCCGATCTGATTGTTGATGACGAAGTGGATCGACCCGCCCGTCCGGTGCCCCTTGAGGCCCGACAATCCGAAACACTCCGCCACCACGCCCTGACCTGCGAACGCCGCATCGCCGTGGATCAGCAGCGGCAAGATCGGCGTTCGGTCGGACGGATCGCACCCATGCTGATCCTGCTTCGCACGCACCTTGCCGAGCACCACCGGATCGACGATCTCCAGATGTGACGGATTCGCGGTCAGCGACAGATGCACGTTATTCCCATCGAACGACCGGTCCGACGATGCACCCAAGTGATACTTGACGTCGCCCGAGCCTTCGACGTCGTCCGGTTTGAACGACCCGCCTTTGAATTCGTTGAAAATGGCGCGCAACGGTTTGCCGAGCACATTGCCCAAAACGTTCAACCGCCCGCGATGCGCCATGCCGAACACGATCTCGGCCACACCGAGCTGACCACCGCGCTTGATGATCTGTTCCAGCGCCGGAACCATCGCCTCGCCACCGTCGAGGCCAAACCGCTTCGTACCGGTATATTTGATGTCGCAGAACTTCTCGAACAGCTCCGCCTCGATCAGCTTGTTCAAAATAGCGCGCTTGCCGGGCACCGTGAACGTAATGCCCTTCTCTTCGCCCTCCACGCGCTGCTGCAGCCACTGCTTCTGCGCAGGATTGGTAATGTGCATGAACTGGAAGCCGATCTTGCGGCAATACGTGCGCCGCAAGATCGCAAGCATCTGCCGGATCGTCGCAAACTCAAGTCCGAGATAGCGATCCAAGAACACCGGCCGGTCGACATCGGCTTCTGTGAATCCATACGTTTCCGCGCGCAATTCCTTGTGCACATTGCGCTCCGAGATCCCCAGCGGATCGAGGTCCGCAGCCAGATGCCCCATGACGCGATAGGCGCGGATCAACATGAGCGCGCGGATGGAATCCTGCGTTGCCCGTATTGACGCGGCCGGCGAAAGCTCCACACCCGCCGCATGAGCCCGCTGCTGCAGCCGCGTCGAGAATTGCGGCTCGGCCGGTCCCTCGTCACCCGTCAGCGCCGCGATCATCTCGTCGTGTTGCGTCAGGTCCGCCAATGGTACGCCCCACGACGGGCCGCCATTCCCCGTCACAACCGGCACGGAAAAATCGTCGAGACGGGCCGACTGATGGTCTTCCTTCAAGCTCTCGAAGAAGTGGCGCCACTCGTCCGACACGGAACCGGGATTGCGCTGATATTGCTCCTGCATCTCCTCGATGTACGGAGCGTTGGTTCCCTGGAGAAAAGACGTCTTGAGAAACTGCTCGTTGCGCGCGTGGCGTGTCATCTGTTGTGTCCTGAGCGGGTCCCCGGGCGGGACGCCAATCGTCCATAAGAACTCGTCGTCCATAGGTAATTGCGGGACGCACGATACCTGAGTGGCGGCAAGCAGCGGTTCAAGACGACCCGCCGAAACGCTTTGCTGCACCGCAACGATGCGGACCCTACTCCGTTTAGTCCGAGGTTTTAAGACCCTCAAAAGTGCAGGTCGGGCCTTAAATTCAGGCAGCACCTCAAAGAGCTTAAAAAAAGAACGGCGCCGCGAGGAGATCCCGCAGCGCCGCACATTATCAGCCTTGATGACCCGATTACTTCCCGAGAACCTTCAGAAGTGTCGTTCCGAGCGCTGCCGGGCTATCCGCCATGGCGATCCCGGCCTTCTGCATGGCCTCGATCTTGTCTTCTGCCTTGCCCTTACCACCGGAAATGATGGCACCCGCATGACCCATGCGCCGGCCCGGAGGGGCCGAACCGCCGGCAATGAACCCAGCCATCGGCTTCTTGCGGCCCTTCTTGGCCTGCGCCTGCAGCCACTCGGCGGCTTCTTCTTCAGCCGAGCCGCCGATTTCACCGATCATAATGATCGACTGCGTCTCCGGATCGTCGAGGAACAAGTCGAGCACGTCGATGAACTCGGTGCCCTTCACCGGATCGCCGCCGATACCCACCGCCGTTGTCTGGCCGAGCTTGGCATCCGTCGTCTGCTTCACCGCTTCATAGGTGAGCGTGCCCGAACGAGACACCACGCCGACCGAGCCCTTGGAGAAGATGTTGCCGGGCATGATCCCGATCTTGCACTGCCCTGGCGTCAGCACGCCGGGGCAGTTTGGCCCAACGAGGCGCGACTTCGATCCTGTCAATGCCCGCTTCACGCGGATCATGTCGATCACCGGAATGCCTTCCGTGATGCAGATGATTAACGGGATCTCCGCGTCGATGGCTTCCAGGATGGCGTCCGCTGCAAATGGCGGCGGCACGTAGATCGCGCTGGCCGTCGCCCCGGTCTTTTCTTTCGCTTCCAGCACCGTGTTGAACATCGGCACGTCGGCGAGGTCCGCGTCAGGATGGTTCGTCCCTCCCTTGCCCGGCGTCACGCCCCCGGCGACCTTGGTGCCGTAGGCCTTAGCCTGCTTGGTGTGGAACGTTCCCTGGCTGCCGGTAATGCCCTGACAGATGGTGATCGTATTTTTGTCGATGAGGACTGACATGATCAGGCAACCTTCTTCACTTCGTCGGTGATTTTGCGGGCGGCATCGGCGAGATCATCCGCAGGGACGATCTTCAGGCCGGATTCGGCCAGCATCTTCTTACCGAGTTCAACGTTGGTGCCTTCCAGCCGGACGACGAGCGGAACGGTGATCGCCATCTCGCGCGCCGCCGCGATCACGCCTTCCGCGATAATATCGCAGCGCATGATCCCACCGAAAATATTGACCAGAATGCCCTTCACGGCCGGATCGGCGAGGATCAGCTTGAACGCTTCCCGCACCTTTTCCTTCGAAGCGCCACCGCCCACGTCGAGGAAGTTGGCCGGCTCCGCGCCGTAAAGTTTGATGATGTCCATCGTCGCCATGGCCAGACCCGCACCATTGACGAGGCAGCCGATGTTACCGTCGAGCTTGATGAACGCCAGATCATGCTTGGAGGCTTCGATTTCGCTCGGCTCTTCTTCCGTCAGATCGCGATAGGCCACGATCTCGGGATGCCGGAACAGCGCATTGCTGTCGAAATCCATCTTGCCGTCGAGCGCGATCAGGTTGCCGTCCTTCGTCACCACCAGCGGATTGATTTCCAGAAGGCTCATGTCCTTCTCGATGAACATCCGGTAGAGGTTCGCAGCCGTAGCCTGCATCTGTTTGGCGGCATCGCCCTTGAGACCGAGCGCGAACGCGATCTTGCGGCCATGGAAGGGCTGGAAGCCCGAAGCCGGATCGATCGACAGCGTCACGATCTTCTCCGGCGTGTCATGAGCCACCTTCTCGATGTCCATGCCGCCTTCGGTCGAAACGATGAACGCCACCCGCGAGGTTGCCCGGTCGACGAGCATGGAGAGATAGAGTTCCTTATCGATCGCCGTGCCGTCTTCGACGTAGAGCCGGCGAACCACGCGGCCCGCGTCCCCCGTCTGGATCGTCACGAGCGTCCGCCCAAGCATCTCGCCCGCGAACTGCTTCACCTCGTCGATCGACTTGGCGAGACGAACGCCGCCCTTTTCGCCGGCTTCCTTCTCTTTAAAGGTGCCCTTGCCGCGGCCGCCCGCATGGATCTGCGCTTTGACGACCCAGACCGGGCCGGGCAGCTGCTTGGCGGCTTCAACGGCTTCCTCGACGGTAAATGCGGCGCCACCTTTACCGGTGGGAATGCCGTATTGGCGATAAAGCTCCTTCGCCTGATGCTCGTGGATGTTCATGGCGCTCCTGGACGTGTTGTCGTGCGGATGTAAGACGGGGGTGTTTAACCGCGAGGGCAACGGTCCGGCCACCCCCGAACGGGCCAGCCGGGCCTACCCTCTTGGGGCTGTGACCAAGAGGCCGGTCGACCGGCCTCTTTATGCCGAATCAGGCACCGAGCGGCGGGTTGACCTGGACGCAGAGGTCCACGAGACCCTTCACGCTCTCCACCGACCGCATCAGCATCTGCCGCTCGGTCGAATTGAGATCGATCTCGATAATTCGCTCCACGCCGCCCGAGCCGATGATCACCGGCACGCCGACGTAAAGGCCTTTTACCCCATATTCTCCATTGAGATAGGCAGCCGTCGGGAGAACGCGCTTCTTGTCCTTCAGAAAGCTTTCGGCCATCGCGATGGCCGATGCCGCCGGGGCATAATAGGCCGAACCCGTCTTGAGCAGGGCGACGATCTCCCCCCCGCCCTTCCGGGTCCGGTCGACGATCTCATCCAGCCGGCCCTGCTGGATCCAGCCCATCTTGACCAAATCGGGCAGAGGAACCCCACCCACCGACGAATAGCGAACCAGCGGCACCATGTCGTCCCCGTGGCCGCCAAGCACAAATGCCGAAACGTCTTCCACCGAAACCTTGAATTCATCTGCGAGGAAATGCCGGAATCGGGCCGTATCCAATACGCCGGCCATTCCGCAAACCTTGTTATGCGGCAAACCAGAAAACTTCTGGAGCGCCCAGACCATCGCGTCGAGGGGGTTCGTAATGCAGATGACGAACGCATTGGGCGCATACTTTTTGATGCCCGCGCCCACCTGCTCCATCACCTTCAGATTGATGCCGATCAGATCGTCGCGGCTCATGCCCGGCTTGCGCGGTACGCCGGCCGTTACGATGCAGACGCTTGCACCTTCGATATCCGAATACGCGTTGGTGCCCTTCAAATTGCAATCGAAGCCTTCGACCGCACCCGACTGTGCGATGTCGAGCGACTTGCCCTGCGGCAGACCCTCCGCAATGTCGAACAGCACCACATCGCCGAGCTCCTTGAGCCCGATGAGATGAGCCAGGGTTCCACCGATCATACCACCGCCGATCAGGGCAATCTTCGTACGCGCCATCGGAAACCAATCTCCCGTCACCAATCCCGCGGAAGAGCCGCGGACCCACCTATCCCATGCGAAGGTCTCTGCCCTGCCATTCCGCAAGTGCGAAGACAACCTGTCCGTTCGTAGGCCGAAACCCGGCCGCCCTCAAGTCTGCAGGGAGAAAAATGCCTCCACCCGCCCCGCGGCCCGGTCAGGCTTGGTTCGCTCCCGCGTCTCGCCCGGCTCCGCGTTGCCCGAGATAGCCCTCGCTGCGCATCTCCATCAGCCGCGACGCTGTTCTAACAAACAGGTCTGCCCCATCCCCTGCCGGATAGAGCTTGTCCGGTTCCGCCGCCGCCGACATCACGAGACACGCCCCCCGGTCATAAAGAGTATCGATGAGCGTAATGAACCGCCGCGCTTCGTTGCGCCGGTCGGGAGTGAGCAGCGGAACGTCCTCGATGATGATGGTGGGATACGCCCGCGCAATCGCGAGGTAGTCCGGTCCTGCCAGCGGCTGACCGCACAGATCGGCAAACGCGAACCGCGCCACCCCTGACGCCGACGCCGGCACCGGAATGATCCGGCCATTGCACTCCACAGCGGCAGGACGAGCCTCATCCGACCCCGTTAGCCGCAACCAGACCGCATCAATCTCCCGTCGCGCCGCATCATCGGCCGGATGAAAGTAGAGTGGCTGGCCCTGCAGCTGGTCGAGCCGGTAGTCCCGCGCGGCGGCGACCTCGACCACATCGAGCTTCTCGCCCAGCATGGCCACGAACGGCAGGAAAAGCTGGCGATTAAGGCCATTCCAGTAGAGCCGGTCCGGCGGCACGTTGGATGTGGCCACCACGATGACCCCCCGCTCGAACAGCGCTTTAAACAGACGTCCGAGGATCATGGCGTCCGCGATATCCGTCACGTGGAACTCGTCGAAGCACAAGAGCTGCGCCTCGCCCGCGATTTCACCCGCAACATATGGGATCGGATCGCCGTCCGTCGTCGCGCGTCCGCGCGCGATGCGCTCATGAACCTCGGCCATGAACTGATGGAAGTGCACCCGCCGCCGCGGGCTGAAACCAACGGCCAGATGGAACAGGTCCATCATCATCGTCTTGCCACGGCCGACAGAGCCCCAGACATACAAGCCGCGCGGAGCTTTCTGTGCTGCGCGCTTTGCCGGACGAAAGATTGAAAGCGGCGAAGCGCGTTCGGCACGATGTCCTTCAAGCGCGATCGCAAGCGCATCGAGCCGCTCGACAACAAGTGCTTGCGCCGAATCGTTTTCGATCTGGCCCGAAGCCACCCTTTGCTGATAGTATTGCCAAACGCGGCCCGGCATTGCGCACCTTGTGTGAGTGATGCATGAGCTAGCCCCATCACCGTCATGCGCTGCAAGCACCTCGTGACGGTATGCCCCACACCAGCCTGCTGAGTGTGGGTAACAAGAGAGCCCCACACCAGCCTGCTGAGTGTGGGCAACAAGAGAGCCCCACACCAGCCTGCTGAGTGTGGGTAACAAGAGAGCCCACACCAGCCTGCTGAGTGTGGGTAACAAGAGAGCCCACACCAGCCTGCTGAGTGTGGGTAACAGGAGAGCCCACACCAGCCTGCTGAGTGTGGAAAGACTTCGAACCCGCCGCCGGTCCGCCGGATGCAGGTGAGATGCCCACCCACACCGGCTTGGCCAGAGTGTGGGTCATCAAGAGTGCCACACCGGCTTGCCGAGTGTGGGCATCACAAGAGCCCCCCACACCGGTGTCCCGATGTGGGACACGTGCAGCAGCAGAAGTGCCCAACCCAAAACCGCTCGTCGGTTTCGAAGTCGGGCAAAGAGAGCCAGACATCATCCAGCACGATCCCGTGAGGACGATGTCGATGCGTAAAGTTCGAGAGCCAACAAGCACACGAGAGTGTGCGGCAAGAGTTCGAGCGGAGATTTTGGACAGTGGAAAAGTTTGAGTGAGGGGGATCGCGGCGTTCGAATTTCTCACGTGCGAAGAGTCGAGTGAGACGCTTCACTTCACGCGAGATCGCGAATTCGCAATCTACATCCCCGGAATCGCTCAAAAATTGCGGCGTTTGCGCCACACTTTTCGCAATTGGACAAAAATATCGACGCGAAATCGAATTTCGATGTCAACAAAACTATCGAACTTGCGCATATTTTTTTCGTGATCGAAATGATTCGGTCTTATTCAGAGGGAGAGAGAACTATGGCTAAGGCAGCAAAGAAGGCAGTGAAGAAGGCAACGGCGAAGCGCGCTCCGGCCAAGAAGGCCACCAAGGCAGCGAAGAAGCCGGCCAAGAAGGCTGCAAAGAAGAAGCGCGCGGCCTAAAGCCGACGTTTCTTTGCTCTGCACCCGATTGGGCATCGGGAGTGGGGCCGGTCCAAAAGACCGAAATCTTAAAGGCCGGTGGCTGCGAGACGCGCCACCGGCCTTCTTCATGCCTGCATCAGCAACACGCAGTCTGTTGTGCCTGCATTTCAAAACCAGGTTCGGAAACTAATTCCGGTTGTTTTGGATATCCCACCAATCCTGGACCGACCGGCAATAGCCATCCCGTTCCGAGGGACAATCCCCCTGCCGGCCGACTCGGCGATAACTGGGCCGCTCCCGCCGCACCCAGGAATCCCGCTGCCAGATCCGCTCGGCTTTTGCCCGGTTGGCCTTGTAGCCATCGCGCCAATGCCCGGCTTCGGCAGGGGCGGGAATAAAGAGCAGCGGCAGAAGTATGAAGGCTTTGATCATGACATCCTCCTGCCCCGCATGTGGGTAAGAGGAGAAGTCTGATCCAATCGGAATGACCAAGGCACCTGATCGGCAAAACCGAAGGGACGCCGACCCTAGACCCGCCGCTGCACCATTAGCTTTTTCAATTCAGCAATGGCCTTGGCCGGCGATAACCCTTTGGGGCAGGCCTTGGTACAATTCATGATCGTATGGCAGCGGTATAGCCGAAACGGATCTTCCAGATTATCCAACCGGTCTCCCGTCGCCTCGTCGCGGCTGTCGATCACCCAGCGATAGGCCTGCAGAAGAATGGCGGGACCCAGATAGCGGTCTGAGTTCCACCAGTAGCTCGGGCAAGACGTCGAGCAGCAGGCGCACAAAATGCACTCATACAGCCCGTCGAGCTTCTCGCGATCCTCGCGCGATTGCTTCCATTCCTTCGGCGGCGTCGGCGTATCGGTCTTCAGCCAAGGCTCGATCGACCGCAACTGCGCGTAGAAGTTGGTCATATCCGGCACCAGGTCCTTCACGACCTTCATATGCGGAAGCGGATAGATCGCAACAGGCCCCTTCACCTCGTCGATGCCCTTCAGGCACGCGAGATAGTTGGTCCCGTCGATATTCATCGAGCACGATCCGCAGATGCCTTCCCGGCATGACCGCCGGAAGGTCAACGTCGGATCGATCTCGTTCTTGATCTTGATGAGCGCATCCAGAACCATCGGACCGCACTGGTCCTGATTGATCCAATACGTATCGACATGCGGGTTCTGCCCGTCATCGGGCGTCCAGCGATACACGCGAAACTCGCGCCAGTGGCCCTCGCCTTCCGGCGCGTTCCAGGTCTTACCCGTCGTCAACTTCGAGTTTTTAGGAAGGGTCAGCTGCACCATGGGCCGGTGTCGATCCTCGCGATGAGCAATAAAATCCAATGTGCGCCAAGGATTGGAGCCCAGGCCCACCCCTGTCAACGCAGCCGAACGGTCGTTGGATGCGGTTCTTTGCCCCCTTCGGCAGTCCTGGAGTCAATCGCTCCGCACTTTGGTCGAAACCTTTAATCGGGGCGATACTTCCTCAATTCGCGCACCAGCTGCGTCAGCCGCTCCGCAATCTCCGCGCCCCCGTCCACGGCGACCTTCAAAGTCGCCCGGTTTTGAATGAGCTTATTCAGCCGTTCCTGGCATTCCCCGAAAGCGAAATACAAGGTCTCCGGCGCATCAACCTCGCCGTCCTCGACCGCGCACATCACGTCGAACGCGTTCTGCGATGCCAGCACGAGCATAGAGGCTACATCGTTCATCAACTGGTGAAAGAGCCGGCTGCCGTCCGGCCCGACCCGCGCCCCGTGCACGCCGAACTTGAGCGGTGACGACCCTTGCGCGCCCTCCCCGGCAAACAGCTTCGGATTGCGCTGGAACCTCCGGAAAATCTCCGTCAGCCCAAGACAGCACGTCTCCAACTCCCGGATCGCCGTCGCCGCTTTCCTCCGGGCCTTCGAACGGTCCGGCGTCCGCTCCTCCGCAGTCCAGTTGATCGCGGCGATGGAAGCAATGGCCCCAAGCGCGGCCAAAGCCGGCAAAACGGCCGTAAACGGATCGGGTGCGATCCGGCTATCCGCCGCGCGCGGGTCCTCGCCTGCCGGGGGCTCGTTGCCCTTGTCGCTGCCTTTGCGGGTCGGAAGTGCCACGCGCGCTCCAGGTTGCCTCTGCGGTCGCAACCCATCCCTTAGCGCAGCCCGGCGCCCGCCGCCACCCGGGACGGCCGGAGCATAAGCGGGCGGACCCATAGGCTCGCCGCAAACGGAGCGCTAGGCGGCGCTCCGGACCCCCATCAATAAACGCGGGCCTTGGGCTCGATGTACTTGATTTCGTTCGTCAGCGTGCGCGTGTGCACCGGACGGCTATCGAGCCGGACTTGCCGTGTCCCATAATCCGCGAACGCAAGCGTGTGCTTCATCCACTGTGCGTCGTCTCGATCGGGATAGTCCTCGCGCGCATGCGCCCCGCGGCTTTCCTTGCGGTGCGCCGCCCCCGCGACCGTCACGGCCGCCTGAGCGATAAGGTTGTCGAACTCGAGCGTTTCGATCAGATCCGAATTCCACACCAGCGACCGGTCGGTGACGCGGATATCCTCCACGCCCTTCCAGATCTCGCCAATCTTCGCCACGCCCTCGTCCAGAATTGGCCCATCACGGAACACCGCGCAGTTGGCCTGCATGGTCTTCTGCATTCTGAGCCGCAATGCCGCCGTCGGCGTGCCGCCATTCGCATTCCGGTACCGGTCGAGCCGATCGAGCGCCTTGTCCGTGGCCGCACGCGGCAATTCCGGCTGCGTCGCGCGCCGCTCTACCGTATCGGCGCACTTCAACGCCGCCGCGCGGCCGAACACGACCAGATCGATGAGCGAGTTTGAACCCAAACGGTTCGCCCCGTGTACGGAGACGCACGCGGCCTCCCCGATTGCCATCAACCCCGGCACGACCGTATCCGGGTTCCCGCCCTTCAAGGTCAGCACCTCGCCGTGATAGTTCGTCGGGATGCCGCCCATGTTGTAATGCACCGTCGGAATGACGGGGATCGGCTGCCGGCGCAGATCGACCCCGGAGAAGATTCGCGCACTCTCCGTGATGCCCGGCAGCCGCTCGGCCAGGATCTTCGGATCGAGATGGTCGAGATGCAGATAGATGTGATCGCCGTCCGGGCCGACGCCGCGGCCTTCGCGGATCTCGATCGTCATCGACCGCGAAACCACGTCCCGCGATGCCAGATCCTTGGCATGCGGTGCATAGCGCTCCATGAAGCGCTCGCCCTTCGAATTGGTCAGATACCCGCCTTCACCACGCGCGCCTTCCGTGATCAGCACGCCCGCGCCATAGATACCCGTCGGATGGAACTGCACGAACTCCATATCCTGCAGCGGCAGCCCTGCGCGTAACACCATCGCGTTGCCGTCGCCCGTGCACGTATGCGCCGACGTCGCGGAAAAGTATGCGCGCCCGTAGCCGCCCGTCGCCAGTATCGTCCGCTTCGAACGGAAACGATGGATGCTCCCATCCTCCATACACATGGCGATTACACCACGGCACGCGCCCTCGTCGTCCATGATCAGATCGAGCGCGAAATACTCGATGAAAAACTCCGCCGAGTGGCGCAGCGACTGCCCATAAAGCGTATGCAGCATCGCGTGCCCTGTGCGATCTGCGGCGGCACATGTCCGCTGTGAGGGCGGCCCCTCGCCATATTCGGTCGTCATGCCACCGAATGGCCGCTGATAAATCTTCCCATCTTCCGTCCGGCTGAACGGCACGCCGTAGTGATCGAGTTCATAAACGGCTTCCGGCGCATTCCGGCACAGATACTCAATCGCATCCTGATCGCCGAGCCAGTCGGACCCCTTGACGGTGTCGTACATGTGCCAGCGCCAGTTATCCGGGCCCATGTTGGCCAGCGACGCAGCGATCCCGCCCTGCGCAGCCACCGTATGCGAGCGCGTCGGAAACACCTTCGTCACGCACGCCGTCTTGAGGCCCGCTTCCGCGCATCCCAGTGTCGCGCGCAAGCCAGCCCCACCCGCACCAACGACCACGACGTCATAGGTATGATCGACGATCGCATAGGCTCGTCCGTTCGCGGACGCCTGACCCGTTGCCCCGTTCGCCTTGCCAGCCATGCTGCGTTCAAGCTCCGAAATAAAGTTTCAGGACGGCCAGAATGCTGGCCGCGCCAACCGCGATGGCGAAGAAGGTATTGAGCATCAAAAGAGCAATCTTCGCCCCCTCGCCATGCACGTAGTCCTCGATGATGACCTGCATCCCGAGCCGCATATGGATTACCGCCGAAAGCACCAAGAGGATCAGTGGCAGAGCAAATTCAGGACGCTTAAGCGCCGCGACCACCGTCGCGTGATCGGCACCCGCCAGCGAAACCAGGATCGCGACCACGATCACCGAGAGCACGAGGTTCGAAACCGCCGTGACACGTTGCTTCCAGAAATGATCAGCGCCCTCCTTGGCCGAGCCAAGGTAGCGCGCATTTTTGAGCGGAGTTCTCAGCGACATCCCCTCAGCCCCCCATCGCGCCAATGCCGAAATACCAGACAACCGCAGTCAACAGCACCGATGCAACGCCCGTCCCCCAAGACAGAAAATCGATGGTCGAATGCTCGTAGCCGACGCCGAAATCCCAGATGAAATGCCGGATGCCACCCAGCGCATGATGAATCAGCGCCCACGTATACCCCGCGAGCACGATCCAACCCGGCCAAGTATTCAAATACCCGCTGATCGTTTGAAACGCCTCGGGCCCGGATGCGGCGGCGATAAGCCAAACAGCAAGCACGACGGTGCCGAAATACAGCGCGGCGCCCGTGATGCGATGCAGGATCGACATCACCATGTTGATAAGCGGACGGTAAATCTGGAGGTGCGGCGACAGAGGCCGTTCGACTTTGGCCCCGCGCCCCGTCGTAGCTTCAGACATGAAGGCTCCCGGGTATCTGGATATCCCGCCTTCTAGCCCGCTCTGCCCGCCGCCGCAATTTGCCAGAGGGGCGCAGACCTAAGGTCTAACCCCCTGGCATAGCGGCAAGGTCCCGAATTCCGTCCCTGCAGCGCCGGGCAGCGTCACTCCAGCGAATTGATGATTGACTTGGCGAGGCCTGTGCCGCTCTCGAAAGCATGTTCTGCCAGCCGGCCAAGGCACCAATCGCCGGCCGCCCCGACACAATGTTCGTGAGAGTAGATGAACGTCTCCCCGAGCGACTGCTCCACCAGCCCATGCCGCCACAGGTAGGCCGACTTCCGGTTCGGCCGCACCGGCGGCAGTCCCAGCGCGTGCGACGCCTCACTCCACAACTCGTCCGCCACCGCGTCCGGATCGACATCTTCGGTCTGCCGGCTCCATGCTGGAGAGGCATGAATGACGATCGTCTCACCACGGCCGCCGCGGCCTGGCTTGGTATTGTTGCGCGCGATCCAGCGGATCGTTTCAGTCATATCCGAAAACACATCCTGTTCCGGCAGCACGCGCTCATCGAACTGGATCATAAGCGCCCAGCACGGCGCCATGCGCACTCGACCCATGATTTGCGTCATGTCGCCGACCCGGCCCAACAACAAGCGGGCTTCCGGCGCCGGCACGCATACCGCGACGGCCGCGAACGGTCCCACGGACGTTTCATCCTCGAACCAGATTTTCCAGCTCTTATCGACGCGCTCCAGCGTATGCACCCGGCGAGAGGTCTGAATGCGCAGGCTCTCCGTCAATGGCCGCACGATCGACGCCATGCCCGGCGTGCCCACGAACCACGAATTCATCTGCCCGCCGCCCTCGGGCCCGCTCACCTGGCTCCGCGGGGTCCAACGGGCCGCATAACCAAGCCCAGCCACTTCATCGAGGAAATTGCGGAACTTTGCCGAGCGCCCGGTCAGATATTGCGCGCCGTAATCAAAGCTGTCCGTGCCGAGCCGCGCCGTCGACAACCGCCCACCGATCACACGCTCTTGTTCGAAAACCTCGACGAAGAATCCCGCGCGGCGCAAATCGCGAGCGCATGACAGCCCCGCAAGCCCAGCTCCAATGACGGCGACCTTTAATGTCACGCCGAGGATCCCCAAAAACCTCCGTCCCCTGATGGGACGTAGTCGGACAAATACGCCGATTGGCGATGGGCTGTCACCCGTGCCGCTTTAACGCCCACGGACCGCACCCCTCGTCCTAGAAAGTCTGTTTAGCGATAAATCGACAACAATCAGCTAACCGGAGGTAACTTTAGCACCGGTTCAACCTTAACGAGTGTGAGATTTAACCCCTAATTTACCGGGGCAGCACGACCCAAGCGTCGAAATCGAGGATCACACCGTCGGCATACTCGCCGCTTTCTGTCTTCAGCGGGAACGCGGCGCAGTCCTGATTTTTCACCGCGACGAGCCGGATGCGCAGCGCGCCGACATCGCTCCGGCCCGGAATTTCGGCCTTCTCGAGAATTTCCGACCAAGCATAGACGGTATCGCCTGCAAAAAGCGGCGCCACATGCCGCCCGCCGTTGATCGCCGCCAGATGGAACGCGTTGTTCAAGCCGTTGAACGACAGCGCACGCGCCAGCGAAATCACGACGCCGCCGTAGATGATCCGCTTTCCGAACCGGCCCTTGGACTCGGTATGCTGATTGAAGTGCACCTTCGCCGTGTTTTGATAAAGCCGCGTCGCCATTTGATGTTCGGCTTCTTCAATCGTCATGCCGTCGACATGGTCGATCTTCTCGCCCACCTCATAGTCGCCCCAGCGATAGGGGCTACCCGCCAGCGCCAGATCGTAAGCGGCCGTATTGATCGCCGGCACCGCGGAACCCAGTTCCGATGGATCGATCCGGTCGGGCAGCTTCGGCACCACTGCCTCACCAACGGGAGCAGTCTTGTCCCGCTTGCGCACCATCACCCAGCGCACGTACTCCAGCACGACCTCGCCGTTCTGGTTCCGCCCCGTCGACCGGACGTAAACTGTGCCCGTCTCCTTGTTGGAGTTCTCTTTCAGCCCGATCACTTCCGAAACCGTCGACAGCGTATCGCCGGGATAAGCGGGCTTTAAAAATCGGCCGCTCGCATAGCCGAGGTTGGCGATCGCATTGAGCGAGATATCCGGCACCGTCTTGCCGAACACCACATGAAAGGTCAGCAGATCGTCGAGCGGCGCCCGCGGATACCCGATCGCCTTGGCGAACTGATCCGACGAAGTCACAGCGAACCGCGGCCCATAAAGGCTCATGTAAACCGCCGCATCGCCTTCCGTGACTGTGCGCGGCGTCGAATGGGTCAGGATCTGCCCAAATTTATAGTCTTCGAAGAAGTTGCCGGCATTGGTCTTGGTCGTCGTCATGGCGCGCGCCCTCATGTCGGAACGTCTGAAAGTGATCGGAAAAACGGGATTTCTGGACGCGATTAGAGCCTATGGCGCAGGCTGTCCACCGCCCATGCCGTCTCAGGTGCCCGTCCCCGCCGCGCGCAAGCGTCGCAGCAGCGGCCCCGGCCATCAGAACCAGTCGTCGATCTCGCGCACCGCATGTGCGATCGCCGCCGTCCGCCGCGCCATCACCAGATGCAGCCGCTCCACCATCTTGCCCTCGACGGTGATAACGCCCTTCTGCGAATTTGCGGGCTGCGAGAAGGCGTCGATGATCTTGCGCGACCACTCCACCTCGTCGTCCGTCGGCGTAAACACTTCGTTGCACGGCCCCACCTGCGAGGGATGGATCAGCGTCTTGCCATCCATGCCAAGCGTCCGCCCGTGCTCGCACTCCTTGCGGAAGCCCTCTTCGTCTTTGAAGTCATTATAAACGCCATCGATGATATCGATCCCGAACGCCCGCGCCGCCACGATGGTCAGCGCCAGCCACGGCACGATGGCAAACCGGTTGTCCAGCGCGCGCGCCCGCGATTCCTTCAAAAGATCGTTGGTCCCCAGCACGAAGCATTCGAGCCGGTTTTCCGGGTCCATGGCCACGGCCGCGATCTCGCGCGCGTAAAGGATCGCCTGCGGGGTCTCCATCATCGCCCAGATGCGCGTCCGCTCCGGCGCATTCACTGATTTCAAGATTTTCGCTGCGCTGATGATGTCTCCGGGATGCGCCACCTTCGGGATCAGGATCGCATCCGGCGCGGCTTCAGCCGCTGCCAAAAGGTCCGTCGCCCCCCAGATCGTCTCCAGCGCATTGGTGCGGATCACCAACTCCCGCCGCCCGTATCCGCCTTCGCGTACAACCGAGCACACCCGTTCCCGCGCCTGCACCTTGGCTTCCGGCGCCACCGAATCCTCCAGATCGAGGATCACCGCGTCCGCCGGCAACGCTTTCGCCTTTTCCAACGCGCGATCGTTGGCACCGGGCATGTACAGCACGCTGCGGCGGGGTCGAATGTTGGTTTTCATCAAAGCGCGGGCCCGAACGTTGATTGTGCACTGCAACAATACGCCAAGCGCCGTCTGTTCACAAACGGCTATTGGACGAATACCGTGCGCCATGGCGGAGGGCCAAGCGCGTGGCACGAATCGTCGCACTCTCATCACTAGTGGCCTACGGACATGTCGGCCTCCGGGCGATGGTCCCGGCGCTTGAACGTCTCGGCCACGACGTGGTCGCGCTGCCCACCGTCGTCCTATCGAGCCACGCCGCCTACCCGCACGTCGCTGGAACACTTGTCGATCCCGCCACACTCGAGAGAATGGCCGCCGCCCTCGACGCGAACGGCTGGCTGTCATCCGTCGACATGGTCATCACAGGCTATCTGCCAACCGAGGCCCACGTCTCGGTCGCAGCCGGCCTCGTCCAACGCATCCGCAAGTTATCTCCCGCCATGAGATACATCTGCGATCCCGTTCTCGGCGACGACCCCAAAGGACTGTACCTGCCGCTTGAGACCGCAAATCCCCTCAGGGATGAGCTTCTCCCCTTGGCCGATATCGCTACGCCGAATGCCTTCGAGCTCGCTTGGCTGTCAAACCGTCCCGTATCCTCAATTCAAACCGCAATCAGCACTGCCCGCACCCTGCGCCCCCCACTGGTCCTTGCCACGTCGATCCCGGCAGCGAACGATCACCTCGCAACGCTCCTCGTCGGCCCGACGTCCGCTCATGCCACGTCCAGCCCCCAGCGCGCCAAAGCCCCCTCCGGCACCGGTGACCTGCTCACCGCACTGCTCGCCGGTCATCTCGCATCCGGCAAAACCCCGCCCGATGCCCTCGCCCACGCCAGCGCCTGGCTCGAACAATGCCTCGATGTCAGCACCGGCAGCCATGACCTCAATCTGGCGCCGCTCTACGCCTCCCCGCCATCGCCTCTGGTGCTCTTAACTGCCTAGACGCGTGGGCTCGCCATGCTTGACATTTGCAGGCATCAATAGAAAACGCCCCTAGTCGACGCCATCAGCGCGATCATCGTCAAAAGAGAAAGCCGCCGATGTCCTCATTCCCAGAATCGCTCACCGACCGCTATCGCCGCTTCAAGCACCGCATCTATGTGCCCAACGCCGACAGCTACGAGGAACTGGCGACGTTCGGCCAGAATCCAGAGGTCATGATCGTCTCCTGCTGCGATAGCCGCGTCGATCCCGAAACGATCTTCAACGCCATGCCGGGCGAACTCTTCGTCGCCCGCAACGTTGCCAACCTCATTCCGCCGTTCGAACTGGGCGGCAAATTCCACGGCGTCAGCGCGGCCATCGAATTCGCCGTCCTGAACCTGCGTGTGAAGCACATCGTCATTCTCGGCCACGCCAACTGCGGCGGCGTCAAAGCCGCCCTCGACCAGTCAGCCGCCATCCAGACGGAATCAATGTTCATCTCGCGCTGGATGTCGATGCTCGACGAAGCGCGCCTCTCTGTCCTTGCCTCGCATCAAACCAAGACGCCCGAAGAGCGGCTCACCGCTTTGGAGCAGGAAGGGGTCAAAACCTCGATCAAGAACCTGCGCTCGTTCCCCTTCGTCCGCGAACGCGAAGAGAAGGGCAAACTCAACCTCCACGGCGGCCACTTCGACATCAAAACCGGCACGCTCTCAATCCTCAACCACTCCCGCGGCGAGTTCTTCCCCCTCTGAGATTTGCTTTGGATTTTGCTATGGAAAAAGAACTAGCCCGAAAATTTGCCGCGTGTTCAGCCCAGTTCGAAGAATGGTTCAATACCATGACTGAATTGACGACGCAGTTAGAGGAGCAACATGCTAAGCGCATCCGGCGGATAATGGCCAATTTCTTCGAACTTGACGAAGAACTTTATCGTCCTTTGATGCGCGAACACCCGGACCTCTTTCCACCGAAAATCGAAGAAGACTAGCCGGCCGGCGTTGCTGCACCCTGCGCGGCACGCACGGCCGGCAGCACCTTCTCCGCGATGCTCTGCTCCGTCAGCGGACCAACGTGCTTGTAGGCAATCCGCCCCTGGCCATCGACGACAAACGTCTCCGGCATCCCATAGACGCCCCACTCGATTGCGCCCCGGCCTTTCGGATCAACGCCCAACGCCGCAAACGGATTGCCGTAACGCCCCAAAAATCGCCGTCCGTTTTCCGGCTCATCCTTGTAGTTGACGCCAACGAGCTTGAGCCCAGGCTCCTTCGCCAATTCCACCAGCAGTGGATGCTCCTCGACGCACGGTCCGCACCACGATGCCCAGAAATTGACAACCGTCACCTCACCTTTGGCAAGATCGGCTGCGGTAAAGCCCGGGACGGCGCCCTGCGTGCCGTTCAACCCCTCAAGCGGTGCAAAATCCACCGCTGGCACCGGCTTGCCGATGAGCGCCGACGGCAGCTTCGACGGATCGCCCGATTTCAGCGCAAACTGAAACAGGATCGCCACCGCCAGAAAGATCGCCAGCGGCACGAACACCCACGCCCGTCCGCTGCGCCCCTCGGCAACCCCGTCGATCTGCTCCGTCATAATCTCAACTCTCCTTGGCGGCCGCCCGCGACCGGCGCGAAACGCCCCGCGCGTCCAAAGCCGCAAGACGCGCCTTCAGCCGCGCGCCATCCCACACCAGCCAGCCGATCACACCGGCAAGAACAAGCGCATAAATCGCATACGAAGCCCAGATAAACGCCGCGTGCGGTCCCAGATCGATCATCGCGCTCACTCCGCCGCCGCCGGTGCCGAAACGCCCCGCGCCCGGTCCACTTCCGCCATCGTCAGCGCCCGCAACCTCCGCCGCAGGATCTCATTGCGCATGCCCTTCATATGCAGCGCGAAAAACAACAGAGAAAACCCGAGCGCGCTTACAATGAGCGGCCACAACAGGTCCGGATGGATCGTCGGTCCATCCATGCGGATCACGCTCGCCGGCTGATGCAGCGTGTTCCACCAATCGACAGAAAACTTGATGATCGGCAGGATGGTCACCCCAACGAGCCCGAGCACCGCGCACAACTTACCCGCCAGCGCCTCGTCATCGATCGCCGACCGCAACGCCATCAAGCCGAAATAGAGAAACAAGAGGATCAGCATCGAGGTCAGCCGCGCGTCCCACACCCAATAGGTGCCCCACATCGGCTTGCCCCACAGCGAGCCCGTCGCCAGCGCCAGGAACGTGAACGCCGCACCCAACGGGGCCGCCGCCTTCGCCGATACATCCGCCAGCGGGTGCCTAAACACCAGATACCCGAAACTCGAAATCGCAATCAGCGCATACCCCATCATGCCGAGCCACGCGGCCGGCACATGGATGAACATGATCTTGACCGTCTGCCCCTGCTGATAATCCTCCGGCGCCACGAAGAACGCGAGGTAGAGCGCATACAAAATCAACGCGGCCGCGGCCCCCGCCAGCCACGGCATCAGTGTGCCGGACAGCTGCATGAACCGCGTTGGGTTCGCGAGCTTCTGCGTCAGGGATTGCTGGGGCGCGGTGTTGGTCTGGGTCATGGCGCTGACTTAAGGGTTTCACGCCCCGCGCGCAACGCGTGGGACGAGTTAAGGGCTAACCGGTCATTGTGTCTGGAAGCGGATCGCCGCCGCCGCCGCGACCGGGCCGATCACCAGCGAAAACAACGATATGGCCCCCAGGATCAGAAACGAGGCCTGGAAGCCGGACGGACCACCCGTCGCCGCCGAAATCGCCGCGATCCCGAAAATCAGCGTCGGGATGTAAAGCGGCAGAACGAGAAGTGCCAGCAAAAGCCCGCCCCGCCGCGCCCTGAGCGTCAGCGCCGCCCCGACCAAGCCCAGGAAGCTGATCGCCGGCGTCCCCACCAGCATGGTCGCCACCAGCACCGGATAAGCACTGAGTTCCAAGTTCAAAAGCAGCCCCAGAACGGGTGCCAACAAAGCCAGCGGAATCCCCGTCGAGATCCAGTGCGCCAGCGCCTTCGCCGCCGTCGCCAGTTCCAGCGGCAAATCCCCCGTCGCGATCACCTCCAGCGATCCGTCTTCGTCATCCGCTTCGAAAATCCGCGGCAACGACAGCAGCGCGGCAAGCAACAGCGCGATCCACAGCACCCCCGGCGCGATCCGCGACAGCAAATTCAAATCCGGCCCGAGCCCCAACGGCATCATCGCCACGACGATGAGATAGAACCCCAGCGCCGTGCCAACCGCCCCGCCTTCCCGCACCTGCAACAGAAGATCGCGCTTCAATAGCGTCCAGAAGCCACTCATGCGGCGGCACTCCGCATGCCGATCTCAAGCTGCCGCTCCGATGCCAATCCCAGTGGAATATGCGTTGCAGCCAGCACCAGCCCGCCGCCCGCCACATGCTGCCCCACCTGCTTGGCCAGCAACGCAACCGACGCCGCATCGAGCGACACCGTCGGCTCATCGAGCAGCCACAACGGCCGCGGCGTCGCAATCAACCGAGCCAAGCACGCCCGCCGCTTCTGCCCCGCCGACAAGTACCCCGCCGGGATCATCGCCAGCGGCTCCAAATCAAACGCCAACAGCGCCGCATCGATCGCGGCCCCGTCCACGACCCCTCCACCGAGATAGGCCGCCCAGAAGCGCAAATTCTCCTCCACCGTCAGCGACGGCTTCAGCGCGTTGAGATGCCCGATGTAATGCGCCTGCGCCGGCAACTCGCGCTCTGCATCCCCGCCTTCCAGCGCGATCGACCCTCCGGCAACCCCGATCAATCCCGCCACCGTGCGGATCACCGTCGTCTTGCCCGCCCCGTTGGGTCCGACGAGCACGAGCGCCTCGCCCGCCTCCACCGCGAACGACAAATCGTCCACGATGCGCCGCGCGCCGCGATCAACGACGAGATGTTTAACCGACAAGCGCACTAGGGTTATCCAACGAAGAGCCGCTTTCGCATTGCACTAAAGAGAGGCGGATTGCCGCAAAATCGCACGCGCAGGGTGGCTGGTTCTCTCCGGTTTGCGCCTATATAAAAGGCTTGCCCATGATTTCGCCAGTGCAAAAAAATTCGCGCGATCCGCGCGTCCGTACGGGCGCTGCATTGCAAAACCATGGCCGCCGCACACCGGCTGAGACTTCACCATCAAGCTTCCGAGGAGACCTATCTTGAGCGTCGTCACCGCCCCCCTTTCCCTCGATAGCTTCAAGTGCCGCAAGACGCTGACCGCCGGCGGCCAGACGTACAGCTATTATTCTCTCCCCGAGGCGGAGAAAAATGGCCTCCCCGGCCTGTCCAAGCTCCCCTTCTCCATGAAGGTGCTGATCGAGAACCTGCTCCGCTCCGAAGACGGCCGCACAGTCACCAAGCAAGACATCATCGACGCCGTGAAGTGGGTCGACGACAAAGGCAAGGCCGGCAAGGAAATCGGCTTCCGTCCCGCCCGCGTGCTGATGCAGGACTTCACCGGCGTCCCCGCCGTCGTCGATCTCGCTGCCATGCGTGACGGCATGCTCCAACTCGGCGGCGACCCGAAGAAGATCAACCCGCTCGTCCCCGTCGATCTCGTCATCGACCACTCGGTCATCGTCGACGAATTCGGCACGCCCAAAGCACTCGCCGACAACGTCGCGTTGGAATACGAGCGCAACGGCGAACGCTACACCTTCCTCAAGTGGGGCCAGGGCGCCTTCCAGAATTTCCGCGTCGTCCCCCCAGGCACCGGCATCTGCCACCAGGTGAACCTCGAATATCTTTCCCAGGTCGTCTGGACAGCCCCCTCGGCCGACGGCACCATCGTCGCCTATCCCGACACCCTCGTCGGCACAGACAGCCACACGACCATGGTCAACGGCCTCGCCGTCCTCGGTTGGGGCGTCGGCGGCATCGAAGCCGAAGCCGCCATGCTCGGCCAGCCGCAGTCGATGCTCCTCCCCGAAGTCGTCGGCTTCAAGCTGACCGGCAAGCTTAAGGAAGGCGTCACCGCCACCGACCTCGTCCTCACCGTCACGCAGATGCTGCGCAAGCTCGGCGTCGTGAATAAGTTCGTCGAATTCTACGGCCCCGGCCTCGACAACATGACGCTCGCTGACCGCGCGACGATTGCCAACATGGCCCCCGAATATGGCGCCACCTGCGGCTTCTTCCCCGTCGATAAAGAAACGCTGCGCTACCTCGAACTCTCCGGCCGCTCGAAAGAGCGCATCGCCCTCGTCGAAGCCTTCACCAAGGCCCAAGGCCTCTATCGCGAAGCCGGCTCCGCCGATCCCGTCTTCACCGCCACGCTCGCGCTCGACCTCGGCGACGTCGAACCCTCGCTCGCCGGCCCCAAGCGCCCCGAAGGCCGTGTTGCCCTCAGCGCCGCCAAGTCCGGCTTCCTGTCAGCACTCGACACCGAATACAAAAAGCCCGGCGAAGCCGGAAAGCGCCACGCGGTGGCCGGCGAAAGCTTTGACCTCGGCCACGGCGACGTGGTCATCGCCGCCATCACGTCCTGCACCAACACGTCCAACCCGAGCGTCCTCATCGGCGCCGGCCTCTTGGCACGCAATGCCGTCGCCAAAGGCCTGAAGCCCGCCCCGTGGGTCAAAACCTCGCTCGCGCCCGGATCGCAGGTCGTCGCCGCCTACCTCGAAAAGTCCGGCCTGCAAAAATCCCTGGACACCATCGGCTTCAATATCGTCGGCTTCGGCTGCACCACCTGCATCGGAAACTCCGGCCCGCTGCGCGCCCCCATCTCCAAAACCATCAACGAGAACGGCATCGTCGCCGCCGCAGTCCTCTCCGGCAACCGCAACTTCGAAGGCCGGGTCTCGCCCGACGTGCAAGCGAACTACCTCGCCTCCCCGCCGCTCGTCGTCGCCTACGCGCTCGCCGGCACCATGCAAAAGGACCTCTCCACCGAACCCATCGGTATGGGCAAGGACGGTCCCGTGTTCCTGAAAGACATCTGGCCGACCAACAAAGAGATCCAGGACTTCATCGCCGAGAACATCACGCGCGAAATGTTCGAGAGCCGCTACGCCGCCGTCTTCGAGGGCGACACCAACTGGCAGGGCATCGCCACCAGCAAGGGCCTCACCTTCGCCTGGGACGATAGCTCCACCTATGTCCAGAACCCGCCCTACTTCACCGGCATCAAGCAGGACGCCACCGGCAACGGCGATCTCGTCGGCGCGCGCATCCTCGGCCTCTTCGGCGACAAGATCACCACCGACCACATCTCGCCCGCCGGCTCCATCAAGGCCGCCAGCCCCGCCGGCAAATACCTGCTCGAACACGGCGTCGCACAGGCCGACTTCAACCAGTACGGCACGCGCCGCGGCAACCACGAAGTCATGATGCGCGGCACCTTCGCCAACATCCGCATCAAGAACCACATGGTGAAAGACGCGGCCGGCAACGTGAAGGAAGGCGGCTATACGGTCCACTATCCCACCGGCGAGCAGATGGCGATCTACGACGCCGCCATGCGCTACAAGGAGGAAGGCGTGCCCCTCGTCGTTTTCGCCGGCGTCGAATACGGCAACGGGTCATCGCGCGACTGGGCCGCGAAAGGCACCAACCTGCTCGGCGTCAAAGCCGTCATCGCGCAGAGCTACGAGCGCATCCACCGCTCCAACCTTGTCGGCATGGGCATCGTGCCGTTCGTGTTCGAGGAAGGAACGTCGTGGGCGACGCTCGGCCTCAAGGGCGATGAAACCGTCACCATCCGCGGCCTCGCCGACGTCAAACCGCGTCAGCGCATGATCGCCGAAATCACCGACGCCAAGGGCAACAAAGTCGCCATCCCCATCGTCTGCCGCATCGATACCCTCGACGAGATCGAATACTACCGCAACGGCGGCATCCTCCAGTACGTCTTGCGGAACCTGGCGGCGTAGGGGCGGGGCGGGGCGGGCGTTAGCATCACCCGAATGAATAAAGCGAGCGTGGAATTCATTTCCACGCTCTCATTCTGCTATAGACGCAACCTTGCCCAGTTGTAGATTTGCGTCGCATGAGCCTAACATTGGACGATCTCGATGCACTTCGCCGCAAAACGCGTGACCCGATACCCGTCGGGGAGCTCCCAAACATAATTCGGATGGCGCTACAGGTTCGCTCGCCTATCGTTCACCTTTCGCTTGAGAGCCTGATGCACATTGGCAAACGTCATCCCGACATAGCGGATTACGAATTGCTGCTTTTGCCATTTGTGATCCGACATGGGCTAATCGTGAGAGAGAAGAAAAAGCCCAAAATGATCCTGGCTAGTTACCAGGATTCCATGTCGTCAAAGCGTTATCTCGCAGCGATGAAGATAACCAGTCAGCAGTGTGAAGTTTGGCTCGACAGCTTCTATCGGACTAAACCTCGACAGACCGCGAGCCTGCTCAAGCGGTGCGAAATTCTAAAGCGCCACGATTAAATGGAACAAGCGCGCCTCGGACAGCGGCGCGCTTGTTACTTTGAAGCTAGATGGGGCCTGCCAAGTAACCCCATAAATCGCTCCCGCATGTCCGAAAACTTCAGATGCGGTGCTACGGCAGGCAGATTCTCACCGTGTCACTAGCCTCACCTAAGGATGTAGAGATTCTCACAACGCGGGTCAAGATTCATGTCGCTGAATCAATAGCTTAACAAATTTCTCAAGGGTTTGAGTCACTTAGATTCCTATCCGGTGTTGAAAACCTTTGAATAGCTTGTGGACTAGTGCCTCGTTTTCAACACAGCCGCCCCTAACCCGGCTTGATAGAGCAAGCTCTCCACCTTCGGCGGCCGGCCGCGAAAGGCGACATATGCCTCCAGCGGATCGCGCCGGTTGCCGTCGTGCCCACGGCGTCAGCCCCCTACTCAGGGGTCTGACCCCGCATCACCGGCCCACATCACCCCCCAAACCCCCGCTTCCTGAGCAAGCTCTCCACCTTCGGCGGCCGGCCACGGAACGCGACATACGCCTCCAGCGGATCGCGCCGGTTCCCCGCCGAATAAACATGCTGTTTGAGCCGCGCCGCGGTCTTGCGGTCGTAGATGTCGCCCGCCTCCTCGAAGGCCGCGAATGCATCCGCGTCCATCACCTCCGACCACAGGTAGCTGTAATACCCCGCCGCATACCCGCCCATGATGTGCTGGAAGTGCGGAATGCGATGCCGCATCACCACCTCGCGCGGCATGCCGAGCCGTGACAGCGTCGTCTTCTCGAACTCGCCCACGTCCAGCCCGTCGGCCGCTTCCAGCGCGTGCAGATCCATATCCACCAGCGCGGATGCCACATACTCCGCCGTCGCAAACCCTTGATTGAACGTCCGCGACGCCTGTATGCGCTTCATGAGGCTCTCCGGCATCGGCCGGCCGGTCTTGTAATGCGTCGCAAACCTCCGCAGCACCTCCGGCCGCGTCAGCCAATGCTCATAAAGCTGCGACGGCAGCTCCACGAAATCGCGCGACACGTTCGTGCCCGACAGCGACGGATACGTCACGTCCGATAAGAGCCCGTGCAGCCCATGCCCGAACTCGTGAAACAGCGTCCGCGCATCGTCGATAGAGAGCAGCGTCGGCTTGCCCTCCGCCCCGCGCGCGAAGTTGAGTACGTTCACGATCACCGGGTTCGAACCTTTGCCCAGCTTGTGCTGCGCCCTAAAGCTCGACATCCACGCGCCCGACCGCTTCGACGGCCGCGCATAATAATCGCCCAGGAACACGCCGACCGGCTCGCCCGCCTTCGTCGTCACCTCCCACACGCGCACATCCGGATGATACCGCGGCGCGTCCTTAAGCTCCTTGAACTTCAGCCCGAACAGCCGCGTCGCCGTATCGAACGCAGCGTCGATCATGTTCTCCAACTGGAGGTACGGCCGGATCTCGCTCTCATCCAGATCGTAGCGCGCCTTGCGCTCTTTCTCCGCTAGGTACCGCCAGTCCCACGCTTCAAGCGTGTAGTTGCCGCCCTCCTTGCGCGCCAACGCCGTCAGCGCCTCGCGCTCCTCGCCCACCCGCGACACCGCCGCCGACCAAACCTGCGTGAGCAGCCCGCGCACCGCATCCGGCGTCTTCGCCATCGTGTCGTCGAGGCTGTAGTCCGCAAACGTGCGATACCCCATCAGCTTCGCCAACTCAGCGCGCAGCTTCACGATCTCGGCGACGATCTTGCGATTATCCGTCTTGCCGCCGTTCTCCCCGCGTTTGATCCACGCCTTGAACGCCTCCTCGCGCAGATCCCGCCGCGCGGAAAACTGCAGGAACGGCTCCACACTCGACCGCGACAGCGTGATCACATGGCTCGCCGGAAGCTTCAAATCCGCCGCCGTCCGCGCCGCCGCGTCGCGCACGCCCTGCGGCAGCCCCGCCAGATCCGCGTCCCCGTCGAGCGCCAGCCGCCACGACTGCTCGTCCGCCAGCACGTTCTGCCCGAATGCGGTCACCAACTCGGCCAGCCGCGTGTTGATCTCCGCCACGCGCTTGCGCGCCTTTGCCGACAACTTCGCGCCCGCCCGAACGAACGTCGTGTACGTCCGCTCCAGCAAGCGCATCTGCTCATCGTCAAGCTTCAGCGCATCCCGCCGCTCGTACAGATCCTCTATTCTGCGAAAAAGCTTTTGATCGAGTTGGATCGTATTCGAGTGCTGCGCCAGCACCGGCGCCAGCTTGCGCTCGATCTCCTGCAACGCCGGGCTGGTGTCTGAACTCGATAAATTGAAAAACACGTCCGCAACCTTGTTGAGCGCCTCGCCGCTCTTCTCCAGCGCCACGATCGTGTTCTGAAACGTCGGCTTCTTCTCGTTCGCGCCGATGGCCGCGATCTCCGCCTTGTGCTGGCTGAGCGCATCCTTGAAAGCCGGCCAATAATGGTCCGCCGTGATCTTCGCGAACGGCGGCAGCCCATGCGGCGTCCGCCACGCCGTCTGAAACGGATTGGATGCAGTCTTCAAACGCGAAGGGGTCTTGCTCATGGAGGGCGTGTGTCCTGGTTGGTGTGCGCGCCTACCATATAGAGACGCACCCAAACGCGTCGAGGGCCGGCTGGGGGGAGCCGGCCCTCGTGCAGGGTAGGGGGACACTTGGGAGAAGTTACCTGATGGGACCGGCCGCGACCACCAGCGAGCTGGGGGCTAGGCGCTTGGGCGGTCGTAGGTGACCGGCCCCTGAGGCAACTGTTGAAACAATGCCAGCCCAATGCGGCGCGGTTGGGGTCCGAATTTGACGGTTTGCGGACCGGCGCCTGAAATTTCCGTAAGTTTGGCTGGCTTTTCCGCCTCCGCCCCTCTTGCCAACCGGGATGACCTTGCCGATCATGACGGCCCCGTGAACAGGGAGGCGCCGTTGAGCGATATCGAGCCCATACAGTTCACGCCGCGAGCCACAAGCTCCCGGCAGCGTTCCGATGCCGGGAACGCCCATGACACCGGCACCATCACAGCCTTCAACCGGCAAGAACTCTCCGCCATCATGGCCGTCTATGGCCGCATGGTCGCCGCCGGCGAATGGCGCGACTACGCCCTCGACATGACGCGCGACAAAGCCATCTTCAGCGTGTTCCGCCGCGCCACCGAATTCCCCCTCTACCGCATCGAGAAGAACCTCAAGCTCGCGCGCAAGCAAGGCGCCTACAGCGTCGTCACGCCCACCGGCCTCATCCTGAAACGCGGCCACGACCTCGCCCGCGTCCTCACCGTCCTCGACAAATCCCTCCGCGTCGTGGGCTAACCCGCTCCCGCGCCTTCCGGCCGGCGCGCCGCAGGCGTGTCGGCAGGCGCCAAACATAAGTGCAAAACAAAAAAGCCCCGCATCGCTGCGGGGCTTTCTCGTCTCAGATCATCAACCTGTTACTCGCGGTCGCCCATCAACTGGAGCAACGAAGTGAACATGTTGATGAAGTTCAGATACAGGCTGAGCGCGCCCATGATGGCCGACTTCGACATCGTGGCCGCATCGCCCTGGACGCTATAGTACTCGTCCTTGAGGCGCTGCGTGTCATAGGCCGTGAGGCCCGCGAAGATCAGCACGCCGAGCGAGCTGATGGCGAATGCCAGACCGCTCGACTGCAGGAAGATGTTCAAGATCGCGGCGAGGATGATGCCAACCACACCCATGATCAGGAACGAACCCCAGCCGGTCAGGTCCTTCTGCGTCGTGTAGCCATAGACGCTAAGCGCCGCGAAGGCCGCCGACGTCACGAAGAACACCTGCGCGATCGAAGCGCCCGTGAACACCAGGAAGATCGCCGACAGCGACACGCCCATCACGGCCGCGAACGCCCAGAACGCGATCTGCGCCGCCGCCGGGCTCATCTTGTAAACCCGGAACGACAGGTAGAACACGAACGCGAGCGGCGCGAACATGATCACCCACTTCAGCGGCGACTGATAAAGCGCCTGCGCGACGGCCGGATTGGTCGTCGCCAACTGCGCCGTGAAATAGGCGATAACGCCTGTCAGCGCCACGCCCGCGGTCATGTAGTTATAGATGCGCAGCATGTAAGCGCGCAGACCTGCATCAACCGCGGCGCCCGGGCGGACAACCGTACCCGGCCGCGCGTATCTCTCTTCAAGCTGTGCCATCTGGCAAACCCTTTGAAACCTGTGACGCGGCCCCCTCTCGGGCCGCGTGTCGGATATTGTAGAATCATCAGTCCAATTCAAGACCACCGAGGCCCCCGTCCGCACAATTCCGCACAAAACCGGGTCCGGAAAAATACTTATCGCCCAGGAATTTGGCCCTTTATTGGGTCCGCAGGTACGGCACCGGCCGCGCGCTGAGCACCCGCCACGTCCCCACCGCCCCGAATACCAGCACCAGGATCGCCGCGGTCGCCAGCGCTCCAACCACCGCCGAACCCGAAAAGGCGAACGGCAGATCCATCAACTGGGTGATCACCAGATACGCCACGATCGAGCCGAGCACGGTCGCCGCCAAAGCCGCAACCGTCGCCAGCATCAGATACTCCGCCACATGCGCCGTCAGGATTCGCGCCCGCGTCGCCCCGAGCGCCCGCAGGATCACCGCCTCCAGAATGCGCCGCCGCTGCGCCGTCGCCATCGCTCCCGCGAGCACCAAGGCCCCCGCGAGCAGCGTCACGCTACCGGCCACCCGCACCGCCGCCATCACTTTTTCAAACACCGTGTTGAAGGCCTCAATCGCCTCCTTCACGCGGATCGCCGTCACCGCCGGAAACGCCTTGCCGAGCGCCCGCGCCAACCGCACCTCCTCCGTGGTCCCGAAGCTATCAGGGAGCGAGATCGTCGCCAGCAGATTGTGCGGCGCCCCCGCCAGCGTATTGGGGGAAAACACCATCACGAAGTTGAGCGCCAGGCTCTCCCACTTCACCTCGCGCAGGTTGGCGATCTTCGCCGTCAGATTGCGCCCGAGCACATTGACCGTGATCACATCCCCGACCTTCAGATCGAGATTGCGCGCCAATTCAGACTCGAACGACACCAGCGGCTCGCCGCTATATCCGGGCTTCCACCAATCGCCCTCCACCACATTCGATCCCGCCGGCACGCGGTCAGAATAGGTGAGGCCCCGGTCGCCCGTCAAAACCCACTGGGCCTCCGGCGGCGCCTTGATCTCCTCCACCGGCACGCCCTTCAGCGCCACCATGCGCCCGCGCAACATCGGCGCATCTTCGATCTGCGCGCCCGGCGCCTCGCGCAGAACAGTTTCGCGAAACGCCTGCTGATCCTTCTTCGTAATGTCGATAACGAAATAGGCCGGGGAACTCTCCGGCAAGCGGCTCTCCAGCTCATTCACGATCGACGCATCCGTCAGCGCCACCGCCACCAACAGCGACAACCCCGCGCCCAGCGACAGCACCACCGACCGCGTCAACCCGCCCGGCGCACCAATGTTCGCAATCGCCAGCGCCAATTCCGGCCGCCGCGGACGCTTCATCCTCCGCGCCGCCCACGTTACCAGCCCGCCAAGACCCCAGAACAGCACCAGCACAACTGCCAGCCCGCCCACAAACGACCCAGCGATCACGCGCGATTCCGATGACAAAACGGCAATCGCCACCAGCGCCGCCGCGCACACCGCGATCAATGCCAGCACCCGCGCCGCCGGCCACACCCGGCTCGGATCGACCTCATCCCGAAACAGCACGCTCGCCCGCACCTGCTCCGCCCGCCCCAGCGGCCACAGTGCAAACAGCAGCGCAACCAGCAGTCCATACGCCACCGCCAGACCCACGCTCTGCACCGACAGCGCGAACTCCGGCGCAACAGGCAGATATCCTGCCAAGAGATGCGTCAAGATCGGCGGAATAAAAAGCCCAAGCCCCAATCCCACCGCGACGCCGATCAGCGCCATTGCGAGCACCTGCACCAGAAACACCGCAAACACGGTTCGTCCCGTCGCGCCGACGCTCTTCATCGTCGCTATCACCTTGCGCCGACGGTCGATGAACGTCGCCACCGCGTTCGCCACGCCGACACCGCCCGTCACCAGTGCCGTCAGCCCGAGCAACGTCAGGAACTGCCGCAACCGCTCCAGCGTCTTCGTCACCTGGGGAGACGGATCGCGCCGGTCTGTCACGGAGAACCCCGACTCCGGCAATTCCTTTTTAACACGCTCGCGGAATGACAATAAACGCGGTTCGATCGGCTCGGCGCTCTCGGCAAATGCTGCCGCATACTTCCATCGAATAAGCGCGCCCGGCTGCACCAGACCGGTCTTGGCCATCTGATCATGCGTCAGCAGCACCCGCGGTCCATACGCCACGCGATCCGCCAAACCATCCGGCTCCGACTTCAAAACCGCCGCAATATCGAACTCCGACTCGCCTATGCGGATTTGGTCCTTCGGTGTGAGTTTCAACCGTTCCAGCAACATGGGATCGGCCACCACTCCGCGCGTCAGCGCCTCATCGAGCGCTTCACCGCTCTCCAGCGTCACGGCACCGACCAGCGGATAGGCCGTATCCACTGCCTTCAACTCGATCAGCGTCTGATCCTCACCATCGATCCGGCGACCCATGGTGCGCATGGTCGCCGTCTCACTGACGCGCCCGAAGGTCTCGATCCACCGCCGCTCGTCGTCCGTCGCCCGCGTATGGGGCCGTGACACGGTCACGTCACCGCCGAGCAGCAACGCGCCTTGCTTCTCGAAACCCGATTTCAGCGCATCCGACAGCGCACCCACGCCCGTGATCACCATCACGCCGAGTGCCACGCAGGCGATGAACACATAAAATCCAGACAAGCCGGAGCGCAACTCGCGCGCCGCCAGCCGCAGCACCAGCGGCAGCGAAGCCGACGCACCCGCATCCCCTGGCTCTGTCGCAGCGATGGTCATGCCGCCTTCGCCCGCTTGTCGTCGATGATCCGCCCGTCCGCCATCCGGATCACGCGATCGCATTCCGCCGCCAGCCGCTCGTCATGCGTCACCAGCACCAGCGTTGCCTCGCGCGTCTTCTTCATCCCGAATAACAAATCCACGACACCTCGGCCGGTGCGCCCGTCGAGGTTCCCCGTCGGCTCGTCCGCCAGCAGCAGTTTCGGCTCGATCGACAAGGCCCGCGCCAACGCCACGCGCTGCTGCTCGCCACCCGACAGCTGCGCCGGATAATGATCCAGACGGTGCGCCAGCCCGACCTCGTCGAGACGCGTCCGCGCTATCGTCTCCGCATTCGCCCGTCCCGAAAACTCCAGCGGCAGCGCCACGTTCTCCAGAGCCGTCATCGTCGGCACGAGATGGAACGACTGGAACACGATCCCGATCGCCTCGCCGCGCACCCGCGCCAGCTGATCTTCGCCCAGGGCCTGGAAATTATGCCCCGCCACGCGGACCTCGCCCGAGGTTGCCCGCTCCAATCCCGCCAGGATCATCAAAAGCGACGTCTTCCCCGAACCTGATGGCCCAACGATCGCCACCGACTGCCCCGCCTCAACCTCGAGTCCGACGCCATTCAAAATGGACACCGGCCCCGCGCGGCTATCGAGCGACAAATGCACGTCTTTCAGAGAAATGATGGAAGTGGTCACGCGCGGTCCTTATGTGACGGCGTTGTAAGGAGAGGCGTCTTGTTTTGCGCCTGCGAGAACTATACGTGACTGAGAGCCTATGGACGACACGTAAGGCGGAAAAATGATAAGCGCTCAAACCCTTCGGCAGTGGCGCCGCCCCCTTCACTTGGGGCTGCTGACCGTGCTGTTCAATGCGGCGATCCTCCTCACTCTAACCCCGGCGGAGGCCAAGACGCCCGTGAAACTCGTCGCATTCGGTGACAGCCTCACCGCTGGCTACATGCTGAAACCGGACGAATCCTTCCCCGCCCAGCTTTCCAAAGCTCTCGCCGCCAAGGGCTACGCAGTCGACGTCACCAACGCTGGCGTGTCCGGCGACACCACCGCCGCCGGGTTGGAACGCTTTGATTGGGCCATCCCCGAAGGCACCGAAGCGGTCATCCTCGAATTGGGCGCGAATGACGCACTGCGCGGCCAATCCCCGGCCGACGCCAAAGCCAACCTCGACACGATCATCACCAAACTAAAGGAACGCAACATTGCCGTGCTGCTCACCGGCATGCTCGCCCCCACGAACTGGGGCGCCGACTACGCCCGCGAATTCGACGGCATGTACCAGGACCTCGCCGACAAGCACGGGCTTCCCTTATATCCGTTCTTCCTCGAAGGCGTCGCGCTCGACAAATCCTTGAACCTCGACGATGGCCTCCACCCCAATGGCAAGGGCGTCGCAAAAATCGTCCAAGGCATCATGCCGCAAGTAGAAGATCTCCTGCGCCAGGTCGAAACGAAGCGCGCCAGCGTGCAATCGAAGTCCTGACACCGTCTCCACGCACCGATAAGGGAGGCGACCCATGCCGCGGCTCTTCAGCGGTCTTGAACTGCCCGACGACATCAAGGACCAACTCTCGAGTTTGGAAGTCCCGCTCCCCGGCGCATCCTGGATCGAAGAGGACAACCTCCACATCACGCTCCGCTTCGCCGGCGACATCGACAACCGCCTTGCTCATGAATTTGCCGAAGAACTCGCCCGCATCGATATCGACGTCTTTGATCTGGCCCTCGAAGGCGTCCACGTCATTGGCGGCAACGATCCCAAGATCCTCTACGCTGGCTTGAGCGCCTCACCCCAGCTAGAAGCCCTCGCCCGCGCCCATGAACGCGCCGCCCGCTCCGCCGGCCTTGCCCCTGAGACCCGCCCCTTCAAACCGCACATCACGCTCGCCCGCCTGCGCAACGTCTCCATCCCCGACCTGACGCGCTTTCTCCAGGCACACGCGCTCCTGCGCTCGCGCCGTTTCGTCATCGAAGAATTCGTGCTGTTTTCGTCCAAACCGAAGACCGGCGGCGGCCCCTACGCCATCGAGGAAGCCTTCCCCCTTCGCGGCGCGCGCCCCGTGTTTGCAGACATCGACGACGACTAGGGCCTCACCGGCCCATCGCCCGGCCATGTATAGGTCGATGCAGACCCGCCGAAGACGGACACCGTCTGCACGGGCTTCGCGGCCTTGCGTGCTACACTCCGGCCCCGCCCCTTGCGCGGGCTCTTTTCAACCGTCACACCGGGCTCTCCGGCAATCTCGGCGAATGCCGCTTCCAACTGTGCCACGTCAGTTTCGGTATCAACCGCATCGCGTTCGCTGTCCGTCAGCATAGCCGCCTCGGAGTTCTCGATTTCGGCATCTACCGCCGCATCTGGCAGCACGTGCAAATGAATGTAGCCCGTGACACTCACATCCGGGTTCGTATCCACCTCGGCCGCGACCAACGTCTCGCCGCCGTCGATCGCAACGACATCGTTCGCTTCCACGGCCACCACGGACACCGCAACCGCCTCGCCGAACGTCGCCTCTTCAGCCTCGTCCATCATCACCGCCTCGCGCGTCGCGGCAATGATCTGCGCAATCTTATCTTTGCGCAGCGCTTCCGCCTTCTCCCGCTCCCGCGCCATGGCGATCTGCAGCTTCTTCGCGTCGTCCGCGACCTTATAGTCGTGATGCCGGTACCGCTCCGCGATTGACCACGGCGCCGGCTTACACCCGCAGCCATTGATCAGTGTCTTCCGATAAAGAAACGCCGTCTTCAGCGCGGTGTATGGCGTCCCGTCCAGCCCCACCATCGACTTGGGATTGTCGCTGTTCTTGTGCTGATAATAGAGCTTGGCTTCGCCCACACACGACGCGTCGCACCGCTTCGCATCCGTCTCGAACCGGTCGCTCGTCACGGACCGGCTCACCGGCCAATAAAATCCATCGCAGGTCCGAACGCACACGGTCTTATAGCTGCCGCCATAGCTCGGATCGCGCCGGTATCCGTCGCCATCAACCGGCGCACTCTGAAACCGCTCCGCCTTCCAATCCGAGAACGACTGCGGCTTTAATCCCATCCGCACGCCCGGCCGCGGTGCCGCCCGCTCGACCTTCGGCTTCGCCGCCGGCCCCACCCCGAACAACGACTCGAAAAATCCCTGCGCCTTCGCCGGCGGACACAGGAAACTGCCGGCCAGGAAGCTCATCACCACCCGCCACCACAGCGTGTTCATCGTGTGTAAGATGATGTCCACGGACCGACCCCTCCCCCGCATGCACTGCTGCCGGGATCATCCGCTGCGATGGGTAATTTTAGCTGAACAGAATACAGAAAAAGCGATATATTCCAACGCTTTACGGTGAAGAGGCCGTCAACGCCCGTCCCAATCCGGAACGATCCCTAGTCTGAGACGCGTACGACGACCTTCCCCGTCGCCTCCCGCCGCTCCAGCACGCCAATTGCATCGACGATCCGCTCCAACGGAAAACTCCCATGCACGCGTGGCGCGAGCCGCCCATCCGCCACGGCCCTCAGCACGAACTCCATATTCTCCCGGTGCCCCGCCGGATCGCGCGAGACGCTCTCCCCCCAGAACACCCCGATCGCCGACACGCCCTTCACGAGCAAGAGATTGAGCGGCAGCTTCGGGATCTCCCCCGACGCGAACCCGACCACCAGAAACCGCCCGTTCCACTTCAGCGCCCTGAGCGCCGGCTCGGCCACATCGCCCCCAACACACTCATAAACAACATCGACCCCCGCCCCGCCGGTCCGCTCGCGCAGCGCCGTCTTCACATCCTCCGAACTGGAATTGACCACCGCATCCGCGCCATGCGCCCGGCAGATCGCGAGTTTGTCGTCCGACGATGCCACCGCGATCACCCGCGCACCCAGCACCTTCGCGATCTCAATCGCTGCCAACCCCGCGCCGCCCGCAGCCCCGGTCACCGCCACCCAGCCGTTCGGCTGCACATTGGCGCGATCTTTGAGCCCGTGGATCGCCGTCCCGTACGTAATCGGCATACCCGCCGCGACCTCGTCCGGAACGCCCGCAGGTATCGCAAACGCCGCGTCCGCCGCCACGATCACCTCATCCCGCGCCCCGCCGTATCCGATGTACGCCGCCACGCGATCACCCGGCTGAAACCGCGTCACGCCATCGCCCACGCGCGCCACGACTCCCGCGATCTCCCCACCCGGCGAAAACGGCAACTCCGGCTTCGTCTGATATTTCCCGCGCGTGATGAGCGTATCGAAATGATTGAGCGCCACGACGCGCACGGTCACCGCGATCTCCCCCGGCCCCGGCTCCACCGCCGGCACATCCTCAATCACGAGCGCGTCAGGCCCATCCAGCCGCTTGCACAGAACCGCCCGCATATGAATTCTCCAGGAAACCCAATAATGATTGCCGTGCGGAACGCGCGGCCAGACCGCAAGGCGGCTTAAGCAGCAACCGCCATAGTTAGGATCAGGTGGAACGTTTCGCCACCGGGCGCAAGAGGCCCGCATTCGCTAGGTGAAATCCGAGTGCCAAGACAAAACAGCCACGAAGGCTCTCTGATGCCCCAAGACCAATCGCCCCCCTCGACATATCCGCCCCCGCCGCCGTCCTGGCCGCCCCGGGCGCGCGGATACTTCGCCATCGGCGCCGAACGCATGTCGAAGTCGCTCAACCTCGGCAACCTCATGCGCTCCGCCCACGCCTTCGGCGCCAGCTTCACCTTCACCATCGGCGCCCGGTATTCCGCGCACGAGGCCTACGCCGACACGTCCCGCAGCCAGATCCACATGCCGCATTACAACTGGCACGGCCTCGACGAGATGGCTTTTCCAAAGGGCGTCAAACTCGTCGGCATCGAACTCGTCGAAGGCGCCATCGATCTGCCAAGCTTCCGCCATCCGCAGCAGGCCGCATACGTGCTTGGCCCCGAACGCGGCTCCCTCTCCGACGCGCTGCTTGAGCGCTGCGACTACGTCGTCAAGATCCCGACATCCTTCTGCGTGAACGTCGCCATGGCGGGCGCCATCGTCATGTACGACCGCGTCAAGTCGCTTGCCCGTTTCGCCGACCGTCCCATCCACGAAGGCGGCCCCGCAGCGCCACTGGCCCCCGTCAGCCACGCACCGCTGGGGAAAAGCCGCAAGAGCTGAACCTGCGGACGGCATTTCTGCGATAGTCTCAACACTTCACTTTTGGAATCGAGATCATGCGCCGAACCAACCTTCGCTCTTTCACCACCCTCGCGCTGGCAGCCCTGGCCCCGCTCGCAGCCAACGCGCAGGCAACCACCGTCGAAGGCACCTTCGGCGCGTGGAGCCTTTATGAAAACGAAGACGCCGGATCGAAGCTCTGCTTTGTCGCCGCAACCCCGTCGGAGAAAAAACCGGCCACCGCCAATCGCGGCCCGTCACTGCTCTACGTTTCCGCCTGGCCCAAGGACGGCATCCGCTCCGAAGTCAGCGTCAAACTCGGCTATCCGGTGAAAGCAGACTCGACGGTCACCGTCACCATCGGCACGGATACCTTCAGCCTCTTTCCCAAAGACGAGCGCGCCTTCGTCGCCGACGCGACCCAGGAACTCAAACTCGTCGAAGCGCTGAAAAAAGGCTCCAAAGCCGACGTCACCGCCACGTCCGCCCGCGGCACCGAAACCACCGACACCTACACGCTGAGCGGCCTAACCCAAGCCCTCACAGAGCTGGGCAAACAGTGTAAGTGAGTTGATTGCCGCATGGGCAGCCAGCGCGCGCTGGCATCACAATTTTAGAGCCAATTCACAACGAGTGTCTCTGGCACATCGGCTATTCCTTGACCGCTGCAGCGACTTTTGAAATAAGGGCGTGGGCTTGCCGCTTCACCAGAGCAGCAAGCCCGGCCCACTGGGTAAGTCACGTCTATATCATGCACCACCCCCCTGCACCGGCTCCACGGGCACGCCGCTCGCGCCGCTGGTGAGGCGGCCATCTACAGAAGCCGTGGACGTCTGCCGGGATGGGCCAGGACTGTCTGCGGCTTCTGCGTTTAGGTTGGTCGAGGGATCACGGATAAGGGTCCACCCCAATCGCCCGTGCGACTCGAACATTTTTGAATAAGAGATGATGGCAGAGAGGTTGTTGAGGGCCTTTCCACCAGGAATTTCGAATCCCTTTTCTCTCAGCATTGTGAGGATGTTTGCCGTTCTCACTGGTGAACTGCTGTCGCTGAGAATCTCAGCAACGGCATCCAGTATGGCTTGGGTAGTTTCCTTTCGCTGCCGTCTCACAGCGGACGATTTTGCGACTTCCGGCGCCTGATCGCTTCTTGGTCCCCGTTCCTCGCTCACCCTTTCAGAACGGTATTCTGCCAAAAGTTCGCGGGCGCGCAGCAAACGCCGAAACGGCGCACTTTGCTCAAGTTCTGCTTCAAGAGCAGCGACCTCTTTTTCGAGGCTATCAATAAAATCGCGTGCCATCCGCCACCGTCTCCTTGGTCAGAGCTTGTGGCAGACGACAGACTTGCCGTCAAGCGTGGCTTGTCAACATATTATCGTGGACAAGCCACAGGTTCCTGTTTTGTTCCTGACCCGCCAGAGATTCGCTGCGCAACTCATCCCACCCCACTACCCCCGCCTCAAATGCACATAAAGCGCCCCCGAGCCGCCGTGCTCCACGGCCGCTTCCGTGAAGCTCACGATCAGCCCGCGCACGTCTGGCTCCGAGAGCCACATCGGCACGCTGCGCTTCAACACCCCGCGCGGGATTTCGCCGAACGGCCGCTCGGTATCCTCATCCCGCGCGCGTGACGGCAGGCCCTTGCCCGTGATCACGAGCACCCACCGCCGCCCCATCGCCGCCGAGCCGTGAATGAACCGGATCAGCGCGTCGTGCGCCTCCGCCTGCCGCATGCCGTGCAGATCGATCCGCGCCTCGATCTCGATCTTCCCGCGCTTCAGCTTCTTCACGTTCCGACGATCGAACGCATTGAGCTCCGGCGTGGCTTTCTTCGCGGCGGGCTTCGGCGCGGCTGCCGGCGCGTGATCCTTTTTCCCGTGATGCCCCGCCTTGGTCTTCGGCGCAAACAGTTGCGCGAAGTCCTCTTCGCCGTCATAGGCGTCGAGCACATACCCCTTCGGGTTCTTCAACGGCGACAACGATTGCGCCGTGTGCGCCCACACCTCGTGATCCTCATCGGTAAGAAGCGTCTTCTTCCCGCCCCCGCGGCCCGGCTTCTTGCTCACGGCACGTCATCCGGAACCAACACGAAGAAATTCCCCGGATGCTTCGTGCACCCGGCCTTGGCGCCCGCTTCATCGCCCGTCCCGAAATAAATGTCGCCCCGCTCCGGCCCGCGAATGGCCGAACCCACATCCTGCGCAACCATCAGCCGAAAAAACCCATCATCACGGCCCGCATGCGTCAACGTCGGCGACACCACATAAACCGGCGTTCCGAGCGCGTGATACCGTGTGTCCACCGCGAGGCTCCGATGATCCGACAGCGGGATCTCCATCGCGCCGAGCGCCGATCCCGCCGCCTCCCCCGTCAACTCGCGGAAAAACACATACGACCGATTCTGCCGCATCGCCGCGATCCCGCGCTGAGCGTCCGCCTTCAGCCACTCCTTCAGAGCATCGAGCGACATCTGCTCCGCCGGAAACAACCCGGCATCGATCAAATACCGCCCAACCGACGTGTAAGGATGCCCGTTCTTGCCATCATACGTGATCCGCGCGCTCGTCCCGTCGGCAAACGCGATCATCCCCGATCCCTGCACATGCAGAAAAAACGCATCCACCGGATCCTCGAGCCACACGAACTCGAGCCCCAGACCTGCCAGCGCGCCCTCTTCGATCTCTGCGCGCGTGGCATAAGGCTCCATGCCAGTCGCCGTTTTGCGCAAATGGGTGAACGCTTCGGCCTTCGCCCCGCGCTCACTCTCGGACACGACATTCACAAGATCGGCCGGCCGACGCAGCACCGGCACCGTGAACCGCTCCGTCCGCGTCCGCGACCCCGGGATCACCGGCTCATAATATCCGGTTAGCAGACCGTACGGCTCGCCATGCACCACCCGGTGGGGCACGAACTGCGCTTCAAAAAACGCCCGCGCATCATTGGCTGATTCAATATGCGCGCAACCGTCCACCGCGATCCGCGCCACCCGCAAGAGCGCCTCCGGGCTCTCCGGCTTTGCGCCCTCCCGCGCCCGCTCCAACAAGCGCCGCGCAGAAATGAGAAACGCGGCGAACGCCGCCGCGTGATCGTCCTCGCGCCAATGCGGTAAGTCCGCATACGTCACCGGCGCGCGTGAGACATCCGTGCTCGCCATGGCCCCACGCGCCCCGCCCTCGGCTTTAGTGCGCGTCTTGCGTGGCGATGAGGCGCCAATTCGGATTGGACCGCGCCCGCGCCGTCGAAATATCGCGGCTGAAGGTCCAGATATCCGTCACGTCCGAAATCTTCGTCGGATCGCCGGCCACAATGGTGCCTGCCTTGTCGCGCGTCGCCGTGATCAACTGGCTCACGAAGCGCATCGTGATGTTGGCCACGCCGTTCTTGAGTTCCGCTTCCAGAATATCGGCCTTGTTGATGCCGACGAAATTCTGTTCGATCCGCTCGCCGCGCGCTTCCCGCTCGTTGATGGCCGCCGTGAAACCTTCCAGCACGTCCTTCGAGAGCAGGTCGCGCAACGCCTTTTTGTTGCCCTCGCCAAACGAGGTCACGATAATCTCATAGGCTTGCTTTGCGCCTGCAATGAACGCGCCCGGATCGAATTCCGGATCGAGCTTCCGGATCGCGAACAGGCCGTCCGCCACCGTCTCGTCACCCTTGGCGAATTCGCGAACGCGGTTGTCAGCCTCCTCCGTATCGACAGGCGCCCCGAGGACCGCCGGCTCCTCGCGGTCCCGCCGCGGCAGGCTCACGACCTTGTCCGACCCGGCGCCCGCCGTCGCAGGATTGCGAACTTCCTCCCGCGCCTTGCGTTCGATCCGCGCGTCATCTTCATCGCTGCGCTGACCCAGCACGCTTCTCAGCTTCAGAACCGCAATCACGGCGACGATCATCGCCAAGAGGGTAAAGAGGTCGATTTGGCCTTCCATCGGCATCTTTCCGGATAAGAGTTCGGGCAGGGGCCCATTTTGCAGGGACCCAAATGAGCGGGACCCTTGTCATGTAGGTGGTGGGCCCGGGAAATCACAGCTCATTATGGCTGCCCCGGGCAATTGGACCTGTTCTAAGGCCCGTTTCGGTTTGCGGTTGGTGTTGGGTTTGACCTTAGGGCACAATGGCATAGATGCCAACCGTGTCGCGACCGCCAACCCGCCGGTTACGGGGTCTGCTGATCGACTTGACCACGCCGGCATGTCGCGGCCCGCAGCCCCCTCAAAACACACGCCAGGACTGATGTATGCGCCTCGCACTTCTGCTCATTTTCGTCGCATACCCGCTGCTTGAGCTGGCGCTGCTGATCCGCGCCGGCCAGTCCTGGGGCTTCTGGCCCGTCCTCGGCGTGATTATTGGCACCGGTCTGCTCGGCGCCGCTGTCCTCCGCCGCCAGGGTTTCAAGGTCGCCGAAAAACTCTCCGAAGACTTGAATGCCGGCCGCGCGCCCATCGCCCCGCTGGCTGACGGTGGCCTCGTCTTCGCCGCTGGCGCCTTCCTCATGTCGCCCGGCCTCATCGGCGACGCGCTTGGCCTTCTCCTGCTGCTACCGCCCGTCCGGGTCCTCGTCCGCCGTGCGCTCGCCGCCCGCCTGGACGGCTCATCGACGTTCGAGGTCCGGCGCACCAATATGCGCTGGCGCCGCAGACAGCCGCCCAAGCAAGATGAACCACCGGTCATCGAAGGCGAATGGGAGCGGTTAGATGACGACAAGGAAAACCGCCCCTGATTGCCCTCCGCCCCGCCGCGTGTTAGCGCTCCCGCGTTCATCGACCCCAAATCAGCGCTCACATCAGCGAAAGTCCCATGGCAGACGAGACCAACGGCGGCGCCGCCGCGACCGAAAACCAACCCGCTGGAATGCAGATCCAAGTGCTCGGCCAGCACATCAAGGATCTGTCCTTCGAAAATCCGAACGTGGGCAAAATCCAGATCAAAGAGGGTGAAAGTCCCGCGGTCGCGCTCGAAGTGAACGTCGAAGCGCAGCGCCTCGGGCCCGACGTTTTCGAAAGCGCCATCACCTTCACAGCCACCGCCTCCCACTCGGGCGGCACCATCTACGTGCTCGAACTCAACTACGGCGGCGCCTTCCGCCTGCAGAACGTCCCGCCCCAGGCGATGGAACCGTTCCTGCTCGTCAACTGCCCGACGCTGCTGTTCCCCTTCCTCCGCCGCATCGTCGCCGATGTCACGCGCGAAGGCGGCTACCCGCCGCTCTGGCTCGATCCGGTGGACTTCGGCGCGCTCTATATGCGTCGCCAGCAGGAAATGGCCAAAACCGCCGAAAAGCAGTAACGCGCCTTACGACGCCTTATCGGTCTCGGCAGGTGGCTGCGGATAAAACCGCCGCCACAGCGCATTCGCGCCCAGCGTCTCCACGAACGCCCGGTGCGCCGCTTCCATCTCCGCCGTCAAACGCGATGGCAGCGGCGCCGGCCGCTGCGCCGCCTTGCGTTGTGCCGCCCCCGCCCGCCGCGCCGCGCTTTCTTTCGCAGCCGACTGCGCCAATCCCAGCGTCGCCTGCCGCTCGCCCAGCAACTCGACATAAACATCGGCCAGCAATACCGAGTCCATCAGCGCGCCGTGCTTAGTGCGCTTGGAATTATCCACGCCATACCGTTTGCACAGCGCATCGAGGTTGTTCGGCCCCGCCGGATGCTTGCGCCGCGCCAGCGCCAGCGTGTCGACCACGCGGCTCATTGCGATCGCTGGCTTGTTCAGTCGCGCCAGCTCTGCATTCAAGAACCCGATATCGAACGACGCGTTATGAATGACAAGCACGTCCCCGCCGATGAACTCCAAGAACGCATCAGCCACCTGGTGAAAGCGCGCCTTATCCTTCAAAAACTCCGTCGAAATTCCATGCACCGCCTGCGCCTCCGCCGGCACATCGCGATCGGGATTGATAAAGCAGTGATACTCGCGCCCCGTGGGAATTCGATTGAACAGTTCGATGCAGCCGATTTCAATCAGCCGGTCGCCCTTCGTCGGATCTAGTCCCGTGGTTTCCGTATCGAGCACGATTTCGCGCAGCATATTGAAAGGCCCCCCGGCCACAAAAACACCATCTCGTCTTAAACCGACCAATGTCGCGCATAGGCCTGCGCGCGCCGTCCACCCAGCATGCCGAGAATAGCATCGAGCTGATGCAGCGAGACCCCCGGCGGCCCGTTCGTATCCACAACGAAATGTGCCCGCCGCCGCTTTTCTTCATCCGGCATCTGCCGCGCCAGCAGCTGATCGAGCTTTTCCGCCGTCATCCCAGGCCGCATCAACGCCCGCTCCCGCTGCGCCTCGGCACATGCGCTCACCACGATCACCGCATCAAGCGCCGCATCGAGCCCCGTCTCATAGAGCAACGGCACATCGAGCACGGCGACTGCGGCACCCGACGCCGCAGCGTCGCGCAGAAACGCAACCTCCCGCTCCCGTACCAGCGGATGCACGATGGCCTCTAACCGCTTGAACCCGGCCGGATCCCGCTGTAACGCCGCCGACAAGAGCCCGCGATTGACGCCCCCAGCATCCGTCGTTCCCGGAAACGCCGCCTCGATCAACGGCACCGCTTCCGCCCGATAAATCTCATGCACACACGCATCCGCATCGAACACCGGCACACCGCGCGACCGCAAATGCGCTGCAGCCGTCGTCTTCCCCATCGCGATCGATCCGGTGAGACCCATGACCAGCATCACACCGGCCTCTCGATATCCGCGCGCACCAGATCATAAAGCGCATCGCTCACCTCGGGCCGGACGCCGAACCATTTCTCAAACCCCGGCACCGCCTGATGCAACAACATGCCAAGCCCGTCGACCGTACGCAGTCCGCGCCCTCGCGCCGCGGCCAGAAACGCCGTTTCCAGCGGCACATAAACAATATCGCTCACAACCGTATCGGCATGAACTCCGGCAAAATCGATCCCCGGATCACCCGCGCCCTTCATGCCGAGCGTCGTCGTATTAACGATCACGCCAGCCTCGCGTGCTGCATCGTTGCGCGCGTCCCAGTCCCACGCCTCCACGCGCGATCCAAAATGCCGGACCAGATCCTCGCTCCGCTCTCGCGACCGGTTGCACACCCGCACGCGCGCCACATCAGCCTGCAAAAACCCATGCATGATCGCCCGCGCCGCACCCCCCGCGCCCAAAATCAAAACCGGGGCATCGCGGCTCGTCCACTCCGGCGCTTTCAACCCCAGATACGTCATGAAGCCATACGCATCCGTATTCGACGCGCACAGCCGCCCATCCTGCAACCACAGCGTATTCGCCGCCCCGATCGCCACAGCCGCCGCATCCGGCACATCCGCCAACGCCAGTGCCGCCTCCTTGTGCGGCACGGTCACGTTGCACCCTGCAAACCCCCGCTCACCGAGCGACGCCAGAAACGTCTGTAACTCCTCCGGCCGCACGGGCTCGCGCGTATAGCTGCCGTCGATCCCATACGTCCGCAGCCAATATCCGTGAATAATAGGCGACCGCGAATGTTCAATCGGCCAGCCGATAACGCACGCGCGCGTCATGCCGCCACCTCATCCATCCGCCGCAACTGACCCAACAGCGGCAGCAACGGCATCCCCATGATCGTGAAGTGATCGCCCGCAACGCGCTCGAACAGCTGCACACCGGCTCCTTCGATCTGATACGCACCGACACAGCCAAAAATGCCCGGACCCGCCGCATCCAGATAACGCTCGATATCCGCGTCCGAGAGGTCGCGCATCGTCAGCGCCGCACTCTCCACCGTCCGCCATCTAAGATCATCGCCCACCGCAATCGCCACCGCCGAATGCAGCCAATGCGTCCGCCCACTAAGCCTCCTCAGCGTCTCCCGCGCGCCCTCCCGCGAACCCGGCTTTGAAAGAATCTGATCACCCGTGCTCAAGATCTGATCCGATCCAATCACAATCGCACCCGGATGCGCGGCCGCCACCGACAGCGCTTTCGTCTCCGAAAGCACCACCGCAATCTGCGGATGCGGCGCGACCGCCATCATCACATCGCGCACGCCGTCTTCATCGATATCCGCCGGCACCACATCGAACACCAGCCCGGCATTCGAAAGCATTTGCCGCCGCGCCGCTGATCCCGACGCCAGAATGAGCAGCCGCCCGCTCATGGCGAATTCTCGGCCAAGCGCGAATCGGATCGCCGGTCGTTCATCAATTGAATCACCGTCGCCGCCGTCTCCTCGACGGACTTGCGCGTCACATCGATCACCGGCCAACCGTTGTCCGCGCAAATGCGCCGCGAATACGCGATTTCCTCCGTAATCTGTGTGCGATCCGCATAGGCGTTGATATCGCGGTCCGACATCAACAGCGCCCGGTTACGCCGCACCTCCGTGATGCGATCGACGCTCGCCACCAGACACACGACAAAAGCGGAATGCGGCTCCGTCAGCGCGGGCGGCAAGGGAATCTCCGGCACCAACGGCAGGTTTGTCGTCTTATATCCGCGCTGCGCGAGATAGATGCTCGTCGGCGTTTTCGACGTCCGAGAAATTCCCAGTAGAATGATATCCGCCTTGTTGAGGTCTTCCGGCAGCCGCCCGTCGTCGTGCTGCATGGTGAAATTCAACGCATCGATTCGCTTGAAGTAGCTGGCATCCAGCACATGCTGCCCCGCCACCGTTGGCGTCTGCGGCGCGCCCAAATACGATTCGAACACCTGCATGATCGGTTGCAGCACCGCATGCGCCGGCACATTCAAATCGCGGCACCGGTCTTCTAGCGTCGCAACAAGTTCCCGATTGACGATCGTATAGAGCACGATCCCCGGCGCCTGCTCGATCTCCTGCAGCACGCGCTTCAACTGCCGCGGAGTCCGCACCAACGGATGCATATGCTCGATTGGCTTCAACGTCGCGTATTGCGCCGCCGCGGCCTTCGCGATCGCCGTCAGCGTGTCGCCCGTCGAATCGGACACGAGATGCATATGATAGTAACTGGGCGGGCTGTTCGGCATCTGTGGACAAAAGACCGGGTTATCAACGGCGTGGGGCGGGCGGCCGACCCTCTCCCCATCCAAGTGTGGACTTGCCCTGCCAGATACCCACATTCGGCCCCGCCGGGATAGTCCTGACCCATTTTCCTCCCTGCCCGTGGAGAAGCATTTTCCTCCCCGCCGGTTAGTCACCTTTCCCCAGCCTGTCCCCGAGAGTTGCCGGCGCATCGCTAACCGCAACACACTGACTTCCAATGCCGCATCCGACCCTGGTAGACTGTCAGCGCGATCTGCCACTACATGGTGTCAGTCACGCGGTGCACATCGAAGACCCGTTGGAGAACCTGGGGATGACCACTCAATTCCCGCAATCCCTCGGTCTAAGAGTCAAAGAAGAAACCTAGAAAGACTCTCTCTAAGGATTTAAGGGACCGGAATGTCGAGTGCGGGGGCCAAAGGCCAAAACGATCGCAAACTGCTCAAGGTGCTTGGCGGTGAGGTGCTTCCCACCCCACCCATTTGGCTCATGCGCCAGGCGGGCCGCTACCTCGCCGAATACCGCGCCACGCGGACCGAGGCCGGCGGGTTCCTGAAGCTGTGCTACACCCCGGCTCTGGCTGCCGAAGTGACGCTGCAGCCGATCCGCCGCTACGGCTTCGACGCGGCGATCCTCTTCTCCGACATTCTCGTCGTCCCCGACGCGCTCGGCCAATCTGTGGCCTTCCTCGAAGGCGAAGGTCCCAAGCTCGAGCCGATCACATCGACCGCCGAATTGACCCGCCTCGATCGCGGCAAGACCGGCGAAAAATTCGGCCTCATCTGCGAAACCGTTTCACGGCTCCGCCAGGATCTGCCGAAAGAAACCACGCTCATCGGTTTCTGCGGCGCCCCCTGGACAGTCGCCACGTACGTCGTCGGCGGCGAAGGCTCCTCCGACCAGGCCGCCGCCCGCCGCTTCGCCTACCGCGACCCGAAGGGTTTCCAGCAGTTGATCGACATCCTCGTCGACACGTCGGTTGATTATCTCGACCAGCAAATCAAAGCCGGCGCCGATACCGTGATGGTCTTCGACAGTTGGGCCGGCACGCTGCCCGATCGCGAATTCGCAGCCTGGGTCACCGCGCCGACTGCGCGCCTCGTGCGCGATCTGAAAAAGCGCCACCCGAACGTTCCGGTCATCGGCTTCCCGCGCGGCGCGGGCTCGAATGCACTCGGTTTCGTCAAGGAAACCGGCGTTCGCGGCGTTGGCTGCGATACCGCAATGCCGCTGCGAGACATGCGCGCCCTTGCCAAGGATGCGGGAATCGCTGTCCAAGGAAACATCGACCCTCTGCTTCTCGTCGCCGGCGGAGACGCCCTCGATCGCCGCATTGATGAGACATTGGAAGCGATGCACGGCCTGCCGCATATCTTCAATCTTGGCCACGGCATCGTGCCAGATACGCCGCCTGAAAACGTCGCCCGCCTTGTCGATCGCGTCCGCGCCTTCAACAAGGTTTCTGCATGACCACGGCGGTCGAGGAGAAGTCCGCCGCCGGGCGCGCGGGCACCGCGCTCGCCATCACCGTCGCGGTCACAGCACTGACGATCTGGCTCTTCGGCGAAGCCGCTTATCTTTGGATCAAGTCGGTCCACGTCATCGCAATCATCTCGTGGATGGCGGGCCTCCTCTACCTGCCGCGCCTGTTGATCTACCACTGCGATGCGCCAAAGGGCTCCGTCCAGTCCGAGACCTTCAAGGTGATGGAGCGCCGCCTCCTGCACATCATCATGACCCCGGCGATGATCATTTCCTGGGTCCTTGGCCTCTGGCTCGCCTACCAGGCCGGCTTTTTCTCGAGCGGCTGGCTGCACGCCAAACTGGCCCTCGCAATCGCGCTATCAGGCGTACACGGATATTTTTCGGCCTCCGTCCGCCGCTTCGGCCAGGACGCCAATGAAAAGCCCCCCCGTCATTGGCGCATCGTCAACGAGGTCCCCACGCTGCTAATGGTAGCCATTGTGATTTTGGTGATCGTAAAGCCCTTCTGACGCTCTCCGGGGCCGTCACAGGAATCGCTTTTGTTTTCTTGGCGATTCTGCTAACACTGCCGGGTCTCAACAAAGACTTCGCGGTCTCTCCGGCCGCGAAAAGGTCCAGGTCGGCCCCAGTCAGCGGCTCGCACCGGCCAATCAAGCTCAGCACAAGACTGCGCTTTTTCTCCCCCACCCAGACCCCGGCGCGCGGCCCAAGACCCCCTCCATCGCCGCAGCCCATGCGGAGCCATTTATGAGTGAAGTAAAGCTCGAAGACCTCAAGCGCAAAACACCGACGGAGCTATTGAGCTTCGCGGAAGAGGTCGGCGTTGAAAACGCGAGCACCCTGCGCAAGCAAGAATTGATGTTTGCGACGCTGAAACAGCTCGCCGCCAAAGATATCGAAATCACCGGCATCGGCGTCGTCGAAGTCCTCCAAGACGGTTTCGGCTTCCTGCGTTCGCCCGATGCGAATTATCTGCCGGGCCCTGACGACATTTACATCTCGCCCAGCCAGATCCGCCGCTTTGCACTCCGCACCGGCGACACGGTTGAAGGCCAGATCCGCAGCCCAAAGGAAGGCGAACGCTACTTCGCCCTCGTCAAGGTCAACAAGATCAATTTCGAAGACCCCGAAGCCACTAAACACAAGATCCACTTCGACAACCTGACGCCGCTCTACCCGACGAAGTGGCTCAAGATGGAAATCGAAGATCCCACCATCAAGGACTTCTCCGCCCGCGTCATCGATATCGTCGCCCCGCTTGGGAAAGGCCAGCGCGGCCTTATCGTTGCTCCGCCCCGCACCGGCAAAACGGTCCTCCTCCAGAACATCGCGCACGCGATCTCCACCAATCATCCCGAGTGCTATCTGATGGTGCTGCTCATCGACGAGCGCCCGGAAGAAGTCACCGACATGCAGCGCACCGTGAAGGGCGAGGTTATCGCCTCCACCTTCGACGAACCGCCCTCACGCCACGTCCAGGTCTCCGAAATGGTGATCGAAAAGGCCAAGCGCCTCGTCGAACACAAGCGCGACGTGGTCATCCTCTTGGATTCGATCACGCGTCTCGGCCGCGCCTACAACACCGTCGTTCCGTCTTCTGGCAAGGTCCTCACCGGCGGTGTGGATTCCAACGCCCTCCAGCGGCCCAAGCGCTTCTTCGGCGCCGCGCGTAATATCGAAGAAGGCGGTTCGCTCACCATCATCGCCACCGCGCTGGTTGAGACCGGCTCGCGCATGGACGAAGTCATCTTCGAAGAATTCAAGGGCACCGGTAACTCGGAAGTCATCCTCGACCGCAAGGTCTCCGATAAGCGCGTGTTCCCGGCGATCGACGTCGCCCGTTCCGGCACCCGTAAGGAAGACCTGCTCATTCCGAAGGATCAGCTCAAGAAGGTCTATGTTCTCCGCCGCATCCTCAACCCGATGGGCACGATGGATTCGATCGAGTTCCTCATCGACAAACTTAAGTCGACCAAGACCAACAGCGAGTTCTTCCAGCAGATGAACACCTGACGCGTTCGATCCGCGCCGCTGCGAATATCAAAAGGGCCGCTGATTTCAGCGGCCCTTTTTCTATATCCGAGCAATATCCAACCTATCGCGGCGCGCCCTGACGCGAGGCCTCGCTGTGGCTGGCGATGGCGGCCTTATCGTTCACATCCGCCAATTCCAGCGTATCGTCCTGCACGCTGATCTCCTCGCCCGTCATCGTGTAGCGCGGACCCAGCACCTCCACGATCGATGGCATGCCCGGCGCGCCCTGGCCCAACACCCCGTGCACGACCATGCCCTTCTCGCGATACTCCGGATCGTTCAGCAGCACCTCGTGCAGGTCCTTCAGCTTGTAGTGCGGCACCGAGCAATAGATGTGATGCGGCAGGTGGTAGTCCATGCCCCACGGGAACACGAGCCAGCGCACTACGGGGTTCACGAAAAAGATGCGCGAGTTCGTCAGCCGCCCGCGATCCGCGTTGCCATGTTGCACCCACTCGCGTGCGATCATGAACAGCGGGAACGTCGTGAACAACGGGAGGATCCACAACAGCCCATACCAGCCCCAAGCCGGCGCGCCTGTCAGATAACACGTCAGCGACAGTGCCCCGTAGAGCATCGCCAGGAAGCCCATTCGCCCGAGCGCTGTCACCCGATGCGACACGATCGGATTGATCCGGCTCCGCGCGAAGTCCTCTTCCGGGATGAGCGCATAGTAGCCGAGCACCGCCGCGGAAATGGCCATGTGTGCAATCAGAAGCGCCAGCCAATCCCCATGCAGGATGAGCGCAATCGCAACCGCCGGCATGAACACCGCAAACAGCGCGCCCACGCGCACCGTCCACGGCGACCCCATCCGCGTCTTGTCGGCATACGGGTTATCGTCCGATCCAATCGCGCTGTACCGCGCCCGCGCCATGACATACTTCACAAGCCGAACCGGATTGAGCTGCCGGATCACGCCCATCAGAAGCTCATACTGCGTCAGCGGAAAATCGAGCCAATGCCCCGACATCTCGGCCTGCGCGAAATTCGGATCGCGCACGGGATCGTTGACGAACTGATGATGCGCGAGATGATGCAGCCGGAACGCATACGTCGACGTGTAGATCGGGAACGCCGCAAACCAGTCGGAGATGATCTCGTTCTTCTTCCGGTCGGCGAACAGAATGTAATGCGTGCCCTCGTGGATCGCCCCGCCCAGCTGATGCTGGAACCCGCCGATGATGATCACCGCCAGCACGGTCGCCGGCACCGTCAGCCAGGCTCCTAGTCCCGATGTCTCTGCATATGAGAACGCCCACAGCGTGGCTGCCACCGTCGCGATAAAGATCGCGTAGTTCACCGCGAGATAGCGATGGTTCGTGTGGTTGTCCCGCTCCTTCAGCCGCTGCAATTCCCGCGCAACGGACTTATCGAGGGCCCAAGATTTGGGTTCAGGCTGAGACGCCGCCAGCGGTGCACTCTGCATGATCGGACTCCTGCGCGACTGTCGTTCAGTAAGCCTGTTATCAACAGGCCGCCGCTTCACTCTTGTTGAACAAGTTCAATGCCGTACATGATATTTGTCAACAAGCGGTAAGAGCATGGTTAACCCGCGATGGCCACTTGTCCGGCCATCGCCTAACCGCACAGAATAGGACTCTCGAACGCGCCCGATTGTTCCCCGCGAAACACCGCGACGGTCGCCCCGGTCCGCCCCCGCGTGGTAAGCACAGGCACAACCCGCAGGTGCCGATGCCGCCCCCTACTGAAACGCCGACGATCTATGCCCTCTCGACCGCGCCCGGCCGTGCGGGCGTCGCCGTCATTCGCGTCTCCGGCCCTCGAGCCAGCCAGGTCCTGGCCCTGATGACGAGGCCCCGCCCCAAGCCGCGCATCGCCTCCGCGCGCACGTTCATCCATCCGATCGACAGCCGCCCCCTCGATCGCGGCCTCGTCATCTGGTTCCCCGGACCGAAGAGCTTCACCGGCGAAGACGTCGTCGAATTGATGCTCCACGGCGGCCGCGCGGTCGTAGCAAGCCTCGTGGAGGCCCTCGCTTCCATCCACGGCTTCCGCCTCGCCGAACCCGGCGAATTCGCCCGCCGCGCCTTCGACAACGGTAAGATCGACCTCGCCGAAGCCGAAGGCCTCGCCGACCTCATCGACGCCGAAACCGAAGCCCAACGCCGCCAGGCCCTGCGCCAGGCCATCGGCGGACTCTCCGCCCTCGTCGAAAGTTGGCGCGCCACCCTCCTCGACGCCCTGGCGCTGACCGAAGCCGCCATCGACTTCTCCGACGAAGCCGACGTCAGCGACCAGAGCATCGCCCAGGCCCGCGCCAGCGTCGAAAGCCTGGAAGCCGCCATTCGACACCACCTGGACGATGCCAACCGCGGCGAGATCCTCCGCGACGGCTTCCGCGTCACCCTTGCCGGCCCGCCCAACGTCGGCAAATCCAGCCTCCTGAACGCGCTCGCCCGCCGCCCCGCCGCCATCGTCTCCGAGGAAGCCGGCACCACCCGCGACGTGATCGAAGTCCGCCTCGACCTCGGCGGCTACCCGGTCCTGCTCTCCGACACCGCCGGCATCCGCCAGACCGAACTGCGCGTCGAACAGGAGGGCATCCGCCGCACGCTCGAGGCCGCCCGCGCAGCCGACCTGATCCTCTGGCTGGTCGACCCCGGCGCCCCCGAAATCCAACTCCCCCCGGACCTCGTGCCCGTCAGCGACCGCGTGCTCCTCGTCCGCAACAAAGCCGACCTGATCAAAACCGGCGCCCCGCCAGCCCTCCCCGACGACAGCGTCCTCGTCTCAGCCAAGACCGGCCAAGGCCTCGATGACCTCACCGCGCGCCTCGCCGCCATTGCCAAAGATCGCCTCGACGACCGCGGCCTGCCCGCCGCCCTGACGAACGCCCGCCAGCGCGCCCTCGTCGCCGACACCCACCATCATCTCTGCGTCTTCCTGGAGGGCAACCCGCACGAACCCGAACTTCGCGCCGAAGACCTCCGCCGAGCCGCCCACGCGCTGGGCCGCCTCACCGGCCGCATCGACGTCGAAGACATCCTCGGCCAAATCTTCAGCCGCTTCTGCATCGGAAAGTGAGTCGGAACGCGCCACGCACCAACCAATGATTCACGTGAAACATGGCTGTGAATCATGACGGAACATCTCAGCCCGTAGCCCGAAGGGCGGGTTAGCGTAGCGCTCCGATCGTCGCGCGCGATATTGGGCGCGACGTGAAGCGGCAGCGCCAGAAACCGTAACCCGCCAACACACCCACGAACCAAGCTACTTGCCCGCCACCTCAGCAAGCCTCGGCGGGTTACCGCGGTCGCCTCCGCTCACGCTCCGGCTCCCCACCAACCCAACTTAGCCGCCTCACTGACAATTCAAGGAAGGTTTTGCCAGCCCATCGTGGCCGGAATTGGCAACGGCGGCACATGATCGGCTCGGAACTTTTTCATGGCAGTGATCTCTTCGGGCAAAAGTAGTTCGTCACTATTTTTCGGAAAACCGGCACCAAGAATATTACACAAGTCAAAGTGCATCTCGTTTACTTGTCGCGCTATCCGCAATATTTCGTCCTTATTGCTGACCACCTGCCTCGCCGTCCTCCAGTCCCCAAAACGTATAGAATAGCCGCTGTAAGGGCCGCCCTCGTTTCCTCTCCAGCGAGCGTGTGTAAGATCATGGCGTTGCGCAGCTAGATGAGAGGCCGTCTGACCGATAGCACTAAAGCGCGATCGCACAGCGGGGTATTGAGCAAATGATGCGTCGGCGCTGTGCCGAAACAGCTTGAGCCGACCCTTTATGCTGCTTGGTATCTGTTCGGCAAGATTCCGTGCATCAGGGTGTAAGCGAAAGAACTGGATCGCTGCATCAAGGTCCACCTCGAAGAACGACCAACTTACGACTACTTCGCCTATCGCCTGAACATAGTCAGCCGGGAGCACGTGAACATAGCGAGGCAACTGTTGTGAGAGCGTGGCCATTGGAGGTCGCTTCCCCTACCCCAATAAACTTGATCTTCTTTCAACTATATTTCCGATAGCCAGGGAACGATTCTGCATACGCTTTGAGCCCGATTCCGGCTCCACCCCTGAATACGCACCGATCGCGCGGCGGAGTTCGACCGATCAGCAGATAGTCGCCAATATCGTCGCAGACTGTTTTTTGAAATTCCCACCAATGATCAAAGGACTCAAAGTGCGTGCGAAGTGCTTCCACCTCTTGATACCAATTTGTTATCAGTGCGCGTTGCCCGACATAAAGAGGGTGTCGCAAGCGGAGAGCCTTAATTTCGAAGAACATCGTCGTCGCAAATAACGTGTTCCACCAACGCTCTTCGTAGATTTGATATAACTTGCCTGACCAGTTCACGGTGTTTTCCTGCCAAAAGGAAGTGATGATTATTCGACATCATAGTACGCCAGCGCGCAGCCCGCAGCGTGTACGCCAAGCTATGGGGGCATCACCCGCCGCTGCGAACTGAAACCCGACCTCCTCCACCGTCATCCCGGCGAAGGCCGGGATCCGTGCAAGCGTCTGTTGATGCGATCTGTCAAAAGCTTGCCTGGGCTCCCGCTTTCGCGGGGGTGACGGTGTAAAAATTACCTCTCTTCGACTAACCGGCCCTCGCCGCGCCCTTGAAATAACGACCCGCGATTCCCCCACCGGCAAACGAATGATTCACGTGAAACACTCTGTTAAACCCTCACCCACGGTCCCCTGATTCCCCCACCCCAGTTTCACGTGAAACCAATTCTTGACGGTTCTGGAATCGGTTAGCCCCGTTTCAGCACTTTTCCTCTCCGCGTTTTCGGCTAGAAGAACGCCCATGAGCCCTGTCAACACCCTTTCGCCGGCCCAGCACACCCCAGCCCTGAACACCTATGACGTGATCGTCGTGGGCGGCGGCCACGCTGGTACGGAAGCCGCCGCCGCCGCAGCCCGCATGGGCGCTTCGACCGTGCTGGTCACTCACCGCTTCGCAACCATCGGCGAAATGTCGTGCAACCCGGCCATCGGCGGCCTCGGCAAGGGCCATCTCGTCCGCGAAGTCGACGCCCTCGACGGCCTCATGGGCCGCGTCGCCGACGCCGCCGGCATCCAGTTCCGCCTGCTCAACCGCTCCAAGGGCCCCGCCGTCCAGGGCCCCCGCGCCCAGGCCGACCGCAAGCTCTACCGCCAGGCCATGCAGTCAGCGATCCGCGCCACCCCCGGCCTCACAGTCGTCGAAGGCGCCGTCCACGACCTCATCGTTGAGAACGGCCGCGTCTCTGGCCTCAAGCTGGAAGATGGCCGCGAACTGCGCGCCGCCGCCGTAGTCCTCACCACCGGCACCTTCCTTAATGGCCTGATCCACCTCGGCGAAACCCGCACCCCCGCCGGCCGCCACGGCGAAGCCCCCGCGAAGGGTCTCTCGGAACGCCTCTATAACTCCGGATTGGCCATGGGCCGCCTCAAGACCGGCACCCCCGCCCGCCTCGACGGTCGCACGATTGCCTGGGATCGCCTCGCCAGCCAGCCGGGCGACGACCCCCCGGTCCCCTTCTCCTTCCTGACCACGGCCATCACGACGCCCCAGATCGCCTGCGGCGTCACCGAAACCACGCCCGAAACTCACCGCATCATCCGCGAAAACCTCAGCCGCTCGCCCATGTACAGCGGCCAAATCGAAAGCGTCGGACCCCGCTATTGCCCCTCGATCGAAGACAAGGTGGTCCGCTTCGAGCAACGCGAAACCCACCAGATCTTCCTCGAACCCGAGGGCCTCGACGACCCGACGGTCTACCCGAACGGCATCTCGACCTCCCTCCCCGCCGAGGTCCAAGAAGCCTTTATCCGCACGATTCCGGGCCTCGAACAGGTCACGATTCTGCGCCCCGGCTACGCCATCGAATACGACACAATTGACCCGCGCGAGCTGGAATCCACCCTCGAAGTCAAACGCTTGCCGGGCCTGTTCCTCGCCGGCCAGATCAACGGCACCACGGGCTACGAAGAAGCCGCCGCCCAGGGAATCGTCGCCGGCATCAACGCCGCGCTCGCGGCCGGCGGCGGCCACCGCACCTTCGTGCTCTCCCGCTCCGACGCCTATATCGGCGTCATGATCGACGACCTCGTCACCCGAGGCGTCACCGAGCCCTATCGCATGTTTACCTCGCGCGCCGAATTCCGATTAAAACTCCGCGCGGACAACGCCGATCAGCGCCTGACCCCCCTCGGCCGTGCCATCGGCTGCGTCGGCCCCGAGCGCGAAACCGCCTTTTCTGCCCGCATGGCGACGCTTGACGCCGGCCGCGCCGTGCTCGACCGCCTGACGCTGACCCCCAACGAAGCCGCAAACGCCGGCCTTGTGATCAATCACGACGGCCGCCGCCGCTCGGCGTTTGAGCTGATGGCCTTCCCCGACATCACATTCGACCGCCTCGCCGCCATCTGGCCCGAACTCAACGCCATTGCCCCGGCCATCGCGGCCCAGATCGAAACCGACGCTCGTTACGCCGCTTATGTCCGCCGCCAGGAAGAAGACGTCGCCGCCTTGAAACGCGACGAAGCCATTGCGATTCCAGCCGGATTCGACTTCGCTGCGATCCAGAGCCTCTCCAACGAAGTCCGCCAGAAGCTGACCCAGCATCAGCCCCGCACACTGGCCCATGCCGCCCGCATTGATGGCATGACGCCCGCCGGCCTGACCCTGCTGCTCGCCGCCGTCAAAAAGGCCGCCAAGGCCGCTGCCCCCGCCCGGCTTAACCGTGCATGACCAACTTATCCACCCCCGTCACCGACGCCGCCAGCTTTCAGCGCGCGTTCGGGGTTTCACGTGAAACGGGAGTAAAATTCAAAGCTTACGCCGCCTTGCTCAAACAATGGCAGAAGGCCGTCCAACTCGTCGCCCCCAGCACCCTCGACGGCATTTGGTCCCGCCACTTCGCCGATTCCGCGCAACTCTGGGCCCTGACACCCCCCGGCACCCGCACCTGGGCCGATTTCGGCTCCGGCGCCGGCTTTCCCGGCCTCGTCATAGCCCTCATGGCCCGAGACCCAGCATCCACCAGCCCAGACCTGCGCGTCACCCTGGTCGAAAGCGATTCCCGCAAGGCCGCCTTCCTCCGCGAGGCAGCCCGGCAGGCCGGGTGCCCTGTGGACATCTTGGGGACACGAATCGAATCATCCTCGACTCGCGATAAGGTTGGGCCAGTAGACGTGGTTTCGGCCCGTGCCTTGGCGCCGTTGACTGACCTTTTTTGCCTCGCCCATCCTTTCTGGCAGGCCCAAACCCTGGGCCTGTTCCTCAAAGGGCGCGACGCGGAGAAAGAGGTTGACGCCGCTCGCGCCGTCTGGGACTTCGAGTTGGAGCTAAAACCCAGCTTGACCGACCCCGACGCGCGCATTGTGTGCGTCCGAAACCTCAATCCGCGGGCTTGAACGCCCGCCGCCTAACGGAGGGAAAGCCCCGTGACTGGCACGAACACAGTAAGCCCGGGTCTCAGGGTCCTCGCCGTCGCCAACCAGAAGGGCGGCGTCGGCAAAACCACGACGGCCATCAACCTTGGCACGGCGCTCGCCGCCATCGGCGAGCAAGTCCTGGTCCTCGACCTCGATCCGCAAGGCAACGCCTCGACCGGCCTCGGCGTACCCCCCGAAGCCCGGACCCGCACGGCGTATGATGTGCTGACCGGCGCCGTCTCGCTCACCGACGCGGCCGTGCAAACGGCAGTCCCAGGCTTGTCGATCGTCCCCGCCAACAGCGACCTCGTTGGCATCGAGCACGATCTCATCAACGACGCCGGCCGCCCTTACAAACTCCGCGACGCTGTCACCGCTCTTATCGGCCGCGCCCGCGCCACGCCGGGTCAGCCGGCCTACAGCTACATCCTGATCGACTGCCCGCCGTCGCTGAACTTGCTGACACTCAACGCGCTGGCCGCCGCCAACGCCGTCATCGTCCCCGTGCAGTGTGAGTTCTTCGCACTCGAAGGCATTTCGCAGTTGAAGGATTCCATCGATCAGATCCGCGCCACGCTGAACCCGCGCCTCGAAATCCAGGGCGTTGTGCTGACGATGCACGACGCGCGCACATCGCTGTCGCGCGAAGTCGCCGACAACGTCCGCGCCTTCTTCGGTCCCAAGGTTTACGAGAGCGTCATCCCGCGCAACACGCGCGTCGCGGAAGCGCCCTCGCACGGCAAGCCGATCCTTCTCTACGATTACGATTGCGCCGGCAGCCAGGCCTACATTCGCCTTGCCACCGAAATCATCGAGCGCGAGCGTCAAACCAAAGCTGCGTAAATTATCCCCGCTGGGGCTGTGCATGTTGGAGTGCGTAACAACAATGGATTGCAGACCTTTGCAAAGGTGAAGACAACGATGAACGTGCCCCTGCAGAAGAGCCGCCTTGGCCGTGGTCTCGCGTCACTGATCGGTGATACGCCCACGATTGCAACGCCGCGCGGCCCCGCCGAGGGCGAACAGCGCGTCGTCGGCACCGATCTTCTCCGCGGCGGCCGCTTCAACCCACGCAAGGATTTCCGCGACGACGAACTGGCCGAATTAGCCGAGTCGATCCGCCAAAAGGGCCTCGTCCAGCCGATCATCGTCCGGCCCGATCCTGACAACGAGCAGCGCTTCGAAATTGTCGCCGGCGAACGCCGCTGGCGGGCCGCACAGCGCGCCGGTCTGCACACGGTCCCTGTGATCGTCCGCATCCTCGACGACAAGGAAGTCCTCGAACTCGCCATCATCGAGAACGTTCAGCGCGCCGACCTCAACGCCATTGAAGAAGCCTCCGGCTACCGCGATCTCATCGAGCGCTTCGACTACAGCCAGGAGCAGGTCTCCGAGATCATCGGCAAGAGCCGCAGCCACGTCACCAACACGCTGCGCCTTCTGAAGCTGCCCGCCTCCGTGCAGTCCCTCGTGCAAAACGGTTCGCTCACCGCCGGCCACGCCCGCGCCCTCGTCGGCCGCGACGACGCTGAAGCGCTCGCCCAGAAGATCATCGAAGACAGCCTCAACGTCCGCGAAGTCGAAGCCCTGGTCCAGGCCGGCCCGATCGGCAATGCCGGATCATCCGGCGCCCGCAAGGTCCGCGATAAAGACGCCGACACCCGCGCCTTCGAAAAGGAACTCACCGACGCCCTCGGCCTCAAGGTGGAGATTAAGCGCAGCTCGGGCGAAAGCGGCGTCATGACCATCAAATTCGGCAACTTCGACCAACTCGATTACATCCGGCTGCGCCTGACTGGCATGAGCGAGTAAAGTTTCGGGCCGGGTCGGCCGCCCGAGGATTTGCCACGGCGGCCGGAAGTCCTTGACGGAACCGGGTCAGTCGGGCATCGCCCATGTTGAGCCGTTATGCCCATCCAGTCCTCGCTCCCCGGATCGAAGCCATGTCCGATGCCATCCTGACCGAATTGGCTGCGACCATCCAGGCCCGCCGCAAAGCGACGGCCGATGCTTCTTATACAAAATCTCTTCTCGACGCGGGCCCCGCGCGCTGCGCCAAAAAATTCGGCGAAGAGGCCGTCGAAGCCGTCATTGCCGCGACTGCCCAGGATGAAGCGGCCCTCAAAGCTGAAGCCGCCGACGTCTTCTTTCACCTTCTGGTGCTACTGGAGTCGCGCAATATTCCGCTTGCCGACGTTTTGGCCGAACTGAAAGCCCGGCAGGGTACCTCCGGCCACGCCGAAAAAGCCGCCCGCCAGAAGCCGTAATTCCTCCAGCCGGGGACAGTGTTTCACGTGAGTCCAGCACAACAGCGTAAGCAAAATCGGCGCAAGCGGCAGAAAGATCTGCGCTTACCGGACACGCGAGCCAAGAAGCGCCGCGCCGCTCCAACGGCGTCCGCGCAAGTCGGCGAAGACCTGGTTTTTTCTCCCTATCGGATCTTTTCGCGCAGCGATTGGGCCCGCCTTCGCGCCGACACGCCGATGACCCTACTGCCCGAAGAGCTCGAGCAGCTGTCCGGTATCATCGAGGAGCTCTCAGTCGAGGAAGTGGAGCAGATTTATCTCCCCCTCTCGCGTCTTTTGAATCTCTACGTCGCCGCCCTTCAGCGCCTCCATGCTGTGACGACCACCTTCCTGGGCCACGGCGACAACCGCGTCCCCTTTATCATCGGCGTTGCCGGCTCGGTTGCCGTCGGCAAAAGCACCACGGCCCGCGTGCTGAAAGCGCTGCTTGCTCGTTGGCCCGACCATCCCCGCGTCGACCTGATCACGACGGACGGCTTTCTTCTCCCCAACGCCGACCTCGAAGCGCGCGGGATCATGAACCGCAAGGGCTTCCCCGAGAGCTTCGATACAGCAGCCCTCCTACAATTCTTAGCTGACGTGAAATCCGGCAAGGATCAGGTCGAAGCCCCCGTCTATTCGCACTTCCACTACGACATTCTGGAAGACCAAAAGGCCATCTTTCGCCGGCCCGATATTCTGATCGTGGAAGGCCTTAACGTTCTCCAGCCCGGCCGCCTGCCAAAAGATGGCGCGGGCATTCCCTTTGTCTCCGATTTCTTTGATTTCTCAATCTATATCGACGCCGATCCGGATGTGATCGAGGAATGGTACCTCGAACGCTTCATGCGCCTGCGCTCCACCGCCTTCCGCGATCCCGGCGCCTACTTCCACAAATATGCCGGCATGTCGCCTGACGTAGCCAAGGCGCGCGCTCTCGAACTCTGGTCGGATATCAACCTAAAGAATCTCGAAGAGAATATTCTTCCAACCCGCCAGCGCGCCCGCCTTATCCTGCGCAAAACGGCCGACCATCGCGTCGAATCCGTCGCGCTGCGTAAACTCTGATGCAGCGACGATCTGCAAAAAGAAAAGGCCGCTTGGGGAGCGGCCTTTAAAGTTTTTGGAGTGGGCTTTCAGGCGGGCGTGCATCCGCGGGTCGCGATCACCGCGAAGGCTTGTCCTTTTCCGTCAAGCTCGACAGGACGAGATGCGTAAATTCGTTATTCCGTATCACACACGCATAAGGCGACAAATGAAACGCGTACCACATCGTCTTGTAGTGCAGATGGATCGCCGTCTTTGCCGTGGCAATGCTGGCTGCATAAGCCGCTGCAAAGAGATCGGGCTTCACCTTCGCATCCGGCCTTGCCGGGTGCTCGTCCGAAGCCGTTGACGAACCGTCATCCCTGTCCTTCGCCGCTGGCGAAGAAGGCCGGGGAGAATCTGGATCGGCCGGGCGCACGTTGCGCTGAGCGCTCGTATTGCGCGGCTTGAGCGCGATCACGTTATTGGTCGGCGGCTGAGCCGGAGGCACATCGCGCGGCGCATATCGCTGCTGATATTTGTCGCGCAAACGGCGCACTGTCGACGGATCGTTAAATCCAAGTGCCTTGATGGCCGTGGTCGGTTTCATGCCGGGATTAGCGGCAATCAATTCGGCAATGGCCGCGAGGGGACCGGCATCATCGAGGCCCGTGCCCTTCGGCCGGCCGCGTGCCGCGGTCTTCTGTGCCATTCGTTTATGACCCTGCAAAGTGAAATGCGGAAAACACCAAAAGGATGCCGCAATTCGTTTCATTTTCCAGGGAGTTTAATTAGGAATACGTAAAGAAACGGCCCGAAGAGACTGTTTCTGTTGCGCAATTACACCTCGGACTTGTATGGCCGCGAGAACGAAACGGGCCGATTCAGCTACAACGCAAAGATCTTGGCCCTGCAACGCAACTGCAATATCGCAAAAGCTAGCTTAAAACCAATTCGAGGGAATCACGAAATCAATCCACGCGCACGGGCCAATTCACCCAAATTGGTCTGCGGCCGCGCCCCAACGTGCGAAATGATTTCCGCCGCAGCCAAGCTGCCCAGCCGCCCCGCCGTCGCCAAGTCGCGGCCCGCAGTTAGCCCATACAAAAAGCCCGCAGCATAAAGATCGCCCGCACCCGTCGTATCGACGACTTCGGCCACCGGATCGACCGGTATTTCATGCGCCTTGCCGTCCGCCAGAATCAGCGAGCCCTTCGCACTCCGCGTGAGCACAGCCAACTTCGTATCCGCAGCAGCCCGCCGCGCGGCCTCGTCGAAGTTCGCCGTCTCATAAAGCGAAGTGATTTCCGCTTCATTGGCGAACAGGATGCCAACGCCTGACCGGATAAGCTCCAGAAATTCCGCCCGGTGCCGGTCCACACAAAACCCATCCGATAATGTCAGCGCAACCGTCCGCCCGGCAGCATTCGCCAGCGACACCGCCTGCCGGAACGCCGCCTTGGCCTGCGGCTGATCGAACAAATACCCTTCCAGATAAACGACGTCCGCGCCGGTCACGGTCGCAGCGTCCACCTCGCCGTGATCGAGATCGGTACTGATGCCGAGAAATGTGTTCATCGTCCGCTCGCCGTCCGGCGTGACGAGAATGAGCGACCGCGACGTCGGCGCCTTGCCGTTGACGGGCGCCGTGTCGAAGGCCACGCCCGCAGCCCCGATATCGTGCCGGAAAATCCGCCCGAATTCGTCGCCCGCCACCTTGCCGATAAAGGCCGCCTTGCCGCCGAACGACGCAATGCCAACCATCGTATTGGCCGCCGACCCGCCGGAGATTTCGATCCCCGGGCCCATTTCTCCGTAGAGCGCCTCGATTGTCTGCGCATCGACCAGCCGCATCGATCCCTTCGCCGCCCCGTGCTTCGCCAGAAACGAATCATCACAGCGGCCGATAATGTCGACGATGGCATTGCCGATGGCGGCAACGGCGAAACGGGCGGCGGTCATGGAGGCTCCTCGGGCAGAAAAACTCGCGCGGACTATAGGGTCCGCGCCGTTAGGTGCAACTGGGTCACTTTGGCGATGGGTAGCCGGATTTAGCGGGCCGGGCGCGCCAGCCGTGAGAGGGTCAGCACAAGCCGCTCGGCCAGCAGATCCTCCAGCGCCGAAGTCATGCGCGCCGCTCGTGCCGCGGTCGCGATACCGGCCAGCGCCGCGTCCAGCGCTTCCGCCCGCCACGTCCGCAATTGCGCCGCCAGCGCATCCTTTTGCTTGAAATGGATCGGCGGCCGCATCTCGCCGATTGTCTGCTCGATCGATTTGCCGCCATCGACCGCAGCGCGCAGCCGGTGCAACCGCGTGAAATGCCGCTGCACCGCATAGATGATGCCTTGCGCGCTCTCACCCGCATGCAACGCTCGCTGCAGTTCCGTCACCGCCGCCGCGCCGTCTCCCAACGCCGACGCATTGACGATCCGGTCGATCGTCAGTTCCGCCGCGTCTCCAACAACCGCCTCCACGTCGTCTTCGGTGATCTGCCCCTGCCCCTGCGCATAAAGCGCGAGCTTCTCGATCTCCCCGCGCGACATGACGCGATCCGCGCCCAGCCGGCTGACCAGCATCTGCCGCGCTCCGGGCGTGATCGTCAGCCGCAGTGGCTGCAGGACCTCGCTAATCACCGCATCGAGGTCGCGCCCGTCGTCCGTATAGCAAGCAATAGCGGCCGCGTTCGGAGCCTTTTCGAAGGCCAACCGCAGCGCGTCGTCCTTCTTGAGATTGCCAGCCTCAACGATCAGCACGCCCGCCAGCGCGTGTCCGTCCAGCAGCGGCTTCAACATGTTCGTGGTGACACGCCGGCTGGTCTCGACGCGCACGATCTTGCGCCCACCGAACATGGGGATCGTCAGCAGTTCGACGGAAAGTTTGTCTGGATCGGCTTCGATATCGATCTCGTCGAGCCGCACGATTTCACCAGGCGGCGTATCGTTGGCGGCAATGGCCTTCGCAATCCCCGCCGCGCGCTCGCTGACGAGGCCAGCATCGCCACCAAAGATCAGATAGGCGCTGTAGCGCGGATCGGGGGATTTGAGAAAGGCCTGAGCCTGATGCGCCTTGACGGCCACCATGTCGAATTACGCGGCGGTGGCGACATACGCGCTGATGCGCGTGCGCAGTTCTTCCGCCATGGTCTTAGCCGCACGCGTTTCAGCTTCTTCGCGCGCCCGCACGTTCGAGTAGATCGAGCTAAAGCGGTCGAACGCAGCCCGCGAGTAGCTCTTGCCTTCCATCACGACCTGACTGTCGGCGATGCGCACGAGCTTGAATGCGGCGTCGAGATTATAAACCTGACCGCGCGAGTCACCGGCCTGATCGATGAGGGTCGACGTCACGGATTCGCGCACGGCCACTTCCAGCCGGTAGATCGGTTCCGGCCGCGCCGCGCCGCCGGACGCCTGATAGATGAATTCGTTGCGCAGCTGCTGCCCAACCCGTCCCGGGATGGTCGAGATGTCGACTTGCGCCAATTTCTCGGACGCGGCCGCCCCGCCAATACCGGCGCCACCATACATGGGCCGGAACCCACCATCGCCGCAGCCGCCGAGAAGCATCCCGCCAAGCAACACAAGGCCGCTCAGTGCGCGCCATGTGCGCGTCCCGATACGGCCGTCCGTTTCGTTGCGTCGAGCTTCGATCATACGCGCCTCAGGCAACGATATTCACGATCCTCTGAGGCACGACGATGACCTTTTTGGCCGGCCGCCCCTCAAGGGCTTTCACGACGGGCTCGAGTGCCAGCGCCGCGGCCTCAGCCTCGGCATTTGTGGCGGCTCGCGCGAGGGTTATCTCCCCCCGCCGCTTACCATTGACCTGTACGGCAAGGGTTACGCGATCGTCAACGAGCAACGCCGGATCGGCCTCCGGCCAGGGTTCTTTGGCGAGCAGAGTGTTGTATCCGAGCCGCGCCCAGCATTCCTCGGCCAGATGCGGCATCATCGGGGCGATCATCTTCACGAGCATTACGGCCGACTCGTGCAGCGCCGCGTCGAGATCTTCGCCCGTCTTGCCCAAAGCCGACGAGATGGCGTTGGTCAACTCATAAATCTGGGCCACGGCCACATTGAACCGCAGCGCCTCGATGTTGCGGCCGACCGCGTCCAGCGCCTTATGCGCTGCCCGCCGCACCTCCATCGCATCCTCGGACGGCGCGGCTGATGCTTTGCCCGCCTGACGATCCGCGATGTCGTTCACCAGCCGCCAGATCCGCTGGATGAACCGCCCAGCCCCCTGCACGCCTGCCTCCGTCCAGATCACGTCGCGCTCCGGAGGGCTGTCGGAAAGCATAAACCAGCGCGCGCAGTCGGCACCCCAATGCTGGATGATGTCGTCAGGGTCGACGAGGTTCTTCTTCGACTTCGACATCTTCTCGATCGAGCCGATGCTGGCCGGCTTGCCGGTCGCGATTTCTGTCGCGCGCCGGCCCTCGCCCTCGCCTTCGATCGTCACGTCCGTCGGCAACAGCCAGGAGCCAGACTCCGATTTGTACGTCTCGTGCGTGACCATACCCTGCGTAAACAACGCCGCGAACGGCTCCGTCACGCTCGCCGGAGCAGCCCCCGCCGCACCCATCGCCCGCCAGAAAAAGCGCGAGTACAGCAGATGCAAAATCGCGTGCTCGATGCCGCCGATGTATTGATCGACCGGCAGCCAGTAATTCGCAGCTCTTGCGTCGATCGCCGTGTCGCTGCCGGGCGCGGTAAAGCGGCCGTAGTACCAGGAGCTGTCGACGAACGTATCCATCGTGTCCGTCTCGCGCCGCGCCGGCTTCCCGCACTGCGGACACGCGCAATTTTTCCACGTCGGGTGCCGCTCCAGCGGATTACCCGGCTTGTCGAACGTCGCATCCTCTGGCAACTCCACCGGCAGATCCTTTGCCGGCACCGGCACCACGCCGCACGTTTCGCAATGAATGACCGGGATCGGGCAACCCCAATAGCGCTGCCGCGAAACGCCCCAATCCTTCAGCCGGAACCGCACCTGGCGCTTGCCCACCGGCCGGCCGTCGAGCGTTTCCGCTTCGAGTCTGTCGGCGACCTTCTGGAACGCATCCGCCGTCGAAAGCCCATCGAGAAAGCGCGAATTGATCATCGTGCCGTCGCCATCGACGGCCTGATTTTCAATCCTGAATGCCGCCGCATCCGCGCCCGCCGGCAACACCACCGGGATCACAGGAAGCCCGTATTTTCGGGCAAAATCGAGGTCGCGCTGATCCCCCGCCGGACAGCCGAAAATGGCGCCGGTGCCGTAATCCATCAGCACGAAATTCGCCACCCACACGGGCACCAACCAGTCCGGATCGAGCGGATGGCGCACCTTGAGCCCCGTATCGAACCCGAGCTTCTCGCCCTTTTCGATCTCGATCACCGACGTTCCGCGCCGGCGGCATTCGTCCGCGAACTCTTTGAGAGCTGGGTTGCTCTCCGCCATCTTCCGCGCCAGCGGATGATCGGCCGCAATCGCCACGAACGACGCGCCGAACAACGTATCTGGACGCGTCGTGAAGACTTCGATCTCTGTCTCGCCCTCTGGCGCGCCCGTCGCATCGAGCGCCCAGCGAACCGACATCCCCTCCGACCGGCCAATCCAGTTTGCCTGCATCAGGCGCACTTTCTCCGGCCACTTATCGAGCGTGCCGAGCGCCTTCAAAAGATCGTCCGCGAATTCCGAAATCTTGAAATACCAGACTTGCATCTGGCGCTGCTCGACGAGCGCGCCCGAACGCCACCCCCGCCCGTCGATCACCTGCTCGTTCGCCAGCACCGTCTGGTCGACCGGATCCCAGTTCACCTTGCCGGGACCGCGATACGCGAGCCCCTTTTCCAGGAGCTTCAGGAAGATCGCCTGCTGGTGCTTGTAATAGGCAACGTTGCACGTCGCGATCTCGCGCGACCAGTCGAGCGACAGACCCATCGATTTGAGCTGCGCCTTCATCGCGTCGATGTTGGCGTAGGTCCACGCAGCCGGATGCGTCTTGCGCTCCAGCGCCGCGTTTTCCGCCGGCATGCCGAATGCGTCCCACCCCATCGGATGCAGAACGTTGAACCCCTTCGCCCGCTTGTAGCGCGCGAACACGTCGCCCATCGCGTAGTTGCGCACATGCCCCATGTGGATCCGCCCGGACGGATACGGGAACATCTCCAGCACGTAGCATTTGGGCTTCGATTGATCGGCGCCGGCCACGAAAATCTGGGCCTCATCCCAGGCCGCCTGCCAGTGGTGTTCGCGGTCGGGAGCGTTGTAGCGTTCGGTTGCCATTGGGCCTGTCGAATTTGATGGAGAGAGATGGTGAACGGAAGTCGGCCGTACAGAGCCCGAAAGCCTGTAGGGGGTCAAGGCGACGCCGACGCATGGGGCCTCCCGATCGACATGTCGATGTTTCGGCATTTCGTCGCCATATCCTCCCCGATATGTCGCCGCCGTCGCCATATCCTCTACGATATGGAACAAAAATCCAGTTTGAGTTCCATAAAAGGCGGTTATGGCATCCCAGATGCCCTATCCACGCCCATATGTCGCCGAATCAAAGAAATGGTGCCATATCCCCTGGACACGGCGTCCCCAACACCATATCCTGCCCAATATGGAACCAAAAATGAAATATGGTTCCATATAAGGTCCGCACATGCCCTACGACGCCCGCCGCCCGTACAACGATCTGCCGCTTCTCCCGCCCCCCACCGACCTCGAAACCAAGGCGGTGCTGAAAAAGTGCGTCCTCGCCCGCACCGCCATTGCCGACCTACGCCGCGCCGGCGAACTGATCCCCGACCAATCCGTCCTCGTGAACACCATTCCCCTCCTTGAAGCCAAGGACAGTTCCGAGATCGAAAACATCGTCACGACCAACGACGCCCTGTTCCGCGAGGCCAGCCAGCGCGACGAAGCCGGCGACCCCTCCGCCAAGGAAGCGCTCCGCTACCGCGCCGCCCTCTACAGCGGCGTGCAGATGCTCTCCGAACGTCCCCTCTCCGCCCGCACCGCCATCGAGGTCTGCAGCGCCATCAAAGGCGTCGACATGGATGTCCGCAAAACGCCCGGCACCGAACTAAAAAACACCTTCACCGGCGAAGTCATCTACACGCCGCCGGAAGGCGAGGCCAAGCTGCGCGATCTCCTGTCCAACTGGGAGCGCTTCGCCAACGCCGACGATGATCTCGATCCCCTCGTCCGCATGGCAGTCCTCCATTACCAATTCGAAGCGATCCATCCCTTCATCGACGGCAACGGCCGCACCGGCCGAATTCTCAATGTCCTGTCCCTCATCCAAGCCGGCCTGCTCGACATCCCGACACTTTACCTCAGCCGCTATATCGTCCGCACCAAAGGCGACTACTATCGCTTGCTTCAAGGCGTCACCGAACGGGGCGATTGGGAACCCTGGGTGCTCTACATTCTCCAAGCCGTCGAAGTCACCGCGACGTGGACCAACGCCCGCATCCGCGCCATCCGCGACCTGATGCTCCACACCGCCGAACACGTGAAAGTCACCGCGCCGAACCTCTACTCGCACGATCTCATCCAGGTGATCTTCGCCCAGCCCTACGTGCGCATCGGCCACCTGATCGACAGCGGCATCGCCGAACGCCACGCCGCGTCGCGCTATCTGAAACAGCTGGCATCAATCGGCGTTGTGCTCGAAGAAAAGCGCGGCCGCGATAAGCTCTTCGTGCATCGCAAATACATGGATCTCCTCGGCCGCGACGACCACGCCTTCCCGCCCTACACGGCGGTTTCCGAACCGCCCCAGACCGCGAAAAAGAAGCCCAAATGACCGATCCCGTCGCAGCCCTCCGCGAGATCCACAGCCGCATCGAAATTGCAGCCAAGGCGGCAAATCGCGATCCGGCCTCCATCACGCTCGTCGCCGTCTCCAAAACCTACGGCGAAGAGCTGATCTTGCCCGTCATCGAGTGCGGCCAGCGCATTTTTGGCGAAAACCGCGTCCAGGAAGCCAAAACCAAATGGCCGCCGATCATGGAGCGCGTCCGCGGTCTGAAACTCCACCTCATCGGCCCGCTGCAATCGAACAAGGTGAAAGACGCCGTCGAACTCTTCGACGCCATCCACACCGTCGATCGCCCAAAAATCGCCGAAGCCATCGCCGTAGAAATCAAGAAGCAGGGCCGCAGCCCCGAGCTCTTCGTTCAGGTCAACACCGGCGAGGAACCGCAAAAGGCCGGCATCCCGCCGCAGATGACAACGGCCTTCGTCAACATATGCCGCAACAAGCTGGAACTCCCGATCACCGGCCTCATGTGCATCCCCCCCGTCGACGAGGAGGCTGCCCTGCACTTCGGCCTGCTCGCCAAACTCGCAGCCGAAAACGGCCTCACCGGCCTCAGCATGGGTATGAGCGACGACTTCGAAACGGCCATCGCGCTTGGCGCCACCCACATCCGCGTCGGCAGCGCCATTTTCGGTGCGCGCAGCGGCTAAGTGTTCTGCGCGGTGAAGTGCTTCGCCACGGGTTCTTTAATCTCCCATGTGCCGGTAAAGCCCGGCTCCACGACGAACGCGCATCCCGCCGTCATCTCCACCGCGTCGCCTCCATCCGGCGTAATGACGACACGGCCCTTCAATAGGTGGACGAACTCAAAACCGGTATAAACCGCCCGGTAAGTGCCCGGCGTCGCCTCCCAGTAGCCCGAGACCATCGAACCGTCAGCCGACGTGTGCTGCACATAGGTTTTCATGGTGGGCTGGCCGCCAACCACCGTCCAGCCGTCCAAATCCTCGGTAATCGGATCAGCCCCGCCACCGGTCGGCAAGAGGCGTGTCACAGGTGCGCTGGTCATCGATGGGTCCCTCCAATCAGTCATGCGACCGTGACGGACGGACACGGAACCGCGTGTGATGAACCGGGTGAAAATAACATCACCCCTGTGAATGCACAACGACACCAAGGTTTCGCCCCCTTCGGCGCCGTCGATCGCCAGTTATCCAAAGCTTTTCCACCACTCGCCCGTGGCCGCGACGGTCCGGATGCTACCGTTCAGCAACTGATTCTCTGACGGAGAGCACCATGACGACGATCGTTGCCCGCAGCGCCGATGCGGCCGCTGACGCCGCCGCAAGCGACGCCGCACGCGAAGAACTCGCCGAGCGGGCCACCGCCAAAAAAGGTCCGTCGAAAGCCCCCAAACCCGGCAAGGACGGCTGGCACCGCTTCACAGTCGATGTCTGGATCACCAACTTCAATAAGATCGAATTCGGCGTCTATAAGCGGTCGCGCAACCGCGCCAAGTCGCGCCAATTCACTTCCGACATGGATATCTTCGCTGAAGTTATCGAAAACGGCGAGCGCACCGGCCTTATCGGCTACCGCGAAGATCTCTGGAAGCAGCAGACCGGGATGGACAAGCGCCTCGTCTTCAAGCTGTTCAGCGACACCGTTAATTGGCGCGCCACCATGGATCTCATGATCGGCCGCAGCCTTCAGATGACGATTGGCGCCCGCGGCCTGCCCGTCACCGCCTTCTCCATCAACACCGACGACGACAACTTCCTCATCTACCTCGAGCGCTCGGCCAACAAGTGGCCGTTCATGCCGGATAATTTCTCGTTCTTCCTCATGAACGACAACCAGCCCGAATTCTATCGTTTGAAGCGCGACCTCATCGATCTGGCCGGCGATTACACGCTCTACGATCAGCACGGCAACGTCGTCGGCGCCATCGACGGCAAAGTCTTCTCGCTGGGCGGCAAGTGGCACTGCAAAGTCAAGCAAGGCCACGCCGACAAGCGTCTCCTCACCGTGATGAAGCTGTTCGCCGGCATGATGATCTTTAACGCCGACAGCCGCCGCCATATGAAGTCGCTCTACCGCGATGTCCGCCGCGGTAAGGTCAAGCCGCGCATCGAGACCCAGGAAGCGGACCTCTACAAGAACCCGCGCCGCACGCGCTGACGTTTCGCTGCGCAAACGTCTGCCGCAATTACAGGCAATAGAGTGATGATAAAACGAGCTGATGCCGCCGCCGCGGCGTTGGCCCGTTTTGCCTATCCAATTGTTATGTCGTCAACTTTTGCAAGTACATGATCTGGCACAGAACTTGATCACGCTGCATCCCACCGCAGCAGACCGCTCAATTCAAGAGCGGCTGCGCAAAAACGCATCACGCGGTGGGAGCAGGGGGCTATGGAACAACTTCAATCCGGTTCGGACGTCTTCTTTCTATTGATGGGGGCGATCCTCGTCTTCGCCATGCATGGCGGTTTCGCGTTCCTGGAAGTCGGCACGGTCCGGCATAAGAACCAGGTCAACGCGATGGTGAAAATCCTCGTCGATTTCGCCATCTCGACCGTCACGTATTTCTTTATCGGCTACTGGATCGCCTACGGGGTCAGCTTCCTCGCCCCGGCTTCAATCATCTCAGGCGGCGCAGAGGGCTTCGGTCCGCAGGGCATTTCGCTGGTGAAGTTCTTCTTCCTCTGCACGTTTGCCGCCGCGATCCCCGCGATCGTGTCGGGCGGCATCGCCGAGCGGGCGCGGTTCACTCCCCAATGCATCGCCACGGCGGTGATCGTGGGTCTCGCCTATCCGTTGATTGAGGGTGCCGTCTGGAACCGCAACTTCGGACTCCAGGACGGCCTCTTCAAAGAAACCCTGGGCGCGGACTTCCACGATTTCGCTGGCTCCATCGTCGTCCACGCCTTCGGCGGCTGGATCGGCCTCGCCGCCGTGCTTCTGCTCGGCGCGCGTCTTGGCCGCTACGACAAGGGCCGCTCCTTTGGCATCCCGCCGTCATCGATTCCCTGGCTCGCCATGGGGTCGTGGATGCTCTGTGTCGGCTGGTTCGGATTCAACGTCATGAGCGCCCAGAGCCTCAAGGGCGTCTCGGGCCTCGTCGCCATGAACTCACTTCTCGCCATGTGCGGCGGCATCCTCGCGGCTCTCTTCGCTGGCCGCAACGACCCCGGCTTCGTTCATAACGGCGCGCTCGCGGGCCTCGTCGCCGTCTGCGCCGGGTCCGATCTGATGCATCCCGTCGGGGCCCTCGTCACGGGTGCGGTCGCTGGCGTGATCTTCGTGCAAATGTTCCAGGTGGCCACCAACCGCTGGGCCATCGACGACGTTCTCGGCGTCTGGCCGCTGCATGGCCTCTGCGGGCTCTGGGGCGGCATCGCGTGCGGGATCTTCGGCTCGGAAGCCCTCGGCGGTCTCGGCGGCGTCACGTTCGCCTCCCAACTCGTCGGCTCGGTGGCCGGCGCGGGTTTCGGCTTCCTCGCCGGTCTTGCTGTCTATGGCCTCTTGAAGGTGACCGTTGGCATCCGCCTGTCACCGGAAGAAGAGCGACAGGGCGCCGACCTCTCGGTTCACAAGATCAGCGCCAATCCGGAAGAAGATGTCCGCATGGGCCGCGTCTAACGCCGGCAAAAAAGAGCCCGGCGGACCTCATCGGTACGCCGGGCTTCATGCATGCTGCACTGCTGCTGCGTGGCAAAACTAGTTGCGGCGCGATTTGTTGGTCGATGCCGTCTTGTAGCGCTTGCGGTCCGCTTTGGTGACTTCACCGGCTGCCGCCAGCGCGCCGATGCACGGTTTGGACAGGCGCGGGCCCACCGCCCGCATGCACTTTCGCACCGCCGGCGTGCCGACGGGATGCATGCTGCAATGGGCGAAGTAATCGTTGGCGCAGGCCCGCTTCACGGCAGGGCTGACGTCGCGGGCGGAAGCTGCGTTGGCCGTAACCAACGCGGCGGCGGAAACGACCGCAACAGCCAGGGCGGCTGCGAAGCGGCGAAGCGGATTGGTTGATGTCAAGGTAACCCCCTCTGGCACGGTCGGCGCCGCACCTGTGATAGTGATCTCGGTCTATGCTGCCGACGCTTGGCGTGCGCAGGCTTTTGATTATTGGCGGAAGGGAAACGAACCGGCGCTCCCGCGTCAGGACGCCCGCTTGTGGACGCCTCGTCTGCAAAAGGATAAGCGATTCGCCGCACGACCAGAGACCGGAGTGACAGTGCCGATGACGAAATTTGCAGAGCGTGAGTCCCTAGGGCACATCCGCGGCGCGGCAGCGCTCACCAACGGCACGATCCGTTCGCCCTTTACACAGTTGCGCGAATTGCTCGATGGCATCACGCCAGGTCATGCTCGGCCCATCGAACTCACCATCGGCGAACCGCGCGAAGCGATGCCGGATTTCATCGCAGCCAAAATCGCCGAAGCCGCCGCGAGCTTCGGCAAGTATCCACCGATCAAAGGTTCTGATGAGTTGCGCGCCGCCATCGCCGCGTGGATCGGCCGGCGCTCTGCGGTCCACGACATCGACCCTGCCACTGAAATTCTGGCACTCAACGGATCGCGCGAAGGCCTCACGCTGGCGTGCATCCCCGCCGTCGCGCGCAAACGCAGCGTCGAAAATCCCGCCATCGTTATGTGCAATCCGTACTATTCGGCCTACATCGCCGGTGCACTGGGCTGCGGCGCTGAAGCCGTCTTCTTGAATGCCACCAGCGAAACCGGCTTCCTCCCCGACCTCGATGCTCTGGCCGCTGACACTGCGCTCCTCGCGCGCGCGGCCGCCCTCTTCATCGGCTCGCCGTCCAACCCGCAAGGCGCCGTCGCAACCCCGGCCTACATCGCCAAGGCCCTTGCCCTCGCCCGCCGTCACGACCTCATGCTGTTCTTCGACGAGTGCTACTCGGAGATCTACACGGACGCCGCGCCCGTCGGCGCGCTTACCGTCGCCGCCAGCACGCCCGAGCGCTTCCGCAATCTCGTCGTCTTCAACTCTCTATCAAAGCGCTCCAACCTCCCCGGCATGCGGTCGGGCTTCTGCGCCGGCGATCCCACCTTCCTCTCGGCCTATGCCGAGATCCGTAACATGTGCGCGCCCCAGGTCCCCGGCCCCATCCAGCATGCCTCCGCCGCGGCCTGGGCCGACGAAGCTCACGTCGAGGCCGCCCGCGCCGTCTATCGCCATAAGTTCGCCGATGCCGACAGCATCCTGTCCGGCCATTTCGGATACCAGCGCCCCGCCGGCGGCTTCTGCCTTTGGCTCGATATGAGCCACGTCGGCGGCGGCGCCAAGGCCACGGTAACCTTATGGAAATCCTTCGGCGTCAAGGTGATACCCGGTGCTTTCCTCGCCCAGCCGGGCCAGGACGGGCGCAACCCGGGAGACGCCTACGTCCGGGTCGCGTTGGTCCAACCAGCTGATGTGGTGAAGGAGGCGCTCGAACGAATTGTTCAAGGTTCAGCGTAAAGACGTTCGCCCCAATGTCCGCGTTGCGTGAAGAAAAGTACGATGCCCTATTGCCTGAGCGCGTGGAAGCACGCCTGCTCGGCCTCAGCGCACGCACGGGCGGCGTCCTGATCCTTGCGCTTTTGGCCTTCGCCTGGGCCAGCCTCCTCACCTGGTCGGCCAACGACCCGAGCCTGACCAACCCGGGCGGTGCCGGAACTGGCAACGCCGGCGGCCCTGTCGGCGCCATCCTCTCCGATATTCTGATCCAGATGCTGGGCTTTGGCGCCATCGTTTGCCTGTTCGCGCCCATGCTCTGGGCCATCGATCTCATCCGCAACGAGCGCATCTATAATTTCCGCACCAAAGGCGCCTGCTACGCGCTGTCGATCGTTCTGCTGGCCGGTGCGCTGTCCAGCCTTCCCGTCATTACCGGCTGGCCGTTGCACTACGCGATGGGCGGCATCCTCGGCGACCTCGCGGCCACTTTTGTCCGCTCCATCGTTGGCAACGTCACCACACCGGCCTTGGCCTGGACGATCGGTGGCCTCGCCCTCCTAGCCGCCGGCATGGCCGCCGTCATCGAGAGCATTGGCGCGAACGCCAAAGAAACCGCGCAAGCCGCCTGGACCCAATTGCGCTCTGGCAGCAACGTCGAAAATTGGCACCTCAGCATGCGCAGCGACCGCAACGCCGCGCCGTCCGCCCCCATGCCCGCAACGCCTTTTGCGGCCGAACCCGCCTTCCAGTCCTCAGGCAACGATGAGGACGATGACGAACCTATCGCCGCCGAGCCCGGCTCACTGCCCAATCTCCGGCAGCGCCTCCGCGCCGCCTTCTCGTCCAGCAAGCCCGCTGTCCCCCCTCAGTTCGATGAAGCCCAGTTCGACAACGCCCAGTTCGAACCCGCCGGCCCGGACCTGACCGGACCTCATCTGGATGGGCCCATCGCCGACATCGGAGAGCAAAGTTTCGCCGAACGTTTCGCCTCGCACTTCGATAGCCTGCGCGTTCTCCGCCCCGGCTCACGCGACGACGTCGACGACGAATTCGAAATCGAGGACGAAGAAACCCGCCGCGGACGCTCCATCGCTGAGCGCTTCGCACCGGCCAACCGCCAAGTCCCGGCAGAGCATGATCTGCCGGCCCCCGCAGCCGAACCCAAACCCCGTGCTGCGCGTCGCCCCTCAGCCGCGCCGAAAGCACTTCTGCGTCCGCCGCTCGAACTCTTGAAGCGCCCTGCCCAAAACGGTCCCGCCCCCGCCCTTTCTCAGGCAGCCGCCCGCGCCACTGGTCAGCAGCTTCTCGATGTGCTCGCCGACTACGGCGTCAAAGGCGAGATGCGCGACATCAAACCCGGCCCCGTCGTCACGCTCTATGAATTCGAACCGACGCGCGGCACGAAATCCGCCCGTGTCATCGCGCTCGCCGACGACATCGCCCGCTCCATGAGCGTCACCAGCGTCCGCGCCGCCGTCGTCCCCGGCCGTAACGCCATCGGCCTCGAACTGCCCAACGTGAAGCGCGACGCCGTCGTGCTCCGTGAAATGCTGGACAGTGAACCTTTCCGCGCCTCGAAAGCCATCCTGCCGCTGGCGCTTGGCAAATCCATCGGCGGCGAGCCCATCATCGCCGATCTCGCGCGCATGCCGCATTTGCTCGTCGCCGGCACCACGGGCTCGGGCAAGTCTGTCGGCGTCAACGCCATGATCCTGTCGCTGCTCTACCGTCTCGCGCCGGACCAGTGCCGCCTCATTATGATCGACCCCAAGATGCTGGAACTGTCGGTTTATAATGGCATTCCGCATCTTCTGACGCCCGTCGTCACCGACCCCCACAAGGCGGTCGCAGCCCTTGGCTGGGCCGTCACCGAAATGGAAGAGCGCTACAAGCGCATGGCCGCACTGTCCGTGCGTAACATCGAAGCCTTCAACCAGCGCGTCCGCGCCGCCGCCGAGCGGGGTGAAACGCTGGCCCGCACCGTGCAGACGGGCTTTGATCGCGCCACCGGCGAACCCCGCTTCGAAACCCAGATCATCGACGCCAAGCCGATGCCCTACATCGTCATCGTGGTGGACGAATTCGCCGACCTGATGATTGTCGCCGGCAAGGACATCGAAGGCGCCGTCCAGCGCCTCGCCCAGATGGCCCGCGCCGCCGGCATCCACCTCATCATGGCCACGCAGCGCCCGTCGGTCGACATCATCACCGGCACCATCAAGGCCAACTTCCCGACTCGCATCAGCTTCAAGGTCACGTCGAAAATCGACAGCCGCACCATCCTCAACGAGCAGGGCGCCGAACAGCTCCTCGGTCAGGGCGACATGCTGTTCTCCGGCGGCGCCGGCTCCATCACGCGCGTCCACGGCCCCTTCGTCTCCGACGAAGAAGTCGAGGCCGTCGCCAATCACTTGAAGAGCCACGGCGAGCCCCACTATGTCGACGGCATCACCGACGGCGCCAGTGACGACCCAACACTCGGCAACCCCGCCACCGGCTCCGGCAGCGACGACCTTTATGAACGCGCCCGCGACCTCGTCCTTCGCGAACGCAAGGTCTCCACGTCCTACATCCAGCGCCGGCTTCAGATCGGCTACAATCGCGCGGCCGACATCATCGATCGCCTGGAACATGACGGCATCATTTCAACCGCCGGCACCACGGGCCGCCGCGAAATCCTCAAACCTGCGGCCTGAAATCCACCGCGCCCACCTGCCCCCCATCGTGCCCCATTGCAGCGCCGCCGAAACCCGCTACTTATGGCCCCGGATTTGAGGGATTGGCCCTCAGTTCGTCGCATTGTTCCGACATTCGCTCAGGCACGGCACAACGCTGGCGAACGGACGAATCGGGGGAAATGAAGAATGTGGACCGCTAAGGCATCCGGCCTCGGCCTTTTCCTGGTGACAACCCTGAGCTGCGCGCTCCCCGTTCTCGCGCAAGAGGCCAAACCGGCCCCCGCCGCCCCAACCCCCGCTGCCCCTGCCGCGCCGGCTACCCCCGCGCCTGCTGCCGCCCCTGCGCCCTCTGGTCAACCCGCCACCGGCGGCACCGCCTGGAGTGCCGAAGTTTCGTCTGGCAATCAGGGCATCACGCTCGACGAAGCGCAGATGAAAGTGGTCAAAGCCGTCAGCGACTATTTCAACGGCATCAGCACCCTCAAGGGCAGTTTCGTTCAGACGACGTCCGACCAGAAGAAGATGAAGGGCAAATTCTCGCTCCTGCGCCCCGGCAAGTTCCGCTTCGATTATGCCTTGCCCTCCAAGCAGATCATCATTTCCGACGGCCAACAGCTCGCGATCCAGGATCTCGACCTGCGCAACGAAGACCGCATCCAGCTCGATCAAACGCCATTCCGCCTCCTGCTGCGCAAGGATGTCGATCTCGCCAGGGACGCCAAGATCATGGAAGTCCAGGAGGCTGAAGACCTGATGGTCGTAGCCCTCCAGGATAAGAGCCCGGACACCCCCGGCCGCATCAAGGTGTATCTGTCCACCAAACCCGCCGTCGAACTCAAGGAATGGGTGACAACCGACGCCCAGGGCGTCGAGACCCGGGTTGAGCTTGCCGACGTCAAGACAGGCGAAAAACTCGATCCGGCAGCCTTCAAAATTCAGGGCGTCTCGAACAATCCCCTCGCGACGCCAAACTAAACGCCGTTTATTCGGGTGTGGCTCATCAGTACCGGGCAAGTGGAGCCTGGGGATAACCCGTGAAATATTGATCACGATTTCGTGATCTACACGGGGAGGGTCTATTGAAATTCAAAAACCTGCGCTTAACTAACCCTCAGACAGGCAGCGTCGCCTTTCTGTTGGTAGCTCCCCCCCGTCTACCCGGTGACGCGCCTGAGACGCCGGCTTCCCTCCCGGTGTCTAGCGCGAGAGCGCAAGCGCCCAACTTCGCCCCCCGGAGTTGGGCGCTTTTCTTTTGGGCCGGCCGCACTGTCTGTCAGGTTTAGTGCACGTGGATGGGATTTTGAGTGGCGCTGTTGCCGCGCGACGCCGGCACGATAGAGGCGCTATCGGCAACCATGTTGTCGATAGCCTTCAAGCTCTCGAGCACCGTCGACAAACGCGCCGTGATCCGTTGCACGAAATGGTCGGCCAAGGCGGAATCTTCAGCCATTTGGTCCTGCAGATCCTCGCGCGCAATTCGCAAAGCCCGCACCGTCGTCCGCGCCACGATCGTCGACGAATGCCGTGTTTCGATCAGCATCGCCATTTCGCCGAGCAGCGACCCTTCGGGAACAGCTTCCGCCGGTTCCTCAAGCGCCGGTCCAGCAATCCGCACCGCCTCACCCGAAACGATGATGACAGCTGCATCGCCCTCTTCGTCTTCGCGGATGATGGTGTCGCCCGGTTTGTAAACGACGCGATAGGCGCGCCGCGCAATCTCCGTGATCTGCAGCGGCCGCAGCCCCTGAAAGATCTCCAGCTTCAGCATCGGTTTGACGAACGAATCGATAGCCATGGTCAACATATCCAACGCGCGCTGCATCACCCGGAAGTGGGCTTGCCTTGCTCTGTTGGCAGGACGGTCGGCCGATTCGCGAGAGCCGGTCCAGGGGCCTGTGGATGGCCCTGGGGATAGAGCGTTGATGACTATAACTGGAAGCTCGTTGATATCGCCGCAAGACTCACGGCGCCAGCCGGTATCCGCCGCTTTCGGTGATCAGGATTTCAGCGTTTGACGGGTCTTTTTCAATCTTCTGCCTGAGCCGGTAGATGTGCGTTTCCAGCGTGTGCGTCGTCACACCCGCGTTATAGCCCCACACCTCCAAAAGCAGCGTATCGCGCGGCACCACCTTGTCGCCGGCGCGATAAAGAAACTTCAAGATCGACGTTTCTTTCTCCGTTAGCCGCACTTTGCCGCCCTTCTCGTCGAGAAGGATTTTCGCCGCCGGCTTGAAAGTATAAGGGCCGATCTGGAACACGGCGTCTTCGCTCTGCTCATGTTGGCGCAGCTGCGCCCGGATGCGCGCCAGCAGCACGGCGAATTTGAACGGCTTCGTCACATAATCGTTGGCGCCCGAGTCGAGGCCGAGAATCTGGTCCGCATCCGAGTCGTTCGCCGTCAGCATGATGATCGGCGGCTTGAACCCGCCTTTCCGCAATTGCTTCACCGCCTCCCGCCCGTCCATGTCCGGCAGGTTGACGTCGAACACCAATAGGTCCGGCTGATCGGCGCGCGCGCGGTCCATGCCCTTCGTCGCCGTGTTGGCATCGAAGACATCGAACTCGTCATAGAGCGACAGCTGATCTTTGAGCGATCCGCGCAGATCCTCGTCGTCATCAACGAGCAGGATACGGCGTGCGGTCATGCGAACGTCCCCTCAAATTCAATTTTTTGGCCGGCCCGCCGGAAACAAGATCGCGTCGTGGCATGTGGTCATCTCAACCGGCGCCGTTCCGGCAGTTGACATTATGCCGCGACGGCCCTGGCGGGGCGAGCAAAGGCAAGGTATTCCGACGTGGAAAATGATGAGAAATCAGCCACGAGGTCAACTGTTAGTACACGCGCTCTCGCGGAGATCGGTGCGCGGCATGCTTTTCGTTGGCGGCCGCGCCTATCCAAGCGCCTTGGGCCGCTCGGGCCGCCGGGCCCTGAAGCGCGAGGGCGATGGCGCAACCCCCTCTGGGGTTTTTCGCCTCGAAAGTGTCTATTACCGGCCCGATCGCTGCCCGCGCCCGCAAACCGGGTTGCCCCTGAAGATCATCCGTTCCTCCTCTGGCTGGTGCGATGCGCCCGCCGACCGCAACTACAACCGTCCCGTCTGCCATCCCTATCCCGCTTCCGCCGAAGAGATGTGGCGGCCAGACGGGCTTTACGATGTGGTCGTCGTCCTCGACTGCAATCGCCGCCCCCGCGTCCGGGGCCGCGGCAGCGCCATCTTCATGCACGTCGCCCGCCCGGGCTTCGCACCCACCGAAGGCTGCATCGCGCTGCGCCGCCCAGACCTCATGCGCCTCCTCACGCGACTGAAGCCCGGCGCCCGCATCCTCATCCCGTGATCGCGGCCGCCAAATAAAAAAGGACCTGGAGCGCTTGCGCGGTCCAGGTCCAGGGAGGAGCACGTCTAGGGGAAGTCCGTGCTCGGGAGAAACGTGAAAAGGGATCGCGAGCATACGCCCGCGATCCCCGATCGAACTCAGTAGTTGTAGGCGCGTTCGCCGTGATCCGTAATGTCGAGGCCTTCGCGTTCCTTCTCTTCCGAAGGACGCAGACCCACGACCAGCTTGACCAGGAGAAGTAGGACCAGCGTGCCCAGACCCGAGAACAGGATCGTGAAGCCGACCGCCTTCGCCTGCGCCGTGACCTGGAAGATCATGTCGTAGGGCGCGGTGGTCAGTTCACCTGGCTTCGACAGGTAGTCGGGGATGCCCGAGCCGCCGAAATCCGGATTGATCAGGAGGCCCGTTGCGAGTGCGCCGATGATGCCGCCCACGCCGTGGATGCCGAAAACGTCGAGGCTGTCGTCATACCCGAACGCGTGCTTCACCGCAGAGCAGAACACGAAGCAGACGATACCGGCAACGAGGCCGAGGATGATCGAACCGAACACGCCTGCAAAACCGCAAGCTGGCGTGATGGCCACCAGACCCGCGATCACACCGGACACGAGGCCGAGCAGCGATGGCTTGCCCTTCGCGAGCCACTCCACAACCATCCACGAGATGGCCGCGGCAGCGGTAGCGACGAACGTGTTGATCATCACGACGCCGATCCAGCCGTTGGCTTCGAGGTTCGAACCAACGTTGAACCCGAACCAGCCGACCCAAAGGAGAGCTGCGCCGATCATGCACATGACCAGCGAGTGCGGCGGCATGGCTTCCTTGCCATAACCGATGCGCTTGCCAAGAACGAGGCAGGCCACCAGACCAGCGATACCGGCGTTGATGTGAACGACGGTGCCACCGGCGAAGTCGAAGGCGCCCCACTTGAACAGCAGACCGGCATCGGCCAGCACGCCATCGAGAGCAGCCTGAGCCGCAATTTTGGCTTCGCCGTCCGCAGCAGCCGCAACAGCCTTAGCAGCGTTACCGAAGGCATCCGGGCCGCCCCAGTACCAGACCATGTGCGCCATTGGGAAGTAGATGAACGTCACCCACAGCGCCATGAACAGCATCACGGCCGAGAACTTCATGCGCTCAGCGACCGCACCCAGGATGAGGGCCGGCGTGATGGCCGCGAAGGTCATCTGGAAGCAGATGAAGACGTACTCGGGGATATAGACCCCGTTCGAGAAGGTTCCAGCCAGCGTCGAGGAATCGACGCCTGCAAGGAACGCCTTCGAGAAGCCGCCAACGAAGTCGTTCAACGCGCCGCCGTTGGTGAAGGCCATCGAGTAGCCATAGGTGACCCACAGCAGCATGACGAGGCACATCGTTGCGAAGACCTGCATGCACATGGAGAGCATGTTCTTCGTCCGCACCAGGCCGCCGTAGAAAAGAGCCAGACCGGGAACGGTCATCAAGAGCACCAGGACGGTGCAGAGCATCATGTAGGCCGTATCGCCCTTGTCAGGCGTCGGCGGAGCCGCGTCTTGCGCCAGGGCGGGAACCGCCAGCATGGCCAATGCTGCCGCGGCGCCCACGAGGCGTCCGGTGCAGCGGGGTAGAGCAAACGTCATAGGTAACTCCCCAGTTATGGATGGTAGGCGAGAGGACGGATGGTGAGATCAGAGCGCTTCGTCGTCGGCTTCACCGGTGCGGATGCGGACGGTGTTTTCGATCGGAGAGACGAAGATCTTGCCGTCACCGATCTGGCCGGTTTTGGCAGCCTTGGTGATGGCTTCGATGGCCTTGGGCGCGAGAGCCGAGGGCACCACCGCCTCGATCTTCACCTTCGGCAGGAAGCTGACGGCGTATTCGGCGCCGCGATAGATTTCCGTGTGGCCCTTCTGCCGGCCGTAACCCTTCACCTCGGTCACGGTCATGCCCTGCAGGCCAAGCTCGGTCAGTGCGGCACGGACCTCCTCCAGCTTGAATGGCTTGATAATCGCAGTGATGAGCTTCATCTGAGCACCCCCTTTAAGGTCTTTGCGGCCGCCCGCTCCCCATGGAAGCAGGCATGGCCAAGTGTGCGTTCGGGCCCGAAAGACCCGTTAGCCGCCTGTTAGGGAGTCAAGTCCTGTGCCAAATGCCGGCTTGGACGATAACACTTTGAAAAGGTGTGACTTATTCTTGTGCAGCCCAACCCGCCCCCCGGCTGCAACCGAGTCAATTGCATAAAAATTATGCACAAAAAACAATCAGCCCACTATTTGACCACAAACGCCGTTGACTTGCGCCGGATCAGTCCCTCTTGCGCCACCGACGCGATCAGCCGCCCCTGCCGGTCAAAAAATGACCCCCGGCAAAACCCCCGCGCCGCGTGCGTCGACGGACTGTCCTGAGCATACAAAAGCCAATCATCCGCCCGGAACGGCCGGTGCAGCCACATGGCATGGTCCAGGCTGGCCAGCTGGATCTCGGGATCGAACAACACCTTCCCGTGTGCGATCAGCGCTGTGTCCAAAAGCGTAAAATCCGACGCATATGCCAAAACGCATTGATGCAACGCTGGATCGTCCGGCAAAGCCCCCGCAGCCCGCATCCAGATCGCCTGCTGCGGCTCCGCCGGCTCGTTGCTCAGATACCGCCGCACATCGACGGGCTTCATCTCGATGGGCCGCTCTCGGCTCCAGTAGCTGCGCATATTGTCCGGCAGCTTGTCGACGAACCGCGCGATCAGCTCCTGCGCGTTGGGCAACGTTTCCGGCGGCGGCACATCCGGCATCGGCGCCGCATGTTCAAACCCCTCCTCCGGCCGGTGAAACGACACGCTCATGGTAAAGATGACCCGCCCGTGCTGGACGGCCTTCACTCGCCGGGTTGAAAAACTCCCCCCGTCCCGCGTCCGCTCGACTTCGTAGATCAACGCATGCTTCGGATCCCCGGCCAACAGGAAATACCCATGCAGCGAGTGCGCAGCCCGGCCCGCTTCCTCCACCGTCCGCGAAGCCGCCACCAGCGCCTGTCCCAGCACCTGCCCCCCGAACACCCTCTGCCAGCCATCCGCCGGGCTCCTCCCCCGGAACAGGTTCTGCTCCAACGTCTCCAGATCGAGGATCGAGAGCAGCGAGGCGAGAGCGGATGTCTTGGGCGCGGGTTCGGACATGACGGCCATGATGTCGGATGCTAGGGAGAAGAGCGGATCGCCATTGGCAAGCTAGCCCCGCGGCGTGTCAAGCAACCGAGGCGGAATGTCAGCATCTCTGAAGCACTATGATGTCGTCATCTCCGGCGCGAGTGCCGCCGGCCTGTCGCTCGCCCTCGCCCTCGCCGAAGCCAGCGAAGGAGATTTGCGCATCGCCCTCGTCGATCGCACATGGCCGCCCACCGCCGTCCGCCACGACGTCCGTGCCTACGCGTTCTCCGCCGCCTCGCGCCACATGCTGCAAGCCCTCGGCGCCTGGTCGCCCGTCGCCCCGCATGCACAGCCCGTCCGCCGCATTGAAATCACCGACAGCCGCCTCGACGACGGCATCCGCCCCATCGTCCTTACCTACGACAACGTTCTCGAAGACGGCGAACCGGCCACTCACATCGTGCCCGCCAGCGAAATCGTTTCCGCACTGGCACTCCGCGTCGCCGACTTTCTCGCCATCGACCGCATCACCCCCGGCGAAATCACGCAGTCCGAAATCGATGCAGCCGGACTCAAACTAACGCTCGCCGATGGCCGCATCCTGAAAACCCGCGTTCTGGTCTCCGCCGAAGGGCGCCAGTCCTCGTTACGCGATAAAGCCGGCATAAAACTGATCGGCTGGTCCTACGACCAAACCGGCATCGTCACTTGGGTCGCGCACGAGCGTCCGCACGACGCCACCGCCGTCCAGCATTTTCTCCCCGCCGGCCCCTTCGCCATTCTCCCGCTCACCGGCAACCGCTCCTGCATCACCTGGAGCGAAGAAAGCAGCGAAGCCGCCCGCATCCTCGCCCTCGACGACGCGGCCTTCCGCGACGAAGTCGATAAACGCTTCGGCGGCCGCTTGGGCGAAATCACGTTGATCGGCGGCCGCCAGTCCTGGCCACTCTCGATGCATCTCGCCCGCGCTTATGTTGCCGACCGTTTCGCGCTGATCGGCGACGCCGCCCACGGCGTCCACCCGATCGCAGGGCAAGGGCTCAATCTCGCGCTCCGCGATGCCGCTGCCCTCGCCGAAGTTCTCATCGACGCCGCCCGCCTCGGCCTCGATATCGGCAATGCCGAAGTCCTGACACGCTACGAACGCTGGCGCCGCTTTGATAGCGCTGTCTCCACCGCAACATTCGACGGCCTCAACCGCCTCTTCTCGTCCGACAACACGGTCATGCGCGCCGTGCGCGACGCAGGCCTCGGCCTCGTCGATCGCATGCCGGCGATCAAGCAGATGTTCGTCACGGAAGCTGCCGGCCTCTCGGGCGACTTGCCCCGCCTCTTGCGCGGCGAAGCGATCTAGCAGCGATCTTTAGTCCGCTTTGCCCAGCTTCGACGTTCCCGGCCGGTAGGCAATCCCCTCCTGCCGCTTGATCAACGAGGCCGCATTCGGGCTGAACGGATGCACTTCGTCGGTCGGCCCCGATGGACCCTCAAGCGCCCGCTTCTCGTTATGCCAGCGGAAAATACCACCCTCGAGATTATAGACCCCCGTAGCCCCGGCATCCTTCGCCGCCGCGTCAATGCGGCTGGCGAGGTCCGAGCTCCGCCCGCCCACCGCGCAATAGACCACGACCTTCTTGCCCTTGAGGTTCGCACCAAAGGTCGATTGAAATTGCTTCGCCGACATCCGGGGATCAACGCGCTGCGCACCTGGGATCCGGCTGACGCCAAACTCCGCGTCCGTCCGCGCGTCGAGGAGCAACACCTCGACACCACCCTTCTCCAGCGTCGCAAGCTCTTCCGAGCCCATCACGGCAACGGCCGGATAGCTCTTGCGCAAATCCGCCTCCACCGCATCCAGCGGCGAGGGTTGCTCGGCCAGCGCCGGCACCGCAAAGGCGAGCAGAACAGCCAAAGCGCTCGCGGTGATCGATCGCGTCATCACAGTCTACTCCTCTTCGACCAGTCCGTCCGCCGTGCCCGCCTCACCATCATCATCGGCAAACTTAGGCAGCACAACGGTCACGCGGCCCGTCTCGATGTCCACGGCCGGTACGGCCTCTTTCGTAAATGGCACCAACAGCGTCTCCCGCTCACCGGGCCGGGAGATCTCGACGAGATCGCCCGCACCGTAATTGACGACACCCACGACAGTTCCCAATACGGACCCGTCCGGATCGACCGCCGCTAATCCCGCGAGGTCCTCGTAATAATAGGCCCCAGGCTCCAATTCGGGGAGCTGGCTGCGCTTCACATAGAGCCCGGTATTGCGCAACTTCTCCGCCGCCGTTCGATCATCCACGCCCTGCAGCCGCGCGATCACGGCCTTGGCTGACACACGCAGCCCAGCAATTTTGAATGTTCGTTTCCCCGCTTTGTCGCTCAGCGGTCCATACGCCGCGATATCGGCTGGGTCCTCGGTGAACGTGCGGATGCTGACCTCACCTTTGATGCCGTGAGCAGAGCCGATCTCGCCGAGCAGAATAAGGCGATCAGGGTCGACCATCGTGTGTCTTTCCGTTTAAGTCCGTGCGATCAGCCGGGCAGCGGCCCAAGGTAGGTGAGTGTGAGGTTCAACGGCCGGCCCTCGACGTGCGCCACTGTGGTGGCGAACGGATCGGGCCGGTCGAGATCGGCTACCACTTCGACCAGCGCCCCCGCCTGCCCCGTCTCCAAACCCGTCATCAACTGCCCTTCGGGCGGCACGCGCAACCACACACGGAAATGATACGTCTGGCGGGCGCTGTCAAACCGGTAGCTGCCCTCGAATTTTCCTCCCCCTGCATCCGACCCCACGATCCGGCCCGCCTTGAGGAGAGCGATGCCATCTCCCTTTTCGCCGGGATTTAAAGGCACTCCGGGTGGTCCATACCGCAGACTGTAGAGACCGTCGTGTACGGCAGGGGACTTCGCCACCAGTCGCGCGAACTCCAACGTGCGCCGGGACTCGTCGGCAAACTGCAACATCCTCAGATATGCTTTGACCGGCCCCGGCAAGGTGACTTCACCAGTCGCCCAAAGACTGACAGTGCGCGGGCTGACATCAAGCAAACGGGCGAAATCCGTCTGCTTCAGCCCCAGGCGATCGAGAACCCGCTTTAATCCGCTCATGATCACTGTTCAGCAAAAGCTGGGCCAGTGTCATATCCAACGAAGGAAGAAAGACGTAGGTGGTCACTATCCGGCAAACTGGGCGACAAATCGCAAGCCAACCGCAGTTGCCGATACGCCAGTCGCAAGCGCTGCCCGTCCGTTGAGGATCTGATTACGATTGAACGCTGTCACGATGCGATTGATGTCGTGTTCGTCGATCTCTTCGCCTTTGTTCAATCGCCTCAACGATTTTCCGCTCGCCATGAACCAGAGGAGCGCAGAAGCAAACGCTCCAATCATAGCGAGGATGTCGAAAGCAAGAATCATATCAAGACTCCACGTTTCGAATAACTCCGATCATTGTCTTTCATCGGCGCTCAGAAAAAAGGGAGCACGAAGCTCCCTTTCTCTGTCGCAGGCACGACGTGGCGTCGACGCCTCAGCCGGCAGCGGCTTCGGCAGCCTTGGCGGCCTTCTCGGCAGCAGCAGCAGCGCGCTCCTGCGCCTTCTTCTTCGGCAGCGCCTTCTGCACGCTCTTGATCGGCGTGCGCTTCAAAAGGCCGGCCGCGTCAAGGAAGCGGGCGACGCGATCGGTTGGCTGCGCGCCCACCGAGAGCCAATGCTTGGCGCGGTCGGCGTCGAGCTTCACGCGCTCCGGATTGTCCTTCTTCAGCATCGGATCAAACGTGCCAATCTGCTCGATGTAGCGGCCGTCACGCGGCGAGGCCGTGTGCGCAACGACGATGTAGTAGTAGGGACGCTTCTTCGCGCCACCGCGTGACAAACGGATCTTGGCTGCCATGGTTTTCGTGTCCTTTCGGGTTTAGCTGTCTGTTCCGGTTTCGGTCTTGAATTTCTTCCACTCCACGTCGAGGTACTTCTTCGCCACGACGCGGGCGGCGTTGTACTTCGTCATGTGCTCCTCATCGCGGTTGGATGCATTCCGCGGGAGGATGTTCTGAATCGCGCGGACGAGTTCGTCCGCGTGCGGGTTGTCGTCGTCGATCTTGAAGTCCACCTTGCAGACCTTCTCGATGAACGACTCGGTGAAGGATTGATCCCACTTCGACGGGCTGTGTGGGATGGCGGCAAACAGTTCGGCCAGATCATCCACCGTCGACTCCAGGCGCTGCCGCCGCGCTTCCGCCCGCCGCCGTGCGCCCTCGCCGCGCCAGGCGAGAAAGCCGAATAGCGCCGAAGCAAACGCCATCATCAGCGTCGACAGCGGGATCGCGATCTTCCAGATATCGCCAAGTTGATCGGGATACATGGGCGCCTACTTCTTCTTGCCCGGCAGGCCGGGGAAACGCGGGCCGCCACCAAGACCGGGCAACGCTCCGCCGCCCAGTCCCGGCAAACCCTTCGCCGGTGCGCCGCCACCCAATCCAGGCAAACCTTTAGGAAGCGACGCGCGCAACTCCGGCGGCAGCTGTTCAAGCGCCTTCGGATCGAGCGATGCCAGCTCTTCCTGCATCTTCATCAGTTCGGCTTCGCTTGGCCCCTTACCCATTCCGCCCATCGGCGAAATGCCCATCGCACCGGCCATTTTGGCCATCATGCCGGGGTTCCGGCCCATCGTTTTCATCATATCCGCCATCTGGCGGTGCATCTTCAGCAGCTTATTGATGTCTTCCACGCGCGTGCCTGAACCGGCCGCGATCCGCCGCTTGCGCTTGGCGTCGAGCACCTTCGGCAGCCGCCGCTCTTTCGGCGTCATCGACGAGATGATCGCCCGCTGCCGCACGACATCCTTGTTGAAACCGCTCTCGTTGATCTGGTTCTTGAGCTTACCGATGCCGGGAAGCATGCCCATGATCCCACCAGCCCCGCCAAGCTTCTCCATCTGCCGCAGCTGCTCGGATAGATCGTCGAGATCGAATTCGCCCTTCTTCATCTTGAGGGCGATCTTCGTCGCCTTCTCGATGTCGAGGTTCTGCGCCGCCTTTTCGACAAGGCCGACGATATCGCCCATGCCGAGGATGCGTCCGGCGATCCGCTTGGGATCGAAGTCTTCGAGCGCGTCCCACTTTTCACCAACACCGATCAGCTTGATCGGCTTGCCCGTGACCGCGCGCATCGACAAAGCCGCGCCGCCGCGCCCGTCGCCATCGGCACGCGTCAGAACCGTGCCGGTGATCGACAGGCGCTCATCGAAGGCCTTCGCCGTGTTCACCGCGTCCTGACCCGTAAGGCTGTCCACCACGAGCAGCACTTCGTGCGGGTTCGTGGCGGCTTTCACCTCCGCCACTTCCCGCATCAGCTCTTCGTCGAGCGTGATACGCCCAGCCGTATCGAGGATCACGACGTCGTAACCGCCGAGCTTCGCTGCCGTCATGGCGCGGTCGGCGATCTGCAAGGGCGTCTGCCCGGCAATGATCGGCAGCGTTGCAACCTGCGTCTGCTCGCCGAGCACGCGCAACTGTTCCTGCGCCGCCGGACGCCGCGTATCGAGCGACGCCATCAAAACTTTCTTGCGGTCCCGGTTGGTGAGCCGATAGCCAATCTTGGCCGACGTTGTCGTTTTGCCCGACCCTTGCAGACCCACCATCAGGATCGCCACCGGCGGCACGGCGGCGAGATTGATCGGATCGGCGTCCGAGCCCAGCACCCGCACGAGTTCGTCGTTGACGATCTTCACGACCATCTGGCCCGGCGTCACCGATTTCACGACATCCGCGCCGATGGCCTTCGCCTTCACCGCTTCCGTGAAATCCTTGACCACGTCGAGCGCCACGTCCGCTTCGAGCAGCGCGCGGCGGACCTCGCGCATCGCTTCCGCGACGTCGCTGTCGGTCAGCGCACCACGGCCGCGAAGCTTATCAAGGACACCGGACAACCGGTCCGAAAGGCTTTGGAACATCGAGGATCCCAGCGAACAAATGACGTTTGCACCCGAGAGCGCAACGCGCTGTCGGATGTTGACCTCCGGACAAGCATCCCGAAGGATGCGGACCGGTCGGCGGCTCTGAATGTCAGGGCCGGATTTCGGGCCGGACAATCGGGGAAGCGGCCCGTTCTGTCAACGAGAACCGGCGCGGCCCAATGCGCCGGTAAAGAATGTAGCAACAACCAGTGTGCTTGACCGTTTCACGTGAGTCACTGGTCTTCTGGACAGACAATGGGCCACCCGGGGCTGTTCCCCAATGTTGTCCCCATGCGAATGCCGCAATTTTCCGGTTATCAAGTGGTCCGGCGAACGTGGCGAGGATTGCCCCGGGCCGCGCGACCGCGATAGCTAACGAAAAAAGACGGCGCGCACGGAGGGGGCCTGCGGCGCACCGCTCGGGGGGAACGATGACGGCAACAATTCGGCTTTCTAGAAAGCCCACGCCCCTGGCACTCGCGACCGGTCTTGCCGCGGTCCTTGGTGGCTGCAGTTCAATGCCCTCCCTCACCGGCGGCGGCAATCCCTTCAGCTCCGGTTCCGGCGTCGACCGCACCTTCATCGGCGCCGCCCAAACCTGGGACTTCGACAAAGACGGCGCCGTCACCTGCGACGAGTGGAAAAACTACGTCACCACTCTCCACCGCGAATCCGATGGCGACGGTGATGGCACGCTCATCGATGCCGAATTCCAAACGATGGCCAAAACCGACCAGCTCTTCTCCGTCGCCGACCGTTCCTATTACGACGCGAATGGCGATGGCAAAGTGACAGTTGAAGAAATGACCGGCAAGCAGAACGTCGCCTTCAAGCAGCTCGACAAAAACGGCGATTGCCGCATCGATCGCAACGAGTCCGTGCGCATCCTGCAAGTCGATGCACCCAAGGGCGGCACCGCGCCCAACACCGACCAGCAAGTCCCGGGCCGGCAGGGCGGCGGTTATTGATCACGGCCCCCGATCACTTTTGCGGTGTTAGCCGCACGATCTGGCCATCGCGCGCGTCGTCTGTCAGCACCCACAGCGCGCCATCGGGCCCCTGACGCACGTCTCGGATGCGTTGCTCCAAATCCTGCAGCAACGTTTCCTCGGCAACGACGGTCCCATCTTTCAAAATCAGCCGAGCCAATACGGCTCCCTTTAATCCACCGACGAAGAAGTTGCCCTTCCATTCCGGAAACAAATCACCCGTGTAAATCGCGAGCCCCGACGTCGCGATGGACGGAACCCAGTAATAAACTGGCTGTTCCAGGCCCTCTTTCGCAGTCTCTCCGATCGCACCGCCGAAATACTCGTTCGAATAGCTGATCAGCGGCCATCCATAGTTCTTCCCCCGCTGCGGCTGATTCAATTCATCCCCGCCCCGAGCCCCGTGCTCCACCGTCCACAACGCCCCAGTAGTGGGATCGATCGCCGCCCCTTGAATGTTGCGATGTCCCATCGACCAGATTTTCGCATCCCAACCCGTCTGGGCGGGTGTTGGGTCAGCCGCCGCCCCATCCGGCATCAGTTTGATCACCTTGCCGATCAGCGACGCTGGCTTCTGCACCTCCTCGCGCGCATTTCCGCGGTCACCTGTCGTCACAAACAGTCCGCCATCCGGCGCCCAAACCAGCCGCGAACCAAAATGACTGGTCGAACCCTCGATCGCCGGCTGCTGCTGGAAAATCGTCGTCACATTTTCCAGCTTTCCTCCGCCCGCGCCCTCGAGAACAAGTTGGCCGCGCGCCACAGCAGTGGCCGCCGCTCCACCCTCGCGCGGCTCCGAATACGAAAAATAGACATCACCGCCGGACTCACCGAAATCCTTCGCCAGCAACACGTCGAGCAGCCCGCCCTGCCCCTTCGCGAACACCTCCGGCACGCCGCCAATGGCCGGCCCGGCTTTGCCGTCCTTGCCCACGATCCGCAGCCTCCCGGGCTTTTCCGTCACGAGAATGCGGCCATCCGGCAGAAACTGCATGCCCCAAGGATGCGAGAGGCCCGCCGCAAACGTCTCAGCCTTCACGCGGCTGGGCTGCTCCGGCTTCGGCGCATCGGTCTGCGCACCGGCAGCGGGACCGGCGATGGCAGCCACGGCCACCGCAAAAACCGGCACAAGGCGAAGTGGGCGCATCGAATTCTCCAAATCTGCGAGAAAAGGTCAGCCCCACAGATAGGGAGCATCGGATCGCCAAACAACCGCGGGCACATCCCCTCTGGGACGCCACGGCATTTGTCTTTTCCGCACCGCTCGGCCATATACCGCCCATGAGCGAACCCGCTACACGCGCCCCACTGGCGCTCAACTTTCATAAGATGAACGGCCTCGGCAACGAGATCGTGGTCGTTGATCTGCGCGGTTCAACGGTCCAACTCACCCCCGCCGATGCCCGCGCGATCGCCGCTGCGCCCCGGTCCCACTTTGATCAGATGATGGTGCTTTATTCGCCGCGCCGCGCTGGAACCGACGCTTTCGTCGTGATCTTTAACACCGACGGCTCGGAAAGCGCTGCCTGCGGCAACGGCACGCGCTGCATCGGATGGCTGGAAAGCCAAAAGACCGGCCGCTCCAGTGTGCGCTTCGAGACCAAGGCAGGTCTCCTCGACGTCAACGTCGAAGGCATCGACCGCATCACCGTCGACATGGGCGAACCGCGCTTTGCCTGGAACGAAATCCCGTTGGCGGAACCCTTCCACGACACCCGGGGCATTGAACTGCAGATCGGCCCGATCGACGCTCCGGTGCTTCACTCGCCCTCCGTCGTCAACGTAGGCAATCCGCATGCGATTTTCTGGGTCGACGACGTCAACGCCCACGATCTGGCCCGTTTCGGCCCGCTCCTTGAAAATCATCCGCTCTTCCCTGAGCGCGCCAATATCTCGCTCGCCGAAGTCCGCTCGCGCTCCGAAATCAAGCTGCGCGTCTGGGAACGCGGCACCGGCCTCACCCAGGCCTGCGGCACCGCCGCCTGCGCCGCTGCGGTCGCAGCCATGCGCAAGAAACTCGTCGACCGCACCGTCACGGTTCACCTTCCCGGCGGACCCCTGGTGATCACGTGGACCGACGCCAATCGCATCCTCATGAGGGGCCCAGTCCAATGGGAATACGAAGACCGGTGGACCCGCACGCCCACCGCCGCCGGCGCATAGACACGCCACTGTCATGATTGAGCCGGTCAGCGCTTCGCGATGTCCTTCAACAGCAACCAGCAAGTGAAATGCATCACCAGTCGCATGCCGCGCATATCTTCTGACTTATCAGCAATTTCAATCGATGCCGGGCAAACGGAAGCGCCCGGAGGCTCGAATGCCGCAGCTCGCGCGCAAGTTCGTCATGGCGCCCGTCACGGGTTTGCGCCAGGAAGGTCGAATGGGCCGGTCCGCATGCGGCTCTTCGGAAAATGGCCCTCGCAAAGATGGCCCTCAAACAGCCGCCACGAGCGGGTGTCATCATGAACGTCAACAGAGTAAGTCATACCGGGACGATGGTGATCGGCACGCCGCTCAACCCGTCGATTTATAGTCTGGAAGCGGCCGCCATTCGGCCGGTGATCGAGGTCAGGGCGTGACGGACGAAGCCCAAAAGAAAAAGCCTGGACTGTTCGGCCGCCTTTTCGGCGGCAAGGGAGAAGCCGCGCCCGCCTTGGGGTCCGCGCCAGAGCCTGTATCCGCCGAAGACGAGGGCGCGAGCCCTGCCGCAGTTACTGAGCAAGACACAACAGAGCCGGTCATCTCTGAAACCGCCGCTGCCGCGCCATTGCCCTCCGCCGAACCGGAACCGCCGAAGAGCTGGTTCCAGCGTCTGAAGTCCGGCCTGACCCGCACCTCATCCAAACTCACCGATGGCATCACCGGCCTCTTCACCAAGCGCAAGCTTGACGGTGCCACGCTAGAGGATCTGGAAGATCTGCTCATTCAGTCGGATCTGGGTGTCGAGACCTCCAGCCGCATCATCGATCGCATCGCCAAAGGCCGCTTCGAAAAGGGCATCTCCGCCGACGAGGTGCGCGAAATTCTCGCCTCTGAAGTCGAAGCCGTCCTCGCCCCCGTCGCAAAACCCCTCGAAGTCTCGCCCGCCAACCGTCCTCACGTCATTCTCGTCGTCGGCGTGAACGGCGGCGGCAAGACCACGACGATCGGCAAGCTTGCGGCCCGGTTCAAAGCCCAAGGCAAATCGGTCTTGCTCGCAGCCGGCGACACCTTCCGTGCGGCCGCCATCGACCAGCTGAAAGTCTGGGGCGAACGCACCGGCTGCGATGTCGTCTCCTCTGCTGTCGGCGCGGAATCCTCAGGCCTCGCCTACGAGGCGCTGAAAACCGCCAAAGACCAGGGCGTCGATATTCTCATCGTGGATACCGCCGGCCGGTTGCAGAACAAGCAAGCGCTGATGGAAGAGCTGGAAAAAGTCTCGCGCGTTCTCAAGAAGCTCGATCCGGTCGCGCCGCACGATGTTCTACTCGTCCTCGACGCCACCACCGGGCAAAATGCTCTGCAGCAGGTCGAAATCTTCGGCAAGCGGGCAGGGGTGACGGGTTTGGTGATGACCAAACTCGACGGCACGGCCCGCGGCGGCATCCTTGTCGCGATTGCCGCCAAACACCAGCTACCCGTGCACGCGATCGGTGTCGGTGAGGGGATCGACGATCTCCAGCCGTTCCAGGCGCGCGACTTCGCCAATGCCATTGCCGGATCCTAAGACCCCATGATCAGCGCGCCCCAGACCAACCCATCTCCGGCCAAACGTAAACGCCGGTTTTTTCCCTTCAACGCAGAGCAGACGATCAACATCCTCAGCGAGTTCGGCCCGCTCGTAACAATGTTCATCGTCAACGCCATCTACGATATCAATACCGGCACCTGGGCGTTGATTCTCACCACCATGCTCGCCATCGCCGTCATGTTCTACATGTTCGGCCGCCCACCGGTCTTCCCGCTGATCGCCTCGACAGTGACGGTCGTCTTCGGCGCCCTGACCATCGTCACCGGCGATCCGATGTGGGTTCAGATCAAGGTTACGATCTTCAACGCGATGTTTGCGCTGTTCCTGTTCGTCGGCCTCTGGCTAGACCGGAACTTCTTCCAATACGTCTTCGGCAAGACATTTCACTACACCAAGCAAGGCTGGAACACCTTCACGCGCAGCTTCGCCTGGTTCTTCGTGATGACGGCTGTTCTGAACGAAGTGGTCCGGCTCACCTTCCATGACACACAAATCTACAATGTGCTGGGTCATGAGATGAGCGGCGTGAACATCTGGATCGCCTTCAAGATTGCCATCATCATGCCGCTGAGCGGGTTCTACGCTTGGTTGCTGACCCGTTGGATGCAGCGCCATCATCTGCCGGTTCCCGACGAAGCGGGTGCGACGGCCTCCCTGGCTGCCGCCGCCGCCACCGCTCAGCCCATTGCCGAACACATCAAGCGGCCGGGCCACTCCAGTGCAGACCCCCAAGCCTAAAGCCCTGGCTGAGCTTTGGGCGCCATGCCAAAACCAGAAGCCGTACCGGAACCGACACCTCGAGAGGCCGCGATGACCGAACAGCAATCCGCCAAAGAGGATCGGCCGGAAAAGTCCGAACCCGAGATTGATTCGCAGCAGCTTTGGAAGCTGCTGGTCGAGCTCGGCCCCCTGATCGTCTTTTTTATTGTCAACTCACGTGCCGGCATCTTCTGGGGCACGGGCGTTCTCATCGCGGCCACCGCGGTCTCGATCATCGCCTCGCGCATCATGTTCGGCAAACTTGCGATCATGCCGCTCGTTTCGGCATTTTTCGTCATCATCTTCGGAGGCCTCACCCTCTGGCTCGAAGACGACCTGTTCATCAAACTGAAGCCCACCATCGTCAATTTGATCTTCGCCTCGGTTCTCCTCGGCGGACTTATTTTTGGTCATTCGCTGCTGCGCCACCTCTTTGGTGAAGTCTTCAGATTGACCGACGAAGGCTGGCGTCAACTCACACTGCGTTGGGGCCTGTTCTTCATTGCGCTGGCGGTTCTCAACGAGATTGTTTGGCGCAATTTTCCGACCGATACATGGGTCAGTTTCAAGGTCTTCGGCATAATGCCACTTACGATGATATTCGGTATAGCGCAGATGGGACTGCTCAAAACGCATGAGCTGAAGGACTAGACCGCCGCGCTTTTTGCAACGCCGAATACCACCGCGCACCAGTTCGGTTCGATCGTTTACGGATCATTCACACCGCCTGTCTTTTTGGTGGACGGTGTCAGCGAACTACTATTTTCTACAAATCGTGGACAGTATGTTATAGAATAAACAAACAGTGTTTATCTGCTGTGTCCGCGCAGAGATATCCCATGAACATGCAAGCAATGGCGAAAGACGCACAATCACCTCAGGCCTCGTCGAACGAGCTCGACCGGTCCCCCATCCACCTGCTGCATCGCGCGGGTCAGTGTGCTGCGGATATTTTCCAGGTTGAGATGGGGCTGGACGATCTGACGCCGCGCCAATATGCGGTGCTACTGACGGTTTCCCAAAACGAAGGTCTGAGCCAGACCCAACTCGTTGAGAAAACGGGCATCGACCGCTCGACGCTGGCCGATATTGTCCGCCGCATGCTGAAAAAGGGCCTCCTCAGCCGCCGCCGCACCCGTGAGGATGCCCGCGCTTACGCTGTTCGGCTGACAGATGATGGCTGGAAGTCGCTGCGCACGGCCGATCCCGTTGCCCGCCGCGTCGACGAGCGGATTTTGTCCGCTTTGCCGGCCGCTCAGCGCGAGCGCTTCCTCACTGATCTGGGAACAATCGTCACGGCGCTGGGCAAGATTCGCGACGATCCTCCGGCCGTCTAAATCCGGGTACCGCTCCACGGCCTGAATAACAAACCGCCGGTCCTGCGACCGGCGGTTGTGTTTTATAACACCAGCGCCGAAGGCTAAGCGGCGGACTTCAGCAGGTTCTGTTCGATCATCGATTCTGCAATCTGGACCGCGTTGAGCGCCGCACCCTTGAGCAGGTTGTCGGACACGATCCACAGCGCCAGACCGTTCTCAGCCGTTGCGTCTTCGCGAATACGCGACACGAACGTCGAGAATTCGCCCGCCGCTTCGACAGGCGTCGCATACCCGCCGGGTTCCCGCTTATCGACAACCAGAATGCCCGGCGCATTGCGCAAAATCTCGCGCGCCTCTTCGGGGCTGATCGGGCGCTCGAACTCGATGTTGACGGATTCCGAATGGCCAACGAACACTGGGACCCGAACGCAGGTCGCCGTCAGCCGGATTTTCGGATCGAGGATCTTCTTTGTCTCCACCATCATCTTCCATTCCTCTTTCGTGTAGCCGTCTTCCATGAAGACATCGATGTGAGGAATGCAGTTGAAGGCGATCTGCTTGCTGAACTTCTTCGGTTCAACCTCGGTGCCCGGCACGTACTTGGCCTTGGTCTGCTGCCAAAGCTCGTCCATGGCGTCCTTGCCGGCGCCGGAAACGGACTGGTAAGTCGAGACGATTACGCGCGTGATTTTCGCCGCGTCGTGCAGCGGCTTGAGCGCCACCACCAGCTGCGCCGTGGAGCAATTCGGGTTCGCGATGATGTTCTTCTTTGTATACCCGCGAATAGCATCGGCATTGACCTCCGGCACGATCAGCGGAACATCCTGATCGTATCGCCAGCACGACGAGTTATCGATCACGACGCAGCCCTTGGCGCCGATCCTCGGCGCCCATTCCTTGGCCACGCTCGAACCGGCCGACATCAGGCAGATGTCCACCTTCGAAAAATCGAACTGCTCCAGATCCTGGCACTTGATCGTTTTGTCGCCGTAGGACACCTCCGTCCCGACCGAACGGCGCGAGGCCAGCGCATGAATCTCGCTGACGGGAAACCGCCGCTCGATCAGCACATTCATCATTTCCCGGCCCACGTTGCCGGTGGCGCCGACGACGGCAATTCTGTAGCCCATGTGGCGAAATCCTTGAATTTATTGCCGGAATGCTGCGCACGCCGGGTGCCGCGCTAAGCGGCCCTATGAGGTAGCGATCCCTTACGCGCGCCAGCCCCGTCTTTCAAGGCGGACTTGGGGTCGCGCGGGCCCGGTGCCGGCCCGCAGAACGCGTTGAAAGGCCCCGACGGCTGACGGGCCAATCCGCCACGAGACCGCCCCTCCCTCGCGCTAACATTGAGTTGGGCATCAACACAAGGACCACGGCAAATGCGGGCCTATCGGACATTGCCAGCATTGGCACTCTTCGCGGCGATGACGGTTCAAAGCCTCGCCGGCCCCGTCTGGATGACCGATGCCGATCTCACGGGCACTTTCGCGGGCCGGGACATCTCCGGTGAATATGAAAATGGCGACACCTTCGACGAAACCTACGCCCGCGACGGGACCGTCCGCTATACCGACGCCCGCCGCACCTCCACTGGCAAATGGTCCGTCCGCGCCGGAACCTTTTGCACGATCTACGACGACGATCCCGCCGGCGGCTGCTACCGCGTCCACAAAGCGAGTGAAAACTGCTTTGAGTTCCACTTCGTCGCCCGCACGCAGGAGCAAGCCAGCAAAGCGCCCGGCAAACCCGCCTGGACCGCCCGCGGCTGGTTCGCCAACCAACCCAAAACGTGCGTCGACGGCGAAAGCGTCTGATGCCGTAGCCGCCGCTTTGACCTCGCGCACGTGGCACACCAGTATGTGACGCTAGTCCCTGACCTTCCAGCACAAGGGTGGCAAGGTTTCGCCGCTTCAGATTGTCGAAAAGGGCTTGAGCATGAAGGTTGTGATTATCGGCGGCGTCGCAGGGGGCGCGTCATGTGCGGCGCGGCTGCGGCGTGTCGACGAAGCCGCCGAGATCGTCATGATCGAACGCGGCCCGTATGTCTCTTACGCCAACTGTGGCCTGCCCTACCACGTCGGCGGCGTGATCGAGGATGAAGCGAGCCTACTGATCGCTAACCCGCAACTTTTTCGGGACCAGTTCGCCGTCGACGTCCGCACCGGCACCGAAGCGGTAGCCATCGACGCAATGGCCAAGACGGTCCAACTACGTGACTTGGTTAGCGGCGCTGCACACGCGGAGACCTACGACAAACTCGTCCTTGCCCCCGGCGCTACATCCATCAAGCCGCCGCTGCCCGGCATCAACCTGCCCGGCATCTTCCATGTCCGCACTGTCCCCGATGCCCGCGCCATCCGCCATCGGCTCGGAGCTAACCCGAAGGGCAAACGCGCGGTCGTCATCGGCGGCGGTTTCATCGGCCTGGAGATGGTCGAAAACCTCGTCCACCAGGGCCTCGCCGTCACCCTTGTCGAAATGGCCGATCAGATTTTGGCGCCCCTCGACGTCGAGCAGGCTCGGCCCGCCGAAGCTTTGCTTCGTCAGCACGGTGTCACGCTGGTCCTTGGCGAAGGCGTCACCGGATTCGCACAAAATTCAAATGGCGTGATCGACGTCGCCACCAAATCGGGTGCTACCTATCCAGCCGACATCGTTATCCTCGCCCTTGGCGTACGCCCCGATACGGCGCTCGCCAAGTCGGCGGGCCTTGCCCTCGGAGAACGCGGCGGCATCAAGGTCGATGCCCACATGCGCACCAGCGATCCCGCCATCTATGCCGTTGGCGACGCCGTCGAAGTGCGCGACATCGTGACGGGGGCCGACACACTTCTCGCCCTCGCCGGCCCCGCCAATCGCCAAGGCCGCATCGCAGCCGACAATATCGCCGGCCGCTCATCGACCTTCCGCGGCGTACAAGGCACGGCCATTATAGGCCTCTTCGGAACCACCTTTGCCTGGACCGGGGCCAGCGAAAAAACCCTGCGCCGCCTCGGCCGCACGGACTACGAAAAGATCTATCTCTATCCCAATCACCACGCCCGCTATTACCCCGGTGCCAAGATGATCTCCATGAAGCTCATCTTCGCCAAATCCGACGGCCGCATCTTTGGCGCACAGGCCTACGGCGAAGAAGGCGTCGACCGCCGCATCGACGTGATCGCCACGCTTATCCAAATGGGCGGAACGGTTTACGATCTGGAAGAAGCAGAGCTCTGCTACGCGCCGCAATACGGCAGTGCGAAGGATGCGGCCAACTTCGCCGGCATGATCGCCGCTAACGTGCTGCGCCATGATATGCCGCTTGCCCATTGGAACGCCGGCAACACGAGCCTGCTTCTGGATGTCCGCGAACCCGCCGAGATCGCGGCCTATGCCGTTCCGGGCGCGCTTAATATCCCCTTGAAGCAACTCCGCGCGCGCCTCACAGAGATCCCCCGCGACCGCGAAATCGCCGTCATTTGCCGCTCCGGCCAGCGCGCCTACCTCGCCACGCGCATTCTGCTGCAGAACGGCTATGACGCCAAAACGCTCTCCGGCGGCGTCCTCGCCGTCCAGCAATCCGAAACTTAAGCAGCAAGCCCCAGTGCGCCGTGTCTCTCCTCGAGCGCACGGACGCGGGTCTCAAGCTCGGCACCGAGCGCGGCGTGATCGATCAGCCTCTGCCGCAGCACGGCCATCTCGAAAACCGAGTAGATGTCGGTTTGACGGTCACCCTTGAGCTGCACCAGCCGCTGCCGCGCATGCGTCTGCGCGATCCGGTACGCATCGGCATAGAAGGCCGCCACCGGATCGGCAGCGATGGCACCGGCGATCGCGGTGAATTTCACCCGCTCACCCTCGGGGATCGTGTCCACTTGGCAAATGCGTCCCTCGCCCGCCAGGTCTTCCAGCACCTCATAGATGCCGAGCCGCTCCACGCCCACCACCGCCCGGTCCAAATCGAACACCGGCAGAAACGGATAGAGCCGGCACACCGTCGTGCGAGTCGCGTGCGCGCATGCGCATCCCGGGTTGCGGCTGATCAGGCTTTCGATGGAGAGAACCCGCCCCCCGAAACGGTACTCTGCCACCCGGTGCTGATAGTCGCCGAATTGCCCGAGCAGGTCGCGCGACTGCAGGTATGCAAACTCGCCCGGCAGCAGCGGTAATTCCTGCGCTCCGGCGCTACCCATCAGCCGAAAGCGGTCCTTCTGACGGCTGAAGCTGCAGCAATTCGCATTGCCGCACAGCTGCCAGCATCCCGGCACGTAGACGAGATCCTGCGCATAGATGGTGTCGAAATCGACGGTGCTTTGCATGCCGCATCTCTACACCGTCACCGGACGTCGCGCAGCCCACGGAGGAAAATTACACTAAACGCGACGCCCACCCGCCGTCCGCGAACGTGTTGACGAACCCGCACCGGTTAACGCGCCGTTAACTCCTCGCATGGGAGTGTGCCTGAGTTCTGCGTCTGTTCCTTAAGGCATCCCCATGCCCAGGCTCTACAAGTTCGCGTTGCTCGGCTTCACCGCCTACGCCCTCGCCACGGCCAGTCCGGCACAGCAGTCGGAAATCGGCCAGGGCCTCCTTGCGATCAAAGACGCCGCCGTCGATGCCTGCACCATCGAGGGCCGCCTCTGCACCCGCGCTATCGATTACGCCCTCTCGGCCCTCAACAGCACGCTGTCCGATGACCCGGCCCCGTGGATGGACGAACAAAGCAAACGCGTCCAGCCGCCGCCGCAGACAACGCCACCCCGCAATGCCGGATGATCCGCGCAGATCGCCGTTGCATTGAAATGCTCATCGGAGTCGTGCACTTGGTGCGTATCGGTCGCTAGCCGTCGCGCAAGTAAAGCAGGTCTCCCGTGTCCACCTCAACGAGCCGCACGCAACCAACGTCAATCGCCGAGTTACTGGCCTCCCCCATGCGCCCGGGCCAGCTGAAATGGATTGGCTTGCGTCCCGAGCGTCGCGCCGTGGTGATCGAAGTGACCGAAGCCACCCTGATCGCCAGCCGCGGCATCGCGGGCGATCGTTACAAGACAAGCAGCAACGGCGCCCGCCAAGTGACGCTGATAGCCGAGGAAGATATCGCAGCGATCGCCGCCTTCCTCGGCCGCCCGTCCGTCGATCCCGCACTCCTCCGCCGCAACCTCGTCACCGCTGGCATCAACCTCGCAGCCCTCAAAGGCCGCCGGTTCCGCATCGGTGACGCGGTACTCGAAACCTCCGGCGAATGCGCCCCGTGCAGCCACATGGAGGAAATCTTCGGCCCCGGCGGCTATAATGCGATACGCAGCCGTGGCGGCATCACCGCCCGCATCGTCGAAGGCGGCACCATCAAAATCGGCGACGCCGTATCCGCTCTCTAATTGGCCTCGCGCCGGTGCGTCGTGTTCCATAAGGAACTGGGCTATTACAGGCGCTGTGCCAATGTCCGCGAACTCGGCTAACAGAGGTGGCCCCAATGCGCATTTTGCAGCTCGCGTCCCGTCACGATCAAAGCATCAAGAAGGCAATCCTCGCGGCCGTCCTCGCCGCCATGCTGCCCGCAACTCCGTCGTTCGCTGACGGCATCGACTCGTTGAAGGGCCAGTTCACGTTCAATTGGTTTTCCAATCCGGCTAAGGCAAAGTGCGCCGCCGTCGACGACAAGCGGCTGGCACAATTCAAATCCCAGGACTTCACCTGCGATCTCAATCCAATCACCAACACAGCGTCTGGCAAACCCGCCCGCGTATGCACGCAAGCCGGCGAAAAATCGGAATACTTGGTGTTTGCCTCCCGCAGCGACTGCGAGGAAGAACGCCAAACTCAAGAATCCAACAGCGAAGAATAACCGGTCAGCCGTAGGCTGGCTCGCCCGTCACGCAACGAGTTTCGCCACGGCGTCCACAATGGCTTTGCCCATCTCGCTGGTGCCAACCTTGGTCATGCCCGGCTGCATGATATCGCCCGTGCGCAAGCCGCTAGCGAGCACCGCCGCAATCGCCTGATCGACAATGTCGGCCTCTGCCGCCATGTCGAGCGAGTAGCGCAGCGCCATCCCGAAGGACGCGACCGTGGCGATCGGATTTGCGAGCCCCTGGCCGGCAATATCCGGCGCCGAGCCATGCACCGGCTCATAAAGCGACATCCGCTTGCCCGTCTTTGCATCCGGCGCGCCGAGAGATGCCGATGGCAACATCCCGAGCGACCCCGTGCACATCGCGGCCTCGTCCGAGAGAACATCGCCGAACAGGTTGTCGGTCACGATGACGTCGAACTGCTTGGGATTGCGCACCAGCTGCATCGCGCAGTTGTCGGCCAAGATATGCTCCAGTTGGACGTCCGGCGCATACGACGCGTGGACAGCGGTCACCACTTCCTTCCACAGCACGCCCGTGCGCATCACGTTGTGCTTCTCTGCCGAATGCACCTTGTTGCCGCGCTTGCGCGCCAGATCGAAGGCGACCTTGGCGATGCGTTCGATCTCGTGCGTCGTGTAGAGTTGCGTATCGACAGCGCGCTTCTCGCCGTTCTCCAGCGTCACGATCTCTTTCGGCTCCCCGAAGTAGACCCCGCCCGTCAGCTCGCGCACGATCATGATGTCGAGCCCTTCGACGAGTTCGCGCTTGAGCGACGAGGCATCCGCCAGCGCCGGATAGCAGATCGCCGGCCGCAGGTTGGCGAAGAGCCCCAGATCCTTGCGCAGGCGCAGAAGCCCGGCTTCCGGCCGCGCCGCATACGGCACGCCCGCCCACTTCGGCCCGCCCACGGCGCCGAAAATCACCGCGTCCGCCGCCTTGGCTTTCGCCACGCACTCATCCGTCACGGCCACGCCGTGCGCGTCATACGCCGCCCCTCCGACCAGATCGCTTTCGGTTTCGAAGCGCACCCCGTTCTTCCGTCCGTTGAAGAACGCAATCAGCCGCTCCACCTCGGCCATGGTCTCGACGCCGATGCCGTCGCCGGGAAGGAGGAGAAGCTTTTTGGTCGTCATGGGAGGGGGTAACCTATCTGTCGGGTTGCGAGGCGGCAGGCGCCGGATGAATGTTCCGGCGGTACTGCTAGCCTCCCGGCTCTACGCCCGCAAGTGGCACCACCCGCCGGGTCGTCGCAGCCACTATTGGAGATGAAAATGGGTCGCCGTCTGCTGCTCAGCCTGACATTGGGAGGCTGCATTTTGTGCCCCGCGTTGGCTTCTGCCGACCCCCTGCAACTCGGCCTCCCGGTGGCCTGCGACCTCGGCCGCACCTGCTTTATCCAGAGTTATGTTGATATTGACCCCGGCCCGGCCGTCCAGGATTTTGCCTGCGGCAGCGCCACCTATGACAATCACGACGGCACTGACTTTCGCCTCCTCTCCGCCCGCGACGCCGCGACCGGTGTTGATGTGCTCGCTGCGGCTGCCGGCACCGTCAAAGGCGTCCGCGATGGCATGCCGGACCGTTTCGCCAACGCTGAAAGCCGCAGCCTCGTCGCCAATCGCGAATGCGGCAACGGCGTCGTGATCGATCACGGTGACGGATGGGAAACTCAGTACTGCCACATGCAGTCGGGCAGCGTGAAAGCCACCGTCGGCGATAAGGTCGATAAGGGAACGGTATTGGGCGCGGTCGGCTATTCGGGTCTTGCTGAATTCGCGCATCTGCACCTGACCGTCCGCCGCAACGGCAAAGCGATTGATCCCTTCACGGGCGCCGAGCGCAACGCCGCTTGCCAACGCGATCCGTCTGCCACTCCAGGATTGTGGGACGAAACTGTTCGCCCGGCCCACCGCTACACCAACGGCGAAATCATAGCAGCGGGCTTCACAAGCGCGCTGCCGGACCTGAAACAGGCGGAAGTCGACGGCGGCATCGCTCCGCCAACATCCACCAGCAAACAGGTGGTTTTCTTCGCCCGGTTGATCAATCTCAAAGCCGGCGATGTCGTCATGTTGAACGTCGAAGGTCCCGGCGGCTTTGCGGCACAGTCCACGTCAAAGCCGCTCGAGCGCAACAAGGCCACATGGATCGCCTATGCCGGCAAACGTCTCACGCAAAGCGCCTGGTCGCCCGGGACCTATGCCGGGACAGCGCGCGTTGTCCGCAACGGCACGACCGCAGTGGAAGCCTTCCGTAGTTGGACCCTTACAGAATAGGTCTCAGCCCAGCCCGGGGATCGCGAATGCCAGCGTAAAGCCATTGAAAGCCAGAAAACCACCCGCTGCCGCCAGCAGGCCGCTGGCGGCCAGCAGCATGGAACCCTTGGTGATGATCGAGATCGACGCCAGCACGATCGCGATCTGCAACAGCGCTTCGCCATAATCGAAATAAGGGTCCTTCCGCATCGCCACGTCGCGTTCAACCTCAAGCCGCTT
>PERL01000004.1 GCA_002928735.1 Hyphomicrobium sp. | reverse complement strand
ATTTGATGGCGTGATAGCCGAGTGCGACGCATGGGTTGAACACATGGCGGCGGCAGATTGAGGAGGCAAACGATGGCGCGGCATGTTGACGACAAATATAGGTCCATGATTGCCAGCGAACGCGGGGATGCTGCCAGCGTTGCCCGCCGACACGGATATGAAGCAGATACTATTAAAAGATGGCGGCGATGGTTGCGCGAGGGCAAGTTGCCGAAACCGGAGAAAACAGAAGCCGTTGGAAACTAATGGAGCCTTCGAAGCGTTCCCCGGTACGCTGAACCCAACTGGACCCGATTCCACCCGTCCACAGCCACAAACCAGACGCCCCAACCCCCGCAAACCCTACAAAGCGACGGGGGCGCACTTTGTTTATGCTGAAGTGCCCCCAGGTTCGGCCGGCTGTTGGTGATTCCTGATGGGAGTCGGTGCAACCGCCTCACGATTCGTTCTGGTCCGTTCCGGCCACGTTCTGACCCTATAAAAACGGCTTGTGGTCCCAGCTAAACCCTTGTAATGCAAGCCACGAATGGGCCGGTAGCTCAGTGGTAGAGCACGTGACTTTTAATCATGTGGTCGTCGGTTCGACCCCGACCCGGCTCACCATTCGTTTTGACGGCTTGCCTTTCGGCCGGATCATTTTTGGTCTGGAACTGGAGGCAGAAGACCCTATCTGAAGGCGAGCCCGAACGGTTCGACAGTTAGACGGCTCGATCGGCCGCCAACGCATTCACGGAGACACGCGACGTGACCCAAAGCGCCAACAACTGGATCGTGGAAACGGACTGGCTGGCGCAGCATCTGGGGTCACCCGGGCTCGTGGTGCTCGATGCGTCGTGGCATTTGCCGGACTCGGGCCGCAACGCGAAGGACGAATATCTCACGGAGCATATTCCCGGCGCGCTCTTCTTCGACATTGACGATATTCGCGACGAGACGTCGGACCTGCCGCACATGCTGCCGTCGCAGGTGAAGTTTGCCTCGCGCATGAAGAAGATGGGCATCGGCGATGGCATGCGCATCGTGGTGTACGACTCGCATGGCCTGTTTTCGGCTGCGCGCGCGTGGTGGACGTTCCGCGCCATGGGGCACAAGGACGTTGCCGTGCTGAACGGCGGTTTGCGCAAGTGGAAGGCTGAGGGCCGGCCGCTGGAAGATGGGCGTCCGGTGCCGCGGACGGCGCGTCATTTTACGCCGCTGAAAGACAACGATCTGGTGCGCGATATCGACGATATGCGCCGGTATGTGGCGGACGGAAACATTCAAATCGTGGATGCGCGTCCGGCGGGGCGGTTCGAGGGGCGCGATTCCGAGCCGCGTCCGGGTTTGCGGTCCGGGCACATTCCGGGCTCGCGCAACGTGCCCTCATCCAAGATCCTGAACGAGGACGGCACGCTGAAGTCGCGCGAGGAGTTGATCGCGATTTTCAAAGAGGCGGGCATCGATCCGGCCAAGCCCGTCATCACGACATGCGGCTCGGGCGTGACGGCTGCCATGCTGTCTTTCGCGCTGGCGGTGATCGGGCATACGAATGCACCGGTCTATGACGGGTCGTGGGCCGAGTGGGGCCGCGAGAATGGTCTGCCGGTGGCGACCGGCCCGGCATAGAGCCGCGGCTCAATCTTCGGGAAAATACTGGTAGATCCAGGTTTCTGTCAGCGGCGTGCCGTTGCGTTGCAGAAACGCGCGGATATCGACCGGTTCGCGGCCTTGGGCCTCGAGGTCGAAGACGGCGCGCCAGCGGTTGCGCTGGTCGACAACGGGATGATTGTAGGACGTGCCAAGCTTGCCGCGCGATGGCGTGACGACGAGTTCGACGCCGTCGTTGCGGCCGAGGCTGGCGAACGGCTGCCCTTGAAAATCGATGACGAACTTGCGCACGCCTTGGGGCCGCTTGTGGCCCGGGCGGCCGCCTAAGCCGGTCCAGGTATTCGTGGCGCGCGCGAGCGTGTCGGGGAAAACGATGTCGTCGAGCCAGGAGAGGCGATAGCGATAGGTACGGTTCTCGCCGGCTTTGAAGACGCCGGCGGGGCACCAGTAGGCGGCGATGTTGTCGTGGATCTCGTCGTCAGTGGGGATTTCGAGAAGGTGGACGGCGCCTTCGCCCCAATCGTCCTGCGGTTCGACCCAGGTGGAGGCGCGGCGTTCGTAGAAGACGCCATCGTCGAGGTAGTGGACGAAGTCGCGGTCGCGCTGCAGGAGGCCGAAGCCTTTCGGGTTCTTGTCCTGGAAGGCGTTGGTCATGACGGTCGGCGGGTTGTTCAGCGGTCGCCAGAGGCGTTCACCGTTGCCTAAGTGCAGGGCAAGGCCGTCGCTGTCATGGATTTCGGGGCGCCAGTCGGCGGCTTGTTTGCGGCTGCTTTCGCCGTACCAGAACATGGATGAGAAGGGCGCGATGCCGAGCCGCGTGATGTCGCGGCGGGCGAAAAGGCGGGCTTCGATGTCCATGACGACGCGGTGCACGTCGCGGCTATCGGTGAGGCGTTCGATCGAAAAGCGGTAGGCGCCCGCGACGCTGGGGCTATCGAGCAGGGCGTAGATGATGAGCGGGCCGCTCGGTTCGGCTGAAAGATAGAATTCGCTGAAGCGGGGAAACTCCTCCGGCGTCGGCAGGCCGGTGTCGATGGCGAGCGCGCGGGCGGAGAGGCCATATTGATTGAAGGGGCCGGAGGAGCGGAAATAGGACGCGCCGAGGAAGGCCATCCAATCGGTTTCGAGGTTTTCGGCCATGACGCGGAAGCCGGCAAAGCCGAGGCCGTCGGGGAGTTGGCGGGCGGGGTGATCCGCTGGGCTGTCGAAGAGGCTCGATGTGTAGCGGACTTCGCGCGCCTGTCCGTCGTCGACGACGTGAATGTGGACGGGCTCGAGAAATCCTTTGCCCATGTGGAAGAGCTGCACGGGATGACGGCGGTCGCGCTCGACGTGGAGGGTGCGGTCGCGGCGGAATTTGATTTTCTGAAAGGCGTCGTAATCGATCTGGTTCAACACATCGCTGGCGGCGCTGGGCGCGGGGACGAAGGGCGCGCGGGCGAGGCCGGCTGCGCGTTTGGCCAGGGCGTCGAACGAGAAGGGTTTGGCGGGTCCCAAATCGGGGCCGGCCGCGGAGGCCGCGCGTGCGCGCCCGGCCGCTGTCGCAGCAAAGGCTGCGGCGAAGAGAAGACCGGTGAACTGACGTCGGTCGAGATCGTTGCTCATGGGCTCATATGCGAAGGTGAGGCCGCCAGGACTTCTATGCACCCGGTGCAGGGCTGGCATGAGCTAGCAGTGAATGGGCGGCGTATAAAGTCAGGGTTTCGGCGGCATTGTGGCCGTTGACCCGGGACATCGGCGACCGATGGGACGCCTGTCATCGTTTTGGGCGATCTTGACTTCCGTCAGATTGTGGGTGCCCATGGCGCGTCAACGGAGAATTCCATGATTTATCAGTGCTCCCCGCATCTCAGGCGCATCGCGCTCGGGGTCGCGCCGCTCGTTTTGGCGGCGGCCGTGGCGATTGCGGGTCCGGTTGCCGCGCAGGGTGGACCACCGCCGGCACCCGCCGTGACGGTGGCCAAACCGCTCGCCAAGCGCATCACCAACTGGGACGAATACTCGGGGCGCTTCCAGGCGGTGCAGACGGTGGAGGTCCGGCCGCGGGTGTCGGGGTTCATCGACAAAATCCATTTCAAAGATGGGCAGATGGTGAAGGCGGGCGATCTGCTGTTCACGATCGATCCGCGGCCGTTCGAACTGGCGGTGGAGAGTGCCAAGGCGGAAGTCGCGCGGGCCAACGCGCAGGTTGAATTGGCCTCGACGGAAGTGGAGCGGGCGCGGCCGTTGTTGCGGTCGGGTGCGGTGACGGAGCGGGATTTCGATCAGCGGGCGGCGAATTTGCTGGTGGCGCGGGCGGCTTTGCAGGCGGCGCAGGCGGCGACGAAGAATGCCGAGCTCAATCTCGAGTGGACAAAGGTGACGGCGGCGATCGATGGGCGGCTGTCGGATCGCAAGGTGGATGCAGGCAATCTCGTGACGGGCGGATCGGGATCGACGTCGCTTTTGGCGACCATCGTGACCATGGACCCGATCCATTTCATTTTCGAAGTCTCGGAGGCGGATTATCTGCGCTACACGCGGCTGGCGGAGTCGGGGAAGCGGGAATCCTCGCGCAATACCGGCAATCCGGTGCGGATCAAGCTTTCGGACGAAACCGAGTTCAAGCATCCCGGCAAGATGGATTTCGTCGACAACGCGCTGAATGCGCGGTCGGGGACAATGCGGGGACGTGCGGTCGTCGACAACAAGAATGGGCTGATGCAGCCGGGTCTTTTCGCGCGCATGCAGCTGTTTGGCGGCGAAGTGGATGGGCTTCTTGTTCCTGATGCGGCGATTGTTTCGGATCAGGCGCGTAAGATCGTGTTCACGGTGGGTGAGGATGGCGTCGTGAAGCCCAAGCCCGTGACGCTGGGGGCGCTCGATAGCGGGCTGCGCGTGGTGCTGTCGGGTCTCACGGCGGAGGATCGCGTGGTGATCGATGGGATTGCAAATCCGATGGTGCGGCCGGGTGCGAAGGTGACGCCGCAGGACGGCAAGATCGAGATGGTCGCGAAGTAGGGCGGCTGTCGATGTTTTTTTTGATATTCATGATCCGGCGTGGCCGGTGAGGACGAACGTCAATGCGCTTTACGCACTTCTTCATCGACCGGCCGATTTTCGCAGCCGTGCTCTCCATCCTGATCGTCATCGTGGGTGGGATCGCGCAGATGCGGCTGCCGGTGGCTGAGTATCCCGAGATCGCGCCGCCGACGGTGAACGTGCGGGCGAGCTATCCAGGTGCGTCAGCGAAGATCGTCGCGGAGACGGTGGCGACGCCGCTGGAGCAGGAGATCAACGGCGTCGACGACATGCTCTATGTGCAGTCGCAGTCGACGGGCGACGGGCAATTGTCGATCAACGTGGTGTTCAAGCCGGGCACCAACATCGATATGGCCCAGGTGCTGGTGCAGAACCGGGTGGCGGTGGCGGAAGCCCGCCTGCCGGAGGAAGTGCGGCGCGTCGGCGTCGTGGTGCGCAAGGCCTCGCCCGACCTCATGATGGTCGTGCACATGATCTCGCCGGACGGGTCGCGGGATCAGCAGTACATTTCGAACTATGCGACGCTGAACGTGAAGGACGTGCTGACGCGCGTGGACGGCGTCGGTAACGTGAACGTGTTCGGTGCGCGCGACTTCTCGATGCGGGTCTGGCTCGATCCGGAGAAGCTGGCGTCGCGGAGCATGACGGCCAGCGATGTGGTGGCGGCGCTGCGGGCTGCGAACTTGCAGGTGGCTGCAGGGTCGGTGAACCAGCCGCCGGCACAGTCGGACGGGGCGTTTCAGCTGCAGGTAACGACTCTGGGGCGGCTGACAGAGGTGTCGCAGTTCGAAGAGATCGTGGTGCGTGCGGAATCCGATGGGGCCGTGACGCGGCTGCGCGATGTGGCGCGTGTGGAATTGGGCGCGCAGGATTATCTCGTCAACGCTTATCTCAACAATCAGTTCGCGACCGGTATCGGCATCTACCAGCGGCCGGGTTCGAATGCGTTGACGACGGCCGATCAAATCAAGGCGACGATGGACCGGCTGGCTGAGGATTTTCCACCCGGGGTCGCCTACACGATCGTTTACAACCCGACGGACTTTATTCGCTCCTCTGTCAACGCGGTGATCGTGACGCTGTTTGAGGCCGTGGCGCTTGTGGTGCTCGTGGTCATTCTGTTCCTGCAGACGTGGCGGGCGGCGATCATTCCAATTGTTGCCATTCCCGTTTCGCTGATCGGAACCTTCGCTGTCATGTCGGCGGTGGGTATCACGTTCAATACGCTGTCGCTGTTCGGGCTGGTGCTGGCTATCGGCATTGTGGTGGATGACGCCATCGTGGTGGTGGAGAACGTCGAGCGGCGGTTGCGCGAGGGGATGGGGCCGAAGGAGGCCGCGCACGCGACCATGGACGAAGTGGGCGGGGCGGTGCTGGCGATTTCGCTGGTGCTGATCGCGGTGTTTGTGCCGACGGCTTTCATCACGGGGCTGCAGGGATCGTTCTACAAGCAGTTCGGGATTACGATTGCCGCCGCGACGGCGATTTCGGCGTTCGTGTCGCTGACGCTCTCGCCGGCATTGGCGGCGCTGTTGCTGAAGCCGCACGAGGAGCACAAGGAAAGCGGCGGACTTTTGCATACGCTCGGGCGGCCGGTGCGGGCGTTCTTCAACGGGTTCAACCGGTTCTTCGACAGGGTTTCGAACGGCTATGCGTGGCTGACTGGCAGGCTGATCCGGCGGACGTTTCTCGTGCTGGCGGTGTTCGTTGGCTTGCTGGGGCTGACCTACTGGCGCATCGCGGTGACGCCAACAGGGCTCATTCCGCAGCTCGACCGGACGTATTTCATCGTTGCGTTCCAGCTGCCGCCGGGCTCGACACTTGATCGCACAGACGAGGTGGTGCGCAAGGCGAGCGATCTCATCCGCGCGCGGCCGGGGATCTTTGCGACCGTGCAGTTCGTGGGGCTTGATGGCGCGACGTTCACCAACGCGCCCAATGCGGGCGTGATTTTCGTGCGCGTCAATTCGTTCGAGGATCGCATTGCGGCTGGGCTCACGAAGGATGGCATCATCGGTGATATCCGCAAGGAGATGGGGAAACTGCGCGAGGCCTTCGTGCTCGTGATCGAGCCGCCGTCGGTGCCGGGGATTGGCACGGGCGGTGGCATTAAGGGGTACGTGCAGGACCGGTCGGGGCGGGGATTGCAGGCGCTGGAGCAGGCGGCGTTTTCGATGATGGGCGGGGCCAGCCAGCGTCCGGAGATCGCGCAGGCGTTCACGCTCTACAACACGCGCACGCCGCAGATTTTTGCCGATATCGATCGCGTGAAGGCGGAACAGCTCGGCGTGCCGATCGCCAACGTGTTCGAGACGCTGTCGATTTATATGGGGTCCAGCTACGTCAACGACTTCAATCTGCTGGGGCGTACGTTTCGGGTGACGGCGCAGGCGGACAATCCGTTTCGATTGAGCGTGCGCGATGTGCAGAACCTCAAGACGCGCAACGCGGAAGGGGACATGGTGCCGCTCGGTTCGGTGGCGACGTTCCAGGATACGACGGACGCCTACCGGGTGCCGCGTTACAATCTCTATCCCGCAGCGGAATTGCAGGCAGCGATGAAGCCGGGGTTCTCGACGGGGCAGGGGATTGCCGCCATCGAGGAGTTGGCGGAGACCAAGTTGCCGTCCGGCTTCGGGTTCGAGTGGACGGAAATCGCGTTGCAGGAAACGCTGGGGGGTAGCACGGCGGCGCTGGCGTTCGTGCTGGCCGTGATCTTCGTGTTTCTGCTGCTGGCGGCGCTCTATGAGAGCTGGCTGTTGCCGCTGGCGGTGATCATGATCGTGCCGCTGTGTATTTTGGCGGCGATGATCGGGGTGAACTTACGCGGGTTCGATCGCAACATTCTGGTCGAGGTGGGGCTTATTGTTCTTGTGGGGCTCGCCGCAAAGAACGCGATCCTGATCGTGGAATTCGCCAAGCAGGCGGAAGAAGAAGGCATGAACCGCTTTGATGCGGCCATCGAGGCGGCCAAGACGCGGTTGCGTCCGATCATCATGACGTCGCTGGCGTTCATCCTGGGCGTTGTGCCGCTGGTGTTTGCCACGGGGGCCGGCGCGGAGATGCGCCAGTCGCTCGGCACGGCCGTGTTCTCGGGCATGATCGGGGTGACCATCTTCGGGCTTCTGTTTACGCCGCTGTTTTACGTGCTGGCGAGCCGGTTCCAGTCGCGGAAGCCGGCGACCGACGCCCCGCTGGAGACACCCCAGACTCCTGCTGTTTAGGCGGCAAAAGACCTTCGTCTCATTTCCGTACACGCTTTAACCGGCACTTAACCGGTTGGAGCGCAATGTGCCCTCACAGACATGCAGGCGTCGGGTTGGGCCGACCGCCGGTACGAGAGGGTAGAACCAATGAAGACACTACTGAAAGCCGGGATGGCCTCGTCCGTTCTCGCGCTGGCCCTGACGGTCACGGCGTCGGATGCCTTTGCCGCCGACCTCGGCGGATCGATCAAGGACCCGTACGTGGCTGCGCCGTCGTATGCCGCGCCGGCTGCCGGCCCCTGCTATTTCCGCGGTGATGTTGGCTACTCGATCTCGCAGGATCCGTCGGTCAAGTGGCCGGTGAACAACGGCGTGTGGACCGACAACGGCTCTGGTGATGGTGTTGTCACCGACGACGAACTCTCGACGGTATTCGTCGGTGATAGTGTTTCGAACGTCAGCCTGGAAAACACTTGGCTCGCCGAAGGCGGCATCGGTTGCGGCTCGGGTTCGCGCGGGTTCCGTAGCGAAATCATGCTCGGTTATCGCGGTGATCGCAAACTCGATGGCGAGCCCAATATCTACAACCCGGGTCCGCAGCCCGGTGATCCGGACGGTACGATTCCCGATCCCATCGATGATCCGCTGCACACCTCGATCCAGAGCTACACGTTGATGCTCAACGTTTATCATGACTTCGGTAACTTCAACCGCTTCGTGCCGTACGTCGGCGCCGGTATCGGCATGGCCGTGCATGATGTGGACGAGGTTTACTTCACCGGCAACCCGGCTCTGACGAACCGGATCGAAGGCAACCGGGATGTCTCGTTCGCCTGGTCGGTGATGGCGGGTGTGGGCTACCAGATCTCGGACCGTGCGATCCTTGACGTTGGCTACCGTTACATCGACATGGGTTCGGTGACGTCGGGCCGCGTCGATAGCGCCGGCTTCGTGAACCCCGCCGTTCAGATCGACGACATCGCTGCCCACGAAATCAAGGTCGGTCTGCGTTACCACTTCGGTGGCTCGGACGCCGGCTACGCGCCCTTCAAGTAATCGCTCTCTCCCTCAAGTTTGCGGTTTCCCGGAAGCCGGGCTCCCCCCAAGGAGCCCGGCTTTCTGTTTTTGATACAACCGGAGGAGCGACCGAGGGGGCTGGTGCTCTGGGTGGGAATTGGGACCGGACGGGGTGGCCATGGACCGGCGGGTAAGGACCTGACCGGGAAAGGATGTTATCAGGGGGGCTCGTTTGGGTGGCTGATGCCAGAGAAACGCGATTGATCTTCAACCCCCTTGCTGCCTATATGCCCCCCTGTCCGGGTGCCGTTGGCGAGATGCGATTTCAAGCGTCGGGCCGCTGTTGCCCGGGCCCTCCGTTGCCGGCCTGACTTCCGGCTTGGCAGCGCGTCTTTCCCAGCGGGCGTGGTGGAATTGGTAGACACGCCAGATTTAGGTTCTGGTGGCCTTGGCCGTGGGGGTTCAAGTCCCTCCGCCCGCACCAGTCACGCAGACCGCTGAAAGACCTTGAGGACGATGACATTAGAGGGGCTTGGCGCCAAGAAACGGCGCCGGTGGCCACAGGCGACGACAACACAAGCTGACAAAGGCGAGAACGATGCAGATTATCGAGGCCAACGTGGACGGCCTGAAGCGGACCCTCAAGGTCGTGGTGGGCGCGGCCGAAATCGAGCAGCGGCTGGCCTCGCGCATTGATCAGGTGAAGGACAGCGTCCAGGTCAAGGGCTTCCGCAAGGGCAAGGTGCCGGTGGCGCACATCAAGAAGATGTATGGCCGCTCGCTGATGACGGAAGTGCTGCAGGATACGATCCGCGAAACCAGCGAGAGCGCGATCCGCGACCGCAAGGAGCGGCCGGCGCAGATGCCCAACATCGCGCTGTCGGAAGACCAGGATGAGATCAACGGCGTGATCGAGGGCAAGAAGGATCTTGCCTATCAGATGACGTTCGAAGTTGTGCCGGAAATTGCGCTGGCGGATTTCGGAACGATTGAACTGGAGCGGCTGTCGGCGGATGTCGACGACGAGACGCTGCAGAAGTCGATCGATGATTTGTTGAAGCGGGCGGGCAGCTTCGAGGCCGATGAGGGCCGCAAGGCCGAGACGGGCGACCGGGTCACGATCACGTATGCAGGTACGATCAACGGTGAAGCCTTCGAAGGTGGCTCGGGCGAAGGTTTGAGCCTCGTTTTGGGCAATGCCGGGTTCATTCCGGGCTTTGAAGAGGGCATCGTCGGCATGGGCAAGGACGAGACGAAGGACGTCTCGTGCCGCTTCCCGGATGAGTATTCGGTCGAGACGCTTGCCGGCAAGGATGCCGTGTTCAATGTGACGGTGACGCAGGTCGAGAAGCCGGTCGAAGCCAAGCTCGACGACGACATGGCGAAGGCGTTCGGTGCGGAGAGCGCGGAGAACTTGAAGGAACTGGTGCGCAAGCAAATCCAGGGCGAGTTCGATAAGGCTGCGCGGGTGAAGATGAAGCGCGAGCTGCTCGACAAGCTTGAGGCCTTGCACACGTTCGAACTGCCGCAGTCGCTGGTGGATCGCGAGTTCGAGGGCATCTGGCAGCAGGTGGAAGCGGGCCGCAAGCAGCAGGGCGAGAACGCCGAGGATGCCGGCAAGTCGGATGACGAACTGCGGGCCGACTATAAAAAGATCGCGGAACGCCGCGTTCGTCTGGGCTTGGTCGTTGGCGAAATCGGTTCGAAGAACCTCGTCGAAGTGACGCAGGACGAGATGCGGATGGCGCTGATGGAACAGGCCCGCCGCTATCCGGGTCAGGAAAAGTTCGTCTATGAGTACTTCGAGAAGACGCCGGGGGCGCTGCAGGAGCTGCGCGCGCCGATCTTCGAGGACAAAGTTGTAGATCTGGTGATCGGCAAGGCCAAGGTGACCGACAAAAAGGTCAGCCGGGACGAGCTGTACGAACAGGTCAAGGCTGCAACCGAGGCCTAATCGGGCGCGGTGGCCGGTCTTTCCCGCTTGGTCAGCGTTTGGGGCCTTGCGGGGCGGGGGCGGATGGCGGAAATGTGGGGCGATCGATCGCGATTCCAGACCGTGGCGTCTGGCCCGCGAGAGGTCGCCTTCTTTATGCGACGCCCGACCCCATATAGTGCGAGGCGGAGACGCGGCGGCGGTCTCTGAGCTTTTTTGTTTTCACGTTCGCTGCCAATGACATAGCCGATTGAATGAGGAGCACGATCCGATGCGCGATCCCGTCGCAACACTGACCAACACCTTCTGGCCGATGGTCGTGGAGCAAACCGCGCGCGGCGAGCGCGGGTATGATCTGCCCTCGCGGCTTCTGAAAGAGCGCATCATCTTCGTGACGGGGCCGGTGGAAGATCACATGGCGTCATCGATCTGCATGCAGCTGTTGTTTCTGGAATCGGAGAACCCGAAGAAGGAAATCTCCATGTACATCAACTCTCCGGGCGGGGTGGTGACCTCAGGGATGGCCATTTACGACACCATGCAGTTCATCAAGCCGCCGGTGGCGACCTTGTGCATCGGACAGGCGGCCTCGATGGGCTCGCTGCTGTTGTGCGCGGGCGCCAAGGACATGCGGTTCGCACTCCCCAACGCGCGCGTCATGGTGCACCAGCCCTCAGGCGGGTTCTCGGGCCAGGCCTCCGACATTGAGCGGCATGCTGAAGATATCATCAAGATGAAGCGCCGGCTGAACGAAACCTACGTCAAGCACACCGGTCAGCCGTATGAAATGATTGAGAGAACGCTCGATCGCGATTACTTCATGACGGCGGATCAGGCCAAGGATTTTGGCATCATCGACAAAGTGCTGAACAGCCGTGACGAGGCCGATGGGAAGCTCGCCGAAGTTAAGGCAACCTAAGGCGGAACGCGGGGCCCCCCGCTGCCGTTTTGTCTGTATCGCCTGAATTCTGGCGGCTGCGAACCGAGGCAGGGGTCTTTACCAAAAAGGCGCAATTCCGGCCCGGTATGGCCACCGGCCGGTGGCACGATTTGTCACCGGTCGCCGCTGAAGACTTAAGGTAACCTGCGGTCTTCAAGTGGACGGGCGGCTGTGTGGTAATAGGGTTGCTTGAGGTTCCAACGGCATGGGACCGAGATTAATCCATTCTTGATCTGCCGAGCGTTAGCGTGCTGTGATCGGCTCTGGAGATTCCAGGGTCATTCGGCCCGCCGACCTTGGATTTCCTTCTACGCCGCCGGGGCACGGGTCCCGGATCGGCCTTCAGTCCCGGCAAACGGGTGCGAGAGACGCGATGGCTCAAGAGAAAAACACTCTCTACTGCTCCTTCTGCGGCAAGAGCCAGCACGAGGTTCGTAAGCTCATTGCGGGCCCGACTGTGTTCATCTGCGATGAATGCGTCGAGCTGTGCATGGACATCATTCGCGAAGAGAACAAAAACACTCTCGTCAAATCGCGTGACGGTGTGCCGACACCGCAGGAAATTTGCACGGTTCTCGACAGCTATGTGATTGGGCAGTTCCACGCTAAGCGCGTGCTCTCGGTGGCGGTGCACAACCATTACAAGCGTCTTAGCCACGCGGCGAAGAACAACGATGTCGAATTGGCCAAGTCGAACATTTTGCTCGTCGGCCCTACGGGATGCGGCAAGACGCTGCTCGCGCAGACGCTGGCCCGAATTCTCGACGTGCCGTTCACGATGGCGGATGCGACGACGCTGACGGAAGCCGGTTATGTCGGTGAAGACGTCGAAAATATCATTCTAAAGCTGTTGCAGAACGCCGACTACAACGTCGAGCGGGCACAGCGCGGCATCGTTTACATCGACGAAATCGACAAGATTTCGCGCAAGTCCGACAATCCGTCGATCACGCGGGACGTTTCGGGCGAAGGCGTGCAGCAGGCTTTGCTGAAGATCATGGAAGGCACCGTCGCCTCCGTGCCTCCGCAGGGCGGGCGCAAGCATCCTCAGCAGGAATTCCTGCAGGTCGATACGTCGAACATCCTGTTCATCTGCGGCGGCGCGTTCGCTGGCCTTGAGAAGATCATCTCGGGCCGCGGGCGGGGCACGTCGATCGGCTTCGGCGCGAAGGTGACAGGACCGGATGAGCGGCGCACGGGAGAAGTTTTGCGCCAAGTGGAACCGGAAGATCTGCTGAAGTTCGGCTTGATCCCGGAGTTCATCGGGCGGCTTCCGGTCATCGCGACGCTGGAAGATCTCGACGAGACGGCGCTGGTGCAGATCCTCACCGAGCCTAAGAATGCTCTGGTGAAGCAATATCAGCGCTTGTTCGAGATGGAAGACGTCAAGCTCACCATCACGCTCGACGCGTTGAAGGCGATCTCGCGGCGCGCTATCGAACGCAAGACGGGTGCGCGCGGTCTGCGGTCCATCATGGAAGGCATTCTGCTCGACACCATGTTCGATCTGCCGACCATGAAGGGTGTGGAAGAGATTGTGATCAGCCCGGAGGTTGTGGAGGGTGGCGCGCGTCCGCTGCGCATCTATGCCGAACCGGCTCAGGAAAAAGGCACGGCCTCGTAAGGCTTTGCCGGCAGGGTCCGCCGCCACGCGCTTGCGGACCCTGGCGACGTTTTTGCATGCAGCGGTGCATAAGAGGGGCGCGAGCGGTGTCGCTCCTTGATCCTGGCGCCGCGATCCCCAAATGTTCACTCCGGGCTCGCGTCCGACTCGACGGTTTGGTCTCGATCTGGGACGGGCTGGCGGTGTAGGCGCGGCAGTTACCCGCTCTGGACCGGTCGGAGGCACTCCGCCTCATTGGGGACAAGCCTTCGGACTATTAAGCTTCCAGAGCACCAGCCATGCGAGGAAAACGAGGCTATACTCGGTTTCTTCCAGTCAAAGGTACAGCCATGAGCGAAGAAAAGACGGCACGCGAGAAGGCAGGGGGCAAGACGCTTTATCCGGTCCTCCCTCTGCGCGACATCGTCGTGTTTCCGTACATGATCGTGCCGTTGTTCGTCGGCCGCGAGAAGTCGATCAACGCGCTCGGCGAGGTCATGAATGCCGACAAGCACATTCTGCTTGCCGCGCAGAAGAATGCCGGTGACGACGATCCGGCCACCGATGCCATCTACGAGACGGGGACGCTCGCGTCCGTGCTGCAGCTTCTCAAGTTGCCGGACGGGACGGTGAAGGTTCTGGTCGAAGGCGTCGCGCGCGCGAAGATCGTGCGCTACACCGACAACCCGGATTTCTTCGAAGCGGAAGTCGAGAAGATTCCCGAGGTCGAGGGCGCGAAGGACGAGATCGAGGCGCTCGCCCGCTCGGCCGTGTCGCAGTTCGAGAGCTATGTGAAGCTCAACAAGAAGATTTCGCCGGAGGTGCTGGGCACCGTCGCGCAGATCGAGGACTATTCGAAGCTTGCCGACACGATCGCCTCGCATCTGGCGATCAAGATTGCCGACAAGCAGGACATCCTCGAGACGACGACGATCTCGGAGCGTCTGGAAAAAGTCTACACGCTCATGGAGAGCGAGATCTCCGTTCTCCAGGTCGAGAAGCGGATCCGTTCGCGCGTCAAGCGGCAGATGGAGAAGACGCAGCGCGAGTACTATTTGAATGAGCAGATGAAGGCCATTCAGAAGGAACTCGGCGATAACGACGAGCGCGATGACATCTCCGAGTTCGAAGAGAAGATCGAGAACACAAAGCTGTCGAAGGAAGCCAAGGACAAGGCGCTGGCTGAGCTGAAGAAGCTCAAGCAGATGAGCCCGATGTCGGCGGAAGCGACGGTGGTGCGCAACTACCTCGATTGGCTCTTGTCGATCCCGTGGGGCGTCAAAGGCAAGGTGAAAAAGGATCTCGACGAGGCCCAGCAGGTTCTCGACGCGGAGCACTATGGCCTGGAGAAGGTCAAGGAGCGCATCCTGGAGTACCTCGCCGTGCAGGCGCGTACGAACAAGCTGAAGGGGCCGATCTTGTGCCTCGTCGGGCCTCCCGGCGTGGGTAAGACCTCGCTTGGCAAGTCGATCGCGAACGCGACGGGCCGCGAATTCGTTCGCATGTCGCTGGGCGGCGTGCGGGATGAAGCGGAAATCCGGGGTCACCGCCGCACCTACATTGGCTCGATGCCCGGCAAAGTCATCCAGTCGATGAAGAAGGCGAAGCGGACCAACCCGCTCTTCCTGCTCGATGAGATCGACAAGATGGGTCAGGACTTCCGCGGCGATCCGGCGGCAGCCTTGCTCGAAGTGCTCGATCCGGAGCAGAACTCGTCGTTCAACGACCATTACCTCGAGGTCGACTATGACCTGTCGGGCGTGATGTTCGTGACGACCGCGAACACGCTCAATATTCCGCCGGCCCTCTTGGACCGCATGGAGATCATCCGTCTGGCCGGTTACACGGAAGACGAGAAGGTCGAGATCGCCAAGCGGCACTTGCTGGCCGAACAGGCGAGCTCGCACGGTCTGGAGGCGGGCGAGTGGTCCGTCGACGATGCCGCGATCATGGAAGTCATTCGCCGCTATACGCGGGAAGCCGGCGTCCGCTCGCTGGAACGCGAGATGGCCAAGCTGGCGCGCAAGGCGGTGAAGGAAATCCTCACCAGCGACAAGAAGACGGTGCACGTCACGGCCGAGAACGTGAAGGACTACCTCGGTGTTCCGAAGTATCGCTATGGCGAGGCGGAACTCGAAGACCAGATCGGGATCGTGACCGGTCTTGCCTGGACGGAAGTCGGCGGCGAGTTGCTGACCATCGAAGGCGTCATGATGCCCGGTAAGGGCAAGATGACGGTAACGGGCAACCTGCGCGACGTGATGAAGGAATCGATTTCGGCGGCGAACGCCTACGTGCGCTCGCGGTCGGTCGACTTCGGCATCCGGCCGTCGCTGTTCGAGAAGAAGGACATTCACGTGCACGTGCCGGAAGGCGCGACGCCCAAGGATGGTCCCTCGGCCGGCGTGGCAATGGGCACCGCGATCATCTCCGTGCTCACCGGCATCCCTGTCCGCAAGGACGTGGCGATGACGGGCGAGATCACGCTGCGTGGCCGCGTGCTGCCGATCGGCGGATTGAAAGAGAAGTTGCTGGCGGCGCTGCGCGGCGGCATCAAGACGGTTTGCATCCCCGAGGAGAACGTCAAGGATTTGGCGGACATCCCCGAAGAGGTGAAGAAGAAGCTGGAGATCGTGCCTGTTGCTCGCATGGAGGACGTCTTGAAGGCGGCGCTCGTGCGTGTGCCGGAGGCCATCACTTGGGACGACGCCGCAGCGGAAGCGGCGGCCGAAGTCGATGGCACGGCCAAGGACGGGTCGCGCATCACGGCGCACTGAACGCCCTTAAGGAAGATTACTGGACCCCGCGGCCTCAACGCTGCGGGGTCTTTCTTATCAAGGTGTTCACGATGCTCCGTGTGCGCTAAAACCCCTAATCCCGGCGATTTTGGGGCAAAAAGCGGCGGTTTTTCCGCTTGACGCTCTTAGGGTTTGGGCGCTTTGTGCCACCCGAAAAAGAGCGGTTCGGTCGTCCGATCCTTCCGCCTTGCCCATTCGCGGCAGAACATTTTCATTCCATCTCCGATCCACCCACTCAAAGGACCATCTCCATGAGCAAGAAAGATTTGATCGACGCCGTTTCGCGTGATTGCGAGTTGACGAAGGATAAGGCCACGGCTGTCGTCGATGCTGTGCTCGGCCACATCAAGTCGGCGTTGAAGGATGGTTCGGAAGTGCGCTTGCCCGATTTCGGCACGTTCAAGGTTTCGGCGCGCAAGGAGCGCGAGGGCCGCAATCCGTCGACGGGTGCCACGATCAAGATCCCGGCTTCCAAGGTAGCCAAGTTCACGCCCGCCAAGGGCCTGAAGGATGCTCTGAATTAATTTGCTCACGCCGGCTGTTCCGAGCGCGATGCGCTCGGGCCGGCTCCGCGGGGGCGGCGCTTGCGCCGGGCGGCCTTGCCGCCTGGGCCCTCCGGGCCGTAGTTGCTAGGGCCGCTGTATAGGGCGGCCTTCCTGCCATAGCCCTTCGGGCTTATCACGACACCGGTCAGTCCGGGAGGTTAGCTCAGCGGTAGAGCGCTTCGTTTACACCGAAGATGTCGGGGGTTCGATCCCCTCACCTCCCACCATTATATCTCTCACGCCGGCTGTTCCTCGCCGCGCTCGGGCCGGCTCCGAGGGGCGCGGCTTGCCGCGGGTCGCGTTGCTCCCCGGCCCTTTGGGCCGAAGTTGCTCTTTGGAACTCACGTCATCACGAAGTCGCCACTTGGCGGCGGGGGCGCTTCGGGGTAGGTGCGGGGTAACCCATAACCGGAGAAGCCGCATGTCCGTCACGATGTATCAGATCGCCGTTCCGTCGTTTCAAAAGCACCTGCACGCGCTCGATGGGATCATCGATAAGGCGGCGGCGTATGCGGCCGCCAAGAAGATTGCGCCGGAGACGCTGCTGACGGCGCGGCTTTATCCGGACATGTTTAACTTTACGCGGCAGGTGCAGGAGAGCTGTAAGTTTGCAGCGCTCTCCGTGCAGCGGCTGGCGAATGTGGACGTTCCGGCAGAGGCGGACGGTGAGAAGACGTTCGACGACTTGAAGGCGCGGATTGCGCGGACGCTGGAGCTGCTGGGCAGCGTGAAACCGGAGCAGATGGACGGGTCGGACGAGCGGCAGATCACGATCAAGGTGGGGCCGAACGAGATGTCGTTCACGGGCCGGGATTACTTGCTCCACTTCGCGCTGCCCAACTTCTATTTCCACGCGTCGACGGCCTACGGCATCCTGCGCCACAACGGGCTCGAAATCGGCAAGCGCGACTTCATGCGGCGGACGTAATGGCGTCGCTGCGCGGAGCTGGCATGGACTTGCGGTCGTAGGTGCCGCGCAGCTTCAAGAACGGCTGTTCGATGAAGCGGTACGAGAGCATCGCGATGGCGACGATCAGCGGGAAGGTCAGCGCCGCGACGGCGAGGGCGATGGAGAAACTCGCCATGTCGATGCCGGCGTTGGCGAGCTGCTTCACAATCGTCGGATAGAAAATGAAGTGCAGTAGATAGATCGAGTAGGAGACCTCGCCGACTTTGGCCAGCGCGCGATCGGCTGCGCGTGGAAGTTGGAAGCGCGCGTTTTCATAGCCGACGATGACGGCGCCGAAGGCTAGGCCCTGCAACGTGGGTAAGATGATCCAGAGCGGGCTGTTTGTGGTGCCATAAAAGCCGCCGGCGAGGTTGAACGCGTGCCAGGCGGCCACGAGGGCGATTAGACTGCCGGCGAAGAGCCAGCCGGCGTGGCGGCGGACGATGTCGCGCTTGGACAGTTCGTGCCAGAGCATGCCGGCGAGGAACAGGTCGATGCAGCCGCCGATGGTCCAATAGCTGAAGGCTTGCACGTGGCCGGTGATCGACCAGATGGCAAACCGGGTCAGGATCGACACGATGAAGAGGGCGAGGAGCGCGCCGATGCGATGGCCGCGTTGCAGCCAGAGGATGGCGGGGAAGAGCACATAGAAGTGCAGTTCGACGGCCACCGACCAGCCGCCGCTGTGCCACGTCGGCAGCACGAAGCCTTTGAGGAGGCTATCGAGGCTCATGTCGCCCCGCAGCGTCCAGTAGGCCAGCACGACCGTCAGGAGCGGGGCTAAGCGGAGGACGCGGTTGCGGTAGAAGCGGGGGAGATCGATGGGGCGGCCGTCGATGATCTTGGCGAACAGGTAGCCCGACAGCGTCATGAACAGCGCGACGCCGATGTGGCCTTCTTCCAGCATGGAGAGGGGGGCGAAGGCGGGGATGGTCTCGAAGGGGACGTGCGTGTGGACGACGTGCCAGCAATAGACCAGGAACGCCGCGCACGCGCGGACGTGGTCCAGCTTGCTGATATACAACCCCGAACTCGACTGCATGTCGTTTCGCCACCCCTCGGCCGTCAGCTGCCGATTTTACCGTGGAGGTCTTAAGCGGCGGTGTTCAGGCTGCAGCTCCTTAGGGAGCGTGCGGGGCGTGCTCTGTGGCAGGAAAACCTTGAACCGCGCTTGACTTCAGGGAAGCGAACCCGTAGTGAACGGCCCGTGACACGCGCGGTGTGGTTTGCCTGCGCGTCTGCTTGGTTTGCGGGAGTAGCTCAGTTGGTTAGAGCGCCGCCCTGTCACGGCGGAGGCCGCGGGTTCAAGTCCCGTCTCTCGCGCCATTTTATGCCTCACGCTTGCTGATCCTCGCTGCGCTCGGGCAAGCTCCGGCGTGGCGCCGCTCGCGGCGAGCGCCCTTGGCGCCTGGGCCCTTCGGGCCGATTTTTCTCATATTCATGCCTCACGCTTGCTGATCCTCGCTGCGCTCGGGCAAGCTCCGGCGGGGCGCCGCTAGCGGCGGGCGCCCTTGGCGCCGGGGCCCTTCGGGCCGATGCCGCCCACTCGATCTCGGATTTGCCTCCTCTCAATTGACCTCTCACGTTTGAGCGTCGCTGCGCGCTGGTGGGGCGTCGATGTTCGGGTATTTGGCGGCTTTTGGTCTGGTTGCGCCCGGGGTGGGTGTGGGCTAACAGGGTTGGGATTGATGCGCCGCGCGGGACTGCGGCGTGACCCCAGGAGAACCCGGTGGATCTGCTGCTCACCGACTATCTGCCGCTCGCCGTCTTTCTCGGCGTGTCGCTGGCCTTTATGGGCATCTTGATGATTGCGCCGTTCCTGGTCGCGGTGAAGAATCCCGATCCGGAGAAGGTGTCCGCCTACGAGTGCGGCTTCAACGCTTTCGACGATGCGCGCATGAAGTTCGACGTGCGCTTCTATCTCGTCTCGATCCTGTTCATCATTTTCGATCTGGAAGTGGCGTTCCTGTTTCCTTGGGCGGTCGTGCTCAAGGATGTGGGCGTTTACGCCTTCTGGTCGATGATGGTGTTCCTCGGCGTCTTGACCATTGGGTTCATCTACGAGTGGCGCAAGGGAGCACTCGAATGGGATTGATCGTTCCGCCCGACTATCGCGAGCGGCTGGTGTATGAGACGGCCAAGGAAGGACTCGGCGGTCCCGGCATCATCAAGCCGGACGACCCCACTTTCACCGCGATTTCGAACGAACTGGCGGATAAGGGCTTCCTCGTCACCACGACGGACGATCTCATCAACTGGGCGCGCACGGGCTCGCTCATGTGGATGACGTTCGGGCTTGCATGCTGTGCGGTGGAAATGATGCAGGCCGCTATGCCGCGCTACGATCTGGAGCGGTTCGGTTTTGCGCCGCGCGCGTCGCCCCGCCAATCGGACGTGATGATCGTCGCCGGCACGCTGACCAACAAGATGGCGCCGGCCCTCCGCAAGGTTTACGATCAGATGCCCGAGCCGCGCTATGTGATCTCGATGGGATCGTGCGCGAACGGCGGCGGGTATTATCACTACTCGTATGCGGTCGTGCGCGGGTGTGATCGCATCGTGCCCGTGGACGTCTATGTGCCCGGCTGCCCGCCGACGGCGGAAGCGCTGCTTTACGGTGTGCTGCTGTTGCAGCGCAAGATCCGCAGAACCGGCACGATTGAGCGCTGATATGTCAGAGATCCTGAAAGAACTGGGCGAATACGTCGAACTGAAGCTCGGCGCGGCGATCCGGTCGTCGGCGGTGCATTACGGCGAACTGACGCTGACGGTGGAGCGGGAGCAGATCGCGCGGGTGTTGCGGTTTTTGCGCGATGACGGGCGCTGCCGGTATGAAATTCTGATCGACATTTGCGGGGTCGATTATCCCGAGCGGGCCGAGCGGTTCGATGTCGTCTATCATCTGCTTTCGCCCCGTTTGAACCAGCGCATCCGCGTAAAGCTGACGACCGACGATGTGACGCCGGTGGCAAGCGTGGTGGAAGTTTTCGCGGCGGCCAATTGGTTCGAGCGCGAAGCCTACGACATGTACGGTATTCTTTTTTCGGGGCATCCCGATCTGCGCCGCTTGCTTACCGACTATGGCTTCCAGGGCTTTCCGCTGCGCAAGGACTTCCCGCTCACGGGGTATGTGGAAGTGCGCTACGACGACGAGAAGAAGCGTGTTGTTTACGAGCCGGTGAAGCTGACGCAAGAATTCCGGACGTTCGATTTTGAAAGTCCCTGGGAAGGCATGACCGGCAACGTTCTACCCGGCGATGAAAAGGCGACGCGCTCCTAACGATTTCTGAGCGAGGCCTCACGCATGACCGAAGACGATCCGAGGCTCGCCTTGATCCGCGGTAACGCGGCACTCGTCGTGGATGAATTGGGCCCGATCTCGGGCCTGGACCCGTTCGATTACGGGCCGGAGGCGGTTGCCTGGGTTGACGGTTATATCGAGCGCCAGCGGCTGAGAATGGACGACCCGGAAGCGGTCTCAAGCCTTGTGTCGGTGCTGGGGTCCTATCTCGGTGAAGCCGTGATTAAAGCAGCCGGCGGTGCATGGGACGTGCACGCCCGCGACGAAATCGGCATTCGCTTTGAGAATGGCGACTGGTGCTTTCCGTTCTCCAAGGTAGCCAAGCAGTTCGCCTGCGGGACTGCGGACAGCGGAGAATCGATCCTGTCGTTTTACAACGTCAGCATTGGCTACATCGCGGGCGGGGCTGCGGCCGACGCGGCTGCGGGACGGTCTTCGGGCGACGTGTGAAACGACGTGGAGGCGCAGGAATGAAAGAGACCCTGAAGGTCGGCGAAACGGCGCGGCTCGAATACAAAGTGCCTGCCAACAAAACGGTGCCGCATCTCTATCCGGAAGCGCACGACTTCCAGATGATGCCAACGGTGTTCGCGACGGGGTTCATGGTCGGCCTGATGGAGTGGGCGTGCATGAAGGTGCTGGAGCCACACTTGGATGCCGGCGAGGGGAGCCTGGGTGTGCATATCGACGTGTCGCACATCGCGGCGACGGTGCCGGGGCAGGTCGTCACGGTGGATGCGGAGTGCACGGGCGTTCAGGGACGGCGGGCGTCGTTCAAAGTTGTGGCGCACGACGGGTTGGAAAAGATCGGCGAGGGGCGGCACGAGCGGATGGTTATTCCGTGGGAGCGCTTTGTTGCCCGCGTGAACGACAAGGCGAAGCGGGCGCGCGTCGGGGAAATTCCGGTCGTGGGCAAGGTTTGAGATCGATCGCTTACGGGCGTCAGGAGGCCAACGATGACCCAGCACGACACCCGGAGCGGACGTTGCCTGTGCGGCAAGGTCACCTACACTTTTGCGCCGGCTGAGCTAGAGATCGACGTCTGCCATTGCGGGATGTGCCGGCGCTGGGGCGGAGGCCCGGGCTTTTCGGTGAAGGCCTCCGGTGAGGCCGCGATCACGGGAGGCGACTATGTCACCCTATACAAGTCATCGGAGTGGGGCACTCGCCATTTTTGCCGGGCGTGCGGAACCCATCTGTTCTACAGCGCACCTGTGGCCAACTATTTCGGAGTGAGTGCTGGTACGATAGATGATCTCAGCGGGCTCGCCGTCACGACCGAGATTTTTATTGATTGCAAGCCCGACGCCTATGACATCACCACGCCGACACAAAAGCTGACCGAAGCTGAATTCCTTGCCATGATCGCTGCCTCTGGGACCGAGTGACCACCATGCCTGAAACCGAAATTCGCCAGTTCAACATCAACTTCGGGCCGCAGCATCCTGCCGCGCACGGGGTGTTGCGTCTGGTGTTGGAACTGGACGGCGAGGTCGTCGAACGGGTGGACCCGCACGTGGGCCTGTTGCACCGGGGTACGGAGAAGCTGATCGAGGCGAAGACCTACACGCAGGCGATTGGATATTTCGACCGGCTCGATTACGTGGCCCCGATGAACCAGGAGCACGCGTTCTGCTTGGCGGCGGAGAAACTGCTCGGCATCGAAGTGCCGCGCCGCGCGCAGTTGATCCGGGTGCTCTATTCGGAGATCGGGCGGCAGTTGTCGCATATTCTCAATGTGACGACGCAGGCCATGGATGTCGGCGCGCTGACGCCGCCGCTGTGGGGTTTCGAAGAGCGCGAAAAGCTGATGGTGTTCTACGAGCGCGCGTCCGGTTCGCGGATGCATGCGAAGTATTTCCGGATCGGGGGCGTGCATCAGGATCTGCCGCCAGAACTGATCAACGACATCTATGACTGGTGCGATCCCTTCCTGAACGTGCTCGACGACATCGAAGGGCTACTGACGGATAACCGCATCTTCAAGCAGCGCAACGTCGATATCGGCATCGTGCCGCTGCAGGAAGCGTTCGACTGGGGTTTCTCGGGCGTGATGGTGCGGGGATCGGGCGCGGCGTGGGATCTGCGCAAGGCGCAGCCCTATGAGTGCTACGCGGAAATGGATTTCGATATTCCGATCGGCAAGAACGGCGACTGTTATGATCGCTATCTGTGCCGCATGGCGGAGATGCGCGAGAGCGTGAAGATCATGAAGCAGTGCTGCGACAAGCTGCGTTCGCCGGAGGGGCAGGGCCCCGTCATGACGGCGAACGCGAAGGTTGCGGCGCCGAAGCGGGGCGAGATGAAGCGCTCGATGGAAGCGCTGATCCATCACTTCAAGCTCTACACGGAAGGCTTCCACGTTCCGGCGGGTGAGGTTTACGCGTGTGTGGAAGCGCCGAAGGGCGAGTTTGGCGTGTTTCTGGTGGCGGATGGGTCGAACAAGCCGTACCGCTGCAAGATCCGCGCGCCTGGGTTCCCGCATCTGGCGGCGATGGATCATCTCAATCGCGGGCATATGCTGGCGGACGTGTCGGCCATTCTGGGTTCGCTTGATATCGTGTTCGGCGAGATCGACCGGTAGATGAGTGCGCTTCCCGCCTGCCCGAAGTGTTCGTCCGCATATACCTATGAAGACGGCGGGCTGTTCGTTTGCCCGGAGTGCGCCCACGAGTGGAGCCCGGATGCAGCTGCCACGGCCGACGAGGATGATGGGCCCCGCGTGATCAAGGACGCGGTGGGTAACGTTCTGGCGGACGGCGACACCGTAACGGTGATCAAGGATCTGAAAATCAAGGGCTCGTCGTCGGTCGTGAAGATCGGGACGAAGGTGCGCAACATCCGGCTCATCGACGGGACAGGCGGACATGACATCGACTGCAAGATCGATGGCGCCGGTCCGATGCAGCTCAAATCGGAATTCGTGAAAAAGGCGTGAGCCGGGCTCAGCCCTTGCGCCCCGGGAAGCTCAGCAGGCTTGCTGAGGTTTCGCCCTCTTTTTCGTAGACCTCGAGGAAGGCGATCAGGCTGTCGAGGTGGACGAGATAGTCGGTGGCGGGCAGTTCCTCGCATTCCAGCATGTGACCCGAGAAGTCGGCGGTTTCGATGGCGCCCTCGAGGAGGCCGACCGCGTTGTCAAAGGGCGACGTGTTCCAGAGGCTATCGTCGGGGTGAGTATCGACGCGCTCGCGAATGCCGCGGAGGCTGGCTGCGACGGCGCGGATGCGGCGGAGGTCGGCGGTCATGAGCTGGTCCTCTTTTCCGGGGCCTTAACCATAGGGCACATCGGCGGAAAGGTTTAGGCCGGAGTAATCTTTCCGAAAGTAAGTACTGGTACGGTACATATTGGCTATAAATTCTCAGTTGAAGTGGTCAAGCCCATGTCCGAGCTCGATATTCAGACTGAAATGCTGGTCGCGCTTAGCATCCTCGCGTGGATGGTGGGCCTGTTTGCCTTCGACACCATCCGCCGGCACAGGCAGGCTAAGCGGGATGCTTGGAAGAAGGATTCAGAGCGGCGCTGGACCTGATTTGTCCGCTCTCACTGGCCGTTCTCACTGGCCGATTCGTGGCCGGTCGCCGTCTTTCAGAGCTCCCCCCTTAACCGCCGCCCCAGGTTGCTCTGGTGGCGGCTTTTGTTTTTTGCCACTAGTCTGACGACGGCCGAATGGTTTGCGCCACCGGCTGTTTTTGGCGTGAGACCCTGCAATCTGGCGTTTGCCGGCGGGGCGGAGTGGGTGGGCGACAATGATCGATGAGCGGTTTCTTTTGGCGGTCGCGGCTCTGGGCTGGGGCTTGTCGCTGGCAACTTACCGGATGTTTGCGCGCCGGAATGGGTGGCCGATGGGGTCGCTGCAGGCCGATCTACCGGCTGTTCCGGTGATTCTGGGGCTGGCGTCGTTTCTGTCCGGGCTGCTCTTTGCAGCGGCGCTAGGCCCCGACTATGGCGGTTGGATCATTTTACTGTTCGGCGTGCTCCTGGCCATATTCTGGACCGGGTTCCTGCGGGTGGGATCGCAGGTGTCGCTGTTTCTGGCCCCGGTCGCCATGGCGTTGCTGTTGATCGCCTGGTTCAGCGATTTCGATAAAGTGCTGCACTGGACCTGACGGGGCAACGCAGGCGGCAAACCTCAGGCCCCAAACTTCAGACCTCAAACCTCAGGCGGGCGCTCGGAATAGGGGCGTCGCACAGTGGCCTCTCGCGACATCGCGGCGCGGGAGCCCGACGATCGTCCAAGGCTTCCGCGCTTGCGTTGTACGCGTCCAGGCCGTAGTTGAAACGCGGGGCCGTCGATGGGTTCGGGGGCGGGGAAGACCCCTCTAACGGGCGCGCCCGGGCGATTGTTTTTGCTTTGCATTCCGCCAAACGCCGGACCCCGTCTTTCTTGGGCCTCCCCTTGGGAGGTTGAGGCCGCTTCTGGGAGCCTTGCATGGCCGTTCGCCGCCTACATCCGGATCAACCCGCCCACTTTGCGTTCACGCCAGAAAATTTGTCGTGGGTCAGCGAGACGATTGCGAAGTATCCCGAGGGGAAGCAGGCCTCGGCCGTGATCCCCGTGCTGTGGCGGGCGCAAGAGCAAATTGGCGGCTGGATCACGGAGCCGGCCATCCGCGTTGTGGCTGACATGCTGAACATGGCGCATATCCGCGTGCTCGAGATCGCGACCTTCTACACCATGTTTCAGTTGGCGCCGATTGGCTCCAAGGCGCACGTTCAGGTGTGCGGGACGACGCCGTGCATGCTGCGCGGATCGAAAGACCTGATCAAGGTCTGCAAGTCGCGCATTTCCGATGACCCTTTTCACATCTCCGCCGACGGCGCGTTCTCGTGGGAAGAGGTCGAGTGTCTCGGCAGTTGCGCCAACGCCCCCATGGTGCAGATCGGCAAGGATACATACGAAGACCTGACGGCGGACAGCTTCAACGCGCTGCTCGACGGGTTTGCGAAGGGTGCGCCGCCCAAGCCCGGATCGCAGATTGGGCGGACGGCGTCGTGTCCCGAAGGCGGACCGACGACGCTGTCGGATCCCGCGCTCTATGATGGGTCGCGTATTGGGCAGTGGCAGAAACGTCTGGCTGGTGGTGGTGGGACGGCACCCGCTACGCCTGCCGCGCCGGCGGGTCCGTCTACTCCGCCTGCACCGTCGGCGCCGCCGGCGTCGGCGGCACCTGCCACCGAGGCCAAGCCCTTCGTGCATCCCGCTGCGCTGGCCGCGATGGCGAACGCGGGGATCGTGAAGGAGTTGGAAGAGCGCTCGAGTGGGGGCAAGCCGATTGCGGCCAGTGAACTGGCCAATCTGGCGCAGCTAGCGCGGGTCAAAGGGCCGGCGGCTTACGGGGCGCGGCCGGATGAGACCGATGGCGGGAAGGCATAGAAAGCATGTGGCAGATCGGTCTGTTATTTGGTTTGAAGGTCGTGAGCTTTCTGGCGGCCATTGCGCAGACGATCGGCTTTGTTGGACTGTTCGCCTTCGAGGCGCTGGATCCTTACAAGTGGCAACTCCTGATCGGAGGGACGGTGGCGATTCTGATGTCTGAAGGATTGTCGTACGTGCTGGCGAAGCGGATGGGGCATTCTGGCCAAGAGGTGGGCGATGCTCGCTGACGCAGACCGGATTTTCACGAATCTCTACGGGTTCCACGACTCCGGCCTCAAGGCCGCGATGAAACGTGGGCAGTGGGACGGGACGAAGCTGCTGATCGACCAGGGTCACGACTGGATCATCAACGAGGTGAAGCAGTCAGGTCTTCGCGGGCGCGGGGGCGCGGGGTTCCCGACGGGTCTCAAGTGGTCGTTCATGCCCAAGGCCGATCCGCGGCCGAGCTATCTCGTCATCAACGCGGATGAGAGCGAGCCCGGCTCGTGCAAGGACCGCGAGATCCTCCGCAACGATCCCCAGCTTCTGATCGAGGGCGCACTTTTGGCCTCGTTCGCGATGCGGGCGCATACCTGCTACATCTACCTGCGCGGTGAATACATCCGAGAACGCGAGGCGTTGCAGCGGGCGGTCGATGAAGCCTATGCAGCGAAGCTGATCGGAAAGAACAACATTCACGGGTGGGATTTCGATCTCTACCTGCATCACGGAGCGGGTGCTTACATCTGCGGCGAAGAGACGGCGCTGCTGGAGAGCCTGGAGGGCAAGAAGGGCCAACCGCGGTTGAAGCCGCCGTTTCCTGCCAATGTTGGGCTCTACGGCGCGCCGACGACGATTAACAACGTGGAAAGCATCGCGGTCGTGCCGGATATTTTGCGGCGCGGAGCGAAGTGGTTCGAGGCGCTGGGCAAGCCGAACAATTCCGGCACCAAGCTGTTTCAGATTTCAGGTCACGTGAACAAACCCTGCGTCGTCGAAGAAGAAATGGGCATTCCGCTGCGGCAGCTCATCGAAGAGCACGCGGGCGGGGTGCGCGGCGGGTGGAACAACCTGATGGCGGTCATTCCGGGCGGGTCGTCGGTGCCGCTGGTGCCGGAGGAACTGTGCCAAGACCTGACGATGGACTTCGACGCGTTGTTGAAAGTCAAGTCGGGCCTGGGGACGGCGGCGCTCATTGTGATGGACAAGTCGACGGATATCGTGCGGGCGATCGCGCGGATTTCGTATTTCTACAAGCACGAGAGCTGCGGCCAGTGCACGCCGTGCCGCGAGGGTACGGGTTGGATGTGGCGCGTCTTGGAACGTATGGCAGAAGGCCGGGCGGAAAAGCGCGAGATCGATCTGCTGTTCGATGTGACCAAACAGGTGGAAGGTCACACGATCTGCGCGCTGGGAGATGCTGCCGCGTGGCCGGTCCAGGGGCTGATCCGGCACTTCCGCGGCGAAATCGAGAAGCGCATCGACACGTATCACAGCGGCCACAAGCAAGCGGCCGAGTAGTCCTTTTCAGACGAGAAACGCATGGCACGCAAGCTCATCGTCGACGGGGTTGATATCGAGGTGGAAGACGGCACCACGCTGATGCATGCGTGCGAAGCCGCCGGCGCCGAGATCCCACGCTTTTGCTATCACGAGCGGCTGTCGATCGCGGGCAACTGCCGCATGTGCCTCGTTGAGGTCGAGGGCAGTCCGAAGCCAATCGCGTCGTGTGCGATGTTGGTCAACGATCTGCCGCCCAACCGCGATGGTTCGCCGAAGAAGGTGTTCACCACGAGCAAGGTGGCGCGCAAGGCGCGCGAAGGCGTGATGGAATTTCTGCTCCTCAACCATCCGCTCGACTGCCCGATCTGCGATCAGGGCGGGGAGTGCGATCTGCAGGACCAGGCGATGGCGTTCGGTGTCGGTGGGTCGCGCTACGAAGAGAACAAGCGGGCGGTCGAGGACAAGTACATTGGGCCGCTGATCAAGACGGTGATGACGCGGTGCATTCATTGCACGCGCTGTGTCCGCTACATGACCGAAATAGCGGGCGTCGAAGAACTGGGCCTCATCGGGCGCGGCGAGGACGCAGAGATCACGACCTATCTCGAAAAGGGCATCCTGACCGAGATGAGCGCCAACGCGGTGGACCTGTGTCCCGTCGGCGCGCTGACGCACCGGCCGTGGGCGCACAATGCGCGGCCGTGGGAATTGAAGAAGACCGAGAGCGTCGATGTGATGGACGCGGTGGGGTCGGCGATCCGGGTCGATACGCGCGGGCGCGAAGTGATGCGCATTCTGCCGCGCAATAACGATGCGGTGAACGAAGAGTGGATCTCGGACAAGACGCGGCACGTGGTCGATGGCCTGAAGACGCAGCGGCTCGACCGGCCGTATGTGCGCCGCAACGGGCGGCTGGTGCCGGCCACGTGGGCCGAGGCGCTGGATGCGGTGGCGCAGCGGCTGAAATCGACGATTCCTGCGAAAATCGGTGCGATTGCGGGCGATCTGGCGGGCGCGGAGGAGATGTTCGCGCTCAAGGAATTGATGGCCGGGCTCGGCGTGGCGAACCTCGATTGCCGGCAGGCGGGCGAGGCGCTCGATCCGGCTCTGGGGCGGGCTAGCTATCTTTTCAATTCCACGATCGAGGGGATTGAAGCGGCCGATGAGATCATGATCATCGGCGCCAACCCGCGCTTGGAAGCTCCGGTGCTGAACGCGCGCATCCGCAAGCGGGCGCGGCAGGGCGGGCTGCTCGTGGGTGTGATCGGTGAAGCGGTCGATCTGGGATATGCCTACAACCATCTCGGCGTCTCACCGGCGGCGCTGCAGCAATTCATCGAGCATGCCCCTGCCGCCAAAGAGCGGCCGATGTTCATTATCGGTGCGGGTTCGCTGGCCCGTCCGGACGGGGCGGCGATCCTGGGACTGGCCGCCAAGGCGGCGCAGGCGCTGGGCGTCCTGAAGGACGGCTGGAACGGGTTCAACATTTTGCACACCGCGGCGGCGCGGGTGGCCGGTCTCGATCTCGGGTTTGTGCCGGGAGCGAAGGGGCTGACGGCGGCGCAGATGGCGTCGGGCGGCGTGGACGTGCTGTTCAATCTGGGCGCTGACGAGATCGACATCGCGCCGGGTGCGTTCGTGATCTACCAGGGCAGCCATGGCGACCGGGGTGCGCACCGCGCGGACGTCATCCTTCCGGGCGCGGCTTATACGGAAAAGAGTGCCACGTATGTGAATACGGAAGGCCGGGCGCAGCAAACGGTGCGGGCGGTATTCCCGCCTGGGGAAGCGCGCGAGGATTGGACGATCCTCAGGGCACTTTCGGCCGAAATCGGACGGGCGCTGCCGTTCGACACGCTGGAACAGTTGCGCGCAAAGTTGTATGCGGCAGTGCCTCAGTTGGCGGCGCTCAATACAGTGACGCCAGCGGATGCGGGCGCGATTGCCGCGCTGGCCAAACAGGCGGGTGCGGTGCGGGACGAGCCGATGCGCACGAGCGTGCAGGACTTCTACCTGACCAACCCGATTGCCCGGGCCTCGCAGGTGATGGCCGAGTTGAGCGCGCTCAGGCATGCATCCACTAAGATGCTGTCGGCGGCGGAATAAGAAGAGGCAGGGGAGAACATGGCCGAACAGTCGACCCTGTGGGACAGCCTGATCTGGCTCGCGATCAACGTGGGCCTGAGCCTTGCGTTGCTGACCGGGCTGTTGATCATCATCGCGTATTTGTTGTTGCTCGACCGTAAGGTGTGGGCGGCGGTGCAGATGCGCAAGGGGCCCAATGTCGTTGGGCCGTGGGGTCTGCTGCAGTCGTTCGCTGACTTGATCAAGTTCGCGGTGAAAGAACCGGTTATTCCGGCGGGCGCCAACAAGGGTGTGTTTCTTCTGGCTCCGCTGGCCACGGCTGTGTGCGCGCTGGCTGCTTGGGCGGTGATTCCGGTGAGTGAGAACAGCTGGGGCAAGTGGGTCATCTCCGACTTGAATGTCGGCGTGCTCTACATTCTCGCGATCTCGTCGCTCGGCGTCTACGGCGTGATCATGGGCGGGTGGGCGTCGAACTCGAAGTATCCGTTCATGGGCGCGCTGCGCTCGGCGGCGCAGATGGTGTCGTATGAGGTTTCGATCGGGTTCGTGATCATCACGGTGCTGCTGTTGGTCGGTTCGCTCAACATGACCGAGATTGTGCGGGCGCAGGCGGATGGGATCGGCACGTCGGCCGGGCTGCCGGCATCGTTCCTCGATTGGCACTGGCTGGTGCTGCTGCCGATGTTCGTGATCTTCTTTATCTCGGCGTTGGCGGAGACCAACCGGCCGCCGTTCGATCTCGTCGAAGCGGAATCGGAGCTCGTGGCGGGCTTCATGGTGGAATATTCGTCGACGCCGTATCTCTTGTTCATGCTGGGCGAGTACGTGGCGATCGTGACCATGTGTGCGCTGGGGACGATCCTGTTTCTCGGCGGATGGCTGCCTCCGGTCGATATCGCGCCGCTGAACTGGGTGCCGGGGATTGTCTGGTTCATCCTGAAGGCGACGTTCCTGTTCTTCATGTTCGCCATGGTGAAGGCGTTCGTGCCGCGGTACCGGTACGACCAGTTGATGCGGCTGGGCTGGAAGGTGTTCCTGCCGCTGTCGCTTCTGGCGGTGGTCGTGGTGGCGGCGGTTGTTCAGTTCGGGGGCGTGACGTGACAAGCGCGCTCATCGGTCTGGCGATCGGGTTCGGGGTGGGGCTATTCGGCTTCGTCGCGATCCGGAGGCTTGCCGATAAGATCGTTTTGGCGCGGCCGGACGAAGCCGGACAGCGCACGGTAGCGCTGCTGCGGTCGACGGCGGTTCTCGATCTCATTCTGTTTACGGCCGGCGGGGCGCTCGTTGGCTATTTCTTCTTTCCGAGCGGTTGATCCATGAACATCGCGCAGGGTGTGAAATCGCTGTTTCTCATCGAGTTCGTGAAGGCCTTCGGCCTCTCGATGCGGTACTTCTTCGCGCCGAAAAAGACGCTCAACTATCCCTTCGAGAAAGGGCCGCTGTCGCCGCGCTTCCGGGGTGAGCATGCGCTTCGCCGCTATCCGAACGGCGAAGAGCGCTGCATCGCGTGTAAGCTGTGCGAGGCGATCTGCCCGGCGCAGGCGATCACGATCGAGGCTGGTCCGCGGCGCAACGACGGCACGCGGCGGACGACGCGCTACGACATCGACATGACGAAGTGCATTTACTGCGGCTTGTGCCAGGAGGCCTGCCCGGTTGATGCGATCGTGGAGGGGCCGAATTTCGAATTCGCGACGGAGACGCGCGAGGAACTTTTTTACGACAAGGACAAGCTGCTTGCGAACGGCGACCGGTGGGAGCGCGAGATCGCGCGCAACATGGCGGCGGACGCAAAGTACAGGTGAGGGAACGGTTAGGGCGGGGAGTCGCGCGCGCGGCTGCCCCTCACCCTAACCCTCTCCCCGCGCGCGGGGAGAGGGGACAAGGATGGATGAGATGCTGACGGCAGGGTTCTTCTATCTGTTTGCGGTGCTGGCGATCGCGTCGGCGACGATGGTGATCGTTGCGCGCAATCCGGTACATGCGGTGCTGTTCCTCATCTTGACGTTCTTCAACGCGGCGGGTCTGTTCATTCTGTTAGGGGCTGAGTTCCTGGCGATGCTGCTCGTCATCGTCTACGTCGGCGCGGTGGCGGTGCTGTTCCTGTTCGTCGTGATGATGCTGGACGTGGACTTCGCGGAACTGCGCGCCGGCTTCATCAAGAATGCGCCGGTCGGTTTGCTGGTGGCGGGGATCGTGCTGGTGGAATTGATCGCGCTGTTCGTGTCGGGGGCTGCCGGCGGGTTGCCGAGCGCCATTCCGGCGGCGGCGCCGGGGACGGAAATGCTCAGCAACACCGAACAGATCGGGCGCGTGCTCTATACGAAGTACGTCTACTTTTTCCAGGCGGCGGGGCTCGTGCTTCTCGTCGCCATGGTGGGGGCGATCGTACTGACCCTGCGGCATCGCGAGGGCGTGAAGCGGCAGTCGATTGCGGCGCAGAACGCGCGCACGCCGGCGACGGGGCTTGAGATGGTCAAGGTCGCATCCGGTGGGGCAGTGGTGCCGTCGAGCGAGGCGAAGCGATGACGGGGTTTCTGCTCAAGGGGCTGGGGTTCTTTTTGGCGGCGGCGGTGGTGAGCGCGGCTCTGACGTGGCTCGTGCCGGGCAAGCTCGTGCCGGTGGTGAAGCTTCTGGTCTGGCTGCTGCCGCTCGTGTTCCTCGGAATAGAGTTCTGGGCGATGTCGGCGGCGCATGACACGAGTTGGAATGCGATCTGGCGCGGCACCGTTTCGGCGGGCGCGCAGACGGTACTGTTCTGGCCCGGCGCGCTGGCCGGGTACTATGGCGTGCGGGCGATGCGCGGCGAGTTCGGCCGCCCGCGGGGGATGACCTGATGACGATTGGACTAGCCCATTACCTGACCGTGGCGGCGTGCCTTTTCACGCTTGGCATTCTCGGCATCTTCCTCAACCGGAAGAACGTGATCGTCATCCTGATGTCGGTTGAGCTCATGCTGCTGGCGGTGAACATTAATCTCGTCGCGTTCTCGGCCTATCTCGGCGACATCACGGGGCAGATTTTCGCGCTGTTCATTCTGACGGTGGCGGCGGCGGAGGCGGCCATCGGGCTTGCGATCATCGTCGTCTATTACCGCAACCGTGGGTCGATCGCGGTTGAAGACATCAACATGATGAAGGGCTGAGGCGGCGATGATCTACTCCGCAATCGTCTTCCTGCCGCTTCTGGGCGCGCTGATCGCCGGGCTCTTCGGCCGTCTGATCGGCGACCGGCCTTCGGAAGTCATCACCACGGCGCTGATGATGATCGCTGCGGCGTTGTCGTGGTTCGTGTTCATCGAGACCGGGTTCGCGCACGACGCAGCCAAGACGGCCGTCAAGGTGCCGGTGATGCGCTGGATCACGTCGGGCGATCTAGAGGCGGCTTGGGTGTTGCGGATCGATACGTTGACGGCGGTGATGCTCATCGTCGTCACCACCGTGTCGTCTCTCGTGCATCTCTATTCGATCGGCTACATGCATGAGGACGATAGCCGGCCGCGCTTTTTCTCGTACCTGTCGCTGTTCACGTTTGCCATGCTCATGCTGGTGACGAGCGACAACCTCCTGCAGATGTTCTTTGGCTGGGAGGGCGTGGGGCTCGCGAGCTACCTTCTGATCGGGTTCTGGTATCACAAGCCGGAGGCGAATGCGGCGGCGATCAAGGCGTTCGTCGTGAACCGGGTCGGTGACTTCGGGTTCGCGCTCGGCATCTTCGGCGTGTTCTTCATCTTCAATACGATCAGCTTGGACGAGGTGTTCCGTCAGGCCCCTTCGATGACGGGCAAGACGATGAACTTCCTTGGATACGACGTCGATATCCTGACGACGCTCTGTTTGCTTTTGTTCATGGGGGCGATGGGCAAGTCGGCGCAGTTCTTGCTGCATACGTGGCTGCCCGATGCCATGGAGGGCCCGACGCCCGTGTCGGCGCTCATTCATGCCGCGACCATGGTGACGGCGGGCGTGTTCATGGTGGCGCGGTTGTCGCCGCTGTTCGAGCAGGCCCCCGTGGCGCTCAATGTCGTGGTTTTCGTGGGGGCGATCACGGCGTTTTTTGCAGCGACCGTCGGCCTCGTGCAAAACGACATTAAGCGGGTGATCGCGTATTCGACCTGTTCGCAGCTGGGGTACATGTTCGTGGCCTGCGGCGTCGGGGCATACACGGTGGGCGTGTTCCATCTCTTCACGCACGCTTTCTTCAAGGCGCTGTTGTTCCTCGGCGCCGGCTCGGTGATCCACGCGATGCATCACGAGCAGGATATGCGCAACATGGGCGGGCTTCGGGGTAAAATCCCGATCACGTGGGCCATGATGCTGATCGGTACGCTGGCACTGACCGGCGTCGGTATTCCGCATGTGGGTGGGTTTGCGGGTTTCCATTCGAAGGATGCGATCGTCGAGGCGGCCTATGCCGCGCACACCCCGGGCAACTATGCCTTCTGGCTCCTGGTGATCGCGGCCTTTATGACGTCGTTCTATTCCTGGCGGCTCATGTTCCTGACCTTCTACGGCAAGACGCGGGCGGAGCCGGATACCTACAAGCACGCTCACGAGAGCCCTCCGGTGATGTTGATCCCGTTGTTCGTGCTGGCGGTGGGGGCGATCCTGGCCGGCATCGTGTTCACCAAGCCGTTCATCGGATACGGGCTGGCGGAGTTCTGGGGGACGTCGGTGACGCCGGACAAGGACATCATGCATCACATGCATGAGGTGCCGGAGTGGGTTTACTGGTCGCCGTTTATGGCGATGGTGTCGGGGTTTGGGCTCGCCTATCTCTACTATATCGCCAGCCCGGATTTGCCCGAGAAGACGGCGACCGCGTTCCGGCCGCTGTACCTCTTCTTCCTCAATAAGTGGTACTTCGACGAACTCTACGACGCGATCTTCGTGCGCCCGGCAAAGGCGCTGGGGCGGCTCTTCTGGAAGGGCGGCGACGGGGCGATCATCGACGGGACCATTGACGGGACGGCCGCGAGCGTCGGGTGGGCGACGGGCAAGATCATCCGGTTGCAGACGGGGTATGTCTATCACTACGCCTTCGCCATGCTGATCGGCGTTGCGCTCTTGGTGACATGGTTTGCATGGCCTTCAGGAATGGGGCCAGCAACCCTCGGGCCGGCGGGGGTTCGCTAAATGATCATCACGACACAACCGATTCTTTCGATCATCACGTTCCTGCCACTGGTGGGGGCACTTTTCATCGCGACGCTGCCGAAGGCGGCGGCCAATAACGCCCGCTGGGTGGCCTTGTGGACCACCATCGTCACGTTCTTCGTGTCGCTTCTGATTTGGGTGAACTTCGATACCTCGACGCCGGCGTTCCAGTTCGTGGAAGAGTACGCGTGGCTGGGGCCGATCAAATACAAGATGGGCGTCGATGGAATCTCCATGCTGTTCGTCATCCTGACGACGTTCCTGATGCCGCTGTGCGTGCTCGCTAGCTGGCAATCGATCGAAGAGCGCGTGAAGGAGTACATGATCGCGTTTCTGGTGCTGGAAACGCTGATGATCGGCGTCTTCTGCGCGCTCGATCTGGTGCTCTTCTACCTGTTCTTCGAAGGCGGCCTGATCCCGATGTTCCTCATCATCGGCGTGTGGGGCGGGCCGCGGCGCGTTTATGCGAGCTTCAAGTTCTTCCTCTACACGCTGCTCGGCTCGCTTTTGATGCTGATCGCGATCCTGGCGATTTACGGCTACGCGGGGACGACGGATATCCCGGCCCTGCTGGCGACGACGCGGTTGCCGCCGGAGATGCAGTTCTGGCTATGGCTGGCGTTCTTCGCCTCGTTTGCGGTGAAGATGCCGATGTGGCCGGTGCATACGTGGCTGCCGGATGCGCACGTGGAGGCGCCGACGGCCGGGTCCGTGATCCTGGCGGCGATCCTTCTGAAGATGGGCGGTTACGGCTTCCTGCGCTTCTCGGTGCCGATGTTCCCGCTGGCGACGGAGCAACTGGCGCCGCTGGTGTTTGCGATGTCGGTGATCGCGATCATCTACACGTCGCTCGTCGCCTTCGTGCAGGAGGATATGAAGAAGCTCATCGCCTACTCGTCGGTGGCGCACATGGGCTTTGTCACCATGGGTATTTTCACGGTGACGACGCAGGGCGTGGATGGCGCGATCTTCCAGATGCTGTCGCACGGGATCGTGTCGGCGGCGCTCTTCCTGTGCGTGGGCGTGGTTTATGACCGGATGCATACGCGCGAGATCGCAGCCTATGGCGGGTTGGCGGACCGGATGCCGCTTTATGCGGCGTGCTTCATGGTGTTTACGATGGCCAACGTGGGGCTGCCGGGCACGAGCGGGTTCGTCGGCGAGTTCCTGACGCTGCTAGGCGCGTTTAAGGTCAACACCTGGGTCGCGTTCTTCGCGACGTTCGGCGTGATTCTGTCGGCGTGCTATGCGCTCTATCTCTACCGGGCGGTGATCTTCGGGAAGTTGGATAAGCCGGCGTTGAAGATGCTTCCCGATTTGTCGGCCCGCGAAATCGCGGTGCTGGCGCCGCTCGTCATTCTGACCATTCTCCTCGGGTTCTACCCCGCACCGATCCTCGATGTGACGGCGGTGTCGGTGAAAAACCTCGTTGCGCAGTACGAGTCTGCGATTGCCGGGGCCTCGCAGGCCGCCACGTTGCCCTGATCCGGAGCCCTTGATGGACACGCTCGTCTCATACGCCCCAGCCCTGCCGGAGATCGCGCTCGCGGCCGGCGCGATGTTTTTGTTGACGCTCGGGGTGTTTCGCGAGGACACGGCGCGGACAGGGCATTCGATCGGCTGGCTGTCGATCGGGCTGATGGCGATCGTTGCACTTCTGGTCGGATGGGGTGGGGCCGATCGCGTCGAGCTTTTCGATGGGGCTTATGTCTCGGATGCGTTTTCGCGCTTTTCGAAAATCCTGATTCTGGCTGCCGCGGCGGCGTCGCTAATCTTGAGTTTTGGGTATTTCGAACGCGCGAAGATCATGAAGTTCGAGATCCCGGTGATCGTGCTGCTGTCGACCATCGGCATGTTCATGATGGTGTCGGCGAACGATCTGATTTCTCTGTATCTCGGCTTGGAACTGATGAGCCTCGCGCTCTACGTGCTGGCGGCGGTGCGGCGGGATTCGCTGCGCTCTTCGGAATCGGGGCTCAAGTATTTTGTTCTGGGTGCGCTGTCGTCGGGGATGCTGCTTTACGGCGCGTCGCTGATTTATGGGTTCACGGGGACGACGTCGTTCACGGCGCTGGCCGCGGCACTGAAGGATGGGGCCGGGGCGCAGAATGTAGGGCTCATCGTTGGTCTTGTGTTCCTACTTGTGGGCCTCGCGTTCAAGATTTCGGCGGTGCCGTTCCATATGTGGACACCGGATGTGTACGAGGGTGCGCCGACGCCGGTGACGGCGTTCTTTGCGGGCGCGCCGAAGGTGGCCGCGGTCGCGTTGCTTTTGCGCGTCCTGCATGACGCTTTCCCCGGCATGCTGTTCCAGTGGCAGCAGATCATCGTGTTCTTGTCCGTGGCGTCGATGCTGCTGGGGTCGTTCGCGGCCATCGGGCAGACGAGCATCAAGCGGCTGTTGGCGTTCTCGTCGATTGCCAACGTCGGGTTCATTCTCATCGGGTTGGCGGCGGGGACGGAGTACGGCGTCACGTCGGTTCTGATCTATCTGGCAATCTATGTGGTGATGACGCTCGGCAGCTTCGCGGTGGTGCTTGCCATGCGGCGCAAGGACGAGATGGACGAGACCATCCAATCGCTCGCCGGGCTGTCGCAGACGAACCTGCCGATGGCCTTGGCGTTTGCAGCCCTTCTGTTCTCGATGGCCGGTATTCCGCCGCTGGCGGGCTTCTTTGCGAAGCTCTATGTCTTCGACGCGGCGATCAAGGCGGGGCTGATGCCGCTGGTCGTGGTCGGGGCGCTCTCCAGCGTCGTTGGCGCGTTCTACTATCTGCGCGTCGTCAAGATCATGTTCTTCGACGAGCCGGCCGACAAGTTCTCACCGGCTGATGCGGGCGTGCGGTGGGTGCTCGGCCTCTCGGCGGCGTTGGTCATTTTTTACGTCGTCTATCCGGCGCCTCTCATCGATGCTGCCAACGCGGCGGCGCGCGCACTTGTGCCCTGAGGCATGGCTGGTCTTCACGCGTGGCCGCCACTCGATCAGCGTTGCCTGCATCTGGCGGAGGCCGGATCAACCAACAGCGAGGCGATGCGGCTGGCGGCCGAAGGGGTGCCCAGCGGCACCTGGGTCATCGCCGACCGGCAGACGGCGGGGCGAGGGCGCTCGGGGCGGGCGTGGGAGTCGCCTGCAGGGAACCTGCACGCCAGTCTCGTTCTCCGGGACGTATTCCCGCTGGAGAAGGCAGCGCAACTGGCGCTCGTCAGCGGGGTGGCCGTGCATGCGGCAGTGAGCGGTGCGGTTGGGGCGGCGCTGGATGGGCAGCTCACTCTCAAATGGCCCAATGATATTCTGCTCGGACGGAGCAAACTGGGCGGCATCCTGGTCGAAAGCAGCGTGATGCGGCGGGATCAGGGGGCGCTGGCGGTGATCGGAGTGGGGCTCAATCTGGCCCATCACCCGGAACTTGAGGACCGGCCCGCGACCGGTCTTTCTGCGCACGGTGCGTCGATTGCTCCGTTGAATTTCCTTCCCCTTTTGGACGGGAGCATGCAGGAATGGATTTCGAATTGGGCGTCGGGTGAGGGTTTTGCCGCCGTGCGCAACGCATGGCTCGCGCGATCCCTGCCACTGGGCGCAGGTCTTATGGTCCATTCCGGTCAGGGGATCGTGAGGGGGGTGTTCGCGGGGCTCGACCCCGAGGGAGCGCTTTTGCTTACGCTTCCGTCCGGAGCCTTGCAGACGGTGACGTTTGGCGACGTGGCGCTCGCGCGTTGAGCGACCGCGGCGTTGCTCGCGTTGTCAGGATGCCGGGGGATAGCAACGGCGAGGGCTGACGCGCGGATGGCGAAGAACGGCAAAGGCGAGGGCAAGGGCCCCGAACTCGTGTTCGCGGCCTTGGGCGGCCTCGGCGAGGTGGGCATGAATGCCTACCTCTATGGCATTGGACCACCGGACAACCGCGAGTGGCTTATTGTCGATTTGGGCATCACTTTCCCCGAAGGCGAGGACGATCCCGGCGTGGATGTGATCCTTCCGGATGTGCGCTTTCTGGAGACGCAGAAGTCGCAGATCGCGGGACTGGTGATCACACATGCGCACGAAGATCACATCGGTGCAGTGCTGGAATTATGGCCGCGGCTGCAGTGCCCGGTTTATGTGACGCCGTTTACGGCGGGCATGCTCAAGTCGAAGATGGCCGACTACGGGCGCGGGCGCGACATGCCGATGAAGGTCGTGCCACTCGATAGCCGCTTCAAGGCCGGGTCGTTCGACATCGAGTTGGTGAGCGTTGCGCATTCGGTGCCAGAAACCAGCGGGGTCGTGCTGCGCACGCCGCTGGGCACGGTGTATCACACCGCCGACTGGAAGATCGACGCGACGCCGTACATCGGGCAACCGGCGGAGCCGGCACGGTTGGCGGCGCTGGGCGATGAGGGTGTGCTGGCGCTGGTGTGTGATTCCACAAATGCCATGCGGGAAGGAGAGAGCCCGAGCGAAACCGAGGTTGCCGCGAGCTTGGCGCAGATCGTCGCCAAGGCGCCATTCCGTGTGGTGGTGACGACGTTCTCGTCGAATGTCGCGCGCATCAAGGCCTGTTACGAGGCGGCGCGGGCGTCGGGGCGCAAGCTCGTTGTGGCGGGCCGCGCGCTGCACCGGGTTATTCAGGTGGCGATTGAGACGGGCTATTTGCCGAAGGACTTCACGTGGTCCGATCAGCAGCAGTTCAAATACATGAAGCGCGAAGAGGTCGTGCTGCTGTGTACGGGCAGCCAGGGCGAGCCGCGGGCCGCGATGGCGAAGATCGCGGAGTTCGAGCATCCGGAAGTGTCGCTCGATAAGGGTGATCTGGTGCTGTTCTCATCGCGGGCCATTCCGGGCAATGAGAAGGGCATCGGGCACATTCAGAATGCGCTGGTGCGCATGGGGTGCCACATCCTCACCGACAGCGATGCACTCATCCATGTGACGGGCCATCCGCGGCGGGGCGAGTTGAAGCAGATGTATGGCTGGATCCGGCCGAAGATCGTCGTGCCCATGCACGGCGAGGCGCGGCATCTGATGGCGAACGCGGACTTGGCGCGATCGCTGGGCGTCGGCGAAGTCGTGCCGGCGTTCAACGGCGAGATGGTGCGGCTGGCGCCGGGGCCGGCGCGCAAGATCGACGATGTGCCTGTGGGTCGTCTTTTCCGCGACGGCAACTTGTTGGTGCCGGAAGGCGAGGGGCCGGTGCGCGAGCGGCGCAAGCTGGCGTTCGTTGGCATCGTGGTGGCGAGCGTGGTGCTGTCGCGCAAGGGCGAACTGGTCGCCGATCCGATCGTGGAACTGGACGGCGTGCCGATCGAGGATGCGGAGGGTGAGAGCATGCTCGATCTCGCCTATGACGCCTTGGAGGGGACGTTGAAGTCGATCCCGCCGGCGCGGCGGCGCGATCCCGATCTCGTCGAGGAGGCGTTGCGCAAGTCGTTGCGGGCGGTCATCAACCAGGTCTGGGGCAAAAAGCCGATCTGCAAGGTGATGGTGTCGGTGGTGGATACGCGCTGAGGCGGCGCGGACACTCATGCCCGGGGGGTGGAAACCTCAGGGTCCACACGCTAGATAGCGGCAGGAAACAGACTACGGAAAGGGCAAGGGACATGATCGGACGGCTCAATCATGTGGCGATCGCGGTGCGCGACCTGAACGCGGCGGTGGCGACCTACAAAAATGCGCTGGGCGCCAAGGTGACCGATCCCACGCCGCAGCCTGAGCATGGCGTGACGGTCGTGTTCGTGGAACTGCCCAATACGAAGATCGAGTTTTTGGAACCGCTGGGAGAGAATTCGCCGATTGCGAAATTCCTGGAGCGGAACCCGGACGGCGGTATTCACCACGTCTGCTACGAGGTGGACGATATCCTGGCGGCGCGGGATCAGTTGAAGGCGCAGGGCGCGCGGGTTTTGGGCGACGGTAACCCGAAGATCGGGGCGCATGGCAAGCCGGTGCTGTTCCTGCATCCGAAGGACTTTCTGGGCACGCTGACCGAACTCGAGCAGGTCTAGTTCATGACCATTGCGCTCGGCCTTGCCCTATTTTTCATGATCTGGTGGCTGGTGCTGTTCGCGGTGCTGCCCTTCGGAGTCGTGACGCAGGACGAAACCGCGGATGTTGTACCCGGGACACCCGGCAGCGCGCCTTCGCGGTTCAACCTGCGAAAGGTCTTCCTGATCAATACCGTTGTGGCTACCGTTGTTTTTGCGGTCGTGTGGACGGCGTTGGAGAACAACTGGCTCGGCACCAAGCCGCCGGTTGAGGATGCTCCGCCCGTTCTGCGGATGGCACCACCGCCGCCTGGTTAGGGGGCGAGCGTGCCTGCCGCACACCTATCGCGTGTCCCCGGGGGGTGTGGCGCGCGGTAGTATGGCGCGTTGGTGTCGGGCGTGGGGCGGAACGGTATGCGTTGGGGCATGGGGGGATTGGCGCGGATCGCTGCGGCGATGATCGCTATTGTGGCGGCGGGGCCGGCACAGGCGGCCGAATTGCGCATTGAATTCAAAGAATTGGCAGCCATCGCGCAGCAGGCGCTGGGCGGGGCGACGCTCCGGCTGCACAATGCGCCGGCGAGTGGTGTTCTAGATTTCTCGCAAGGCTCATTCGTGGCGATCGGCTCGACGCAGGTGCCGGTGAGCGTGCCGGTGCGAACGTTCCCGATCGCGGGCGGCACCTACGCCTACTATGTGAACGACATCAATTCGACGGGCGTGGCGTTCGAGGCTGTGCCGGGCGCGGTACGGCTGACGCTCAGGTTCGAGAGCGACGCTCCGGAATTGTTTGGGCGGTGCCGGTCGGGGATTTGCGCGCCTGTCAACGCATTGCCGCGCATCGAGTGGAGCGATGCCTCGGTCTCGATCGATCTGGCACCTGTGGGTGTGGGGGATAGTCTGTCTCTCGAAGCCAAGGCGGTGAAGATCGGGGGCGCGTTTTCGCCGTCGTGCTCGCCGAGTGCGGCATTGATCTCGGGCGGGATTTGCAAGTCCGTGCTGTCGAAGGCGCGGCAAGCGATTGCCAAACTTCGCGGGGATCTGGACGGCATGTTGCGCGCGCAGATGAATAAGCCGGAGATCCAGGCCAAGATTGCGGGCGAGTTGAAAAAGCGGCTGGTGCTGGGGCCGGCGGGCGAATTGAAGATCCGGTCGGTTAGTGTGAACGACGCCGCGGTTACGATTTCGTTCTGTCTGGCGTGCGCGGGGTGACGCACCGCGGCTGCGCGCTTGTCCTCCATGTAGGCCGCCGGAGGCGCCTTCGTGGAACAGCCCCCTCACTCTTATCCTTTTCCTTGAGGGGAGAGGGAACACGTCTGCCTAACGTTCCCACTGACCGAGCAAACCCGAACGTCATCCTCGGCGGAGCGCGCTTGGGCGCGTGTGCCCCGGGGATCCAGCGGAATGTGCGCGCGTGAGCGCACTGCTGATGAGGTGTCTTCGACGGGGCTTGCGCTGGTTCCCCGTCCGCCATCACTGCGCTCAGGTTCGAGGATGACGAGGGGGTTGGTGCTGGCCGGTTAGGCGGCGGCGCGGGCGGGCTCAGCGTCGGCGGCATTGTGGAGCCAGCGGACGATGCGCTCCATGTCCGGGGGCGGAGCCGAGCGGAGCACGCTTTGGCCATCGCGCGTGGTGGCGAATTTTAGAATCGCTGCGCAAAGGATGCTGGGTTCGGCGGCGACGATGCGGTCGAGGTCGGCGTAGCCAGCGCCGACGAGAAGCTGGGCGTGGGTGCCGCGCAGGAAGGGCACCGTACAGACAAGGCGGGCTTGCGCCTGCCAATCGCGGACGCGCTGGGCGGTGATGAATTTGGCGCGAACGGCGCCAGATATGGCCTCCGCGTCTGCGGCGAGTAGATCGCGGACGGTGGCAATGCCAGCGTCGATCAAGCGTCCGGCTGTCTTCGGGCCGATAGAAGGCGCGCGTTCGATGTGGTCGTCGAGGGCGAGGAAGAAGCGCTTGGCGGTGTCGCCCGTGGTGATTTCGTCGTCACGTTCCATTTCAGGAAGTTTGATTGCGCTTTCCCGCGTTTGGCTGGTGCTGGTCCGGCGCTCCGACCAAGAACGGGATGCACCGTTGCGTTCGCGATTGCTGGCGGAGAGACGCTCGCTCTGACGGTTGCGGCGGCGGCGGGCCTTTTCCTGGCGCTGACGCAGATGGCGGCGCATGTGGACGCGATCAGCAGTCGACTGGGTCGAGAGAACGTGGATAACGGGGTCATAGCTCTGGCCGCGCGTACTGGCGCGTGTGGACGAGGATTGGTTCGATCGGGACCGGGCTGACGCGTTGGCGTTGACATCGGCGCGCAAGGCGGCAAGTTCCGCTTCCTGGCGTTCGAGGCGGGCAAGGAGGGCTGCGAGTGTGGCTTGCTCGATGGATGCGTTGCTGTGCGCGGTGGTCGGGCTGGTGGAGACGCGCGGCGGCGTGGTGGTGAGGAGGCCGTTCAACAGGACGGTCGAATGTGATGGTGTTTGTGCGGCCGGGATCGTGTTGTTCGTCTCGCGGGTGCTGATGTTAGCGCCGGTTGCCGAGAGTTCGGCGAGGAGGCCGATGAGGTCGGTGAGGCTGGCGTGGGTGCGGCCGTCGCGGATGGCGCGGGCTTCGGCGCGGGTCAGGAGCGCTTTCAGTTCGGCCGAGGCGGTGACGGGGGCTGAGCCGTGGCGGCGATTCAATCGCATGAGCCAGCGGTTCGCGGCTGCGGCCATGGAAGCGGGGTCCAGGTTCAGCTGCCAGAAGATGCCCTGCGCTTCAGGCGCGCGGGCCAGCACCGTAATGAGATGGGCGACGTCGACATGGGCGTGGCCGATGGCATCGGCTTCGGCGAACGCCTGATTGCAGACGTTCAGCACAGTCTCCTCAACCTGCAGCGTCAGGCTGCGGGTCGCTTGGAGGGCTTGGCCGCAGCAGGCGCAGGTGTGGGCCGGGTCGCGGCCGTCGCTAAACATTGGCATATCCATGGATTAATGCCGGGCGACGATACGCCGAGTCTCCGTGGGCTGTTTTTCGGTCATCCACAGGCGTTTGCGGTCGTCGACAGGATTTCGGAGCCGGTGCCGTCGCGGGACGGCCGGGGCTCAAGTTGCCGGGGGGCGGGAAGCCCGGTATGGACGGCGGGACCATCGCTCCGTCGAGTCGTGCGCCGGGGCCATCATGCCCAGCAACATTCAGAGTCTTTGTGATGCAACTTATGTCCTGTGCGGTGCCCCGATCGACCGAACCCACTGCGCCTTCGCTATGCTCCTTGTCGGGTGCGCACCATGAGTAAGCGCGCGCTCAGTGTGACCCGGGAGCAGAGCTTTCCGGAGTGGTACCAGGAAGCGGTGCGCGACGGCGACATGGCCGAGCAGAGCCCCGTGCGCGGCTGCATGATCATCAAGCCGTGGGGCTGGGGCGTGTGGGAGCGCGTACAGGCTGAGCTTGATCAGCGGATCAAGGATACGGGGCACGAGAACTGCTACTTCCCGCTGTTCATCCCAATGAGCTTTATCGCCAAGGAGGCTGAGCACGTCGAAGGCTTCGCCAAGGAGATGGCGGTCGTTACGCATCACCGGCTGAAGAACGAGGGCGGCAAGCTGGTGCTGGATCCCGACGCCAAGCTGGAAGAGCCGCTGATCGTGCGGCCGACATCGGAGACGATCATCGGGGATGCGTTCCAGCGGTGGGTGAAGAGCTATCGCGATCTGCCGTTGTTGATCAACCAGTGGGCGAACGTGGTGCGCTGGGAGATGCGCACGCGGTTGTTTTTGCGCACGGCGGAGTTTCTCTGGCAGGAGGGGCATACGGCGCACGCCGATCGCGAGGATGCGATGGCGGAGACGCGAAAGATGCTCGAGGTCTATCGCGAGTTTTCCGAAACCGTGCTGGCTATGCCTGTGATTGCTGGCGAAAAGCCTGCAAATGAGCGGTTTCCGGGCGCCGACAACACCTATTCGATCGAAGCGATGATGCAGGACGGCAAGGCGTTGCAGGCCGGCACGTCGCATTATCTGGGCACGCATTTCGCCGAAGCGCAGAACATCCAGTTCCAAAACCAGGATGGCAAGCTGACCTTCTGCCATACGACGAGCTGGGGTGTTTCCACGCGGCTCATTGGCGGCGTGATCATGAGCCATGGCGACGATGACGGCCTTCGCATGCCGCCGAAGATCGCGCCGCGGCAGATCGTGATCGTGCCGATGCTGCGAGACAAGCCGGAGGATGCGGAGCTCAAGGCATACTGCGCGGAGCTGGAAGCGGAGTTGAAGGCGCAGGGCATTCGCGTGCTCGTCGATTTGAAGCCGATCAAGTCGGCGGAGAAGCGGTGGAACTGGGTGCGCCGTGGTGCTCCCGTCATCATCGAGATCGGCGGGCGCGATGCGGCGGGCGGTAACGTGACCTTCATGCGGCGCGACAAGCTGCGCGACGGCGACAAGGTGATCTCGCATACGCAGGCGCGGGCGGAGTTCGTGGCCGGTGCGCGCACGCTGCTGGAAGCCATTCAGGATGGGCTTTTCGCGGAAGCGAAGGCGCGGCTTGATGGAAACATCGTGACCACGATGACGACGTTTGCCGATCTGGAAGCCTACTACGGGGCAACGGCCGGCGACGAAGAGGGCGGCGAGTTCAAGGGCTGGGCCGGTGTGATGTGGGCGAAGCCCGAAGGGCCGGCGCTCGAGACGGTGGCGGAGCGGCTGAAAGCCTTGAAGCTGACGATCCGCAACGCGCCGTTGGACCAGCCGCCGGTTGAGGGCAAGACCTGTCTGTTCACCGGCGAACCGGCGAAAGAGTACGTGTTGATCGGGCGGTCGTACTAGCGTGGGTGTCGCATTCGGGCCAGATTGCGCATTGTTTCAATGCGTTGCGGGCTGAGGGTGATGTAACGCAATCTGGCCCGATTGCAGGGATAGCGGTACGTGCGTGTGGCCGGGGACGTCAGCAATTGGCGAGCCGGGGGGATTTGAGGGAGCTTGCCGCGGATGGCCGAGACGCCGGACACAAAACCCTTTTCGCCATTCGAGTGGCTGCTCGCGGGACGCTACCTGCGGGCGCGGCGCAAGGAAGGGTTTATCTCGGTCATCGCCGGGTTCTCCTTTCTTGGCATCATGCTCGGCGTGGCGACGCTGATCATCGTCATGGCCGTGATGAACGGTTTCCGGAAAGATCTGTTCGCCAAGATCCTCGGGCTTAATGGGCACATCATCGTCTATAAGATCGGTGAGCCGTTCGCCGATTATAAGGACAAGGCTGCGAAGATTGCGGCCGTGCCGGGCGTGACGCATGCGCTGCCGATCGTTGAGGGCCAGGTGATGGTGTCATCGAGTGCGCAGGCGCTAGGCGCGCTGGTGCGCGGGATGGCGGAAAAAGACATCAAGTCGCTCAAGCTGGTGGCGGAGAACATTCGCGCCGGCTCGCTCGACGGGTTCGACGGAACGCAAACGATCGCGATCGGGCAGCGTCTGGCAAATGCGCTTTATGTGAACGTAGGGGATACGCTGACGCTGGTGTCGCCGCGCGGGGCCTCGACGCCGTTCGGGACGGCGCCGCGATCGAAGCCCTACATGATCTCGGCGATCTTCGAATTGGGCATGTCGGAATACGACAAGACCATGATTTTCATGCCGCTTGCCGAAAGCCAGCGGTACTTCAATAAGGCCGATGAGGCGGACGTGCTGGAGGTCGTCGTGGACGATCCGGAGCGGGTGGATCAGTTCTCGGCGGAAATCCGCGCGGCCGGCGGGCCGACGATCAATGTCACCGACTGGCGGCAGAAGAACGAGACGTTCTTTACGGTGCTCGAGGTGGAGCGGAATGTGATGTTCATCATCCTGTCGCTCATCATTCTGGTGGCGGCACTTAATATCATTTCGGGCATGATGATGCTGGTGAAGGACAAGGGCCGCGATATCGCCGTGTTGCGCACCATGGGGGCGTCGAAGGGCTCGGTGATGCGGGTTTTTCTGATTACCGGCGCGTCGATCGGTGTGGTGGGAACGCTTGCCGGGCTCATCCTCGGTATCGTGTTCTGCTGGAATATCGAGGGCATCCGGCAATTCGTTTCGTCGCTGACGGGCACGCCGATGTTCGATCCCAATGTTTATTATCTGACGAAGCTGCCGGCGGAGATCAATCCGAGGGAGACGGCCTGGATCGTGGTGATGGCTTTGTCGCTGTCTGTCCTGGCCACGCTCTATCCGTCGTGGCGGGCTTCCAAGCTCGATCCCGTCGAAGCGCTCCGGTACGAGTGAGGGGACAGGGATGCTCGATACACCGACTGGGACCGCGATCCTGAAACTCGACGGATTGATGCGCACCTTCAAGCAGGGCGAGCGCGAGATCGCGGTTTTGAATGGGGCGAGTGCGGCGATCTATCCGGGCGAGGCGGTGGCGCTGGTTGGGCCTTCGGGGGCGGGCAAGTCGACGCTGTTGCACATCGCTGGGCTTTTGGAGACGCCGACGGCGGGCTCCGTGATCATGGGCGGGCGGGATTGTTCTAAGCTCGGCGATGATGAGCGCACGCGCATCCGGCGCTCGGACGTGGGCTTCATCTATCAGTTTCACCAGTTGCTGCCGGAGTTTTCGGCGCTGGAAAACGTGGTGCTGCCGCAAATGATTTTAGGCACGCCGAGGAAAGCTGCCAACGCGCGGGCGACGGAACTTCTGACTACGCTGGGGCTGGGGCACCGACTCGATCACCGGCCGGCGCAGTTGTCGGGCGGCGAGCAGCAGCGGACCGCGATTTGCCGGGCGCTGGCGAATAAGCCGAAGCTGATCTTAGCGGATGAGCCGACAGGCAACCTCGATCCCAAGACGTCGGAACTCGTGTTTCACGAGTTGATCGGGCTGTTCAAGAGCGAGGGCGTCGCGGCGCTGATCGCGACGCATAACCTGGAGCTTGCGTCGCGCATGGACCGTGTGCTGCGGATGGAGAACGGGCAGTTGGTTGAGGTCGCGCCCGGAGCCGTGCGCTAAGCCCGCGCTATTCGAGGCGGGGGTCGCCGTCGCGCAGGGGGGCGCCCGGAAAGTCGTCGTTTTGGGTCATCAGGTCGAACAGGGCGTCCATGGGGCTCTCCGTGGGTTGATCGTGATGGTGCGACCATACGGGCGGGTGTGGCGCCTTTCTGTTCCTCGCGAGACATGTGTGTGGAGCTGTGGAAAACGCGGGCGCGGGTGCGTTTGCGTGCGGTAGCGCCTAAAGTCGGGGCATGAGCCAGACGATTCCGCCGCCGCCCAGATTCATTCACCTCAAGGTCCATTCGGCTTATTCGCTGCTCGAAGGCGCGTTGCCGATCGGGAGGCTTGCGAAGCTTGCGGAAGCTTATGGCTTTCCGGCGTTAGGCATGACCGACACGAACAATATGTTCGGGGGGCTGGAGTTTTCCGACAAGCTGGCGGGGGCGGGCATTCAGCCGATCGTCGGCGTGTCGCTGTCATGTCTGTTGACTGAGAAGAAGGTCAAGCCCGGTCAGTTGCCGGGCCCGGTCGTGCGGCAGCATGCGTGGCGCGATGGGCTGCTGGCGCTCTATGCGATGAATGATGCCGGTTACGCGAACCTGATGAAGCTCGTCTCGGCGGCGCATTTGGGGACGGAGGGTGAAGATGCGCCGTTCGTGCGGGCGGATCAGATTGCGAAGCATGCGGGCGGCGTCATTGCGCTGACGGGTGGGCCGGATGGGCCGATCGACAGGGCGTTGCTCGATGGGCAGCCGGGTTTGGCGGAGGAGCGGCTTCAGTTTTTGAAGCGGGCGTTTGGCGACCGGCTCTACGTGGAGGTGCAGCGGCACGGGACGCGGGCGGAGCAGGAGGTGGAGCCGCAGCTTCTGGACTTGGCGTACCGGCTCGGTGTGCCCATCGTCGCGACGAATGAAGTTTACTTCGCGACGCCCGACGACTTCGAGGCGCACGATGCGCTGCTGTGCATCGCGGACGGGCGGTATGTGTCAGAGGACGACCGGCGGCGGGTGACGCGCGAGCATCATTTGAAGTCGGGCGAGGCGATGGCGGAGTTGTTCGCCGATCTGCCGGAGGCGGTAGCGAATACGGTGGAGATCGCCAAGCGGTGTGCGTTCCGGCCGAAGGGTAAGAAGCCGATCCTGCCGCGGTTCGTCCAGACGAGTACGGGGACGGATGCCGATCAGCTGGCGGCGGAAGCGGCGGAATTGAAGCGGCAGGCGGAGGAGGGGTTGCGGGAGCGGCTCCGGATCGTGCCGCTCGCGGCGGGCTTCACGGAAGACGATTACTGGTCGCGGCTCGCGTTCGAAGTTGACGTGATTACGAAGATGAAGTTTCCCGGTTACTTCCTCATCGTGGCCGACTTCATCAAGTGGTCGAAGGCCAACGGCATTCCGGTGGGACCGGGGCGCGGCTCGGGTGCGGGGTCGCTGGTTGCGTATTCACTGACGATCACTGATCTCGATCCGCTGCGGTTTGGCCTGCTATTCGAGCGGTTTCTCAATCCGGAACGCGTCTCGATGCCGGACTTCGATATCGACTTTTGCCAAGACAAGCGCGATCAGGTGATCCGCTACGTGCAGCAGAAGTACGGTTCGGACCGCGTGGCGCAGATCATCACGCATGGCAAATTGCAGGCGCGCGCGGTGCTGCGCGACGTGGGCCGCGTTTTGCAGATGCCATATGGGCAGGTGGACCGGTTGTGCAAGCTGGTGCCGAACAATCCGGCGAACCCCGTGACGCTCGATCAGGCGATTGAGGGCGAGCCGAAGCTACAGGAAGCGCGCGATACGGATGAGGTCGTGCGGCGGCTGTTGCAGGTGGCGCAGAAGCTGGAGGGGCTTTACCGGCATGCTTCGACGCATGCGGCTGGTATCGTGATCGGCGACCGGCCGTTGGATGAGTTGGTGCCGCTCTACCGCGATCCGAAGTCGAACATGCCGGTGACGCAGTTCAACTGGAAGATGGTGGAAGCGGCGGGGCTCGTGAAGTTCGACTTCCTCGGCCTCAAGACGCTCACCGTTCTGGAGAAGGCGGTGGAGTTGATCCGGCGCGGGCGGGGGATTTCGGTCGATCTGGCGACGCTGCCGCTCGATGACGTGCCGGCGTATCAGCTGCTCGCTAAGGCCGATACCGTGGGCGTGTTCCAGCTTGAAAGCACGGGCATGCGGGAGAGCTTGAAGCGGCTGAAGCCCGACCGCTTCGAGGACATCATCGCCATGGTGGCGCTGTATCGACCCGGCCCGATGGACAACATCCCGACCTACATCAACCGCAAGCATGGCGAAGAGCCGGTCGACTTCTTGCATCCGATGTTGGAAGGGATTTTGAAGGAGACGTACGGCGTCATCATCTACCAGGAACAGGTGATGCAGATCGCGCAGGTGCTGGCCGGCTATTCGCTCGGACAAGCCGACCTGCTGCGCCGCGCGATGGGTAAGAAAGACAAGGCCGAGATGGCCAAGCAGCAGGCTCTCTTCGTTGAAGGGGCGACGAAGAACGGCGTGAAGAAGGACGACGCGGTCTACATCTTCGAACTCGTCGACAAGTTCGCCGGCTACGGTTTCAACAAATCGCACGCGGCGGCGTATGCGCTGGTCAGCTATCACACGGCGTATTTGAAGGCGAACTTCCGCGAGGAGTTCCTGGCCGCGTCGATGACGCTCGACATGGGGAACACCGACAAGCTGTCGATGTTTGCAGCGGAGGCCAAGAAGAGCGGTATTCCGGTGCTGCCGCCGTGCGTGAATGCGTCGGAGGTGGATTTTTTGGTGGAGCGCCCGAAGGGCGACGAGGCACATGGCGCCATTCGGTATTCGCTGGCGGCGTTGAAGAACATTGGCGCGTCGGCGGTGGAGACAATCGTGGCGGCGCGGACGGCGGAGGGGCCGTACCGGTCGCTATCGGATTTCGCGTCGCGGCTTAATCCCAAGGCGCTGAACAAGCGCGGGCTCGAGACGCTGTCGATGGCGGGGGCGTTCGACGGGCTGGAGCCGAACCGGGCGCTGGTGCGCGGCAACGTGGAAGGCATGATCGCGCTCGCCAACCGGCAGGCGGATAACGCGGCGCAGGGGACGAGCGATCTGTTTGGTGGCGGGGGCGGAGGCGCGCCGTCGCTCGATCTGAAGCCGGCGAAGGCGTGGACGCCGATGGAGAAGCTCCAGGAGGAGTTCGATGCGATCGGGTTCTTCCTGTCGGGGCATCCGCTGGATGCTTACGAGACGGTGTTGAAGAAACTGGGCGTCAGGCGGTTTGTGGACTTCGAGGCGGCGACTGCGCGGGGGGTGTCCAGCGGGCGGCTGGCGGGCATCGTGATTTCGGCGCGCGAGCGGCGGTCGCAGAAGGGCAACAAGTTCGCGTTTGCAATGTTCTCGGATGCGAGCGGGCAGTTCGAGGCGGTGATTTTTTCCGACACGCTGACGGCGTCGCGCGATTTGTTGGAGGGAGGCACGCCGGTCGTCCTCAACGTGGAGGCTGAGCGCGAGGGCGACACGGTCAAGATGCGGGTGCAGAGCATGGAGGCGCTCGACAAGGCAGCGGCCGAGATCGAGCGCGGGTTGAAGATCGTGTTCGACACAGGCGTGCTGGCCGCGCGCCGGGGCGTCCTGGACGAATTCAAGGCGCAGTTGAAGCCGGGTCAGGCGGGTGTGCGCCGGGGCGGCGAGGTTCGCCTCGTGCTGCCCGTCGGCGCACGGGAGTTGGAGATCGTGCTCCCCGGCCGCTACGACGTCTCGCCGGCGCAAGCGGGCCAGCTTTCGACCGTGCCGGGGGTGGTTGAGGTCCTCGAAATCTAGGCTGCGGCGCTCGAAATGGCCGCGTACCCTTGCCATTCAGGCCATCTTCCGTCATAAGCCGCTCCATCTCGCACGTGGTTCGCGCGCTGGGCGGATTGAAAGCCCCGTCTGGCGCTCCGGTGGACGATATGCAACTCGGGAAACCGATTTGCGCGTCTTCACAACGAATCGCGGAGGATTAAACCGGAAAAAGGATACCGCTGATGACGCTTCCCGCGTTCAACATGCGTCAGCTTTTGGAAGCTGGCGTTCACTTTGGTCACCAGTCGCACCGCTGGAACCCCAAGATGCAGCCGTTCATCTACGGCGCGCGCAACAACATTCACATTCTCGACCTGACGCAGACGGTGCCGATGTTGCACCAGGCGCTCTTGAAGATTTCGGACACGGTCGCCGGCGGCGGCCGCGTGCTGTTCGTGGCGACCAAGCGCGCTGCATCGGATTCGATCGCGGACGCGGCCAAGCGTTCGGCTCAGTACTACATCAACCATCGTTGGCCGGGCGGCACGCTCACCAACTGGAAGACGATCTCGACCTCGATCCGCCGTCTGCGCCAGCTCGACGACATTCTCGCTGATCCGCAGGGCCGCACGAAGAAAGAAATCCTGACGCTGCAGCGCGAGCGCGACACGCTCGAGAAAGAGCGCGGCGGGATCAAGGAAATGGGCGGCGTGCCCGACCTCCTGTTCGTGATCGACACCAACAAGGAAAAGATCGCGATCCAGGAAGCGCGCAAGCTCGGGATTCCGATTGTTGCGATCGTGGACACGAACTGCGATCCCGACGGCATCGACTTCCCGATCCCGGGCAATGACGACGCCGGCCGTGCGATCACGCTCTATTGCGATCTCGTCGCGCGTGCGGCGCTTGACGGTCTGGAACGCAGCCAGGGCGCTTCGGGCGTGGATATCGGCGCTCTTGCCAATCCGCCGGCCGAAGCACTCCCGGTCAAGTTCAAGGGCATCGACGCTCCGCGCGGCGAAGCCGACGACTTGAAGCGCATCACGACGATTTCGCCGAAGCTCGAACAGCGCCTCAACGATGCGGGCGTGTTCCACTTCTGGCAGATCGCCGACCTCGATGCGGACAACGCCAAGGCGCTCGACCTGCTCTTGAAGCTCAAGGGTCAGATCGAAGCGGAAGGCTGGATCGCGCAGGCGAAGAAGTTCGTCGACGCCGCCGCGGCTTAAGGCCCGGCCCACACCACCGGCAGTTGCGGCGAATGGGGCAACTCATCCGCCCGCCTGCTGTTTCGCAGTCAAACCGTAGTACCGATAATTCGCTACTCGCTCGTCAGACGAGCGGAAGGAGCCGACATGAGCACGATCACCGCAGCAATGGTGAAGGATCTGCGCGAGAAGACCGGCGCGGGTATGATGGATTGCAAGACCGCACTGACGGAAACGAACGGCGACATGGAAGCGGCCGTTGAGTGGCTGCGCAAGAAGGGCCTCTCGAAGGCCGCCAAGAAGTCGGATCGCGTCGCGGCGCAGGGCTTGATTGGCGTTATCTCGATGGTGAAGTCGGGTGCCGTTGTCGAAGTGAACTCGGAGACGGATTTCGTCGCGCGTAACCCGCAGTTCCAGGAAATGGTGCAGAAGATCACGTCGCTGGCACCGGCCGCGAACGGCGATCTGTCGAGGCTGCTTGCCGCTAAGTATCCGGGCGGATCGGCTTCAGTGGAAGAGACCGTCAAGGACGCGATCGCGACGATTGGCGAAAACATGGGCGTGCGCCGCACAGGTGCGCTGGCCGTGTCGAGTGGCGTGGTTGCCGACTACGTTCACAACAAGGCGGCCGATGGTCTGGGCAAGATTGGTGTTCTGGTCGCCTTGGAAAGCAATGGCGATACGGATGCGCTGATGGCGTTCGGCCGGCAGGTGGCGATGCATGTGGCGGCCGCAAGCCCGCTCGCGCTGACGCCGGACGATCTTGACCCGGCCGCCATCGAGAAGGAGCGTGCGTTCTACACCGAGCAGGCGCTGGCGTCGGGTAAGCCCAAGGACATCGTCGACAAGATGGTGGAGGGCCGCTTGAAGAAGGAATTCTTCCAGCAGGCGTGTCTGATGAGCCAAGTGTTCGTGCTCGACGGCAAGGCCTCGGTGGCGGAAGCCACGAAGGCGGCTGAAAAAGATGTCGGCGCGCCGATCAAGGTCACCGGGTTCCTGCGCTACGCGCTGGGTGAAGGGATCGAAAAGAAGGAAGAGGATTTCGCGGCCGAAGTGGCCAAGACGGTGGCTGCTTCCAAGGGCGGCTGAGGTCTCTTTCGGCAGGATTTGATCGAAATTCAAAACGGCCGGCGGGAAACGCCGGCCGTTTTTGATTTGGCGCCGCGGCAGATTGCGCCGGAGGGGTGCGACAGGCCGGAAAGTGCTGGAATGTGCGGACAGACACCCAGTATGACGCAGTCCGGCAACATGTGACGCTGCGACTCGCCCTAGGGTCTGGCGTAAAGAGAGTGGCCTGCGGCGGCAGGCTAGCTGGAGCTGAGGGAGCTCAATGATGACGTCCCAAGCCGGTGGGCTCAAATACAAGCGGCTGCTGATCAAGCTGTCGGGCGAGGCGCTCATGGGGCGCGGTGCCTATGGGATCGATATGGCGGTCGCGGACCGGCTGGCGGGTGATATCGTTGACGCGGTCAACGCCGGGGCGGAAATCGCCGTGGTGGTCGGTGGCGGTAACATTTTCCGTGGCTTGCAGGCAGCCGCCAAGGGCATGGACCGGGCCACCGGCGACTACATGGGCATGCTGGCGACTGTGATGAATGCGCTGGCGTTTCAGCAGGCGCTGACGGCGCGCGGGGCGGATGCGCGGGTGATGTCGGCGATCCCGATGCCGACGGTATGCGAGAGCTATGTCCGGCCGCGGGCGCTGGCGCATCTGGCGCAGGGGCGGATCGTGGTCTTTGCCGCGGGAACGGGTAATCCGTTTTTCACGACCGATACGGCGGCAACGCTGCGGGCCATCGAGACCTCGTGCGATGCGGTGGTGAAAGCGACGCAGGTGGATGGGGTTTATTCAGCCGACCCGAAAAAGGACCCCTCGGCGGTGCGTTACGATACGCTGACCTACGCGGAGGTTCTGGCTCGCGACCTGAAGGTGATGGACGGGGCGGCGATCGCGCTTGCCCGCGATAATCGACTTCCGGTAATTGTTTGTGCCATTGAGGAGGCGGGAAACCTTCTAAAGGTCATGCGGGGAGAAGCGCGGGCGACCGTGATCCAAGGTTAGGTGTCTGTGGTGGATTTTTTGCGGTTTTGACGGGCGCAATCCGGTCAGGGCCCAGGGCAGCACCCGCCGATCAGCGACGACAAGGAACGACGATGTCTGCGACGTACGATATCAAAGAACTCGAAAACCGGATGCGCGCGTCACTGGATGCGTTCAAACGCGAATTGCAAGGTTTGCGCACGGGGCGGGCGAGTGCCCACTTGCTCGATCCGGTGCAGGTGATGGTCTATGGGTCGCGGATGCCGATCAATCAGGTGGCGACGGTGACCACGCCGGAGCCGCGTATGATCGCGGTGCAGGTGTGGGACCGCTCGAACGTGACGGCCGTCGACAAAGCGCTTCGCGAGGCCAATTTGGGTGTCAACCCGATGGTGGATGGTCAGCTTATCCGTTTGCCGCTTCCGGCACCGACCGCAGACCGGCGCAACGAACTCGTCAAGCAGGCGCACAAATATGCCGAGAGCCACCGGATCGCCGTGCGCAACGTGCGCCGCGATGGTCTCGATCTTCTCAAGAAGTTGGAGAAGGACGGCAAAATGAGCGAGGACGATCATAAGAAGAATGCCACCAAGGTGCAGGAATTGACTGACAAACTGATCAAGGAAATCGATCAGACGCTGGTAGCGAAGGAAACGGAAATCCAGAAGGTCTAAGTGCAGTCCCGCGGGTCGGCGGCGGGGGCCGCCGATGCTGCTCCTTTCCGCCAGAGTTTCTCCCCGAGGCAACCCGCTCTCCGACGAGCCAAACGCAGGTCCGGCCGAGTCCATGAGATCGCAGACGAGCCCTGGCGCATTGCCCGACCTCCTGCCCCCGCGGCATGTGGCCATCATCATGGACGGTAACGGGCGCTGGGCAGCCGAGCGGGGGTTGCCGCGGACGTGGGGGCACCGGCAGGGTGTCGAAGCGGTGCGGCGCACTGTGCGGGCGGCGCGCGAGCGGGGCATTGGATATCTCACCATTTACAGTTTTTCGTCGGAGAACTGGTCGCGTCCGGCGTCTGAGATCGACGATTTGATGGGCCTGATGCGCCGCTTCATCAAAAGCGATCTGGTCGATCTGCATCAATCGAACGTGCGCATCACGGTGATCGGCGAGCGCGACCGGGTCGATCCGGAATTGATGGCGCTGATCGACGAAGCCAAGGATGTGACGTCGCAAAACACTGGGCTTACGCTCGTGATCGCGTTCAACTATGGCTCGCGGGCGGAGATCACGAAGGCAGCGCGGGCGTTGGCGCACAAGGTGGCGCGCGGCGAGTTGCACCCCGACGAGATCGAGGCGGACCATTTATCCGGGTCGCTCGATACCGCGGGGATTCCCGATCCCGATTTGCTGATACGGACGAGCGGCGAGATGCGGCTGTCGAATTTCCTCTTGTGGCAGACGGCCTACACGGAGTTTGTCTTTCTCGACGCCTATTGGCCTGAATTTGGCGGCGAACTCCTGGATGAAGCGATCAAGACCTACCATGCGCGCGACCGCCGGTTTGGTGGACTGACGCAGCGTTCCACGGCCTGAGGGCGGTATGGAACACGAACCGGCCGATCATTCTGGAACGGCCGCTGCGGCGTCGCGCGACGTTGGCGTGCGGATTGCCTCTGGTGTGATGCTGGCGGTGGTGGCCGGTGGTCTTCTCTACGCGGGCCCGCTTCCGTTCGCTGTTCTCGCGGGTGCGGCGGCTGTTCTCACGAGCCTGGAGTGGTCGCGGATTGTGCGGGGCGAGGGCTTCGACGCGGGCCTCGCGGTGCAGGTTGCCAGTGCCGTGATAGCGGCGGCCCTGACGGCGGTGGGCTTCGCGGCGCTGGGGCTGGCGGCTGTCGCTGCGGGCGCCATTCTGACCGGATTGCTGTGTTTCGGGCGGCATCCGCTGCTGTCGGCGGAGGGCGTGCTTTATGCCGGGCTGCCGGTGGTGGCGCTGATTTGGCTGCGTGATGATCCTGCGTATGGCTTGCAGGCTGTGCTGTTTATTCTGATCTGCGTGGTCGTGACCGACGTGGCGGCGTTCGTTTTCGGGCGGGCCATCGGGGGTCCGAAGTTGGCGCCGGCGATCTCACCCAATAAAACGTGGGCGGGGTTTCTCGGTGGGATCACCATGGCGGGGATTGCGGCGGCGGGGTTTGGCGTGTGGCTGGGTGCGGATCCGGTGAAGCTGGGGTTGGCGGGTACGATGCTGGGCGTCCTGGCGCAGATCGGCGATCTGACGGAGAGTGCATTGAAGCGCAGTTTCGGCGTGAAGGATTCTGGAACGTTGATCCCGGGGCATGGCGGCGTCATGGACCGTGTGGACGGGCTCGTGTTCGCGGCGGTTGCTGCGGGGGTTGTCGCGTTCGCCATCGACCCGCAGGCGCCGGCGCGCGCGCTGTTGATGGGTGGATGAGCGGATGAGCGTCCCGTTTACACGCGCGGCTGCGATAACTCTCTCCGACACGGGCGAGCGCGTACTGGTGTCGCCGCAACGGCTGACGGTTCTGGGGGCGACCGGCTCGATCGGCGAGAGCACGCTTGATCTGGTGGGACGGGAACCGGAGCGATTTGAGATCGTGGCGCTGACGGCGCAATCGAATACGGAAAAGCTAGCCGCGCTGGCCATCAAACATCGGGCGCAGATTGCGGTGGTGGGCGATGAGCGCTGCTATGAGGACTTGAAAGCGCATTTGTCTGGGACCGGCATTGAGGCGGCGGCGGGAGAAATTGCGCTGGCGGAGGCAGCCTCGCGGCCGGCCGATTGCACGATGGCGGCGATCGTCGGCGCGGCTGGGTTGAAGCCGACGTTTGCGGCGGCGCGGCAAGGGCGGCGGGTCGCCTTGGCGAACAAGGAATGCCTCGTTTCGGCTGGCGACGTCTTTCTCGCGGCGTGCCGGCAATCGGGCGCGCAGTTGCTTCCCGTCGACAGCGAACATTCGGCGGCGTTGCAATCGCTGGCGGGCGCCGAGCGGGCAGCGGTGGATCGGATCGTGCTGACGGCGTCGGGCGGGCCGTTCCGGTGTTGGCCGCTCGAAAAACTCAAGGATGCCAAGCCAGAAGAGGCATTGAAGCATCCGAACTGGTCGATGGGTGCGAAAATCACGATCGACAGCGCGACGCTCATGAACAAGGGGCTGGAACTGATCGAGGCGTATCACCTGTTTCCGGTGGGCGTGGATCAGCTCGACGCGGTCATTCATCCGCAATCGGTGGTGCATTGCTTCGTGCACTACATCGACGGATCGGTGATCGCACAGCTGGGGCCGCCCGACATGCGCACGCCGATTGCGCTGGCGCTTAATTGGCCCGAGCGGCGCGCGACGCCAACGGCGCGGCTGGATCTCGTTTCACTCGGATCGCTGACGTTCGAGGCGGTGGACGGCGCGCGCTTTCCCGGTCCGCAGATGGCCAAGGATGCCTTGCGGCGGGGTGGGAGCGCTCCGGCGGTGCTGAACGCGGCCAATGAGGTCGCGGTGGCAGCCTTCCTGGAGCGGGGAATCGGGTTCCTCGACATTGCCCGCGTGGTGGCCCAGACACTGGAAGAAGCCGACCGGCGGGGGATGATCCGTGCTACGGAATCGCTCGAAGACGTGCTAGCGGCTGACGCGCATGGCCGGGAGCTGGCACGCGCGGTCATTGCAACCCCACATTAAGGGGCTTCGTTATGTATGGGTCCCTTATGTTGTTGGCCCGTGCATGCTGAGCCACTGAACGAGCCGCCGGATCCCATGGCGGCGCAACGGAGACGATGAATGGACGCGATCTGGAATGCCGTATCAGGGCCGCTGATGTACGGATTTGCGTTTTTCTCGGTTCTGATGATCGTCGTGTTCTTCCACGAATTGGGGCATTTTCTCGTGGCCCGCTGGTGCGGGGTGAAGGTCAGCGCGTTCTCGATCGGGTTCGGTCCCGAGATCGGCGGCTTCTATGACCGGCACGGCACGCGCTGGAAGCTCTCCTGGATCCCGCTTGGCGGCTACGTCAAGTTCATGGACGACGAGAACGCGGCCAGCATGGCGTCGCCTGAGGCCCTCTCAAAGATGAGCGCGGAAGAGCGGGCCGGTGCATTTCATGCCAAGCCGCTTTGGCAGCGGGCGGCCGTGGTCGCCGCGGGGCCGATTGCCAACTTCATCCTGGCAATTGTCATTTTCACGTTCTGGTTCTGGTCTCAGGGCGTTTATACAACCGAAGCGCGTGTCGACGACGTCCTGCCAGATAGTCCGGCGGCACGGGCGGGAATCAAGCCAGGTGACGTGGTGACCGCCATCGAGGGTCAGCCGATTACGGTGTTCGAGCAGATCCAGCGCAACGTCTCGACGAACGTCGGTAAAACGTTGACGTTCGAGATCAATCGCGGTGGGCAGAAGCTTGAAATTCCTGTGACTCCTCAGGTCCAAGAACAGGTGGACGAGGCCGGCGACAAGGTCCGCCTGGTGTTGATCGGCGTGCGGCGCATTCCAGGCCAGGAGGGCATGACGCGCTACCAGCCGGGGTTTTTCGAAGCGATCGGAATCGCCGGGGACCGCACCTGGTTCGTGGTGACGAGCACGTTGGGCTATTTCGGCGATGTCGTTGGCGGCCGCCAGGGCGCCGATCAACTCGGCGGGCCAATCCGCATCGCGGACGTCGCAGGGCGGGTTGCGTCGCAGGGCTGGGAATACATCATCCAATTGGCGGCGTTTCTGTCGGTGAGCGTGGGGTTGATCAACCTCTTTCCGATCCCGCTTCTGGATGGCGGCCACCTCATGTTCTACGCCATAGAAGCGGTGCGTGGCCGACCGCTCGAGGAGCGGCATCAGGAGATCGGATTCCGGATCGGAATGGCGGTTGTTCTGAGCCTCATGATCTTTGCCACTTTCAACGACTTACATATCCTCAAACGGTGGCTTGGCGGGGCGGTATAGATTCGGGCCCGGTGACGTATTCTTGCCACTTCCAGAGGGGTAACTGAATCGTTAAAAGCTTGGGATCGGTGTTAGAGCCGGGGAGAGTCTGTCATGGGCTTTTCGTGCTCTGGTGGGAACACTGAACGCCGCTGATGCCGTCGGCATCGACGCGGTGAGCATCACAGACACATGAGCGCCCATCAGGGGCACCGTGTGGATCAGGGGGAACGGCATAGGCATGAGGGCTGATCCGCGTCATGGGTTCTCCCGGATCTCGGCATTGATGGGCATTCGCCTGTTTGCCGCCGTTCTGGCGTTCCTCGCGATCGAGATCTCTGCTCCGCACATGGGCGCATCCACGGCCGCATTGGCCCAGGGCGTCGTGCGCAGCATCGAGGTCGAAGGCAACCGCCGCGTCGAAGCCGACACGGTGCGGTCCTATCTCCAATTCAGCGTCGGTGATGCTTACGATCCGGCGAAAGTCGATGCTTCGTTGAAGGCGTTGTTCTCGACGGGGTTGTTCGCCGATGTTGCCATCGACAATGCCGGCAACGGCGTCATCGTCCGCGTGCTTGAGAACCCGGTCGTCAATCAGGTGGCCTTCGAGGGCAATAGCGAAGTCGACACGGATACGCTGCGCAACGAAGTTCAGTTGAAGCCGCGCTCTGTCTTCACTCGCGCCCGCGCCCAGTCTGACGTGCAGCGCATTTTGGACGTTTACACGCGCCAGGGGCGCTTTGCGGCGTCCGTCGAGCCGAAGATCATCGAACTCGAACAGAGCCGCGTGAACGTGGTGTTCGAAATCGTGGAAGGTGGCGCGACCAAGGTTAAGGGCGTCAACTTCGTCGGCAACAGCGCGTTCACCGATCAGCAGTTGCGCGACATCATCTCGACGACGCAGCAGGGCTGGTTCGACTTCCTCAAGGGCACCAGCATCTACGATCCGGATCGTATGAACCTCGATCGGGAATTGCTGCGCCAGTTTTACATGAAGAACGGTTATGCCGATGCGCGCGTCACCGCTGCGCAGGCTGATCTTGACCGCGACGGGTCGGGCTTCGTGATCACGTTCGCCGTCGAAGAGGGGCTGCCCTACAACTTCGGCGCCGTGACGGTTGAGAATGGCCTGCCGGAACTCAATGCTTCGGCGTTGAATGGTGAGGTCATCACCTATCAGGGCGACACGTACAACGCGCAGAACATCGACAAGACGGTTGAGCGTTTGACGCTGGCGACGGCAGAGCAGGGGTTCCCGTTTGCCCGCGTCCGTCCGCGCGCCACGCCTGATCCGGCGACTCAGACCATCGGGGTTGTTTATGCCATCGACGAAGGTCCGCGGGTTTATATCGAGCGCATCAACGTCATCGGCAACACGCGCACCAAGGATTTCGTGATCCGCCGCGAGTTCCGCTTGGCGGAAGGTGATGCCTACAATCCGCTGCTGGTTGACCGCGCCAAGAAGCGTCTGTCGGGCCTCGGCATCTTCAAGACGGCCGACGTGAAGCGCCGCCCGGGTTCGTCGCCTGACCGCGTTGTTCTTGACGTTGAAGTGGAAGAACAGTCGACGGGCGAACTGTCGTTCGGTGCCGGCTTCTCGACCAACGAAGGCATCATCGGCGACGTATCGATTACCGAGCGCAACTTCATGGGCAACGGGCAGTTCCTCCGCCTGAAGCTCGCGGGTTCTGTCGAGCGCATGCAGGTTGACCTGTCGTTCACGGAACCGCGCTTCCTTGATCGTAACCTCTCGGCCGGTTTTGACCTCTTCCATAAGGAACTCGATCAGCAGGAAGACTCGGGATTCTCGAGCCGGTCATCTGGCGCCACGCTTCGCGTCGGCTTCCCGCTGGCGGAAGAAATGTGGATGCAGCTGGGCTATACGCTAAAGCGCGATGAGATTTTTGATGTTAACGCCAATTCGTCTCTCGCTGTGAAGCAGGCCTGCGGTGATACCGTCCTTACGAATGGTGCGGATCCTGTTTGTCAGGACGAAGCTTACTGGACGTCGTCGGTGGGTACCTCGCTGACGTATGACAAGCGCAACCATCCGCGGAACCCTACGAGCGGCTATTGGATGCAGCTTTCGACGGACTTTGCTGGGCTCGGCGGCGACGTGAACTACGTCCGCGTTCAGGGCGAGGGCCGCGCTTACTACCCGGTAACCGATAAAATCACTCTTATTGGACGCGCTGTTGCTGGCACGGTTCAGGGTTGGGGTGGTGACGATGTTCGCCTGCTCGATCTCTACTTCCGCGGTGGTGAAACTGTGCGTGGTTTCGATCGGGCTGGTTACGGTCCTCGCGATGCAAACGGCGATGCCATTGGTGGTCAGAACTACTGGGCGGCCACGGCAGAGGTTCGGTTCCCTCTTCCCTTTATCCCGGATGATCTTGGTATCAGCGGCGCTGTCTTCGCTGATGCTGGTTCGCTGTGGGGTACCCCGGACAATCTCGACGGCATCCCTGGTCTTGTAATTCGGGACGAAAGCTCCATCCGTGCCGCTGTCGGCGTGAGCTTGCTCTGGAACTCGCCGGTTGGTCCGCTGCGTGTGGACTACGCCGAGGCTCTGGAGAAGGAATCGTTCGACGAGACCCAGCAGTTGCGGTTCGGAGCGTCGACCAAGTTCTGATCCGGCTCTGGCCGCGATCCATCAACACCTGATTTCAACGGCGGCGCTGTCTCAGCGCCGCCGTTTTGTTGATCGGAACGCGCGCGGCTCTATAGTGCTAGAACGTACTGGGCGGACACTTTCCGGCTTTGGCCGCGTTTGTCTGCCGAAGAGGGTTTTCGCCGATGCTGCATCCGGGATTTTTCGAGAACAGGGGTCCCATACCGGCCGCCGATCTGGCGCGGCTGACGGACTCGCAGTTGGCGGACGGTGCCGACGGCACGCGGGCTATTGCCGACGTGCGGGCGCTGTCGGACGCCGGTGCCGGGGATGTGTCGTTTCTCGATAACCGCAAATATTTGCCGCAACTTGAGCGCACGGCGGCGGGCTTTGTGTTCGTGCAGCCGGCGTTTGCCGCGCGTGTGCCGCAGCATGCGGCGGCATTGGTCACGAAGGTTCCCTACCGGGCGTTCGCGCTGGCTTTGCAGACGTTCTACCCCGACGCGATGCAGCCCAAGGCGGCGATTGGGCCCAGCGGGGCGGCGGTCGATCCTTCAGCGCAGATCGAAACGGGCGTCGTGATCGAGCCGGGCGCGATCGTCGGGCCGGAGGCGATGATCGGGCGGGGAAGCCGGGTCGCTGCCGGCGCCGTCGTGGGGTTTCGCGTCGCCATCGGGCGGGACTGCTACATCGGTCCGCAGTCGACGCTGGTGCATTCACTCGTCGGCGACCGGGTGATCATTCATGCGGGGGCTAGAATAGGCCAGGACGGGTTCGGGTTCGCGATGGGGCGCGAGGGGCATCTGAAAGTGCCGCAAATCGGGCGCGTCGTGATCCAGGACAACGTCGAGATCGGGGCGAACACGACCATCGACCGTGGCGCTCTTAAGGATACGATCATCGGCGAGGGGACCAAAATTGATAATCTGGTCCAGATCGGGCACAACGTCGTCATCGGACGGCATTGCGTGATCGTGGCGCACACGGGGATTTCGGGCTCCACGGAGCTTGGCGATTTCGTCGTGATGGGCGGGCAATCGGGCACGGTCGGCCATATCAAGATCGGCAGCGGGGCCCAGGTGGCCGGGGCATCGCATCCCAAAGAGGATGTGCCGGCCGGGGTGGCCGTGGGCGGGACGCCGGCGCGTCCATTGAAGCAGTGGGCGCGGGAACTTGCCATTCTGTCGCGGCTGGCGGCCCGCAAAGGGGAGCCAAGCGACGCTGAGGGCGGTTGACGGGCCGGGCGGCACGCCTCACGAAGTCCGCTGTATGAGGCCTAATGACCGAATGAGCGGATGTAGCGGCGCGTTGGACGCTGGCGGAGCGAGAGGACGATGGACGACAAGACACAGATGAAGAAGCTCGGGACGGCCGATATTGCCAAGGTGATGCAGTATCTGCCGCATCGCTATCCGTTCCTGCTGCTCGACCGCATGTATGACATGAACGGTGACGAGAGCTGCGTCGGCCTCAAGAACGTGACGATCAACGAGCCATTCTTCCAGGGGCATTTTCCGCAGTACCCGGTGATGCCGGGCGTGCTGATCATCGAGGGATTGGCGCAGACGGCGGGCGCGCTGTGCGTGTCGAGTTTGGGCGAGGATTACAAAGCCGAACTCGTGTACTTCATGGGGATAGACAAGGCGAAGTTCCGCAAGCCGGTATTGCCGGGCGATCAGCTGCACTATCATGTGCGCAAGATCCGCAATCGCGGCCGCGTCTGGCGCTTCTACGGAGAGGCGCGGGTCGATGGTGCGGTTGTGGCTGAAGCGGAAATCAGCGCGATGCTCGCCGACTCGGCGGACGCCCGCGCGTTCGCGGCCTCGAAGAGCTGATGTCAAAACCAGAAATTCATTCCTCGTCTGTCGTTGCCCCCGAAGCGCGGCTTGGCTCGAACGTGAAGATCGGCCCCTTCTGCACAGTGGGGCCGGACGCCGAGTTGGGCGACGGGGTGGAATTGTTGAGCCACGTCGCGGTGGCGGGGCGCACGACGATCGGCGCCAGGACCAAGATCTATCCGTTCGCCTCCATCGGGCATCAGCCGCAGGATTTGAAATTCAAGGGCGAGCCTTCGACGCTGTCGATTGGTAGCGATTGCCTGATCCGCGAAGGTGTCACGATGAACCCCGGCACCGAGGGCGGGGGCATGGTGACGACGGTGGGCGACCGGTGCGCGTTTCTCGCCAACAGCCATGTCGGGCACGATTGCCGGGTCGGCAACAATGTCGTGTTTTCGAATAACGTGATGCTGGCTGGGCATTGCACGGTCGGCGACTACGTCATCATCGGAGGCGGGGCGGCGGTCATTCAGTTCGCGCGTGTCGGGCCACATGCTTTTGTCGGCGGGATGTCGGGGCTGGAACATGATCTCATCCCGTATGGCATGGCGCTGGGGAACCGGGCCTATCTTTCGGGTTTGAACATCATTGGTTTGCAGCGGCGTGGTTTTAGCCGTGCGCAGATCCATGATTTACGCCGCGCCTATCGCTTGATGTTCGCGCAGGAAGGCACGCTACTGGAGCGCGTGGAAGACGTGGCTCAAGAATTCCAAGACCACCCCATCGTCGTCGAGATCGTCGAATTCATTCGCCAGGGCGGCAAGCGCTCGTTGTGCACGCCTAAGGGCGCTGCCGAGGCCTGACACGGAAGGCCTGTCTCATGGATCGGGTTGCGAAAACCGTCGTCGGCATTCTGGCGGGCGGGGGAACGCTGCCGCGCGAGATCGCGGACGTGCTGCATGCTGCGGGGCAGGACCCGGTCATTGTCGGGCTTGAAGGCGAGGTTCGTTCGCGCGATTTCGCGGGGCATGATTTTACGCTCGTGAACTGGGGCCGCATTGGGCAGCTGATCCGCACATTCAAGAGTAAGGGCGTGACCGATCTGGTGATCGTCGGCAGCGTGACGCGGCCGGATCTGCGCGCGATCCGCACGGATCTGGGCTTTTGGACGAACCTGCCGCGCATTTATCGCATCATCAAAGCGGGCGGGGACGACAGCGTTCTGCGCCGGGTCGTGGGTTTCTTCGAGGGGCATGGGTTTCGGGTTCGCGGGCCGGCGGAGGTGGCGCCTGTGCTTGTCATCGGCGCGGGCGCGTATGGTCGGGTGGATCTGTCGGAGGCCGCGCGGGCCGACTTCGAGATCGGGCGTTCGGTGGTGGGACAGCTGGCGCCGTTCGATGTCGGGCAGGCAGTGGTTGTCGCGGGTGGCGAGGTTCTCGCCATCGAAGGCGCGGAAGGGACGGACGCGATGCTCAAGCGCGTCGCCGCGCGGCGCGGCGGTGCGCGGGGCGGGGTCCTCGTGAAGTGGCCGAAGCCGGGGCAGGAGTTGCGGGTCGATATGCCGGCGATTGGTGTCAACACGATTGCGGGCATCGTGGCGGCGGGGCTCGACGGGATCGCGGTGCAGGCGGGGGCGACGCTGGCAGCGCAGCGCGGGGACATGTTGGATGCTGCGGATGCGGCGGGTGTTTTCATCGCGGGGATGGATGCGGGGGCCGTGGAGCGCGTGACGAAGACGGCGTTGCCCGACGATGGCGCGATCGGGTTGGCGTTGCTCGATGCGTTGGCGCCGCAGGTGCAATCGCGCGGCGTGGTGGTCGTGCGGCGGCATGTGCTGGCCGTGGAGGCCGGCGAAGGATTGGCTGATCTCGTCGGGCGGGCGGCGGGGCGGCGGCAGTGGGGCAAGAGCAAGAAGCGGCGCGGGGCATTAGCGGTTCGCGCGCTCGGCGATTTGGATCAGGCGGTCATCACAGCAGCGGCGGATGCGGGATATGAGCGGATCGTAGCAGGAGCCGATGCGCCGGGGATTGCCGAGCGTGCGCGGGCTGCGGGATTAGCTGTTGAGGTTGGCGGGAGGGATGCGTGATGGCGGAGCGCGGGCGGCCGCTCAGGCTCTATCTCATTGCGGGCGAACACTCGGGCGATGCGCTGGGCGCGAAGCTGATGGCGGAGATCAAGGCGCGGCTTGGCGCGGGCGTCGTGTTCGATGGCGTTGGCGGTGAGGAGATGGCGCGCGAAGGGCTGGTCTCGTTGTTCCCGCTCTCCGACGTGGCCGTCATGGGGCCGATCAACATTGCCAAGCAGCTGCCGCGCTTGATCGACCGCGTGCATCAGACGGTGCGGGATGCGGTGGCGGTGGGGCCAGATGTGGTCGTTATCATCGACAGTCCGGAGTTCACGCATCCCATTGCCAAGCGCATTCGCCAGCGGCTGCCGCAGGTTCCGGTAATCGATTATGTGAGCCCGAGCGTGTGGGCGTGGCGGCCGGGGCGGGCGAAGAAAATGCGCGCCTATGTGGATCATGTGCTGGCGCTGTTGCCGTTCGAGCCCGATGCGCATGTTCGCTTGGGCGGGCCGGCGTGCACCTATGTTGGGCATTCGCTGAGTGAGCGGGTGGATTGGATCCGGGCGCAGGATGGCGCGGGCCTCAGTGCGCGGTTGGGGCTTGATGCGAAGAAGCGCGTGCTCGTGGTGCTGCCGGGGAGCCGGGCGTCGGAGGTCACGCGGCTGATGGGGCCGTTCGGGGAGACGGTGCGGCGCGTTCGCGATGCGATGCCGGACGGTTTGGAGGTTTTGCTGCCGGTGGTGCCGTCGGTGCGGGGGCTCGTCGAGGCGGCGCTGAAGAGCTGGGATGTGCCGGTGCGGTTCGTCGAGGGCGAGGCGGACAAGTTCGCTGCGTTCCGGTTGGCGGATGCGGCTCTCGCCGCGTCGGGCACGGTGACGCTGGAGTTGGGGCTCAGCGGCACGCCGGCGATCGTTGCCTACAAAGTCGATGCGGTCGCCTCGCGCATGCGGTTTCTCTTGAAAGTGCGGTCGGTCGTGCTCGCCAATCTCGTGGCGGACGAGAATATCTATCCTGAGTTTCTGCAGGAGAATGCGACGCCGGAGAAGATGAGCGGAGCGCTTGCGCCATTGCTGATGCATGGACCGGAACGGCGGCTGCAAGTCGACGCGCTGGTGCGCATACCGGAGCGGATCGCGACGGGCGGCAAACGGCCGAGCGCGTTGGCAGCCGATGTGGTGCTGGATTACGCGACGCATGCGCGATTGAGGGCGTGAGGCCGTGCAATGTGCAAACTCTACACGTTGAAGACGGCCTTTCTGCGCAGGGCCGAAAGTAGACGTGAGGTGCACTCGTCAACCTGGAAGCTTGGCGCGCCACTCGTTGCAGGATTTAACGGGGATAAAACTGGGATCATTGACGATTGATCGTGCTGGCGCGCATGCGTTGAGCCCTGCCCGTCTAGCCCCCTCGGTGAAACTCTCTGCTTCACGGTCCTGATAGCCTCCCGACTCGCTCAGATAGACTTCCGCAATCCAGGACGGGGACCTCCGCCGGACTTCATCTGCCGCTTCGGCCGTTTTCTCGATCTGTCCCAATTGGGCGTAGGCTATTGCAAGATAGGCGTAGTCGATTGCTGACGGTTGTTTCACGAGCAGCCGGTAGTCGATCGACTTGCCGTAATGTCCGCCGAAGAAATACACGTAGCTCAGACCTTGATTGTACCAGTCGGGATAATGTGGGTTGAGGACGAGCGCGCGTTCAGCCAGTTCGACCGCGTGATCGGATTGACCGAGGCCAGGCAACGACCACGCGATTGTCAGGAGCGTGTCGGCATCCGACGGCGCAAGCGCTTCTGCTGTCTTGAACTCCGTGGCGGCAACTTCCGCTTTGCCGTTGTAGAGGGCTGCAAGTCCAAGCGCATAGCGTGTTCTGCCATCGGCCGGATCGAGCGCCACCGCCTTCTGACCTGCCGCGAGCATCTTTCCCGCTGTCTCAGCGACGGAGCCGGTCAGGCCTAGATCGATCTGATACCAGTATGTGTCGACAAGAGCGACGTACGCGCGCGCCAGCTGTGGGTCGAGTTCAATGGACTTGGTCAGGAGCGCTTCTGCCTCGGACAGACTTTCCTTTGTTACCCTGTGCTTGGCTTCAACTCCAAGAAGGTAGCTATCATATGCGGTCAGGCTGGCCGGGGGCTTGCGCCGGATTTGCCGGCGTTCGGCCTCGGCCACCGCACCCGAATAGCTGCCGAGCGCCGCTGCGATGCTCTGGGTTACCTCGTTTTGAACGGAAAAGAGGTCGCCTGCTTGCCGGTCGTAGCGTTCCGACCAGACGTGGCTGCCCGACTTCGTTTCAATCAGCTTTGCCGTCACGCGAATGCGCTCGCGAACCGTCTGGATGCTGCCTTCGAGCACATATTTGACGCCAAGGTCCCGGCCGACTTCGCGGGCATCGGTTCGCAGCGCTTTGTAGCGCTGCGTCGAACTGCGCGCGATCACGATCAAATCCCGGGAGTGCGCAAGATCGGCGATGATGTCTTCGGTCAATCCATCGGCAAACCGGTTCCATTTCGAGTCGTCGCCAATGTTCTCGAACGGAAGGACCGCAAGCGATGGCCGATCAAGGACGCCATGCCGCTGGAGAGCGCCGTTCCACAGGCTCCAGAAACCAAGCAAGATGCAGATCAAGCCGCCGACAACGGCTGCACGACCGGGCTGCATGATCCCGCTATCGACTGCGGATGTTGTGGAGTCCAAGCCGTTTGAAACGGTGATCGGCGGAGTTTCATGCCCGTCCGCTGTGGTGTCGCCTTCGTGTTCTTGAGCGGACGCTCTCTCCGCTATTCTGACGGCCGGGACGTACGAGCCTTTCGGCAGATCGATTACGATGGTATCCGCGCGACCTTCGGTTGCGTAGTACTCGTGCAGTTTGTCGCGCAGCCGTCCCGCTTCGATGCGAACAATTGGATCGATTTGGGGATCGAAGGATGCGGGACGTCCGAAAACCTCGGTCGCGATGACATATCCCTTCAACCGGTCTGCGCGTCCGGCGAGCGCTTCTTCCACGATATAACGCAAAAAATTCTGGCGGCGCTCAGAGTGCTTAAAGGCAGCGCTCTCAGATATGCGCCGCACCTGCGCGCGCATGGCGGCAACATCACATTCGCTGTCATCCGGGTTCGAGGAGAACGCCATGTGAGGCCTTCCTTCGAAAAAACCTTATAAAATTTCAAAGGGTACCGGTCGTTACTAACGGTAACATACTACGTCCAAGAGCCGGCATTTGTCATCCCTGCAGGGCTTGAGGTTGCCGCGTGTCAGAGCGCGTTCGGCCTTCAAGTTCGTCGTTGACTCAACCAGGAAGGTGAACGCCATGACTGCTCTTCCGTCACAAATGATTGCGACCGCTTCTCTCGTTGTGGCTCTGGCTGCCGGACCATCAGTCCACGCCCGTCAAAAGGTGGACGAACCCGGCGTCATCGTCTGCGTCAGCGACAAGTGGGACGAAAAGGAGATCGGTAAGGATCATAAGGTTGTCGACTACGCCGGACGGTGCGTGAAGGTGCCGGACGCACCTGGCGCCGCCAAGACGACGGAAGAATGCACTGGGAAATATGAGTACAAGCCGGATGGGTCCTGGCAGGCTAACGGGACGTGTCTGGTGACCGTGAAGGAGGGGGAGACCGTGTCCATCGCTTGGCAGGAAGGCTCGGGCATGGGTCAGAACACCTACCAGGCAACCGGCGGAACGGGCCGGTATAAGGGAGTGACCGGTGGCGGAACCTACAAATACGATCAGCTAACCACGACACTGTTCGGCGGGCGCTACCATAGCAAATGGGAATTGCCCTGAGCCTCCCAGCCGGGGCGGAGCAGAGGCGTGGTGCTTGCCAGGTTGGTAACGTCGGCTTCGGGTCACGGCCTTCAGATCGTAAGTTATCCGCGTTCGTTGCCTACGATGTTTTCCGATGGCTGCCTCTGCAAATGAACGACTAACGGCTCTCCCCTCCCCGCAAGGGGAGGGGACGGAGCCTATGGGTGTGCGTTGGCCGCTATTCTGCAGCGGCCATTGCTGGCTGGTTGACGCGGCTGACTTCGACGAGGTTGTCCGAGAACGTGGGGGCGCGGCCGAGGCCGCAGTGGGCGTCGGACGAGATGGAGTTGACCGAGCCATCGGTGCGGTTGAGCGAGCGCCAGTAGCCGAGTGTGGCCACGACGATGCCGGGGTTCACGTCGTCGGTGACGCGGGCAACGCCGGTGAAGTCGCCGCGGTCGTTGTAAACGCGGACCGGGTCGCCTTCGTTGATGTTGCGCTTTTGCGCATCGGCTGGCGAGATCAGTACGAACTGCTCGCCTTGCGCTTTGATCTTGTGCTCCTCGTTCGCGTAGCAGGAGTTCAGGAACGCGTGGCTCTTGGGCGAGATGATGTTGAGCGAATAGAGCTTGGCGCGTTCGGGGTTGGTTTCGGGCGCTTCGCGGTTGGCGATGTAGCCCGGCAGTGGATCGACGGGTGAGCCGTCCTGGTCGCCCTCGTACATGGCGCGGAAGGGACCGGCGACGAAGTTCTTCGCATCGTGAAGCAGGAACTCAACCTTGCCCGATGGCGTCGGGAACTTGCCATCCTTGTGCGGCGTGCGCGTGTCGGCGGAGCCCACGTCGATCTTAAAGTACCCGTGCTGCTTGAAGTACTCCATATCGATGCCGGCCATCTTGGGGTCGTCCCAATTGATGTAGTGGGCGGCCAGTTCGCTGTCGGTCATTTTGAAGACGGGATCGTCGAAGCCCATTTCTGCGGCGAGCAGGCGCCACATGTCGCTCGTCGGCTTGCATTCGCCGGGCGGCTCGACGGCCTTCTGATTGTACGTGAAATAGAAGTGCCCCCACGACCACATCATGTCTTCGGCTTCGCCGGCCATCGCCGCGGGCAGCACGATGTCGGCATATTTCGCCGTGTCGGTCATGAAGTGCTCGGCGACGACGGTGAAGAGGTCCTCGCGTTTGAGGCCTTTGACGATCTTGTTGGTCTCGGGGGCCTGGGAGACGGGGTTAGTGCAGAAGACGAAGAGCGAGTGCAGCGGCGGGTCGAGTTTCATTTCGCCGGTTAGCGCCGCGCCGAGGCGCAGGTTGTTGATGACGCGGGTGCCGGGTTTGATCCAGTCGGCACGCGAAACCTTGGCCCAATCGACGGGGAAGTCCCAGAGCGGCATCTGGAGGAGCCCGCCGCCGACGTGCTTCCAGGAGCCGACGAGGGCGGGGAGTGCGCAGACGGCGCGGATGGCTTGGCCGCCGCCGGCGTGGCGTTCAAGAGCGACGCCGAGGCGAATGACGGAGGGTTGGGCGGTGGCAAATTCCTTGGCGAATTTGCGGATGTCGTCGGCTTTGACGCCGGTGATCTTCTCGACGTGTTCGGGCGAGAAGTCGGCAGCGCGGTATTTGAGTTCCGGATACCCATACGTGTGCTTGTCGACCCACTCCTGATCGACGAGGCCCTGGGCGATGATGGAGTGGATGAAGCCCATGGCGAGCGCGCCGTCGGTGCCGGGCTTGGGGCAGATGTGCCAATCGCCGGCTTTGGCCGTGCGCGACTTGTACGAGTCGATGACGACGACCTTAGCGCCGCGCTTCTGGGCTTCGAGCACAAAGGGCCAGTGGTGCAGGTTGGTCGAGATGGAATTGCACGCCCAGATGACGATGAACTTGGCGTGGACGAAGCTTTCCGGATCGACGCCGCCGGTGGGCCCGACGGTCAAGAGCCATGCAGTGGAGGACCCCGACGCGCAGAACGTCTTTTCGTTCACGGTGGTGCCGAGGCGATTGAAGAAGGGGTCGCCGGAGTTGATGCCCTGCACGAGGCCCATGTTGCCGAGATAGCTGTAAGGCATGATGGCCTGGCTGCCGTGTTCGGCGATGATGGCGCGCCACTTGCTGCCGATTTCGGATATGGCGTCTTTCCAGGTGATGCGCTCCCACTGGCCGGAACCCTTCGGGCCCTTGCGGCGCAGCGGATACATGAGGCGGTCCGGATTGGCGTGATGGTCGTGGAAGTCCTTGAGCTTCACGCACAGGCCGCCGCGCGTCATGGGGTGGTCTTTGTTGCCGCGCACGTCGACGAGTTTGCCGCCTTTGACTTCGTAGACCATCGAGCAGGTGTCGGGGCAGTCGTGCGGGCAGGCGCCGTGGAAGGTCTCGGACTTCAATTGCTCGTTCATTGCGCTTCCTCTCCAGATTTTTGTTTTGTGGCCCGGGCGCTGCCGGGCCGCCGGGCCGCGTCGAGGCGGACCGGTTGAATGGTGCGGCATCCTGGCATCGATTGTTTGATCGGGCAATCTTGATTGGCGTCAGTCCGCAGTTGTGCGGAAGGGTGATGCGGCTTCGCAATTGCAGCGATTGGCACGGATTAGGGCAGTGCGTCGCGATAAACGTGGATGCGGCCGGCGGCGTCGCGGATTTCGCAGCCGTCCGCCGTCAATCGAACGTCGGCGGAGAGAAGCGAAATTTTCCCGAAGGCGCCGGGGAGATCGAGGACGTAATCCGGGCGCGCGATGCCGGACAGGCGGCGGTGGAGATCGCGCACGAGGGCGATGCCGTGGGCGACGGGCATGCGGAAGTGGCCGGTGCCGGGGGCGAGGTCGCCGTGGTGGAGGTAGTAAGGGATAATACGGGTCTCGACGAAGGCGCGCATGAGGGCATCGAGGGTGGCCACGTCGTCATTGATGCCGCGCAGGAGGACGGTCTGGCTGACGAGCGGGATGCCGGCGTTGCTCAGCCGGGTGAGTGCGGCGCGGGCTTCAGGGGTCAGTTCGCGCGGGTGATTGGCATGGATGCCGACGACGATGGTTTTGTTTTCGGCGGTGAGGGCGGAGAGAAAAGCGTCGGTGACGAGGTTGGGCGCGACGACGGGGACGCGGGTGTGCCAGCGGACGATTTTAACGTGCGGGATGGTGGCGAGATCTTGCATCAGCGCGCGGATGCGGCGGGGCGAGAGCATGAAGGAGTCGCCGCCGGTGAGGATCACCTCCCAGATGGCGGGCGTGGCGCGGATGTAGGCGAGGGCGCTCTCGAGTTCCGCGTCGGTGAGATTATGGCCGGCGTCGGGGCCGACCATCTCGCGACGGAAGCAGAAGCGGCAGTAGACTGGGCAGACGCCGACAATTTTCAAGAGCACGCGATCGGGATAGCGGTGAACGAGGCCGGGGACGGGGCTCTTGGTGAGATCGCCGATGGGGTCGGCTAATTCGGCGGCATGCGTTGTGAGTTCGGCGGCGGTGGGGACGAATTGGCTGGCGATGGCGTCGGCCGGATCGTTCGGGTCGATGAGGGCGGCCATCGTTGGCGTGATGGCGACGGCGTAACGCTCACTGACGGCTGCGAGTGTTTCAGCGCTGGACGGCGCGGCGAAGCCGGCGGCGATGATGTCGGATGCGGAGCGGAGTGTTTTTTCGCGCGTGGTCACGGGATTGGCCAGACGTCGGTGTCGTGGTCGGGATGCTGGTGCGAGACGAGTTGAGCGAGGAAGGGGGCGGCGATGGGATCGTCCATGGTGTGCATCGAGGGCAGGGCCGCGACGGCGTCAACGTAGGGGATCTTGCCCTCGATGCCGAATTGGACGGTGGGTGGGATCTTTTCGGGATGGTCGAAGGCGGCGATGGAAAGGGCCACGCCGTCGGGGGCTTCATAAGAGAGGGGCGTGCCGCAGTTTTCGCAGAAGCCGCGGTTGACGAAGTTGGACGAGGCGAAGTGTTTGGGTTGGCCGCGCGTCCAGGTGAGCGTGGTGCCCTTGGTGTTGACGAGGGGCGCGTAGAAGGCACCGAAGGCCTTCTGGCACATCCGGCAGTGGCAGACGGAGGCGTCTTTCAATTCGCCTTCGACGCGAAAACGGATCGCGCCGCATTGGCAGCCGCCGGTGAGAACGTCGTCGGTCATGGCGAGGGTCCTATTCTTCCGGCGGGTGTTCGCGTTCGGTCCAGTATTTGCGGTCACCTAACACTCTGTCGAGGGCTTTGGCATCGGCTGCTGCAACTTGAGGCGGAATGTCGAAAGAATGGTGCGCATGCCAGCCGTCGAATTCGATATTGCGGGCCGATACGGGGATGACTTCGCCATCAACAAGGACGCAGATGGTGCCGGGTTCCAGAGCAGCGATTTCGTTCTGCAGCCACTCCGCCTTGGCCTTCACGGCGGCGGGATCGATGGTGTCTGGTTTTTTGCCAAAACTCAGAAAGTCCCGATGGGCGAGGTCCTCGGGGGAACAACCGGTCTCGGCGACCTTGGCGAAGGTGAAGGCTTTGCGGCAATCAACGCAGGTGAAGAGCCACCCGCAGCCGCACCAAGGGCAATCGGCCTGACCTGATGTGGCGAAGGCCTCGGCGCATTTGCAGTGCGAGATCAGGTCGTCGTTGGCTTTGACGAGTGTCTTGAACATCGCGGCCCGCTATTCGCCCTTGCGGCGGCTCATGAAGGCGATGCGCTCGAAGAGGTGGACATCCTGTTCGTTCTTCAGGAGTGCGCCGGCGAGCGGGGGGATGAGCTTGCGGCTGTCGGTTTCCTTCAAGGTGGCGAAGTCGATGTCCTCGGCGAGGAGGAGTTTCAGCCAGTCGATGAGTTCGGAGGTCGAGGGCTTTTTCTTAAGGCCGGGAACCTCACGCATGTCGTAGAAAATGCGCAGCGCTTCCGCGACGAGGCGGCCCTTCAGGTTGGGGAAATGCACGTCCACGATCTTCTGCATGGTGTCGGGATCGGGGAACTTGATGAAGTGGAAGAAGCAGCGGCGCAGGAAAGCGTCGGGCAGTTCCTTTTCGTTGTTCGACGTAATGATGACGATGGGGCGCTGGGCGGCTTTGATGGTTTCGCCGGTCTCGTAGACGAAGAACTCCATGCGATCGAGTTCTTGCAAAAGGTCGTTGGGAAACTCGATGTCTGCCTTATCGATCTCGTCGATGAGCAGGATGGGGCGGCGGTCCATGATGAACGCCTCCCAGAGCTTGCCCTTCTTGATGTAGTTGCGGATGTCCTTGACGCGCTCGTCGCCGAGCTGGCTGTCGCGCAGGCGGGAGACGGCGTCGTATTCGTAGAGGCCTTGCTGCGCTTTGGTGGTGGACTTGATGTGCCACTCGATGATGGGCGTGCCGAGCGCGCGGGCGACCTCAAGAGCGAGGACGGTTTTGCCGGTGCCGGGTTCGCCCTTGATAAGGAGAGGCCGTTCGAGCGTGATGGCGGCGTTGACGGCGACCTTGAGGTCGGGGGTGGCGACGTAGTTTTTCGTGCCGTCGAATTTCTTCGTGCCGTCGAATTTCATGGGCGCATCGGGGTCCGGTTGCAGGGATGGGGACCGTACGGCGATGCTTGAGACGGGGGAAGGGGTCTGAACGCCACTGCGTGGCGGGTCCTCGTTTGTGGCTCAGGGCCGAAAAAGTGCGCCGCCCATGGGTGGGGTCCATGGGCGGCGCTGGGCCGGTGGATGTGCCCGGCCGGGTGTTCGGGAAGAACCTCGCCGTATTTGCAGATGCGGCCGGATGTGGGGACACACGGGCCTTGAGCTGCGTGGATCGGCGCCGTGTGGGAGCGGTTGGCCTTCCAAGGGCGATAACGTTAGACTGGCGAGGTGGCGTGTTCCCATCAGTTGCGTGATCGCCTTTGAACAACCTTAGATTGCGTCAGAGGAGTTAAGATTTTGTTAACGCTGTTAACTGCGTGGAATTGTCTTGTCGCGTCATGCTGCGTCGGCTCGCTCAAGTCTTAGAATTCACGAGAAAAATAAAAAGAAGGACGGGCCAGGGGCCGCTTGCCTTGACTCCGACACGGGGCCGCGACAATAGGTTCGCGACCGTCCGGGGTCCTCGGGCACGAGTCGTGCCCACCCTTGGATTTTTCGAGTGCGTGACGGTGCCTTAAGCGGAGACCGGCCATGGGCAAACGCGACGACAAATCGAAAGCCAGCAAAGCGGCGCCTGCCGCCGCCCGTGGCAAGAGCACGGCTTCGGCCAGCGCCCGGCAGCCGGCGCGTGCGGCCGGCAGCCGGACGGCCGCGGCCAAGGTTGTGCCCAAGCCTGCTGCCAAGGCAACCACAAAACCCGCCGTGAAAACCGCCGCCAAAGTCACTTCAGCCAAGCCGGCCGCGAAGGCCGCCGTCCCCGCGCCCGCTCCGGTTGCGGCGGCGAAGTCGCGTGCCGTGACCAAGGCTGCTCAGAAACAGACGGATAAGAAACTCGTGGATCGTGCCAAAGCCTCGGCCATCGTGCTGCCGGCGGATTACCGTCCGTCGGAAGACGAGCCGTTCATGAACGAATATCAGCGCCTCTACTTCCGGCAGAAACTGGTGAATTGGAAAGAGGACATCATCCGGCAGACCAAGGAGACGCTTGAAGGTCTGCATGAGGACAGCGTGCAGCATGCGGATCTGGCCGACAGGGCGACATCGGAGACGGATCGGGCGCTCGAACTGCGGGCCCGTGACCGGCAACGCAAGCTGATTTCGAAGATCGATGCGGCTCTGGCGCGGATCGAGGATGGTACGTACGGTTACTGCGAAGAGACGGGCGAACCCATCGGGCTGAAGCGGCTTGATGCACGCCCCATTGCAACGCTCTCTCTGGAAGCGCAGGAGCGCCACGAGCGGCGCGAGCGGGTCTACCGCGAGGATTGACGGGCGGCCGTTCCAGTTCGGAGCGGCCGTTAACCTCGGCTCAACGTTTGCAGATCACACTTGGAGGCTGCCGCGCTTGTTTTTGCGGCGGTCTGGAGTGTGTTTCATGCTGTCGATTCTCACGTTCAGTGGAAAGCATTGGTCCCGGGCGGCGCTCGGGTGGATTTTGTTCGCGGTCGCTGTCGATGGGTTGGCGAAGGCCGGCGCGGAGGCCGCCGACGCGAAGCTTGCGGCCTATAATGCGGCGGTGGCGCTGGGCGTTCAGGATGAGGGCGTGCGGCTTGGCGGGCCGGGGCAATATCAGGTCGCAAAGGTTTCACTGAAGGATCTCGATCTGAAGGCGATCGATCCGTCGGTGTTTGCCGATGCTGAAGAGACCGGCACACCGTCGCGCTGAGCGCGGGCTGCTTTACTGTCTCTTTTTGAACTCGAAGGGCGCTGAGGCGGTCGATGCGGCCGGCGCCGGGGGTTGCGGCTCATCCGGCGGGGCCTGCTTTTGCGCGGCCTCGGCCGTGCGCACGTCTTGCACGCGCTGCACAAGCGTTTTGACAAAGTCGAGATCGCGCAGATGTACGTCGTGCTGGGCGTAGGGCATTTCGATGCCGGCCTCGCGGAAGGCGCGCACGATGCGGTGGCGCAGATCGGACATCGCTGCACCGCGTTTGCCGAAGTCGGCGACGCTGGCGGAGAGGGTGAATTCGAAACCGTTGGGACCGAAGGCGTCGAAGGAGGCGCCCGGTTTGGGCTGCTGCAAGATCAGCGGGCAGTCGGCTGCGACCTTATCGAGGATGGTGCGGACATGGTCGGGGTCGGCCGCGTAGCTGGTCTTGACTGGGATTGAGATGCTGGAGAGCGCATTGCGGTGGGTCCAGTTGAGGAAGGAATTCGTGATCAGTTCCGAGTTGGGGACGATCAGCGTCGCGCGGTCGCCGGTTTCGATTTCGGTTGAGCGGACGGAGATGTTGCGGACGCGTCCCGTCTGCCCGTTGACGACGATGAGATCGCCGACCTTCAGCGGGCGCTCGAAGAGCAGGATCAGGCCGGAGACGAAATTGTTGATGATGGACTGCAGGCCGAAGCCGATGCCGACGGAGAGGGCGCCAGCGACGATGGCGATATTCGTGATGTCGAGACCGGCGTAAGAAAGGGCGACGAGGACCGCGAGAGCGAAGCCCGCATAGCCGATGGCCTTGTGGATCGAGTTGGCGAGGCCGGGGTCGACACGGGCGGTGGAAAGGAAGGTGCCGGAGATCCAGCGCTGCACGAGGCGGGTGACAAAGAGAAGGGCCGCGAAGAGCGTGACGGCGGCGGCGATTTGGACCAACGAAATGCGCACGTGGCCGATTTCGAAGCCGAAGACGAGGGATTTCAGCCAGGCCAGCGTGTCAGGAAGCGCAAAGCCCCATGTGACCAGGATGAACGGCAACGCGACCAGGGCCAGCAGGCCATCGAGGGCGAAGGCTGCGACTTTAGTGATCGTGCGGGATTGATGATCGTCCAGTCCGAGCCGCTGATTCATGACGCGGCCGAGCGCACGCTGCTCGGTGGAATCTGTTTCGATGAGGGCGCGGATTGCAAGGTGCAGCAGGATGGCGAGCACGACGACGCTGCCGGTGACGATGACCTGGCCGGAGACGAAGCGGCCGAGTGCGACGTAGCCTGCCAGCGAGGCGCCGAGGATGAAGAGCGCTACGGCCAACAGCGGAATTTTCAAGAGCTTCGGCGCGAGCCAGGTGACGTCGAACGGGCCGGCATCGTTTGGCGGCGCGTCCTTCGGCACAGCTGTCAAAGCGTCAGAGGGCTGTTCGGTGTCGCGCGGACGCGGTGGGCGGCGCGTGAAGGGCGTGCGCACGATCTTGAAGAGGAGGGCTGCCAGCGTCACGCTGGCAATGGTCGCGGTTGCGACGCTGACCGACAGCGGCATGGCCAGAATGCGGATTACTTCCTTAGCCAAGAGATCGATCGCATAGACGGCGCCGATCCAGGTCATGGCGCTGGTGAGTGAGGCGGCCGGCTTATCGTCGAGATCGATGAGGCGCCATTGGGGGCGCTTCGGCTGCAGGATGGCGTGGGCCAGGGCGCGGACGGCGATAAACACCAGAGCGGCCGGGAGGACGGTGAAGACGATACGGCCGCTGTCGAGGAACCAGAGGCCCAGATTGTCAAAGCCGAAGGCGATCAACGATAGGGCGAGTGCCGGTGGGAGTACGGTGAGGCTTGCGACCCAACCAGCCGTTGCGGCGCGCTTGAAGAAATCAGGTTCGGTTTCGATGGGCGCATCCAGGCGGGCGGCAAACACGCGGCGGCGAATGCGGGCCAGCGCGATGTAGATCGCCGCGGCACCGCCCAAGAGCGCGAAAATCGCAAAGAGGTTGTTTTCCGCCGAGCGTCGCCACCGCCAGATTGTCCAGTTCAGCTCCGTCCAAGCCGGCGGCATGGCCTCGGCAACGTTCGTCCAGGTGTCGAGGCTCAACGGCGAGGCGTTGCGCCGGAAAAGTTGGGTGGTGAAAATGCCGGTTCGATATTCCTGCACGCGGGTGAGGAGTTCGCGGGCGCGATATTGGACAAGGCCGGTCGCTTTGATGGCGCCGTCGATCTCGGCAGAGAGAAAGCTGAGGCGCTGACGTTCGGCCTGAATGGCTGGCGCTTCGGCCGGCTGGTCCTTCGCTGGCAGGGGGCCCAGCTTTTCGATCTGTGAGGCGATCGCCCGGTAGCGGGGTTGCAGGCTTTCGAGAAATTGGTCCGATGCGCCGATGAGGCCGTCAATCTCGAGGCGCAGGCGGGCGAGATTTTCGTCGTTCTCGCGCGAGGCATCGACGTCGGTCTCGAGCGTGTCGATAGTTGCGCGCAGGTTGGCCGAGGGTTCGCGGATCTCGGCGATTGTGGCCTGATCGGCGACATTGTCGGGTGCGGGCTGCGGCGCGGCGGCGGGGGCCGCTGCGGGCTCGGCCGGTGGCACTTCGGCTGCGGGTGGCGTTTGTGTTTGGGTCGCGGGTGGTGCAGCGGCCGCCGGGTCGGCAGGTGCAGTCGCGGCCGGCGGCGGTTGCGGATCGGCCTGTTGTGGCGCGTTCTCTTGCGGCGTGTTCTCTTGGTTTCCGGCGGGTGGTGTGGCGGCCTGCGCTACGGCTTTTGCGGTCTGGCCCACGGCATCGAACAGTGCTTGCGCCGCCGCATCGTCGCGCCCCGGTGCAAGGCCGAGGAGGACGATTGCCAGTGCTGCTGCCGCGCCGATCCGCTGGGCTAAAGATATCATGCGTCCAACATCACTTTCTTGCCGCGTCCGGACGTCGGTGCCGGACGGGGTGCCGGAGGGTTTTCGGCAGCTGTCTTATGGGACGGGCTGGGCCTGCGTGCGGCACGCGCGGCGGACCCATTGTCGCGCGCGGTCATTTTTCTCCGCCTGATGCCGTTCCGAAAGTGCGCGGCGCGCGGGAGAAGACGGCTTGCGGTTCGACGGGTTCGGGGCGCGCGGAGGCGCGCTGGGCAATGCCCGTCTCGATGACCACATCGACGGGGCCGCCGGTCATGATGAGATGTTCGACGTTGTCGCGGCGGACGAGGATCAGGCGCCGGCGGCCGTCGACGGAAGCGTGTTCGACGACGTCAAGGCGGCGATCGGGTTTGGGGCCGAAGAAGCCATCGAGTGGGGACGAGCCGTTCATGTAGCTGCGCGCGACGAGGGCGGCTGCAATGAGGGCGCCTGCGATCAGAACGATCAGCACCAGGTAAGTGAGGATATCCCACATCGTGCAGCGTCTCCCTGTCGGCCGGGTGAGGTGGCCGGATATCTTACCGCGCTTGGCGGTGCTGACTCAAAAACTGAAGATGCAACGCGAAGGCAATTGAATCTGCGCCCCATTTCCGGATTGGCGTTGAGGCATTCGAAAGGCTGTGTACTCGTTCCGATCCCGAATTGCCCAAAACGAAGCACCACTGAAGGCGACCTATACCCCGAAGTTCACGGCAATTTAACCCTGATGATCGAAGTGTTGACAGTGTTCCTGCCCTCTCAACCCCGATCTCCACAGGCGGTTGCAGACATGCGGCGACAACCATAGTGACCTGCGTAACGAGGCCGTTGATATGCCGCCACTTGAGGCCGTCCCCTCTTCGAATCAGATACCCTTCGACTTTATGAGCGACAGTGGTGTTGCGATCCAACGCGGCCCGGCAACGTCTGGGACCCCGGGATCGTTCGCGGATGGATCGGTGTCTTATCTGCCGGTGCTGGGTGCGGTGTTCGCGCTGGGCGTCGTAGCGGTGACGCTTGCCGCGAGCACGGCCGGGACGCCAGTGCTGCTCGCCGTGCTTGCTTCCTTTGCCATCCTGGGCGTGTTCTTCGTCTTCGGTTGGCTGGCGGGCCATATCCGCATCGGCGACCGCCTTCTCTCCGACGATATCGCGCGCAGCATCAGCGATGGGATTGATCGCGGGTTGATGGTCGCGCGGCGCGATGGTTCGGTGCTGTTCGTCAATCACAAGCTCGAGGAACTTGTCGGCCGGCTGTCCTCGCGTGAGGTTTCGGCGCTCGATATGGCTTTCGGCCCCGATCTGGCCGTGCGCGAAGCATTCTTCCGGCTCAACCGGGCCGCCGATCGCGGCGACCGGCATGGGGAAGATTTCCGGCTGTCGGCTGGGGGCGCGCTGCCGCAGCGTATCTTGCGCATAGATGTGTCGCCGCTGGACCTGGGACGCGGCCGGGAGACCGGGCATACGACTCTGTGGTCGGTGCAGGACGTCACGGAAGAGCGCATGCGGGTGGCTGCGGCGCGGCAGAGCCTCGTCGATACGCTGGGCTTCTACGATGCATCGCCCGTCGGCTTGCTGACGGTCGATCAGGGCGGAACGGTCCGTCATATCAACGGCACGCTGGCCCGCTGGCTCGGCTATCCAAATCAGCCGCTCGTCAATCGCGTTGTCCGGCTGTCGGACATTCTCAATGCCGAAACCGTGGCGCTGATCGAAGGCGCGCGACAGGCGGGCGCGGAAGACATGATCTCGCTCGATATCGATGCCACGCGCGAAGACGGCCGGCTGCTGCCGGTGCGTCTGGTGGCGCGCACGCATCGCGACGGGCACCGTTTGATCGCCTTCATCAACCGGGAGGCCGATCACGGTCTGGGCTTCGATGCGCCAGCGAGCGATGTGCGCTTTGCGCGCTTCTTCCAGTCGGCGCCGTTCGGAATCGCCAGCGTGTCGGCGGATGGGCGGGTGACCAGTTCGAACGGCGCGTTTGCGCGGCTGATGCTCGACGGGACGGGCGGCGTCGGCAAACGGGCGGTGGATGTGCTGGCGCGCGCGGACGACAAGGCGGCGCGGATCGAGATCGAAGACCAGTTGCGCCGTGTTCTGGCGGGCAAGGCGGGCGGTCAGCCGCTCGAGACGGCGCTGTCGCCGAACAACGTGCGGCGCGTTTATATGAGCCCCATGGTCGAGCAGGCGACCGACCGCGAGGCGGCCATGCTCTATGTGGTCGACGCGACCGAGCAGAAGGCGCTCGAGGTTCAGTATGCGCAGTCGTCGAAGATGGAAGCGGTGGGCAAGCTCGCCGGCGGAATCGCGCATGACTTCAACAACGTTCTGACTGCGATTATCGGCTATTCGGATCTCCTGCTGCAGACGCATGCGATTTCGGATCCGGCCTACAAGGACATCAAGAATATCCAGGGCAGCGCCTACCGCGCGGCGGGTATGGTGCGGCAGCTCTTGTCGTTCTCGCGCCGGCAGACGTTGCAGGCGGAATCGCTGCTGCTCGATGAAGTGATCAGCGAAAACACATCGATGCTGCGGACGTCGCTTGGCGAGAAGATTACGCTGAAAGTGCAGCCGAGCCGCGATCTCTGGTACGTGAAGGTCGATAAGGGCGAGTTCTCGCGTGTCATCGTCAATCTGACCGTCAATGCGGGTGATGCAATGCCCGATGGCGGCGTGCTTTCGATCAAGACGCGCAACATCACCGAACGGGATAGCCAGAAGCTTGGCCGCGAGGGCATGCCGGTGGGCGAATACGTCGGCGTGGAAGTTTCCGATACGGGCACGGGCATGCCGGCGGATGTTCTGGAGAAGATCTTCGAGCCGTTCTTCACGACCAAGGCCGTGGGCAAGGGAACGGGGCTTGGGCTTTCGACGGTTTATGGCATCGTGAAGCAGTCGGGCGGGTTCATTTATGCGGAGAGCGCGATCGGGCGTGGGACGTCGTTCCACATCTATCTGCCGCGCTACATTCCCGATCTTGAGGATGAGGAGTCGGCGATCGCGCTGGCTGCGGCACCGGCCAAAGAACCAGTGACGCCGAAGTCGTCTGATCTGACCGGCACTGGGCGCGTGCTGCTCGTCGAAGACGAGGATGTCGTGCGGTCGTTCGCGGTGCGGGCGCTGACGCGGCAGGGCTATGAGGTTCTGGAAGCGTCCGACGGCCAGGAGGCGCTTGATATCGTGGCGGCGCATAACGGCGAAATCGACATCGTGGTGACCGACGTCGTGATGCCGGAGATGGACGGGCCGACCATGTTCCGCGAACTGCGCAAGACCAATCCTTCGATCAAGGTGATCTTCGTCTCGGGCTATCCCAACGAGGCCTTCCGCGAGACGCTGGGCAGTGAAGAAGTCGCGTTCTTGCCGAAGCCGTTCTCGCTGCCGCAGCTGGCCGAGAAGGTGAAGCAGGAACTGGCGCGGTAGGTTCACCCGATCGAATTCAGGAACGAAAAAACGCCCGGGATGTCTCCCGGGCGTTTTTTTTGATTCTTGGCGCACCGTTCTTAGCGGCGATTGCCCGACGAGGACGGTTTGTCCCAGTGCAGGTAGAGCACCGTGACGATGGCGGTCAGCAGCATTGTGCCGATCACCTCGGGGCGCTGAATAAAGGCGAGCCACGTTGAGAAGCCGGCGGCCGATCCGCCCTTGGCGGTCAGCATGCTGTTGGCGGCAATGATGGCGAGCGTGAGCAGGGCGGTGAGGCCCATCGCGGTCAGGATTTGCAGCGCGCGCTTGGCGAGGCGTGGAACGAGCAGGGTCTTGCCTGCGACATCGATCATGGTGCGGTCCGACATGCGTATCCGTCTCCTCCCTTGGAGTTGATGATCTCCGGCACGGACCATAGGTCCCCCCTGCGACGGAAATCGAATCAGGCAACGTTAACCCGACACTGGGGCAAACCCGGGGCACGGGCATGTTTGGGGCGGTGTGATGCGGGTCAGTGTTGGGCGGCCGGGCGTAGCTAAGTCCATGGAATCGATATAGGCAGATGAGAACAAAACGTGATTGACTGGTGAGAACGAATAGGGTACAAAGTTGGTAAATTGTAGCTCTGCAACTTTAACCCTAAGGTGCGCCCGATGACGACCAAGCCCGACTTGAAAGTGATCGATGGGGGATCGGCTAAGATGGACAAGAAGCAGGCGCTCGAAGCGGCCCTGGCGCAGATCGACAAGAACTTCGGCAAGGGCTCAATCATGCGATTGGGCACCAACGACAAGTCGATCGACGTGGAGGCCATTTCGACAGGGTCGCTGGGACTCGACATCGCGCTCGGGATCGGCGGTTTGCCCAAGGGGCGCGTCGTTGAGATCTACGGGCCGGAATCGTCGGGCAAGACAACGCTGACGCTGCATGTGATTGCGGAAGCGCAGAAGAAGGGCGGGACGTGCGCATTCGTTGACGCGGAGCACGCGCTCGATCCGGTCTATGCCCGCAAGTTGGGCGTCAATGTGCAGGATCTGCTGATCTCGCAGCCAGATACGGGCGAGCAGGCGTTGGAAATCGCCGATACGCTGGTGCGCTCCGGCGCCGTGGATGTGCTGGTGATCGACTCAGTGGCGGCGTTGACGCCGAAAGCAGAACTTGAAGGTGAGATGGGCGATAGTTTGCCCGGCCTGCAGGCGCGCTTGATGAGCCAGGCACTGCGCAAGCTTACGGCATCGATCTCGAAGTCGGGCTGCATGGTGATTTTCATCAACCAGATCCGCATGAAGATCGGCGTGATGTTCGGCAACCCGGAGACGACGACGGGCGGCAATGCACTGAAGTTCTATGCCTCGGTGCGTCTCGATATCCGCCGCATCGGGCAGATCAAGGACAAGGACGAGCCGGTCGGCAACCAGACCCGCGTCAAGGTCGTGAAGAACAAAGTAGCGCCGCCTTTCAAGCAGGTCGAATTCGACATCATGTATGGCGAGGGCATCTCGAAGGTTGGCGAGCTCGTCGACCTGGGCGTGAAGGCAAACATCATCGAAAAGTCAGGCGCGTGGATGTCTTACAACGGCGAGCGCATTGGGCAAGGCCGTGAAAACACCAAGGAGTTCCTGCGCACCAATCCGAAGGTGGCCAACGCCATTGAGGCAGCTGTGCGGGCGAATGCTGGGCTGATCGTCGATAAGATGTTGGTGGAGCCCGAGGCCGGGGAGGCCGATGAGGAGACCCCGGACGAGGACGGCGTGTTGCCGGACGTCGAGGAGACCCCGAAGAAGGGGGCCCGGGCCAAGCGCTGAGGCGTTGGCCAGGACAGGTGTAAGCGGACGGGGGCCCAAGGGTCCCCGTTTGTGTTTCTAAGCGGATTTGGAGCGGAATGGAGACGTTTTGCGCCTGGGGTGTCTTGCGGCGGCGGGGTTTCTGGACAAAGGCGGCGGGCGGCGGGTAGAACCGGCCGACTCTTCTACTTAGCCGGTGGGGTTTTGAGGTCTGCGGGGTACGGTGCGGATGTGCCGCCCCGATGCCCGCCGTCCCCCGGCGCAGGAACATCCGGAAAGTTTGGGACCCCCATGAGCGGCAGCGGCGTCAACGAGATCAGAACGGCGTTTCTCGACTACTTCAAGCGCAACGGCCATGAGGTCGTGGCGTCGTCGCCGCTGGTGCCGCGGAACGATCCGACGCTGATGTTCACCAATGCCGGCATGGTGCAATTCAAGAACGTCTTCACGGGTCAGGAGACGCGGCCCTATTCGACGGCGGCCTCGTCGCAGAAGTGCGTTCGCGCGGGCGGCAAGCACAACGATCTGGACAACGTCGGGTACACCGCGCGGCATCACACGTTCTTTGAGATGCTCGGCAACTTCTCCTTCGGGGACTATTTCAAAGAGCGGGCGATCGAACTCGCCTGGACCCTGATTACCAAGGATTACGGTCTCGATCCGAAGCGCCTGATGGTCACGGTCTATCACGACGACGACGACGCGTTCCGGATCTGGAAGAAGCTGACGGGGTTCGCCGACAGCCGCATCATTCGCATTGCGACTGCCGACAACTTCTGGGCGATGGGCGACACGGGGCCGTGCGGGCCGTGCTCGGAAATTTTTTACGATCACGATCCGGACGGGAAGAAGGGCATATTCGGCGGGCCTCCAGGGTCGGCGGACGCGGATGGCGATCGCTTCATAGAGATCTGGAATCTCGTATTCATGCAGTATGAGCAGCGTGGACCGGGTGACCGGGTTTCGCTTCCCAAGCCCTCGATCGACACGGGCATGGGGCTGGAACGCATTTCGGCTGTGCTGCAGGGCGTGCACGACAACTACGATACCGATCTCTTCAAAGCGCTGATTGCAGCGTCCGTCGATGCGACGGGTGTCACAGCCGAGGGCGAGGCGCGGTTCTCGCACCGGGTGATCGCCGATCATCTGCGCTCGACGAGCTTCCTGATTGCCGATGGTGTGCTCCCCTCGAACGAAGGGCGGGGTTATGTGCTGCGCCGGATCATGCGGCGCGCGATGCGGCATGCGCACCTTCTGGGTGCCAAGGATCCGCTGATGTACAGGCTGGTGCCGGCGCTGGTGCGGCAGATGAGTGATGCCTATCCGGAACTGTCGCGGGCGCAGGCGCTGATCACCGAGACGTTGAAGCTCGAAGAGACGCGGTTCCGCAAGACGCTGGAGAACGGCCTGAAGCTGCTCGGAGACGCGTCGTCGAAACTGAGCAAGGGGGCTGTGTTCCCGGGCGACGTCGCGTTCAAGCTCTATGACACGTACGGGTTTCCGCTCGATCTGACCGAAGATGCGCTGAAGCCGCGCGGGATTACGGTCGACACGGCGGCGTTTAATACGTCGATGGAGAAGCAGAAGGAGGACGCGCGCCGGGCCTGGAAGGGGTCGGGGGAAGCGGCGACCGAGACGATCTGGTTCGAGATCAAGGAAAAGACGGGCGCCACAGAGTTCCTCGGGTACGACACTGAGAGCGCGGAAGGCGTGGTCGCGGCGATTGTCACCGGCGGCAAGGAAGCTAAGGGGCTGAAGGCTGGCGAAGAGGGCGCGCTGATCCTCAACCAGACGCCGTTTTATGGTGAGAGCGGCGGTCAGGTCGGGGATCGCGGTGTCATCCGGGGGCCAAAGGGCGCGCTGTTCCGGGTGACCGATACGCAGAAGAAACTCGGCGATCTGTTCGTGCACGTGGGGACTGTCGAGAGCGGCTCGTTCAAGGCGGGTGACGCGGTCGAACTCGAGGTCGATCATCAGCGGCGGACGGCGACGCGGGCGAACCATTCTGCGACGCATCTCTTGCATGAGGCGCTGCGGCAGGTCTTGGGCGAGCACGTGGCGCAGAAGGGGTCGCTGGTTTCACCCGACCGGCTACGCTTCGACTTCGTACATCAAAAGCCGATGTCGCATGAGGAAGTGAAGCAGGTCGAGGCGCTGGCCAATGCGCTTGTGTTGCAGAACTCGGCGGTCGAGACGCGGCTGATGGCGCTGGACGATGCGAAGGCGTCGGGTGCGATGGCGCTGTTCGGGGAAAAATACGGCGAGGAAGTGCGCGTCGTTTCCATGGGCGAGCCGCAGCCGGGCGCGAACAAGGCGTGGTCGGTGGAATTGTGCGGCGGTACGCACGTGCGGCGCACGGGCGATATCGGTCTCGTCAAGATCGTGGGCGAGAGTGCCAGTTCGGCCGGCGTGCGGCGCATCGAGGCGCTGACGGCGGACGGCGCGCGCAGTTATCTGGCGGAGGCCGACGAGCGGTTGCGTGAAGTGGCCGCCATCTTGAAGACACGGCCGGATGATGTGGTCGAGCGCTTGCGGGCCATTGTCGAGGAGCGCAAGGCGCTTGAGAAGCAACTCGCGGATGCCAAGAAGCAGATCGCGCTTGGCGGCAGCGGCGGGGGAAGCGCCAGCGGCGCGTCACCCGTGGGGAAGGTGGGTGACACAAACTTCTTCCGGCTGTCGGTGTCGGGTGTGGATATGAAGGACTTGAAGGCGATGGCAGACGAGGGACGGGCTAAGGTCGGCTCGGGCGTCGTGGCGATCGCCAACGCGTCGGCCGACGGCAAGCTGGGGATCGTCGTGGCGGTGACGCCGGATTTGACGGGGCGGTTCAACGCCGTCGACTTGGTGCGGGCGGCGGCGGAGAAATCCGGCGGCAAGGGCGGCGGCGGGCGGCCGGACATGGCGCAGGCCGGCGGTCCGGACGGGGCCATGGCGGACGAGGCGCTGGCAGCCGTGGAAGCTCTGATCGGCGGCTGACGATCTATCGTATGACTGCACGCGAGCGGGCGGGTTGCCCGAACCAAGAATAAGCCATCCAACGGGAGTTGTTCGTGACCAAATCTTTCGCAAGCCTCGTGGCCGCCGGTGCGCTGATCGCATTTTCCGTTCCGGCATCAGCTGAGAAACCGGCTGACATCTGTGGCTCGAAGCCGGAGATGGTCGACATCATGTTGCGGATGTATGAGGACGGGGTCGAAAAGGTTTACGGCGATAACAAGATGTTTGTGAAGCGCGACAGCCGCGACGGGTCGCTGTGGGTGATCGCACTGCCGAACACGACCGCGCATCCGGCGGTGGCGTGCCGCACCAAGGCGATGGACACAGCCGTGCTGTGCAACGCTGGTGAGAAACCGTGCGCATCATTCACGGAGCAGGCGGCGGCGCGGTTTAAGAAGGTCGACGATGAGGGCCGGTAGCTTTGCCGTCCACAGGCCTCGCGGCTCTGGCATGATGGTGGGTTGCGTTGACGGCTGAGAAGCCCGACAGTGCTTTTCCATAGGGAAAGCAGCGAGGCGGGGTGAATGGCCGGGGCGGCGCACGACATCACGGCTTATAAAGACGGCATGGTGATCCTGGCGACGGCCGCTATCGCCATTCCGCTACTGCAACGCGTCCGCATCAGCCCAGTTCTGGGCTATCTGCTGACCGGCATGCTGCTCGGGCCCCATATGATGGGCGCCTTGACTGGGTCTTTTCCGGCCGCGGAATGGTTCACGATCTCCAATCCGGAAAATCTGGCACTCGTCGGCGAACTGGGCGTCGCCTTTCTTCTTTTCATCATCGGGCTTGAACTGGCGCCGCAGCGCTTGTGGATCATGCGGCGGCTCGTGTTCGGTATGGGGTCGCTGCAGATTTTTCTGAGTGCGGTGGCGCTCGGCACTGTGGCGGCCCTGCTGGGGCAGGGGCCGGCGGCGGCGCTGATTATCGGGTCTTCTCTGGCGCTCTCGTCGACGGCGATCGTGGTGGAATTGCTGTCGCAGCAGAACCGCTTGTCGCTGGGAACGGGGCGTACGAGCTTCTCCATCCTGCTGATGCAGGACCTTGCCGTTATTCCGCTGTTGATGCTCGTGCCAGCGCTGGCGCCCGGTAACGGTGGGGCACTTTGGATCAGTATCGCGCAGGCCGTCGCGCAAGCCATGGTGGCGATCGGAATTATCGTTGTGGTGGGCTATCTCGTGCTGCGGCCTCTGTTCCGGCTTGTTGCCAATGCCGAGAGCGGCGATCTCTTCGTTGCGGCGGTGCTTCTCGTGGCGGCGGGTTCGGGGATCGTGACGGCTGCGGCGGGCCTTTCGATGGCGCTGGGTGCGTTCGTAGCCGGATTGCTGCTTGCGGAGACGGAGTTCCGGCGGGCGATCGAGGCGACGATCGAGCCGGTGAAGGGGCTCCTTTTGGGATGCTTCTTCTTTACGGTTGGTGCGGGACTCGATCTCAGCGTGATCATCAATAACCCGGTGTCGGTGCTGCTGGGTCTTGTTGCGCTTCTGGTCCTCAAAGGCGTCATCGTGGCGGGCGTCGTGCGGGCCTATGGATTCAGCGGTGTTGTGGCGGGGCGGACGGCGGCGTTGCTCGGGCCGGGCGGTGAATTTGCCTTCATTGTACTGGGGCTAGCGGCGGCATCAAAGATTATCGAACCGGATGTGACGGCGTATGTCCTGGCCCTGACTTCGTTGTCGATGGCACTCATTCCGTTGCTCGACAGGTTCGCTCAATCGATGTTCCCGGTGCCGGTGAGTGTGCCGACGGATCCCGCGTTGACGGCATTGCCCGAACCGCAAGAGAGCGTGACGGCAATGGTGATTGGATATGGGCGCGTGGGCGCGCTCGTCTCAGACATGCTCAACGTGCACAACGTTACCCATGTCATCACTGAGAAGCGGCCTGATCTGGTGTCGGAGGGGCGCAAGGATAGCCGCCCGATTTACTATGGCGATGCCTTGAACACGAACTTCCTCCAGCGGTGCGGATTGGCCCGGGCGAAGGCCGTGATCATCACGATCCACGACTGGGAGGCGACGGACGACATCGTCAGGACGATACGGGGGCTCAGTTCTTCGATCACGATCGTGGCACGTGCGCGGGATGCGGATCATGCGCGCTATCTCTACGAGATCGGTGTTTCGGACGCGGTGCCGGAGACGATCGAAGCGAGCCTGCAATTGTCAGAAGCAGCACTCGTGGACCTTGGCGTGCCAACGGGGCCGGTGATCGCGTCGATCCACGTAAAGCGCGACGAGTTCCGGGCGGCCTTGCAGTCGGCAGCCGGCAAGGCGGGACGGACACAGAGCCATGGTGTGCGGTCCAAGTCGCGGGACACGGCTGCCAATTAGGGTGCGGGGGCTGCTTGTTCCGCAGGTGGTGTCGGCGTCACCGGGGCGGGATCCTTCGGACGCTGGTCCGGTGGCAAGTCTGTGACCTTGGACCAGTCGAGGATGTCGAAGTCTATCAGTAGGGCCGTCAGTTTTTGGTCCGCATCGTAGCCGGCGTAGACCGTGTAGGCGCCTTCGCCCCAGCCGGTATCAAAGGCGATGACATTGCCGGGGCCGATGTCGGCTGCGAGCCGAAACGCACCGCTGGCCCCTTTGTCTTTGTAGCCAGCGTTCTGGCCGCGTTCGAGCCAGCTGTCGAAGAAGGTTTCATCGGCGGCGACAGCCTCGCTGGTGGCGCGGCCTGCATCCTGGTCGAAGAAGGCTGCGACGCCGCTATCGACGGTGACGCCCCATGTGCCGTCCGGGTTTTCCGCATCGCGCTGCATGTCGACGGGTTTGGCGGATTCCCATCGGACGACAGGACGTTCGGTGATGTCGACGCGAGCGAAGGCGACGCGGCCGCGGCCCATGGAGCCTTCAAGGATGGCGAGGCGGACAGGGTATTCCCCGGGAGGCACGTCGAGTGCGAGAGGCTGCTGGTCGGTGCTGACGAACGGATCGGCGGCGACGATCTTGCCGGATGTGACTTTGATCTTTGCGAGATCGGTGACGCGGAAATAGACTTTCACCGGGCGCGGTTTTTCGCCGGGCAGGCTGTCGTCGGCGGAGGCGACAAAGTCGGGTGAGAAGGCGCGGGTGAAGTAGGGCGCGTGCAGGGGTTCGGCGGCGTGAACGGGAGCTGCGCCCAGCGCGGTGGCGCAGAGCAGGCAAAGCGCGAGGATGTTAAGGCGGAAGGGCATGGGGATGTTGGGCTCGATGTTGCGCGTGCTGAGTAGCACGCCTCTGCGGCGCTGACATGGAGAGCCGGGTCACAGCGTCAACGGGGGATGAGGAAGGGGTCTTTGTTGTGTGGCTGCAACCTTTGTGGCCGGGTTTGAATGGGATGGCGGCGGCGTCTTGTGATCGCCGCCGCTTTTGAGTGCCTTAGGTCAGACCGTCATCACGCCGAACTTGCCGGCGTTGAAGTCAGCAACGGCTTGGCGGATCTCTGCGTCGGTGTTCATCACGAACGGGCCGTAAGCGGCGACCGGTTCGTTGATGGGGGCACCAGAGAGCAGCAGGACCTTGGCGTCGTTATTTGCCTCGATCCGGATGGCCCCGCCGTCACGCGATAAGACGACGACTTGGGCTTCGCGCGCGATCTCTTCGTCGTTGACGAGGATGGTTCCCGACAACACCGCAAGGGCGAGCGTGTGCCCTTCCGGCAAAGAAAACTGCGCGTGCTTGCCCGCAAACAAGCGCACATCCCACATGTCGAGCGGCGTGAAGGTCTTTGCGGGACCTTTGTGCCCCTCGTAGTCGCCGGCGATGACGCGCACGGTTCCAGCTCCATCGGGCAACTGCGCGACGGGGAAGTCGCCTGCCATTAGGGTCTGGTAGCCGGGCGGGTGCATCTTGTCGTTGGCGGGCAGGTTTACCCACAGTTGCACGACCTCGAATGTGCCACCCTTCGCGGTGAAGTCGCCCGAGTGATACTCCTGATGGACAAGGCCGGACGCCGCCGTCATCCACTGGACGTCGCCTGGACCGATCTTGCCGCCGGCACCCGTGGAGTCGCGGTGCTCCAACTCGCCTTCGTAGACAATGGTCACCGTTTCGAAGCCGCGGTGGGGATGTTCGCCGACGCCGCGCGGGGTGGCCGCCGGCTTGAAGCTGTGCGGTCCGGCATAGTCGAGCAGCAGGAACGGGTCGATCGCCGCGCCGTGGGCGTGGTGGGACAGCAGAGACCGGACGGGGAAACCGTCGCCAACCCAGTGCGGGCGTGGGGCGTCGAGGACGCTCTGAATCGTGCGCATCGTGCCTCCTTCATGTGTGAGAGCTTCGTTCGCCGCTTATGTGTCGATGCAAGGGGCCCGCTGCAATAGGCCGCGACAAACGCTGCAACCGCGCTCAGGGCGGCGTCCCGGGGTTAGAATTTAGAGCGGCTCCAATCGTGCGTACCGAAGTCCGTGACCAGTGCGGTGACCTTGCCACTCGCGTCGTAGCCGAAATACGACGGATAGTAGCCGTCGCCCCAGCCCGAATGAAACATGACGACGTTCGCGTTTCCGAATGGCTCATTCAGAAGAAACGATCCGAAGTTTTCGATGCTGGCACCGTTTGCTTCGCCACGCGTTTGCCAGCCTTCCCAGGCGTTGGGGTTTCGATCCGTGAGGGCTTTGGCCTCGACGGCAGCGGCGGGGTCAAAGAAGGAGCCGGTGCCTGCGTCGACGGGGTAGCCAAAGATTTCGTCCGGCTTTAGTGTCGCGGGATCCTGACCATTTTTGAGAGCCATTTGCCAGCGCACGGCTGGTTCATTCGAAAAGAGAACGCGCGCCAAGGCCACGCGGTAGTGCTCATTCCCAATTTTCGCGACCGAGAGTGTGACGGGGAAGCGGCCATTGGGTACCGGGGTGACGAAGGGGAGTGTTTCGGTGAGATTGACGAATGGATCGGCGGCGGCGATGCGGCCTGTGGAAACAATGAGATCGCCGGCACTCTGGGTGTGGAAGGTGTAGCGATTTCGCACGGGGCCTTCGCCGCCTGCGTCCTCTTCCACCTCGATGGTGAAATCCGGTTCGAAGGCGCGGGTAAACAGATTTGCGTACGGGGGCGCATCGCCCGGTGCGGCGGCAGCCGTTCCGGCAAAGCCAGCAAGTCCCAACAGCTTCAGAATGGTTTTGAGCATCGCTGATCAGCCTCCGCTTTAAGTCTGTCGATGTAAGGCGCCAGCTGCAATAGGCACCGAAAAAGGCCGCCACCGCACTTAAGGCAAGAGGCGGGCGCCGTAGAAGACGGCGATGGCGACGGAGACGAGGGACATCACGAAGCCGGCGATGGAGAGGCCAAAGCTCCACCAGAAGGTGTTGAGGCGGAGTTTCATGTATTCGGAGCGGAGCGCTTCCATTTCGGGATTGCGCTGGCGTCCGCCGCCGCCCGAGGGTGTGGCGCTGTCGTCTTTCAGGTAGGCGAGGTAGCCGCCGTGCAGCGCCCAATAGCGGCCGGCGTTGGTGAGTGTGATTTGCGTGCGGCTATCATCGGCGAACTTGGCGAGGCGCGTGCGGACGAGAAGATCAGCCGCGTCCTTGGCAATTGATAGCTTGGTGTCTTCGTCGGCGAAGACGGTGTCGGGCTGGTCGAAGATCTCTGCTGGCGGGGCTTTGTAGGCCGCCGCCAGCAGACGGTCTGCGGTGTGTTCGATCGTGGCGGGATCGCTCACGCTGTCATCGCTTTCACTAGGTATAATTTTCCAGCCAAGTATCGATACCCCAACCGCGAATACAATCGGTTTGAACTTGTGCTGCTCTGCCGCTATTCAAGTTTCCTTAGTGATCTCCAAGGCGCGGTAGGTGATCATCTTAACAACGCGGTTATCTGTCTTGATTAGGCGGTGGGCCAAGTTTGGACGTGTCCTAAGAATTTCGCACAAGCGCAGAGCCAGCCGATCTTTGTGACCATCGGGACCTGCCCATGTTCCATCAGCATGGCATTCAAACAAATGTCCTGCCTCGCCAAAAAGCTCTTTTAAGCTGGCGACGACTTCAGGATCGTGGTCCACGAGGGATACTGCATCCATCGGTGCCTTATACCCAAAAAGCGCTAGAAACTCTTCGTCGTCCATGGGACTAGCTATTTTGCGAGTAGTCATTGCTGCTCAACCCGTCATTGCTTTCTTGAGGTTGGCGTCGACTTTATCGAGGAAGCCGGTGGTGGAGAGCCATTTCTGGTCGGGGCCGACGAGGAGGGCGAGATCCTTGGTCATGAAGCCGGACTCGACAGTGTCGACGCAGACTTTTTCGAGCGTTTCGGCGAAGCGCTTCAGGTCGGCGTTGTCGTCGAGCTTGGCGCGGTGGATGAGGCCGCGGGTCCAGGCGAAGATCGAGGCGATGGCGTTGGTGGACGTTTCCTTGCCCTTCTGGTGCTCACGGTAGTGGCGCGTGACGGTGCCGTGGGCGGCTTCGGCTTCCATGGTTTTGCCGTCGGGCGTGATCAGCACCGACGTCATGAGGCCGAGCGAGCCGAAGCCTTGCGCGACGGTATCGGACTGTACGTCGCCGTCGTAGTTCTTGCAGGCCCAGATGTAGCCGCCCGACCACTTTAAGGCGGAGGCAACCATGTCGTCGATGAGGCGATGCTCATAGACCAGTTTGCGCTTTTCGAACTCGGCTTTGAACTCGGCCTCGTAGACTTCTTGGAAGATATCCTTGAAGCGGCCGTCGTAGGCTTTGAGGATGGTGTTCTTCGTCGAGAGGTAAACGGGGTAGTTGCGGTTGAGACCGTAGTTGAGGGAGGCGCGGGCGAATTCGCGGATGCTCTCGTCCAAGTTATACATGGCCATGGCGACGCCGGCGCCGGGGGCTTTGAAGACTTCCTTTTCGATGACTTTACCGTCTTCGCCGACGAACTTGATTGTCAGCGTGCCCTTGCCCGGGAACTTGAAGTCGGTCGCCTTATATTGGTCGCCGAAGGCGTGGCGGCCGACGATGATCGGCTGCGTCCAGCCCGGCACGAGGCGCGGCACGTTCTTACAGATGATGGGCTCGCGGAAGATGACGCCGCCCAAGATGTTGCGGATGGTGCCGTTGGGCGACTTCCACATTTCCTTCAGGTTGAATTCCTTCACGCGGGCTTCGTCGGGCGTGATGGTGGCGCACTTGACGCCGACGCCGTGCTTCTTGATGGCGTGCGCGCTATCGATCGTGACCTGATCGGAGGTCTTGTCGCGGTTCTCGACGGAGAGGTCGTAATATTCGAGGTTCACGTCGAGGTAGGGGTGGATCAGCTTGTCCTTGATGAGTTGCCAGATGATGCGGGTCATCTCGTCGCCGTCGAGTTCCACGACGGTGCCGGTCACCTTGATCTTCGTCATAGGGCTCTGCCTGCTGTCTCGTTGATTTGGAAGGGAATGATGCGGCGCACCATAGGGCGGTAGATGACGGACGCCAAGGGGCGGCGGGCCGCACCCGGACGAAATGGCGAGCGCCCGCGCGCGCGTCAGAGCGGTTGGCGGGCGCGCGAGGCTTCGCTATAGCCGGGCCAGCGGCGGGCGGGGCCCGCAGCGTCATGTGGAAGGATGGTCATGCAGATCGAAATTGCCGACGGGGCCCCGTGCGTTCAGGGCGTGCCGGTCGGCGCCATCGTGCATGCTTGCCACGAGAAGACGCTCGATGCGGGGTTGGCGGCGCTGGCCATGCCGGGGCTCGACCGGGCGACGCTGGAGCCGGTGCTGACCTATTGCGCGGAATTGCGCTGTGAGGCGGATCAGGTGACGTGTCCGGGATGCAAGCGGCGGACGGAGGCGGAGGGGATCGCGACGCTCGACGATTTCATCGCGCGGCACGAGGAGATTGTGGTCGGCGACGGGTCGGTGCGATTGAAGGGCTCGGGGACCGGGCGGCTCACCACGCCGGCGCTGGCGGCGCTGGAGAAGACTTGGTCGGGGGAGAATTACTGGTTCTGGGCGCGGCGCGTATTGCGAAAGCTTAGGCACGGCATCCGGCGGGCGCACATTCGCGGCAACGCGATTGCGCCGCCGGGGACGACGCCGTCGGTCATTCTCATCGAACCGCAGTTGCCCGACAACATCGGCATGGTGGCGCGCGCGTGCGCGAATTTCGGGCTGGATGATTTGCGGCTTGTCGATCCCCGCGACGGATGGCCGAACGAGAAGGCGCGGATTGCGGCATCGGGGGCCAATTACGTCATCGACGACGCAGCGGCCTATGACACGTTCGATGCGGCGCTTGGCGATCTGAATTGGGTTTGCGCGACGACGGCGCGGCAGCGGGATTTGAGGAAGCCGGTTCTGACGCCGGAGCAGGCCGTGGCGGAGATGCGCCGCCGGATCGGGGAAGGGCAACGGTGCGGGGTGATCTTTGGGCGGGAGCGGAACGGTCTCGAGACGCACGAGGTGGCGCGGGCGGACGCGGTCGTCATGATCCCGGTGAATAGTCGCTTTGCCTCGCTGAACCTGGCGCAGGCGGTTTTGATTCTCGGCTACGAATGGATGCGCAGTTCGGGGCAGGCGACGCTTGGGCGGGTGACGACGTTTGAGCAGCCGCTGTCATCTGGTCTTTATCTTAACGATCAGGCGCCGGCGACGCGGGAGGAGCTTTTTGCGTTTTTCGAGCATTTGGAGCGGGAGTTGGAGGCCCAGGGTTTCTTTTCGTCGCCCGACAAACGTCCTTCTGTCGTCAATAACTTGCGGACAATGTTCGTGCGGGCCGAGCCGACCGGCCAAGAGGTGAAAACCCTGCGTGGCATTGTTGCCACTCTGGTGCGCCCCAAGGGACAGGGCCGAAAGTGATCCACAAACGCCGCCTTGTTCTGGCCAAGTTTTGAGCCGAGCGATGCCCGGGAAAACGTCACTGGCCGCCAGTCCGGATGGCGCCGATTAGAGGGTCTTGCGGGGTCCCTAACGGTGCGTGCGGAACGTCTGTTCGGATGCCGGGTGAGGAACCGGGCGGGCGGCTGGATCGATGGACGGGCCCGTCTGGGCTCAAAAGACAAAAACAGGGGCAATTCAAATGCGAATGACGGTCTGGGCGGGGGTGATCGGGGCATGCGCGGCGGCGGGAACGCTTGTTGGCGCAGTTCAGCCGGCCGTGGCGCAGGAGCTCAGCGAAAAGTCGGTTCGCTCGTTCATGGATTATGCGTGGTCGCTAACGCCGCAGCAGTTCTCCAAGCAGGACGGCACGGTCATCGTCATCGACAAAAAGAAGCGGGATGACGTGATGGTGCCGATGGACGTGGCGCGCGAAGTGATCCGCGTGGGCCGCCTTTCGGCGCATGCGCAGATTTGCAGCTTGCCCGACCATCAGGTGATCAATCACCGCTCGCTCATGAAGCGTGAGGAAGACAAGAAGAGCTGGTCGGATCAGCAGCTGGTTTACATCAACCAGCTGCACCTCACGACCGTGATGCTGCTGACGGGCCGGATCCGGGTGGTTGAGAACGAAGGCGACAAGGAAGTCGTCGTCGACGACGGCAAGGCTACGCAGAAGACCTGCACGGATGAGGAACGCAAAAAGGTGCAGGATACGATCACGGCGTATGTGCAGTCGGGTCCGAACTTCAAGGTCAACGTCGCTCCGATCGCGGGTGCGCCGGCAGGTGGAGCGGCGCCAGCTGCTGCTCCGGCGGCGGCGAAGGCTGCCCCTGCTGCGGCTCCGGCGGCTACGGGGTCCACGACGGTGGTGCCGAAGTCTCAGTGACGGACCGGCGTTCGGCCCTCGGTCGCAGTTGACGGGCGGGCCGTTTCCACATAGGACACAGTCTGCGACGCGGGCCTTCGGGGCCCGCGTTCGTTTTGCGCACCCGCGGTGCCCGGCCGTCACGCCGGGGACCTGTCGGTCAAAGCTCCAGAATCAGGGGCTTAGACAGAGGAGGGGGCGCTCCAACCGGATCCGGCGCTGGTCGCGCTGTGTCTGCAACTTACCAATGGAGTGCTCGACCATGACCAAGCGCCATAGCGCTAAGCATAAGATTGACCGCCGCCTGGGTGAAAACATCTGGGGCCGTCCGAAGAGCCCGCTCAACAAGCGCGAGAGCCGTCCCGGCCAGCATGGCGAGCGCCGCGTCTCGAAGCTGTCGGACTTCGGCCAGCAGCTCAAGGCCAAGCAGAAGCTGCGCGGCTATTACGGCAACATCTCCGAGCGCCAGTTCCTGCGCTTGTTCAAGGAAGCAACGCGCCTCAAGGGTTCGACGTCGGAACAGCTGATCGGCCTGCTCGAGCGCCGTCTCGACGCCGTCGTCTATCGCGCCAAGTTCGTCCCGACGGTGTTTGCCGCCCGCCAGTTCGTGAGCCACGGCCATGTGTCGGTGAACGGCCGCCGCGTCACGATCCCGTCCTACCGTCTGCGCATCGGCGATGTGGTTGAGGTCAAGGAAGCCTCGCGCCAACTGCCGCTGCTCTTGGAAGCCATCAAGAGCTCCGAGCGTGATGTGCCCGACTACGTCGATACCGATCACTCGAAGATGACCGCCAAGCTGGCGCGCATTCCGGGTCTGGCGGACGTGCCGTATCCGGTCGTGATGGAACCGAACCTCGTGGTCGAGTTCTACTCGCGCTAAACGGCTTCGATTTGCTATTTGGAAACGGCCGGGCCCATCGCCCGGCCGTTTTCGTTTGGAGGGATGGTTCGGATGCAAAACCCCATGTGGATCGCGGCCGGCGGCGTGTTGGTGCTGATCGGCCTGCTCTTGATGCGCTGGGCGTCGCGCTATGATGCTGCTGGGATCGCGGTCGATGCCGCGTGGCGGATGGCGAAGACGGGGAGCACGACGGGCGCGCGGGACGAACTGGGGCGCGTGGTCGACGAGCAGTTGGCCGATATCCGCGCGGATGCGGCGCGCATGGGGCATGCGCGGACAGCGGTGAAGCACGGGGCGCGGTTTTTCATTGCCCGCTTCGTCACTATCGCGGGGCTGATCTTCATTGTTCTGGGGCTGGCCGCGATCGCGGCAGCGTTCCTTTGGGTCTAGCCTTCCTCACGTCCGCCAGCGGCGCGCGGGGTGGGTCGAGAGCGGCACGGGTGCGCCGGGGATCGGCTGGGGTTCGGGAGCAGCGCCGGGGGACGTGGGCAGGGTGCTCGGATAGCCGCCCGCCCGGCGGGCGGGCACCGTGTTGGCCCAGCCATAAGCGAGCATGGTGATCAGCGCGCTGGCGGCAAAGAAATAGACGCCGGGCAGCACGCGGGCTTCGGTGTAGCCGGACGAGTTCACATAGAAAATCATGAGGGCCAGCACCATGACGTCGGTCATGGAGTAGCGGCCGAGCCATTCCATGGTGGCGATCGACTTCTTGCGAAATTCGGGCGGGATGTCGGGCGAGGCGACGAGGGTGAGCAAGTAGAGCAGTTTCAGGAATGGAAAGAGGATCGAGAACAGGAACAGCACGACGCACAGGAAGACTTCGTCCTGGTCCCAAAGTGCCCAGATGATGGTGCCGATCGAGTGCTCGTTGGTCCAGACGTAGATGGTGGTGAAGCGGATCGACGGCAGGATGATGCCCAGCGCGAAGGAGACCGTTGCAACGATGATGAGGAACGACAGCACGAAGTTGCGGAACGGCGAGACGCGGCTGGGTGGCTCGGGTTCGGGCATTACCGTGGCGGCGATGCCTTCGTTGCGCAGCCACGCGTAGGATAAAATCATCAAGACGACGGCTGCGGTGAAGAAGTAAACGCCGGCGAGGCTGGCGGCGTCATAGAGCCCTTGGGCCTTGATGAAGAAGATCGTTAGCGAGAGCACAAGCACGTCGTGCATGGACCATTTGCCGAGCCACTCGAGTGCGCGCAAGCGACGATGCTGGCGGACGAGTTCGGCGGCGGGCAGGGTGGAGATCAAGAGAAGGTAGAGGAGCTTCAGGACTGGCAATACGATTGAGAAGATGAGGACCGTGAAGCCGAGAAACACCTGACCATCGCGGATGAGAACTTCGACGGTGGAGAGCAACGAGTGTTCGGTGGACCAGAAGACGTATTTGGTGAGCCGGATGATGGGCAGGGAGATGCCCAGCGCCAGACACACGGCGGCGCCGATGATGGCGAAGCTCAACAAGAAGCGCCGACCGCCGAGCCGCATGGTTCCGCCTGCTCTTGTGCCCAAAGAAAGCCCCGGCCCGCCGTTGCGGCGTCCGGGGCTATCCTATCGGTCTCAGTCGTGGCGAAAAGGGGGCTTGATTACCCGTGGTGATGCTGGTGAGCGATGCCCTTCTCGCAGATGAGGTCGTGCAGTTCGCCGGCCTCGAACATTTCGCGCATGATATCGCAGCCGCCAACGAACTCGCCCTTGACGTAGAGCTGGGGGATTGTCGGCCAGTTGGAGAAGCTCTTGATGCCCTCCCGGATGCCCTGATCATCGAGCACGTTCACATCCTTGAAGGGGACGCCGAGGTGCTGAAGGATCTTGGTGGCGGTGGCGGAGAAGCCGCACTGGGGGAAGCGCGCGTTGCCCTTCATGAAGAGCACGACGTCGTTGCTATCGATGGTTTCCTTGATCCAGGCGTGAATGTCTTTGTCGCTCATCGTGAGATCTCCTGACGGGGCCGGATGTAGCTTCCTGACCGGTCTTTGCGGTTAGATGGGGGGCGGCATGATGGAAAGTCAATGGCACGCTATGGCAACGGTTAGGCTGCCGAGCCGGCGCTAATCCGGCGGGGCGGCGGTCGTCAACTGCAGGGCGTGCAGAACGTTGCCCATCTGGCCGCCGAAGGCGTCGTACACCAACTGGTGCTGGCGCACGCGCGGGAGCCCTTTAAAGGCCGATGAGACCACGTGGGCAGCCCAGTGGTCGTTGTCACCGGCGAGATCGGTCAGACGCACCTCGGCGTCGGGCAACTTGGCCTTGATCCGGCGTTCGATTTCGGCAGCGGACATGGGCATGTGACAATCCTTCTCGCTCGGGTGTGCTCTCGCTCTGGCGAGCGCTATGCACGCTCACCCCCAGAGTTTCAAGGGGTTGCGGTTGGAAAACGCCGTCACATGTAGCGGTGATGGCGGGCCAATGGTGGAACCGCAGGACCCGGAATAGCGTTCAGCCCGTTATGAAATTCCATGTTGTTGTGAACAAGCGCGCTGGGACGGTGCTCGATTGGGAGAGCGGTTCGTTACAGCAGGAAATTTTGGCCGCCTTCCGGGCGCATGGGCATGAGGTGACTTTGCATCTCATCTCGCCGGACGATCTGGTGCCGACCATCGATCGCGCCTTGGCGCAGGGCTGTCAGGCGTTGATCATCGGCGGTGGCGATGGGACGGTGCGGACGGGCGCCATCAAGCTCATGGGCACGGATGTGCCGCTGGGCATTCTTCCGCTCGGCACGCTGAACCGGTTGGCGCGGGATTTGAAGATCCCCTTGGAGGTGCATGCGGCCGCGGCAGCCTTGGCGAACGCCCGCGTGGAGGCGATCGACGTGGGCGAGGTCAACGGGCGTATCTTTCTCAACAATTCGCTGTTGGGACTGACGGTCATTTATTCGCAGTACCGGCAGGCGGTGCGCGGTCGGCCGTTCATTGAGCGGATGCGCGGGTACAGTACGGCGGTCATAGAAATTCTCAAGAGCCGGCGGCGTATGGATGTCGACATCGATCACGGGCAGTCGCGGATGCGGGTCCGGGTGTTGTCGATGGCGGTGTCCAACAACCGGTATCTGGAAAACGCGAGCCTGATGCTGCAGAAGGAAACGCTGAGCGACGGCGTGCTGGCGGCCTATATCTCGCAGCATCCCTCGGGATGGGCGCTGGCGCGGGCGATTGTCCGGGCGATGCTCGGCCGGTTCCGGTCCGATCCCAATATCGTGCACATTGAGGCGCATGAGATCGATGTGTCCGCGCGCCGGTCGCGGTTGCGGGTTTCCAACGATGGGGAATTGGACATCGTGGAGATGCCGCTGCGGTATAAGATTCGCCCTCGGGCCCTGAAGGTTCTCGTTCCCGTCACGGAAAGTCCTGCCGATGCTCAACGATCCAACGACGCCGTCCTTGCCCGCTCATGAGAGCGCGCCCCAAGGGCGCGAGCGGTGGCCGGTGGAAGCGGAGGTGCTGCTTGGCCTCGGTGGCGCGGCGGCGGGGGTTTTCGTGTTTTTGCTCATCGCGGGGATGGTCTTGAACGGGGGCTTTCGCGGGGCCGACGAAGCTTTGCTGCTTTGGTTGCGCAATCCGGCCGATTTGTCCGATCCGTTAGGGCCGGTGTGGTTCGAGGAGGTGGTGCGGGATCTGACCGCGCTCGGCTCGACGTCGGTTTTGGCGCTCATCGTGGTCGCCGTATCGGGGTATCTTTATCTGTCCAACCGGCCACGCAAAGCGATTGCCGTGTTGGGTTGGACCGCGGCGGGCGCGCTGCTCAGCACGTTTGCGAAATTGGGTTTCGCCCGACCGCGGCCAGATCTCGTGCCGCATGGGGCGGAGGTTTTTACACACTCATTTCCCAGCGGTCATGCGCTGTCGTCGGCGGTGATCTTCTTGACGTTGGGCGCGATGATCGCGCTGGTCCAGGAGAGCCGCCGGATCAAGTTTTTCGTACTGGCGTTTGCGGTTCTTCTCACTCTGCTTGTTGGCATGAGCCGGGTTTATCTGGGCGTGCATTGGCCATCCGACGTTTTGGCCGGCTGGGCTTTGGGGGCTGCTTGGGCAACGCTGGGCTGGCTGGTGTTTCGCGCCTTGGAGCGCGGGGCTAGCGGCGCGCGTCAGTGACCTCCGCTTAAGACGAGAACCTTCACCGGCATTTGCAAGGCTTGTGAACGCAGGATGGCTGCATGGACGATACCGACCGTGTCGATGGCATGCAGGGCCAGACGCTTGAAGAAGCTGGGTTCGGTTTCAATGCGGTCGTGGTTGCTGGAATAGGCGTTTACGATGCAGCTGGAGCCAGGCGTGACGTCGTTCAGGCCGCCTTCGTAGAGCGGTTCGAGATAAACTGTGATGGAGCCCGGAGCGCGCGCTTGCTGGAGGTCGACGAGTTGTTCACCGGCACGGAACTGGCCGGATGCAATGACGTCCTGCACGTCGACGACAACGAGGGGAATGATCGACAGCGGTTTCGACATGCAGGTCGCTTCGGCGGCCATGCCGACCTTCATGACCTGCGCTTCGATCTGACCGAAACCGGCGTGGAGCTGGCGGCGGCCGATGCTCTTGGGAATGATGATGCCTGCCGGGCGCATGATCGAACTGACGAAATCGCCGGGTTTCAAAACGAACTGTTCCACACGGCCGTCGACGCCTGAGTAGATGACTGTCTTGTCGAGGTCGACTTGCGCCTGGTCGAGGGCGGCTTTAGCGCTTTCCTTTTGAGCAGGCAGCAGGGTTGAGATCTTGGTTTCAGCGGCTTGGAGGCCAGCCTTGGCGGCGGCAAGTTGGCCTTCGCGGGCGTCGACGGTGACCTGGAGCTTTTCCAGCTCTCGGGTGGCGACGACGCCGGCATTGCGTTGGGCAAGTTCTTGCTTGGTGCGCAGATCGTCGAGGGCTTGCTGCAGCGCGCCTTGTGCTTCCTTGATCTGGCCATTCGCGGCGGCGATGTCGGCTTTAGCCATCTCCATCTGAGCATCGATTTCGGCGACGCGGCGCTTGGCGGTTTCGAGGGCGGCTTCCTGCTTGGCGCTGTCGAGCTTGAAGAGCTTCTGGCCCTGCTTCACCTCGCCGGTCACGGGCACGAACACCTCTTCGACCCGGCCCGGCGTTTCGGGAAGGATCGGAATGGTGCGGTAGAACATCAGTGCGTTGGATGTGGAGGGGTGATTATAGAAGATGATCGTGATGAGCAGGACGGTCAGCAGAATGCAGCCGGTGATGCCCCAGCGCAGTTCGTACCAGACGGAATAGAGCGTAATTTCGTGGCCGAAGCGTTTGCCTTGATAGTAGTGGCGGTAGAGATAGTCGGGCAGGATCGTGAACAGGGAGCAGATGAGAATTTCCAGCATGGCTCAGGCTCCCGTCGACGGTGTGGCGGCGGGTGCGAGGGCGACCGGGGGCGGTTCGGGCGCTGCTTTTGGCGGGGCGTCGTGATCGCCATCGGCATCGGTAGGCGCGTCCTCGGACGGAGGGATGCCGGTCAGTTTTTCCAGAGCGGCGGCCATGCGCTTCAGCGGTGAGACGAAATCGGGCAGATCGATGAGGGCGAGGAGGAGCGCTGCGACCCAAAATGCGTGAATGTGGGTGAAGAGCGAGAGCAGGCCAAGCACGGCAACGATCTCGAACTGTAGTTTTTTGTGGCCCATGCGTTCGGGCAGCGAATGCAGCGTGAAGAACAGAACGCCAAGGCCAACGACGCCCGCGAGGACAATCAGGGTAACAATGACGTAAAGGGGGTCGCCTTCGCTGGGTCCGCTGATGAAGGATGGCAGATGATGCGGCGCCATCGGATGCAGGCCATCACTCACGGCAAAACCCCCGTCAAAAAATCAGTGGCGAAGAATTGGAAACGAAACCCGCTCCGGGCGCGTAGCATCATGGAAGTCTGCGTCACGTCAAGGGGACTGCTGACGAATTGGACGGCCATTGTTGCGGTCATGCTTTCGCAAGGGTGGATCCAGGCTTCATTCGGGTGCGCCCGGTAAGCGATCGAGGCGAAATGATTAGTAAGACTTGGCGCGCGTTGATTTTGGCGGTTGTTGGTCTGAGCGCGGGACCTCTCCAGGACGCGGGCGCGATCGAGCGCCCGTTGATTTTTGCTCAGGCCGTGCCACGGCCGTTCGACAGCCGGCCTGCCGATGGGCCACCGACGCCGGCTCCACGATCATTTGGGAGCGATACGACGGTTTTACCGCGGGTTCCCAATGACAACCGGATCGACCGGTCGCGGCGTTACGTTCCCGATCGCCAGCTGCGGCGCTCACCGGACAGTTCCCGGGTCGTGCCGAAGGCGCCGGGGGCGGGAGGCGATCCGGCGCGTTTCTTCGATAAGCCAGCAGAGAATGCGATCAGTTGCGAGCAGTTGCGGCGGCTCGCCGTCCGCACAGGTCGGCTCTACTGGTCGAACCGGTATCAGCGCTGCATTGGCGCGGACTAGCTCATCGATAAATGTAGCTGACGAAGAAGACGAGATCGGCCGACACCGCGTTGTGTGGCGGGAACGGAAAGCTCGATTGCTTGGTGGCGAAAACGACGCTCTGGTCGAGGCCGGCGATGTTGGACGGTCTGAGAACCGTGGTGCGGACGAGGTTGCCTTTCATATCGAGTTCGATGCGGACGGTGACGCGGCCGAAGGTATTTCGGAGTTGCGGCATGGTCGTCTGCAGGGCGCGGATAACGCCGCGCGCGAAGTCGTCGTTCTCTCCCGAGCGCGTGATCCCGGCGGGGCGCTGAAGACCTGCTCCACCGCCGCCGACGGGGGCTTGAAACACGGCCGGTGGCGTGAGGTCGAGTTTGGCGGTTTCCGTCTTCTTCGGTGCGGGCTTCTGCGGAGTTGGTGTCTTCGGTTTGGCTTCTGCGGGCTTTTCGGCCTGCTTCTTCAGTTGTGCGGGATCGGGCAATTCAAGAAGCTTGGCGGTGTCGTCGATCAATTCGGCCTTTTTGGCGGGCGTTTCGGCGGGCTTTTGCTGCTCGGTCTTTTCCTGGGAGGGCTTTGGTTCGGCCTGCTTTGGGGCTTCTTCGATAGCCTCGTCGGGCAGCGTGGGGCGCAGCGATGCCTGAGGCGCCGGAGTTTCGGCGGGCGGTGTCTCAGCGGCAGCGGCAGGGGGCGGTGGGGGAGGAGCTGCGGCGGGCTGTTCGGCAGGCTTGGATTGTTCGACGGGAGGTGCAGGGGGCGGTGTTTCCTTTTGCGCGGACGGCGATGGGGGAGGGGCTGGCACGCCGGCTGCGGTATCGGCGACGGTGGCGTCGCCGCGGAGATCTTGTTCGGTGATGATCGAGACGCTGATGGCGTCGTCGGCGCCGCCTTCGGCGCCCAGCCGCCGCGGTTCGCCGGTGTTGACCCGCACGAGCAGCAGCGCATGCAGCAGAACAGCGATCATGAGAAAGCGGAAAAAGCGGCGGTCGTCGGCCGCAGCGATGGATTGGCTGCCACCGCCGCCGACGGCGGCAAGTCCGGCCGTCATGTCTGGTGCGTCTGTTCCCATCGGTCCGATTTAGCGCGATTTGCTGCGCTGCGGAACGCTCGTGCTGGCAGCAGGCGAGGGAAGCGGCCCGGTTTCTGGGCTCAAGTTTGCGGAGATTTTCGGCCGGCGTTTTACCCGGTTGACGCGACAAGTCACTTCGATTCAACCTTAAGCTTTATCATGAAACATTTTGTCTATCATTGATGTTATACGTGGATACTATCCGTGTCGGAATGAGCCCGGCGTCGTATCTTGGGCTTTCAATCAACCTCCACGTTCCAGCGAGTCGGCGTGCAGTTTTTTGTGCAACACGGTTGGCTTGCCGTGGTCGCCCTAACGGTTGCGACAGTTTATGCGGCGTGGCTCGGCTATTGGATCTACATGGCCTTTGGATCGTGTCCGCAGTGCGCACATCGCTTGCATCGCGCGGTCGATGTCTGCGACCGGTGCGGATGCCGCCGACATGAGTTTGTGCGGCAAGGACGTTGACAGGCGGGTATTTCGACCTAGAACCCGGGGCTCACACAGGAGATTGACCGCAATGCCGACGATGTCGAATTCACGCCGCCGTAAGATCCAAGCCCGCCAGCGCAAGGCGAAGAACGCAGAGATGCGCGTTGCCAAGATCGCCAAGAAAGAGCGCAACGCGAAGAAGGCGGGCTGATTGCCCGGCTTACTTTACCGGCTTGCATCCTTGTCGAGCGGCTTTAACTGCATCAGCCCGCCGTCTTCACCGTCTTTGAGTACGTAGAGGCTGCCGTCGTTTGCTTGGGCGACGTCGCGGATGCGCATGCCCATATCGATGCGGTCGGTTTCGCGGGCCTCTTCGCCCTTCACCTCCACAACGACAATCGCCTCGGAGCTCAAGCCGCCAATCAGCGCCTTGCCGGTCCAGTCGCGGAAGCGCGTGCCGGTGTAGAAGGTGAGGCCGGCGGGTGAGATGACGGGCGTCCACGAGATGACGGGCTTTTTGAATTCGGGCCGCGTGTCGTGGTTGGGGATTTTCTCCCCATTGTAGTGGTTGCCATTCGAGACGGCGGGCCAGCCGTAGTCGGCGCCGCGCTCGATGAGGTTTAATTCGTCGCCGCCGGCGGGTCCCATTTCGTGGATCCAGAGTTTGCGGGTGGCGGGATCGAACGCGATGCCAAGCGGGTTGCGGTGACCGGTGCTCCACACGTCCTTGCGCGCGTTCTTCGGGCCTTGCTCCATGTTGTCGGCAGGGAGTGAACCGTCCGGATTGATGCGCACGATCTTCCCGGCGTTGGTCGCGGGATCGTGGGAGAGAAAGCGCTGGCGATCACCGTTTGTGATGAAGAGTTTTTCGTCGCCTGAGAACGCCATGTGGCCGCCGAAGTGGCCGCGCCCAATCTGCTTGGGCTCCTGACGCCAGATGACTTCGACGTCTTTGAGTTGGTTGCCGTCGAGCACGGCGCGGGCGACGGCGAGGCCTTTTAGAACGATATCGCTGTTGGCACCGTCATCGCCGACGCGCGGATCGCCGGGGTCTTTGGCGTCAACGGGTTGATCCTCGGCGGGCTCGGCGTAGGAGAGGTAGATCGTGTTGTTGGTCGCGAAGCCGGGATGGGCGACGACGGACAGCAATCCGCCTTGGCCTTCGAAGTGGACCTTGGGGACGTTGGCGATGGGATCGGAGAGTTTGCCATCGGCATAGATGCGCAGGCTGCCGGTCTTTTCGGTGATCAGAAGGCGGTCATCGGGCAGGACGGCGATTTTCCAGGGATGCGACAGGGGCGTCAGCATCTGGCCCTGGATTTTGCCGGACTTGGCGGAGAATTCTTGGGCGGCCGCGTCTTGCGCGAAGGCTTGATCACCCATGATGGCCACTCCCAAAATTGAAGCACCCAGCGCCAGCCTTGCTCGCCACGCAATCGTCATCGCACACCATCCTGGTATCCTGTTTCAAACAGATAAGGTTGGTGTAACGGGGTGAGGGGGCGGTGGTTCCGGTTAGTGCCCCGACATGTAGTCCGGGAGCCAGTGCTCGTTCAGGGCGCGGAGTTTGTCGAGGGGGTAGGGGTCTTCGTCGCCGCGCAGCGTGAGGGTGTCGCCGCCGACTTTGCCGACGACGCGGGCGGGGAGCGCCAGGAGGCGCGCGCGTTCGAGGACTTCTTCGGCCTTCGCGGGCGAGACGGAAAGGACGTAGCGGCCCTGATCTTCGCCGAACCAAGCGGCGTGTGCGGGCAAGCTGCCTTCGTAGGGATAGAGATCGGCGCCCATGTTGCCGGCGAGCGCCATTTCGGCAATGGCGACGAGGAGGCCGCCGTCGGCGCAATCGTGCACAGCCGAGACGTTGCCTTCGCGAATGAGGGCGCGCACGAGGCGGCCGGCTTTCAGTTCATCGGCGAGATCGACGGGGGGCGGGGCGCCTTCGAATTTGCCGGCGGCCATGTGCTGGTAGAGGGACTGGCCGAGCCAGCCGCGCTCAAGGCCGATGACGATCAAAAGATCACCGTCGCGTTTGAGCGCAATGTCGGCGAGTTTCGACACGTCGGGGACTAGGCCGACGCCGCCGATGGCGGGCGTGGGCGGGATGCCGATGCCGTTGGTCTCGTTGTAGAGCGAGACGTTGCCGGAGACGACGGGATAGTCGAGTACGCGGCAGGCTTCGCCCATGCCTTTCACGCTCGCCACAAACTGGCCCATGATTTCGGGGCGCTCGGGGTTGGCGAAGTTCATGTTGTCGGTGATGGCGATAGGATCGGCGCCGACGGCGCAGAGGTTGCGCCAGGTTTCAACGACGGCCTGCTTGGTGCCCATTTCGGGGTCGGCTGCGACGTAGCGGGGCGTGACATCGCAGGTGGCGGCTATGCCCTTTTGCGTGCCGTGGACGCGCACGACGCCGGCATCGCCACCGGGGCGGCCGACCGTGTCGCCCATCACCATGTGGTCGTACTGCTGATAGATCCAGCGGCGCGAACACAGCGCGGGCGAGGCCATGAGCGTGGTGAGCGCTTTCGTGAGGCTTTCAGGCGGCGGCACCCACTCGGGCAGCACAGGCGCGGGCGGCACGGGATAGAACCACGGGCGCTCGTACATGGGCGCGGAGTTGGCGAGCACGGGGACGGGCAGATCGGCTTCGACCTTGCCCTTGTGCGTGACGATCATGCGGCCGGTGTCGGTCGTCGTGCCGATGACGGCGAAGTCGAGACCCCATTTGGTGAAGATCTTTTCCGCGTCCGGTTCGCGGCCCGGCTTCAAGATCATCAACATGCGCTCCTGGCTTTCGGAGAGCATCATTTCGTAAGCGGTCATGCCCGGTTCGCGCTGGGGGACGTGATCGAGCACGAGGTCGATGCCGACGCCACCCTTGTCCGCCATCTCCGAGGTCGAGGACGTGAGGCCGGCGGCGCCCATGTCCTGGATGGCGATGATCATGTCGGTTGCCATCAATTCGAGGCACGCTTCGATCAAGAGCTTTTCGGTGAAGGGGTCGCCGACCTGAACAGTGGGGCGCTTCTCGTCGCTCTTATCGTCGAATTCGGCGGACGCCATGGTGGCGCCGTGGATGCCGTCGCGGCCGGTTTTGGAGCCGACATAGACGACGGGGAGGCCGACGCCCTTTGCAGCGGAGTAGAAAATCTTGTCGGACTTGGCGAGGCCGACGCACATGGCGTTGACGAGGATGTTGTTGTTGTAGCCCGCGTCGAAGTTGGTTTCGCCGCCGATGGTGGGCACGCCGGTGCAGTTGCCGTAGTGCGCGATGCCGGCGACGACTCCGTCAACGAGGTGGCGTGTCTTGGGATGCTCGGGTGCGCCGAAGCGGAGTGCGTTCAGGTTCGCCACGGGGCGGGCGCCCATCGTGAACACGTCGCGCATGATGCCGCCGACGCCGGTGGCGGCACCCTGGAACGGCTCGATGTAGGACGGGTGGTTATGGCTCTCCATCTTGAACACAGCGCAGTCGCCGTCGCCGAGGTCGACCACGCCTGCGTTTTCGCCGGGGCCCTGGATGACCTTGGGGCCGGAGGTGGGGAGCGTTTTCAGCCAGACGCGGGAGGATTTGTACGAGCAGTGCTCAGACCACATGACGGAAAAGATGCCCAATTCCGTGAGCGAGGGCTCGCGGCCGAGGATTTTCAGAAGCCGCTGATATTCATCGGGTTTCAGCCCGTGTTCGGCGACGGTCTCGGGCGTGATGGCGGGCTTTTCGGCGGCGTCTTGCATGGGCTCTCTTGGGGTGCTCGTCGAGGCTGATGGCGGTGTTGGGCGCGTTATAGCCCCCCGCACCGGCCTTGTCGCGGTGCTGGGACGATTGGGCTGGGGAGGGTGGATGAACGCCTGGAGGCATGCGCCCAGCGCTGGGTTGGAATGCAGGGATGCGTGAGCGGGAGATCGTGGTCGGGCGGTGAGGCTGCGGCGGGCCCTGTGGGTATTCGGCGGTGCGCGCGTGCGTTGATCTCGATCATGCGGGGACGCGATGTCCGCGGGGCATATGGCTTCGTTTTGTGAGGCGGGTCAGAGGCGTAGGATTTTCGTTGTGAGCCGGGATCAACATTCAGATCCGCCTTGCGAGAGCGTCCCGGCCGGATCTCGCGGGCCAAGAAGGATGTGCCATCATGGGCCGTACTCTCAAGACTTTGGTTCGTGTTTCTGCGGCTGCTGCCGCGCTTGCTGCTGCTTCCACGCTGGCGATCGCAGGCGAGGGCGAGAACGTGCCGCTGACGCCCGGTAAGGGCCTGCCGCTCGATATCGGGAACAAGCATGCGGTGACTTACTACACAGAGAAGGATGGGGCGTGCAGCGTGACGGTCGTGCTGTCGTCGAAGGACGGTGGCGTGACCGGAGACGACAGCCCGGGAACGCGAGTAACGGCGCTGGTCGTGCCGGGAAGCCGGTTGCAGATCGACAGCAGTACGTCGCAGTCGGCCGAGTTCTTCTGCGGTCCTGACGGCCGGAAGATGAATGCCCGGGTGTTCGAGCGCGAAGGGTACTCCAAAGATAAGAAGTCCTGAGCATCCCGGTATTCGCATAGCTTTGATATAAATTGCAGCCTGGGCGGGTAAGCCTACCCGTTCGGGCTGTGACTGTTTTGCGCTGCAGCAAACGCAGGGCTGGGGTGCTGAACTAGCACTTTTGTACAAGAGACCAGGAGGTTAATTACGGGGTCGCCAGCAGTTGAGACCGATCATGAGCACGTGAGGCCGCTGCGGGCGCTGTTTGTGTTTACAACCTCAGTTCGAACACGATGGAGCCCACCAATGTCCACTTCGCTTTCTTTCAAGTCGCTTGTTGCCGCCGCCGCTCTGGTCATCGCAGGGGCCGCTGGTCTGGGTGCATCGGCTACTCACGCTGGTGAGTTTTCTTCGGCCACCGTCGTGAAGCCTAAGGCTGGTCTGTCGTTCCCCGTGGGATCGAAGCAGGCCGTCGGCTACTTCCTCGCCGAGCGGGGCGGGTGCGATCTGACGCTGTTGATCGGGGAAGCCGGTGAGGCGGCCTCGGAAGCCGCAAAAGGCGGCACAGCCTCGCGTTTTAGCACGCTGGTGGCTGCCGGCCGCACGGCGCGGATCGATACGGCGGATGGTCCTTCGGTCGAGTTCTTCTGCTCGACGGGTGCATCGTTCCTGACGACGCGCGTGTATGAGCGGGTCGCTTATTCGACGCCGGCAGCGCGCTAACAGACTTGCCGATTTCGGCCGGAGAGGGGCGCTGCATGGCGCCCCTTTTTCGTATGCAGCAAGGCTGGCGTTTTCGAAATTTGGGGAACGCTGCACCCGAGCATTACACAATGCTGAAAAGAGCTATGCGTCCAGCGCAATGGTGCACTGCGATTTTGAGACTTCTACGGCGTAGAGAACTTAGGTAGGAAGTAGAGGCCGGTTGGTGCTGGGAAGCATTGTGTGCCTGCCGGCGTCAGAACAGACAAGGCCCGTCAACGGGCCAGGAGATGATCATGCAAGCCTTCATTCTGGCGCTGTTGCAGCGTCAGCCGGCTCGCCGTCGCACTCGCGCAGGCTGAGCCAGCATCCCCGCTGGGGGCCGCGCGACGCGGCCCGGGCGGGTCCAGTTTCCTCCGAGGTGTTACCAGTGTCACGGCGTCTTCCTCCAAACGCGTTTTGACATGAGACAGAAGCGGGGCGGTCCGAAAGGTCCGCTCCGTTTTTGTTTTAAGGCGGAGGACGGGCGTGGAAATGCAAGAACCCCGCTAGGCTGGAGCCTGCGGGGTTCTGCGGCGGAAGTCTGTCGAGAGGATCAGGCCTCTTCGGCTTCGTCCGCTGGGGCAGAGCCTTCTTCGAACATGTCTTCGGAGTAGGTCTCGATGTCGAGCTTCTCGTCCTTGATGACGGTGACGTTCTCACCGCGGGCCTGACGATCGGCCTCTTCCTGCGAGCGGGCGACGTTGACGGAGACGGAGACCAGCACTTCCGGGTGGAGCTGGATCTTGGCGCCGTGCAGCCCGAGCGTCTTGATCGGCTTGTCGATGACGACCTGGTTGCGGTCGACGGTGAAGCCGCCAGCAGTGACGACTTCGGCGATGTCGCGCGGGGAGACGGAGCCGTAGAGCTGGCCGGTATCGCCGGCGGAGCGGATGGTGATGAACGACTGGCCGTCCAGCTTGGCGGCAACCGCTTCGGCTTCCTTCTTCAGCTCGAGGTTATTGGCTTCGAGCTGCGCGCGCTGGCCTTCGAACTTGGCGAGGTTTTCCTTGGTGGCGCGGAGTGCCTTCTTCTGCGGCAGCAGGAAGTTGCGGGCAAAGCCGTCCTTGACGTTGACGACATCGCCCATCTGGCCGATGCGGCCGACGCGCTGGAGGAGAATGACTTGCATGGGGGTGGTCCTTTCGTTGCGTGTTTGATGGTGGAAGGCGATGCGAGAAAATCAGGTGGACACCGGAGCCGGTGGTGGCGGCGGGCCTGAAGGGAAGGCGCGCTCGCGCAGCCGCAGCGGCCGTTCCGCGAGGCCGACGAGGGCGATGAAGACGGCGATCCAGACGGCGACAACGAGGAGGCCGATGTAGAGCATCCAAAGCCCGATCGGACGCCAGGCGCGGGCGCGCGTCACGTAGTGGATGACGGCGAGGCCGGCAAAGACATAGGCGAGGAAAAAAGCGCCGAGGAAGGCGGTGCCGACGGCGCCAGCGATGCCTTTGGCGCCTGCGCCGAGCATCGACGCAATGAGCATCAGAGCCGTGCCGGGCGGGAAATCCATCGCCGAGATGTCGGGCCAGGGGCGCTGCAATTGGCCGGAGGCCAACGTGATGCGGCCAGCGAGCCAGAGGTTGACCACGAGGGCGGTCAGCCAGGAGACGGCGGATGCGGCCGGCATGACGGCGACCATGATGTTGGTCATCGTTTCCAACTGCTGATCGTCGAGTGCGGCGCCCGTGGCGTCCGGGGGCATGTTGGTTTTGATCGATTCCGACAGGTACTGTTTGAGACCGGTACGGAGTTCGTCGAAATCCTGGCCGATGACGAGGAGGACGATGAGCGTGATCGAACCGGCCATGACGGCGGCCCAGAGCACGAGACGGCCGACGGGATACCACTCGACCGTCGCGGTCTCGGCGCCGTCAGGTTGATAGGGCCGGTTGAGGAGCGCCAGATAGGTGAGGATGACGGCCGGGATGATCTGCGTCAGTGCATAGATGCCAGCGATCATCGGACCGGCGAGCGCCAAGACGATCAGAATGCTTGCAGTGCCTGCGACGGCGGCGAAGCGCCAGCCCCAGCCGAGGCCCGCAAGGAAGATCGGCAGCGAGGTCAAAAGAAAGAGCGCAAAGCGCATGAGCATCGGGCCCGTCGTTGCGGAGGCGAAGACCACCGCCGACACGAGGCCGAGCAACAGGGCTATGAGAATTTCTTTGCGCATCCGATCCCAGCTGTCCCGCTTGCGCAGTTAGAGCGCTGTCCGGCATCCGCCGCGCGCCCAACCCTTGATTTCGTTTTCGTCGCTGCGTTGTTGAATTGCCCCAACCGACACGCGTTCCGCGCGCCGGCCGGTTGGGGCATTTCGTCGGTTACTTCAAGACGTACGGCAGGAGGCCGAGGAAGCGGGCGCGCTTGATGGCTTTTGCCAGTTCGCGCTGCTTCTTGGCGGATACGGCCGTGATGCGGCTCGGCACGATCTTGCCGCGCTCGGAGATGTAACGGCCCAGAAGGCGCACATCCTTGTAGTCGATCTTCGGCGCATGCTCGCCTGAGAATGGGCAGGTCTTGCGGCGGCGATGGAACGGCCGGCGAGCGGCCAACTGCTGGACTTCAGCCATGGATTAGCCCTCCGAGCCAGGTGTGTCGTTGCGGGGCGGACGGGGCGGACGCGGACCGCGCGGCGCATCGCCGTCGCGGAACCCGCCGCCTTCACGCGGGGGACGAGAGCGGAACGTCGAGCCACCGTCGCCACCACGATCGCCACCACGGAAGCCGCCGCCACCGCGGGGGCCACGGTCGCCGCGATCACCGCGGTCGCCACGATCACCGCGCTCGTCGCGATCCTGCTTGCGCATCATCGCAGACGGTTCGGTTTCGTGCTCTTCGACCTTGATGGTGATGAAGCGCAGGATGTCGGTCTGGATGCCCATGCGGCGCTCCATTTCGGCCACGGCGGCCGGGGGAGCATCAATGTTCAAGAGCGAGAAGTGCGCCTTGCGGTTCTTCTTGATCTTGTAGGCGAGGCCTTTGAGACCCCAGTATTCCGACTTGGTGACCGTGCCGCCGCCTTCGGTGATGACGTCGGTGAATTCCTTGGTCAGCGTCTCAACCTGCTGGTTGGACACGTCCTGACGCGTCATGAAGACATGCTCGTATAACGGCATGCTAAACCCCTCTTTGTTTGGGTCCACACTCCGCGGGCGGGTGTGAAGCCGGTTCCGTAAAAGCGTATGTCGCAAATGCGGGTCATGCTCCGGCGCAAAGCCTCTGCCGGACCTGGAAGGGCCAACAGGAAACCCATGAGAGTGAAGACACTGGGAGACGGAGCCGCTTGAAGCTCCTCCGCGCGATCAGCTTACGCCAATACAACACGGCCCCCCGTTCAGCCTCCAACCGGAGCGGGTGACGAGGGGGCTTATACGCGAAATCGGGCGGGAGGCAAGGGAGAGGGTGCAAAGTCGGGGTGCGTCAGAGGTCCCGAGCGGCGGAATACGCGTATAGTCACCAAGGCAAATTGAGGAGCAGGCCGCGTGCTGCGCAAGGATGAACTGAAGGGTGTGAAGCCGACGGCGGATGCGGCGGAGGTGGCGCGGTTCAATGCGTTGGCGGACGAGTGGTGGAAGCCGGACGGGGCATTCAAGGTCGTGCATGCGTTCAACGCGGTGCGCGTGCAGTACTTGTCGCAGCAACTCCCGGCAATGTCGGGGCGATGTCCGATCCGTGAGAAACCTTTGGCGGGGCTGCGGCTCTTGGATGCCGGTTGTGGCGCTGGGCTCGTTGCGGAGCCGATGGCGCGACTCGGCGCGGAGGTGATGGGTATCGATGCTTCGGAGCGCAATGTGATGGTGGCGCGCCATCACGCGGAGCAGGCGGGCATCGGGATCGACTACCGGCATGCGCTGCCGGAGGATCTGGCGGGGGAGACGGGTGCGTTTGACATCGTCCTGTCGCTGGAAGTGGTCGAGCACGTGGCGGATGTGGGCGAGTTTCTGCGGGCGATTGGGCGGCTTGTGAAGCCCGGTGGGCTGATGGTGATCGGCACGCTGAACCGGACGCCGCAATCCTACGTGAAGGCGATCATCGGGGCGGAATATGTGTTGCGATGGCTGCCGCGGGGCACGCACGACTGGGCAAAGTTTGTCCGGCCGGATGAGGTGACGGCGCACCTCGCGCCGCTCGGCCTTTCCGCGCTCGAGTTGAAGGGCGTGGCGCTCAATCCCCTGACGTTTAAGTGGAGCGTGGGCGCGGACACGAGCGTCAACTATTTGCAGGTTCTGCGGCGAGCGTAGTGAGGGCCTAGTGGCCGATGACGATGTCGTCGGTCGAGGCGGCAAATGGTTTTCCGGCGGTGGCGACCACGATGCTCAAGTCGGGCTTGATGGCGAGGACCGGCACCCAGCGCGCATCCTTGCTGGCGATCAACTGTTTCAAGTCGAACTTCGCCGTGAGCTTGGTGGCGCTGAAGCCGATCTCGCTGCCGCCGCGTGCAAAATCTGAAAGCGTCGATTGGCCGGCCTGCAGGGCGCGGCCGCCGAGTTGGAAGGCGGCTTCGGCGGCTATCCCGAGTTTGCGGGTTGCCGGGGCGATCTGGAACACGTTCTGGCGGCCGAAGTCGAACGCGTAGTCGGTGAGGACAAGCGTATTGTAGGCGTCGTTTTCGGTGGCCGCGATCATGGTGCCGTAACCGCCGAGGTCGAGCGAGTATTCCATGGTCTCAGAGAGGATTTCGCCGTAGTGCGTTGGGATGCCGGCGGAGCGGGCTTCACGCAGCTGGTTCCAGTTGTTGTCGACGATCAGCACCGGCAAGCCGTGGTCTTTGAGTTTCTTGGCAAGGCCCACGCTCCAGGCACTGCCGCCAACGATGATGACGCCGTTGCGCTTGCCGGCGGCTAGGCCAAGCCATTGCGCCAAGGGTGCAAGTGTGAAGCCGTGCAGGACGACGGTGGTCATGACGATGGCGAACGCCAGGCCGACCATCTCGCGCGATCCGTCGATGTAGAAATTGGTGAGTTTGGCGGCGAAGAAGCTCGTCACCGCGATGGCGACGACGCCGCGCGGGGCGATCCAGCCGGTGAGGACGCGTTCCTGCCAGGTGAGGCCTGATCCGATGGTGGCGATGAAAATTGTGACGGGCCGTACGACGAAGAGCATGACCGCGACGAAGGCGGCGGCGCGCCAGTCGAGGGCTTGAATGGTGGCCATATCGATGCTGGCGCTGAGGAGGACGAACACACCGGAGACGAGGAGTGTTGTGATTGTCTCTTTGAAGCGGCGGATTTCGACGAGGTCGGCGAGATTGGAGTTGGCGAGTGTGATGCCAAGAACCGTGACGGTGAGCAGCCCCGACTCTTCGAGGATCCATTGCGAGGCGACGTAGGTTCCCAAAACGACGACGAGGAGGACGGGGGCCTTCAGGTATTCGGGGACGTGACCGCCGTTGAACGTCCACACGACGGCGCGGCCAGCCAGAATGCCGACACCCAGCGCAAAGATGAGTGCGACAATGGCGTGCGCAATCAGTTCGGGAACGGTGCCAGTGCCCTGCGAGATGAGCAGAGCTTCGAAAGCAATCACCGCAAAGAGCGCGCCGACGGGATCGTTGACGATGGCTTCCCAGCGCAGGAGCGAGGCTGGGCGTGACGTGAGATTGGATTGGCGCAGCAGCGGCATGATCACCGTCGGGCCGGTGACGACGAGGACACCACCGAGAATAACGGCTGCGGGGAGCGGCAGGCCGGCCACGTAGTAACCGGCCGCCGTGTTCAAGACCCAAGCGAGCGGGGCGCCAATGATGACGAGGCGGCGGACGGCGGTCGAGGTGTGGCGGATTTCGTGGAAGTTGAGGGTAAACCCGCCTTCGAAAAGGATGATGGCGACGGCGACTGCGACCATGGGCTTGAAGAGCTGGCCAAAGTCGCGCTCGGGGACGAGGAACCCCGTTGCCGGGCCCAAGGCGAGGCCAGCGAGCGCCAGGAGGACGATGCCCGGGATGCGGAAGCGCCAGGCCAGCCATTGCGATCCGATCCCGGCGAGGCCGACGGCGGCGAGTTTTGCGACCAGAAGTTCCACCCCGTGCCCTCCCTCAATTTGCGATGAACAACGCGGCGACTCCTTGTTCGGGTTCACCTGCGACGGCATGACAGATGCAACCCGGTCCAACCAGCCCCGTTGTCTTACGGGTTGCGCGGCTCTTGCCGTATAAGGAGCGCCGGGTGACAAGGACGGGCGCTGGCGGTGATTCCGCTGGCTGCGATATGGGGGATGGCACGATGAGCGGCTTGCTTGCACTTCTCGATGACGTTGTGGCGCTGGCAAAGTTGGCAGCCACGACGATCGATGATGCCGCGGCGCAGGCGGGCAAAGCGGGGGCGAAGGCTGCCGGTATCGTGATCGACGATGCGGCTGTTACGCCGCGCTACGTCACGGGGCTTGCTGCCAAACGCGAATTGCCGATCATCGGGCGGATTGCGCTGGGCTCGCTCAAGAACAAATTGTTGTTTCTCCTTCCCGCCGCGTTGCTGCTGTCGCAATTCGCGCCGTGGCTGATCACGCCGATTCTGTTTGTGGGCGGCCTCTATCTCGCTTTCGAAGGCTATGAAAAAGTGCACGAGATGGTGTCGCCGCATAAGGTGACCACGACCGTTGCGGACGTGAAAGAAGGCACACCGGAAGCGCAGAAGCTTGAAGATGAGCGCGTGGCGGGTGCCATCCGAACTGACTTCATTCTGTCGGCGGAAATCATGGCGATTGCGTTGTCGACCATTGATGCGCCCGATGTCGTGACGCGCGGTGTCGTGCTGGCGGTCGTGGGCCTGTTCATTACATTCCTGGTTTATGGCGCTGTGGCGCTGATCGTGAAGGCCGACGATTTCGGCGTTTGGCTGGCCAAGCGCGGGGGGCCAGTTTCGGCGCCCGTCGGCCGGGCGTTGGTGAAGGGCATGCCGGGATTCTTGAAGGCGTTGGCGTTCGTCGGCACGATCGCCATGCTCTGGGTTGGCGGCGGCATTCTGATCCACAGTCTTGCTGTGTTCGACTATCCGGGGCCCGAGCATCTGATCCATGATTGGTCGGAGGCGGTGCGCGCGGCGATCCCCGTGGCGTCGGGCTTTTTTGCCTGGCTGACAGGGACGCTGGCCTCGGCCATGGTTGGTTTGGTCGCGGGCGCCATTGTGGCTGTCGTTGTGGGTTTGGTGAAGCCGATGTTCGGGGCAAAAACCGCGCATTGAGCGGGTACAGAGCTAGCGCGGCCATGGGTCCGCCTTGACGAGCGCGTCCGGCTTGGGGCATTGCCGCGCCAGTGATCTCAGGCGGTATCGCCTCAGCAGAAGGGCGCGCGGACAATGGCCATCGCATTCGTATTTCCGGGGCAGGGCAGTCAGGACGTCGGCATGGGCCGCGAACTGGCGCAAACCTTCAAGGTTGCGGCCGACGTGTTTGCCGAGGTGGACGAGGCGCTTGGACAGAACCTCTCGCAGATCATGTGGGAGGGGCCGAAGGAAACGCTCACTCTGACGGAGAATGCGCAGCCGGCACTGATGGCGGTGTCCATGGCGGTCATGCGCGTGCTGGAGCGGGAGAAGGGGTTTTCGCTCAAGGATAAGGTTGCTTTCGTCGCCGGGCATTCGCTGGGTGAGTATTCGGCCCTGGCAGCGGCTGGGGCGTTCTCGCTGGCGGATACGGCGCGTTTGCTGAAGCTTCGCGGGCAGGCGATGCAAAAGGCGGTTCCGGTAGGGCAGGGCGCCATGACGGCGCTGCTCGGCGTCGGGCTCGATGTGGCGAGACAAGTGGCAGAAGCGGCGGCGCAGGGCGATTGCTGTCAGGTGGCCAACGATAACGAGCCGACGCAGGTCGTGCTGTCGGGATCAAAAGCAGCGATCGATCGTGTGCCGGAAGTTGGCAAGGCATTCGGCGTGCGCCGCGCAATCCCGTTGCCGGTGTCGGCACCGTTCCATTGTGCGCTGATGCAGCCGGCCGCGGATGCGATGGCGGACGCTTTGAGCAAAGTGCAGGTAAACGCTCCGTCGGTTCCCGTTGTGGCGAACGTTCTGGCTGCGCCGATCTCTGATCCTGACGAGATCCGGCGGCGGCTTGTCGAACAGGTGACCGGCACGGTGCGCTGGCGCGAGTGCGTGCAGTACATGGCCGCGAACGGCATCACCGAGGTTTATGAGATCGGGTCGGGCAAGGTGCTGTCAGGCCTTGTGGGACGCATCGAAAAATCGATCAAGGCGACGCCGGTGGGCACGCCAGCGGATATCGACGCTGTGATTGGCGGGTTGGTCTGAGCCATTACGGTTAAAGCGGCCGGGTCATCGCCGCGACGTGGCGGACCACTTGACGGGGGCGGGGCGCGGTTCCAAAAGTCCCGCCAACGGATCGCCCGATCTGCAACTCGGGCCAACTGGCAAAAACAAGGACGACCTTCCCATGTTCGATCTGACAGGCAAGACGGCGCTCGTGACGGGCGCGACGGGTGGTATCGGCGAGGGGATCGCGCGGGCGTATCACGCGGCTGGCGCAACGGTGGCGATCTCGGGACGTCAGGTCGCCAAGCTCGAAGCACTGAAGGCGGAGTTGGGCGATCGCGTCGTGGTGGTGCCATGCGATCTGGCGGACCGGGCGCAGGTGGGCAAACTCATCGATGAGGCCGTGAAGGCGCTTGGCGGCCGGCTCGATATTCTCGTCAACAATGCGGGCCTCACCAAAGACAACCTCTTTATGGTGATGAAGGATGAGCAGTGGGACGACGTGATCGCCGTCAACCTGACATCGACGTTCATGCTCTGCCGGGCCGCCGTGCGCGCTATGCTGCGCAACAAGACGGGCTACGGGCGGATCATCAATATTTCGTCGGTCTCGGGCGTGTTCGGCAATCCGGGCCAGGGGAATTATGCGGCTTCGAAGGCGGGTATGGTCGGCATGACCAAGAGCCTGGCGCGCGAGGTTGCCAATCGCGGGATCACGGCTAACTGCATTGCGCCGGGTTTCATCAAGACCCCGATGACGGATGCGCTCAACGACAAGCAGCAAGAGGAAATCGCCAAGATGATCCCCGCCCAGCGTTTCGGCTCGGTGGAGGATATTGCAGCCGGCGCGCTGTATCTCGCCTCCAACGAGGGCGGGTACGTGACCGGCCAGACGCTGCACATCAACGGCGGGATGGCGATGGTTTAGGCTGGATGCGGATCGTGCGGGAGGCAACCCGTTGCCAATACGCGCTTTTCCCTCGTCATGGTCATGGGCTGCGGCAAAACTCCGCGAAGGTGGCCAAAGGGTGAGGAGATGTGTTACCGAGCGGATGTTTTTTGCTGCGGAAGCTGGGGAAAAGCCCTAACGATCGTGGCATTGGCGCTGGGGAGCCGAAAGGACTCAGGGTAGCCGGACTGGAGTGGTGGGGAGGCCCGCCTGGCCATCCGGACGGGCGGTGGCCGGAAACGGTCCGCAGCCGGACCATCAAACGACAATAAGTACCATTCAACGCAGATACAGGGACGCGAGGAAGACGATGAGCGATGTCGCAGAGCGCGTGAAGAAGATCGTAGTCGAGCATCTGGGCGTCGAGACCGAGAAGGTGACGGAGAACGCCAGCTTCATCGACGACCTCGGCGCCGACAGCTTGGACACGGTCGAGCTGGTAATGGCTTTCGAAGAAGAGTTCGGATGCGAGATCCCGGATGATGCCGCCGAGCACATCCTGACCGTCGGCGATGCCGTGCGGTTTCTTGAGAAGAACGCAACGGCTGCCTAAACGGCGCCGCGACAGGCCAACGCCGTTCCAAGGAACGGTCTTTTGGCCCTGACACTGAAGTGCGGCGTTCGGGCTCGTTTGATCCCGGACGCCGTTCGTCCATCTGGCGACGGGCGTGGCTCGGCCTGTGGCGGCCAGAAACGATGAGACCGGCGATACTGGTTCGCCGCAAGACAAAAGGGATTTGGGCATGCTGCGACGCGTCGTTGTGACGGGATTGGGTCTGGTGACGCCGGTCGGCGTGGGCGTCGAGGCGGCCTGGAAAAATCTTCTCAATGGTGCGAATGGCGCGCGCCGGATCAACGGGGAATTCGAGTCGGCGGATCTCACCTGCCAGATTGCGAATTTCGTTCCGCGCGGATCGACGGCCGAGGGCTTGTTCAATCCCGACGATTGGATGGAGCCGAAGGAGCAGCGCAAGGTCGACGACTTCATCATTTTCGCCATGGCGGCAGCCGAGCAGGCGATTAAGGATTCGGGGTTCACCGCCGATACGGTTGAAAAGCAGGAAACGACAGGCGTTCTGATCGGGGCGGGTATCGGCGGATTGTCGGGCATCGCGGATACGTCGCTTCTGCTGAAGGAGAAGGGGCCGCGGCGCGTGTCGCCGTTCTTCATTCCAGGCCGGCTGATCAACTTGGCTGGCGGATATGTGTCCATCCGGCATGGGCTCAAGGGCCCGAACCACGCTGTGGTGACGGCGTGCGCGACGGGAACACATGCCATCGGCGACGCGGCGCGGCTTGTCGCGCTGGGGGATGCGGAAGTGATGGTGGCGGGCGGTACGGAGAGCCCGATCTGCCGGATCGGCATGGCCGGGTTCATTGCCTGCCGCGCGCTCTCGACGGGATTTAACGACACGCCGACGAAAGCATCGCGTCCTTATGACCGCGATCGCGATGGGTTCGTGATGGGTGAGGGCGCGGGCGTTGTCGTGCTGGAAAGCCTGGAGCACGCGAAAGCACGCGGGGCGAAGATTTACGGCGAAGTCATCGGCTACGGGATGTCGGGCGATGCCTATCACATCACGGCGCCGTCGGAATCGGGTGATGGGGCTTATCGGTGCATGCGCGCGGCTCTGAAGAACGCGAAGATCGATGCTTCGGACATCGACTACATCAACGCGCACGGGACCTCGACGCCGATGGGCGATGAGATCGAACTGAGCGCGGTGGAGCGTTTGTTCGGCAACACGGCAGCCAAGCTGTCGATGTCGTCGACCAAGTCGGCGGTCGGGCATCTGCTCGGGGCGGCGGGTGCGGTGGAAGCGGTGTTCTCTTTGCTCGCGTTGCGCGATCAAATTGCGCCGCCAACCTTGAATCTCGACAATCCGTCGGTGGAGACGGCGATCGACTTGGTGCCGCATACGGCCAAGAAGCGGCAGATCGATACGGTGCTGTCGAACTCATTCGGCTTCGGGGGCACGAACGCGTCGCTGATTATGCGGCGGGTGGCATAAGGGCTCCGGCCGGCCTCACACGGCTTTGCTGTTTGCGTTGCGGGTGTCCTGGCGGAATGGGCGAGAGATCGCCATAATTTGTTCCGTAAGGCGCGCTTACTGAGCGGGCGGAGGACGGGAACCGGCGAGGATTTGCCGGGCTTGGGACCCGTGCCCACGACGGTCGAGGAGACGTGATGATCCAGCGCCGTGATGGCCCGCCGACGATGTCGCCGCAGGGATCGATGCGCCCGCGCAGTCCGTCGGAGGCGCTTGAACCAACGCGGGCACCGCAGCGGCCGCGGGGCGGCAAGATCCGCCAGCCGTCGCGCGTGTTGTCCACGATTGCCCGGATCGGGAGCGCGATCATCACGCTGTCGGTGGTGGCCCTCGTCGTGATCGGCGGGCTCGCGCTTCTTCTCGGGCATTTCTACGAGCGGCCGGGACCTTTGATTGAGGCGCGCAGCGTGGTCATTGAAAAGGGTGCGGGGCGGATCGAGATTGCCGAGCAGCTCGAGCGTGACGGGATCATTTCGAGCCGCTGGGCGTTTGTGGCCAATCATCTGCTGCGCAATGTTATGAGCGGCGGCAAGCCAGTGGAAATGAAAGCTGGCGAATACGAGATCAAGGCCGCGGCCAGCATGCGCGACGTGCTGGAGCTGTTGGGTGAGGGCAAGTCGGTGCTCTACAAGGTGACGCTGCCGGAGGGGCTGACCAGCCAGCAGATCGTCGAGCGGTTGCTGGCGGAGCCTAATCTGTCAGGTGAGATCACGCAGATTCCGCCGGAAGGTTCGCTGTTGCCGGACACGTACCGGGTGTCGAAGGGGATGTCGCGGCAGGAGCTGCTCGGGCGCATGCAAGCGGAGAGCGCGGAGTTTTTGGCGCGCGCGTGGGAGAAGCGGGCGGCGGATCTGCCGGTGGCAACGCCGCGGGAGGCGCTGATCCTTGCCTCGATCGTGGAGAAGGAGACCGGCAAGGCGGACGAACGGCAGCGCGTGGCGGCGGTGTTCGTCAACCGGCTAAAGAAGAAGATGCGGCTGCAGTCGGATCCAACGATCATCTACGGCATCGTGGGCGGGCGCGGCTCGCTGGGGCGTTCGATCACGCGCTCCGATATCGACACCAAGACAGACTACAACACGTATCGCATCAACGGACTGCCGCCGGGGCCGATCTGCAACCCAGGGCGCGAAACGATCGAGGCGACGCTCAATCCAGCGGTGACCAACGACCTTTATTTCGTGGCCGACGGGACGGGCGGACACACGTTCTCGGAAACGCTGGCGGCGCATAACGCGGCGGTGCAAAACTGGCGCAAGATCGAGAAGACCCAAGCCGGTCAAGAGCGCAACGCCGGACCGGGCGTGGCCGAAGAGGGCGACGTTGTGGGCGCGGCCGGCGAGGCAGGCAGCACCGATGCAGCTGCTGCGCCGGAGGCCGGTGCGGCTGCGGCCGCGGTGACGGCGGCACCTGCGGTTGCGGCGCCTCCTGCTCCGGCTAAGAAGAGCAACATTCCGCTGCCGGTGCGCAAGCCCAAGACGCCTTGAGCGCGCTTGGCGATTGGCTTTCTCCCAGCGGTCCCTTGGCGGATCGGGGCGGGGCGGTTAAACCCTGATCAGGGTTTTCGCACCGCTTTGGGTTTTCCATTCGCCTTCGGGGTTCCATGTCGCTCAACAGTATGACCGGTTTTGCTCGCGCGGACGGCTCGGAGAAGGGCGTGCGCTGGTACTGGGAGGTGAAGAGCGTCAACGGGCGTGGGCTCGATGTGCGCATTCGGTTGCCGCAGGGGCACGATCAGCTGGAGCCCAAAGTGCGCGAGGCGGCGGGGAAGCGCTTTCAACGCGGAAGCCTGACCATCAATCTCAATGCGCAGCGCGATGCGGCCGCCGTCGAGGTGCGTGTCAACGAAGCGGCGCTGGCGCAGGTGTTGCGTGCAGTCGAGGAGGTGCGGCGGCTGACGGGTGCGCCGCCGCCCAGCGCCGATGGGTTGCTGGCGTTGCGCGGCGTGCTCGATGTGAGCGAAGCCGATGGGTCGCTTGATGCGGAGGTAGCTGCGGCGATGCTGGTGTCCCTTGACGCGGCGCTCGATGCGCTGGGACAGTCGCGGGCGGCGGAAGGCCAGCGGCTGACGGCGGTTCTGGCCGCGCATATCGACGAGATCGAACGGCTGACGCGGCAGGTGCAGGCGTCGCCGTCGCGGACGGTGGACGCGATCCGGGCTCGATTGTCCGAACAGGTGGCCAAGCTGCTTGATGCCAGCCCGGCGCTCGATCCGGCGCGGCTGCATCAAGAGGCGGTGCTGCTGGCGACGCGGGCGGATGTGGAGGAGGAAATCCAACGGCTGGCGGCGCACGTGGCCTCCGCGCGGTCGTTGCTGTCGGAGGGCCAGCCGGCGGGGCGCAAGTTCGATTTTCTGGCGCAGGAATTCAACCGCGAGGCTAATACACTGACGTCGAAGGCGATCGACATGGAGGTGTCGCGCGCGGGGCTCGCCTTGAAAACCGTCATCGATCAATTGCGCGAGCAGGTGCAGAACATTGAATAGCGCTGTCACAACATCCCCGCCTCCGATCGCCCGCCGGGGCGTGCTGCTCGTTTTGTCGTCGCCGTCGGGCGCGGGCAAGACGACGCTATCGCGCGCGCTGCTCGAAGGTGATCCGGGCATCCGGCTGTCGATCTCGGTGACAACGCGGACGCCGCGTCCGGGCGAGGTGGATGGCAAGGATTATATCTTCGTCGATCGGGCGCGGTTCGACGCGATGCGCGCGAAGGGCGATCTGCTCGAGTGGGCAACGGTGTTTGGCAATTCTTATGGAACGCCGCGCGCGCCCGTGGAGGCGGCCATCGCGCGCGGCGAGGACGTTTTGTTCGACATCGATTGGCAGGGCGCGCAGCAGTTGTCGGAGAAGATGGCCGGCGATTTGGTGCGCGTGTTCATTCTCCCTCCGTCGGGGAGCGTCTTGGAAACGCGGCTCAAAGGCCGGGCGCAGGATCCGCCCGAGGTGGTCGCCAAGCGCATGGCAGAAGCATCCGCAGAAATCAGCCATTGGGCGGAATACGACTATGTGATCGTAAATGCGGATCTAGCCGTGAGCATCGAGGGTCTGCGCTCGATCCTGGCGGCGGAACGTTTGAAGCGCGAGCGCTTGCTTGGGCTTTCGCAATTCGTGCGCGATCTTCAGACGGGCTTGTAGGTGCCGCGCTCGTAGATGTTTGCTAAGCGGGCGAAGTCTTCGACGGTCAACTGTTCGGCGCGCAGTTCGGGCGAGATGCCGGCTTCGCGTAGCAGCAACTCAGGCATGGGCAGCAGTGTCTTCAAGGATTGGCGCAGCATTTTGCGGCGCTGCCCGAAGGCGGATTGCGTGACGCGGCCCAGTGTTTTCACCGAGCATTCGGGTGTGGGTTTTTCGCGTGGTTCGAAGACGACGACGGCGGAGGAGACCTTCGGCGGTGGCGTGAAGGCTGCGGGCGGAAGGGTCAGCGCGATGCGCGGTTTGGCGCGCCACTGGGCAATGACCGCAAGGCGGCCATAGGCCTTGGAGCCGGGTTCGGCGACGATGCGTTCGGCGACTTCCTTTTGAAACATGAGCGCCATGCGCTGCCACCAGGGCGGCCAGGGTTCAGTTTCGAGCCAGCCGATGAGGAGCAAGGTCGCAATGTTGTAGGGGAGGTTGGCGGCCACCGCGACATCGCCCGGCGCGCTGGCGGCGAGGGCTGCGAAGTCGGTTTCGAGGGCATCGCCTTCGTGAACGGTCAGGCGGCCGGGATAGGCGGCGGAGATCTCGGCGAGCGCTCTGAGGCAGCGGGCGTCGCGTTCGATGGCGATGACGTGGTGAGCGCCTTCCATGAGAAGCGCGCGGGTGAGGCCGCCGGGGCCGGGGCCGACCTCGATGACGGTTGTGTTCGTCAGCGGAGAGGCGAGGCGCGCAATGCGCCGCGTCAGGTTGAGATCGAGAATGAAGTTCTGGCCGAGGTTTTTCTTGGCGATGAGATCGTGGGCGCGGATGACGTCGCGGAGCGGCGGAAGGCCGTCGTCTATTGAGGCACCGGGCGGGCTGCCGGGCGGCGGGGCGGCCGTGCTCATGCCGCGGACGCGCGCGCGCGGCGGCGGTCGGCCAATTCAGCGGCCATGCGGATTGCGCAGATCATGCTTTCGGGCGAGGCGATGCCTTTCGCGGCGATATCGAAGGCCGTGCCGTGGTCGGGCGAGGTGCGGACAAAGGGCAAGCCGAGCGTGACGTTGACGCCGGTATCGAAGGACAGCGTCTTGATCGGGATGAGCGCCTGGTCGTGATACATGCAGACGGCGGCGTCGTAGGTTTTGCGCGCGGCGGCGTGGAAGAGCGTATCGGCGGAGTGGGGCCCGGTGACGGAGAGGCCTTCGCGGCGCAGTTCTTCGATGGCAGGCGCAATGAGGTCGATGTCCTCGCGTCCGATGGTGCCGCCTTCGCCGGCATGCGGATTGAGGCCGGCAACCGCGACGCGCGGTTCATCGATGCCGAAATCGGATTTCAGGCTGCGCCACGTGATGTTGATCGTCTCATAGAGGAGGCGTTTGGATAACGAGCGCGGCACATCTGAGAGAGGCACGTGGATGGTGACAGGCACGACGCGGAGCAGGTCCGAGGCCAGCATCATCACGGGATGATGGCGCTTGCCGGGGACGAGGGAGCCGGCGAGTGCTGCCAGAAATTCTGTGTGGCCGGGATGGACGAAACCGGCGGCATAAAGAACGGCTTTGGCGATGGGAGCGGTGACGACAGCGGAGGCTTCGCCGGCCACGACCGCGCGGACGGCCTGCTCGATGGCGGAGATGGTGCCCATGGCGTTTTCGGGTAGCGGTGTGCCGGGCTTCACGTCGCGGGCGACGGTGATTGGTACGACGGGGAGTTCAGTCGCGAAACGTGCGCTGGCGTCCGAAGGGCCTGCGATTTCGCTGATCGTCGTCTCAAGGCCAAGGAGTCTGGCGCGTTCCGCCAGGGTTCGGGGGCAACCGTACACGGCGAACGGAGCGAGGCCGCGGTCGGCGCGGCGCGCATAGGCCTTCAGAACGATTTCGGGTCCGATGCCGGCGGGGTCGCCCATCGTGACGGCAAGGGGGAGTGTGCGCTCCGCAGATGTTGCGGGCATCAGCGGTACTCGATGGCCGCGTCCTGGCGCAGGTCCTTCAGGTGTTTCTTGGCCATGACTTCGAACTCCTTCTGGCGCAACTCAGCTTGCACAGTCTGACGCCGTTCGAGGTCGGCCGCCACCGTTTTACGGCCGCAGACAGCCCAGATCTCGACGCCTTCCGCGCCGACGGTCGGGGGGAGCACTTCTCCGTCTTTGGCGGCCAGCAGGAGCGAGCGGGTGGGTTCGGGGATTGCGGAGGGGAGGCGGCCGCCGAGGTTGTCGAAGCGGGCGCCGGCGACGGTGGTGGCGTTGGCCGACATCTGGGCGCAGCCGCCGCCGCGCTGGGCCAGGTTATCGCCTTCGGCCATGCGCTGGGCCATGATCTTCTGATCGACGCCTGCGGGAATGGGCAGAACAATGCGCTGGACCTGCAACTCGATGCCGTCGCCGTTGGTGCCAGGCGAGTTGGCGACGATGCGGTCGACGTCGCGGTCGTTGACGGCGATTTGAGCGCCGAATTTGCGGCGGATGACTTCCTGCCAGGACATGTTGGCCTTGAAGCGCTGCCGCATGACGGCTGGATCGGCGCCCATCTTTTTCAGATGGGCCGCGAATTCCGGTGCGGTCATTTTGTTCTTTTCGGCGATGGAGGCCATGATCTTGTCGACGTCTTCGTCGCCGACGACGACATTGAGCTTTTTGGCTTCCTGGAGCTTCAAGCGTTCGTCGATCAGTTCCTCGAGCGCTTCCTTGCGGATACCGGGCATGACGCTCTGACGTGCATTCTCAACGGCCTGCTGCTGCAGTCCCTTGGCGAACTCGGTTTTGCGCTTCTCGAAGATGGCGATGATCTCTTCGCGCGATTTGCCTTCGTTTTCCTTGACCGTCTTTTCGAGGATCGCTTTCAAGCGGTCGTTGGTCGACTTTTGTTTGATGAGGTTTTTGAAGTTGGCCTGCGCGCGCTCGCCGATGTTGGCGTTGCCCATGCCCATGAGGCGCTGGCGCTGCTGGATCTCGTAGCCGGTGATGGGCTCGTCGTTGACGAGGACGGCGATCGACTGCGCGCCGGTCACTTTGCCCAGCGAGCCGTCGCCGGGTTTGATGGCGGCGGACTTGGCACCGGCGCCGGGTTTGGTGGCAGGGTTTGCCTTTGGCTTAGCCGGTGCGGGTGGCGGGGGTTCGTTTGGGACGACGACCTCGGGCAGGGGTTGGGTGCCGGGCGGAGTGGTGACGGTGATGCCCTGCTGTGCCACGGCCCATGCCGGGCATAGCCCGGCCGTGAGGATGGCAGCCAAGAGCAGACGACGGGGCGGACTGAAGCGCAGGGTCGAGCGCATGCGGGTTTCAATTTTCTCCAAAGTGGGCCGCGGGCCGCTGGCGGCGCTGGACCACTGGCGGGGCCGGGGGGGGCGCAGGCACGCGCCCGAGTCGCTCCGGCGAGTGTACCCAGCGCCTCGGCTTGAGAATATCCGGTTATCCACTGTAACCGTGGCCAGGACGTGGCAACCAGCCGGACGGTTAACACCGTTAGCCAGGGGGCTGCTGGTCGGAGTTCACATAGTCGAGGACGTTGCTCTTATAGTTGAAGCCGCCCAGGTACTTATATTCGATCCGGAACATGACCGTCTGGTCGGGCTCGATGTCGCGGGCTTCGTCGCGGATGTGGTACTCGTCGTAGGTGACGGAGAGCATGAAGCAGTCGTCCTGGTAGCGGATCGTCGCCGTGTCGGTAATGAACTGGCTTTCGTCGAGGTCGTAACGCAAGCCGCCGAGCAGCGACCAGCGGTCAGTGAGGCGCAGGCCGAAGAGAGCGCTGACGTCCTGTTCGGCACGGGTGCCAAACTCTGGATCAGCGAAGGAATACGTGTAGGTGGCGGCCATGGACAACGGGCCGTAGTTGACGGCGAGGGTCGCATCTTCACGCTTCAGAGTGAAGTCATCGTCGTTGAAGCGGCTTTGGGAGATGAGGCGGAAATTGTCGGTCGGTGCGATGTAGGCGCCGAGCACGTAGTCTGACGTGGACGTTTCGAGGCCGCTGTTGGGCGAGAATACGGGATTGCAGTTGTCGTCGACACCAGCAGCGCGGACAATCGACTCGGGCTGCGGTCCAGCGCCGTCGGGATCGCAAGGGATGGCCCGGTTCGCATACGGGTTTTGGCCATCGAGCTGATAGCTTTGGCCGGCGAGGACGCGGGCGTGGCCGCCGGTCCAGGGCTGGAAGGTGTACTGCAATCCGACGTTGGCGCGGGTGCCGGTTTCGAGGCGGTCCCAGCCGGAGAATTTGTTGGTGTCGAACAGGTTGGTGTCGTCAAAGACAAGGCTCTTTGCGTCTTCGACTGGGAATTCGCGCTGATCGACGTTGGCGGTGCGGGTGATGATCTGGCCAATGGGCTCGATTATGTGCGAGGCGCCCGCTGTGGATGCAATCCAGGGATAGGCCACTGTGACGCCACCAGAGGCGAGGCCACGGGCGACTGTGTCGTCGTCGACGGCTAGACCGGTTTCGGCGTCGCGGTAGTTGTTGACCTGGAGGAGGTCGCCGCGCAGTTCGCCGAAGGGCGTGTAGGTGATGCCCATCTGATCGGTCAGGCGGCGGCGCCATTTCACTTCCATCGAGGCGCGCGACATTTCCTGATCGGACGTGCCGAGCAGACCGTCGGAACGCGACAGGCTCAGCGCGTTGCCGGCGATCGAGAGTTCGCCGCCAACGACGGGCGCGTCCACGATGTAATTGTAATCTATGACGGGATGGACGCGGCTTTCGGATTGGGCCGTGTCGTCGAGCAGAAGACCGCCAAACTGATAGAGGTTGGTGGCGAAGTAGTTCCGGTCCGACATGCCGGTGAAGTAGAGGTTGTTCACGCGGTCGGTCAGCAGGATGCTGTCGAGCTTGTAGAAGCGGCGGAACGTGTCGTCGGTTTCCAGCGTGACGTCCCATCCAGCACGCCACCAGCTGGCGAGCGAGAAATCGCCTCTTGTGACGATGCTGCCGCGGAAGCCGTCTAGGTCCTGCTGCTTGGCGGGATCGACGTCGAGGTCGCTGCCGTCCTGATCGATGCCGGCGAGCTTGACGGAGTACTGGCCGTTGGCGAACCGCTGACGCCAATCCCCCATCCAGAGCACGCCCTGGCCGGTCATGTAGCGCGGGTGGAAGGTGAAGTCGTAGGAGGGCGAGAGTGCGAAATAGTAAGGGATCTCGGTGAAGAAACCGAGGTCGCCGGAGGAGCCGATATCTGGAGCCAGGAAGCCGGACTTGCGCTTCACGGTGGGGTCGGGGTGCTCGAAGTAGGGCAGGCCGAAGATCGGCACGCCAAACATTTCGAACTGTGCATCCTGATAGCTTATGGTCTGGGCCGCCTGATCGTGCGTGACCGTCGAGGCCGCGATACACCACAGCGGCGGCTGCGAACCGTCCGTTCGGCAGGGCGTGAATTTCGCGTTCTTGAATTCAGTGACGTTGCCGTCGCGGCGGATGCCCTGCTCGGCCGAGATTTTGGAATCGTCGACGGCAACGACGCTCAGCGACTGGACGAAGCCGTCACGGAAGTCATCGGTGAGCGTGTAGCGCTCAGCGCGGACGATGTTGCCGTTGGCATCACGCAAGACGACGTTGCCCTGGGCGGAGAGCGTGTTGGCGGCTTGGTCGTAAATGACTTCGTCAGCTGTGAGATTGTTATTCTCGTACTGGATCTCGACGTTGCCCTTGGCGATGACCTTGGAGCCTTCGCTGTCGTAGACGAGTTCGTCCGCCTGAAGGTGCAAGGGCAGGCCGCCATCGAACTTCTGCGTTTTGCCGAAAATGCCGTTCTTGGGCTTGGCAAATGCGGACTTGGGAGTCTGTTGGGCGGCGGCGGGCGTGGCGGTGATCAGCTGGATCGGCGAACCGGCAATAGATGCGAGCAGGCCAAACGCGAACACAGCCGACGCCGCCATCAGGCGACGAGCCGTCTTCGGTTTCCCTGCTTCCAATGCCTGCGCTCGCCGCAGAGCACGCATCACTCAGCCATCCTCCTGGTGCAAAAGCACCGTTGTTGTGGCGACCAGCGCCAAGGTGATGGGGAACCAGACCGCGATCCTTGGGGCGACAAGACCTGCCGCGCCCAATTGTCGTGAAATCTCAGCCAGTAGGAAGAATCCCAAGCCCCCGATCATCCCGGTCACGACCATAGTCTGGACGCCACCGGAGCGGAATGACTTTAGCGACACAGTGGCCGCCAAAAGCACCATCACAACGCATAGGAACGGCCTTGACAGGAGCAGTTCGTACTGCAGGCGCAGGTTAGAGGTCGAAAGTTTCGCTTTTTCAGCCACTTCGATGAGGCCGGGGAGTTCCCAAAACGAGACGGCGATCACCCGGCCCAGGGCATCGGAGACGCGTTCTGGGGTTAGGTAGGTGGAGAGCAGATAGGACCCGTAGGCGACGGGTTCTTCGCCGGGGCGAGCGACGGTGACGTTTTCAAGTTTCCAGTAGCCGTCGAGGAGGGTGGCCTTGGCCGCATCGACGCGTTCCTTGAAGCGGCCTTCAGTGTCGAAGACGAAGGCATTCACGCCGGTGAGTTCGATGCCACCGCGGGCGGCGGACGCGGCGGTCAACACGGATTGACCGTCGAGGCCATCCTGGCGCAGCCATGAGCCGGCGCTGCCCGCCTGCAAGAGGTTGACCTCGCGGCCAAAATATTGATTGAACAAGGTGTCCGCATAGGCCCGCGCGGAGGCGGCCATGGGGTTATACAGCGTGATGCTCAGGACGCCGAGAACGAAGGCGACCAGGAGGCCAGGCCGCAGAAACTGCCAGGCCGACATGCCCGAGGCGCGAATGACGGCCAGTTCGCTCTTGCGCGACAGCATCAATAGCGCGCCGATCGATCCGGCGAGGACGCCGAAGGCGAGGAGAAACTCGGTGTAGGCGGGCAGGCGCAGGAGCGTGAGCCATGCAACCTTCCAGCCGGCCACACCCCCATACTTGCCGGATTGGCGGAGCATTTCGACGAGATCGATGACGAAGATGAGGAAGGAGCAGACCAGGAACGTCAGCACGATGGCGCCGAGAAATCGCTTGGCGACGTAGATGCCGACGGTGGTTGGCAAAAGGCGGGGAAGGCGCATCAGGTGCTCCCTGCCGGTTTTGGTGTGCCGGGGCGGAGGCGCGCGGCGATGTTGGACGCCATCTCACCAATCGAATCCAGAAGGCGGCTGGTGCGGCTTTGACCGGGACGCTGCTGACCGGCGCGCTGGATGAGCACGAGGCTGATGGCGATGGCGCCCAGGGGCAAAAGATAAAGAAGGGGAATCATCACAGGGTTGACGGAGACGAGGTTGTTGAGGCCAAGGCCGGCAAGGCGCAGGCCGGCGCCGGCGGCAAAGCCCATCACGATGGAGCGGGTGCGGTTCGTACGGGTCGATTGCGCACCGCCGGCGGCGGCCAACGCGATGAAGACGAAAGCCAGCGGATAGAGCGGACTGGCGAAGCGTTCGTGCAGTTCAGCGCGGAATTGGCCACGATTGCGCTTGTAGATGCGGCTTTCGGGATCGGGGTTGACCAGTTCGGAATAGTAGCGCTCACGAGGGCGGAGATCCTTGTCGTCGCTGATTTTCTGGTCGAAGGCGTCGAGGTCGAGCGCATACCGGTCGAATGCAACGATGCGCGGGGGCTGTTTAATGTCGTCCTGGGAGAGGACGTGGCCGCCGCTCATGATCATGTAGGAGCCGCTCTCCTGCTTCACGATATGGCCGCGTTCGGCCAAGTAGGACATGGCGCTCTTTCCGGTGCGCGTGTCGTGCATGATGAGGCCCAGGATGTCGCCATTGGGCGCGCGTTCGCGAATGTGGAAGGTGACGCCGCTCTCCGGGCTTGAGAATTTGCCCGGCTGGAGGACCTGGGAGAGCAGATCGGTGCGCACTTCGACGACATAATCGCGCAGCATGCGGAGGCTCCAGGGCATGCCGATGTGATTGACGAAGGTGACCGCGGTGGCAACGATCGCGGCAAGGAGCAGCAGCGGCCGGGCGATGATCCAGATGGTGCCGCCCGAAGCAGTCATGACAATCAGTTCGCTGTCGCCGTTGAGGCGGTTCAGCGTGTGCATGACGGCGATAAGGAGCGCGAACGGCGCGATGAGAGCCAAGAGGTTGGGCACGCCCAGCGTCGTCATGGCCAAGAGGGTCCAGGCGTTCTGACCCTGGCTGGTCACCACCTCGAATTGGCGCAGGGCGAGTGCGATCCACACGATGCCCGATAGCGACGACAAAATGAGCAGAAGCGCGCCTGCCGCCTGCCGGAATACGTAGCGCGAAAAAATCGTCGTCATGCGCGTTGGGACCGGCTCGCTCAGGTTCTGGTGGGCGGGCCGTCACTTGGCGGTAGGCAGCGTTAACCGTCAAGATGTGAGCCCCCCGGCTGCGTGCGCAACATGGCATCCCGGCATGGCCAAAATTCGGCGCGGGAGCGAGGGTTGGGCCGATCGAAGGGCTGGCTTCGCGCTGCGAACATTGCTTTTGGCGACCTTGTGGGACAGTTCAGGCCCATCTCATTGGGCAATTCGGCGTTCGAGGTGCGCGGGCAACTTGCGCGGCGGCGGGAAGCGGATAATCTCCCGCGTTGAGACCGCTTCCCTTTTTCCCCGAGCTCGATGCAGGCTTGGATCCGCGCCAGCCGCGCGGTGACCAGCTGTGGCCCTCTTCAGGACCTCGACCTTGCCCTAGCTCGGGTTCGACAGTCAGCCATGGAGCCTTCCGTATGTCCGCCTTCGAAATCACGTTCGCGCCTCTCAACTCTGCACTGGAACCGGCGGCGGTCGCGTTTGCCGGTGGGGAGCTGGCGCTCGGTGACGCTATCAAAGCACTCGATCAGAAATGTGGTGGTCTTATTCTGAAGGCGGCGGCCGCGTCGGGCTTTTCGGGCAAGTCGAAGTCGTCGTTTGAGATGCTTGCGCCGTCGAAGATCGATACGGCGCGCTTGATTGTTGCGGGTGCGGGTAAGACGAGTGATCTCACCGATACCGACTGGGCCATGCTCGGCGGCTACTGCTACGGACAGATCACACAGCGCAAAACGCCGCGCGCGAGCCTGATCGCTGATTTCGACGGCATCGGCGACAAGAAGCCGGCCGATATCGCAGCGCTGATAGCGTTCGGCGTGCTGCTGCGCCATTACGCGTTCAACAAATATAAGACGAAGAAGAACGGCGGCGATGAGAACGCGACTGCGGGTGAGGGTGGCGAGGCGGCTGCGCCGGCTCCGGACGGGCTGCAGAAGCTCGTCATCATGACGGCGGATCCCGATAAGGCGCGGGTGGCGTTTCAGCGGCAGCAAGCGGTGGCGAACGGCATCATCCTGGCGCGGGACCTCGTCAATGAGCCGGCCAACGTGCTGGGGCCGGTCGAATTCGCCGAGCGCGTCAAGGATTTGGAGCGGGTTGGGCTCGACGTCGAAATTCTCGATGTGGACGCCTTGACGGCCTTGAAAATGAACACGCTGCTGGCCGTGGGGCAGGGGAGTGCGCGGCCGTCACGGGTCGCGATCATGCACTGGAATGGCGCCAAATCGAAGCGCACCAAGCCGGTGTGTTTCGTCGGCAAGGGCGTGGTGTTCGACACCGGCGGGTATTCGATCAAGCCGGCGGGCGGCATGGAAGACATGAAGGGCGACATGGGCGGGGCGGCTGCCGTGGTCGGTCTGATGTCGGCACTGGCCGAGCGCAAGGCAAACGTGAATGCGGTCGGCATCATTGGCCTCGTCGAGAACATGGTGTCGGGGAATGCGATCCGTCCGGGCGATATCGTGACGTCGATGTCGGGTCAGACAGTCGAGATCCTCAACACGGACGCGGAAGGCCGGTTGGTGCTGGCGGATGTGCTTTGGTATGCGCAGGAGCGTTATAAGCCCAAGCTGATCGTCGATCTGGCGACGCTCACGGGCGCGATCATGATCGCGCTCGGCAAGGAATACGCGGGGCTCTTTGCCAACGACGACAAGCTGGCGGGTGATCTGATGTCGGCGTCGAAGGCGACAGGGGAGAAGCTGTGGAGGATGCCGCTCGACAAGGCGTTTCACCGGATGATCGACGGCAAGACGGCCGACATCAAGAACATTGGCGGGCGCTGGGCGGGTTCGTGCACGGCCGCCGCATTCCTGGAGCGCTTCATCAAGGACACGCCGTGGGCGCATCTGGACGTGGCCGGCACGGCGATGGATTCGGGCCGCTCGGACATCAACACGAGTTGGGGTTCGGGTTGGGGCGTGCGGTTGCTCGACCGGTTCGTGGCAGATCACCACGAGAAGGGGTGAGGCAGCGGGTAGCGCCGGCAGTCTAGCTTTCTGATCTCGCTTTGAGCTTTACCTCTATTTTCCATAATATATATTATGCGAATGGCGGTTTGAGCGGGAGGGGGCTGGGGTTTCCTTGGTCCCCGTCGGTGTGTGCGATGCCGAAGACGCTTGCGCGGTGCGGCTGTCCGGCTGGTGCGGCTACTTCCAGGACAGCTGGGTGTTGAGCAAAGCTTCGATGAGCGTATCGAACCGCAGGGGCGGTCCGAGGGCGACGTTGCTTTGCATCACGGGCGGCGTTTCGAAGGGCTTGCCAGTGGCGGCAATGACGGGCAGCGGCATGATCGCCAGATTGAGGCCCTGACGATAGGACTTCAAAACGGTTTTGTTGCCACCTTCGATTTTCGATATCACGGCCACCGGGCAGCACAGATTGTTGCTGGGCGCGGGGCCGGCTTCATCGCCCATTTCAATCATCAGTCCGTCGGGGAACGCTTCGGCGGGTTCTTCGACGATGCAGGGCTCGGCGCCGGTGCACTCCCCTGCCCCGCCCTTGCGAAAGAGTGTGCGGGCGGTTGGAGCATCAGGTTTGGGCGTCCAGAGGACAACCGAGCCCATGCCTTGCTTCAGGATCAAATCGCGGCACCAGGCGCTGCATTCGTCGAAGCGGGCGACCGCGACGCCGCCGGAGCGGGTGGGATCGATCGGCAGACCGTAGGAGGCGTTGACGATCAGGCGTGTGACGGGGCGGACGTCGGGAACGTGGGTCAGGCCGTCGCGGGTTCCGGTTTGGGCGGAGAGGAGCCCGGCGTTGATTTGGGCGCCGGCCGCCCACAGCGCAATGAAGGCGACGGGGGCTGCGGCGCGTCCCCAGCGCTCGGCCCGTGTCGCGATGACGGCCATGGCGATGAGCGCCCCTGCCCACAGCACGTTGGCGACGGGCGGGCCCAGCGCTGGGCTTAGGGCTGAAATGGCATACGACAGTGCAATCAACGCAGCGAACACGAACGCGAGAATGAGGATGCCGAGAACGAGGTCGCCAGTGAAGGTGCGGGGTTGCATGGGCTCTTTTTCAATTGTTGCTTTGCAGGGTCTCCGCCGGGGTGATTGGCGCGAGGTGGCGCTTATCGCGGTTCGAGACGGCGCACGATGCCGGCAACGACAGCCGCGTACAGAGAGGCCACGAAGCCGGCCAATACATTGACGCTAACGATAATGCCAATCGCTCTTGCCGATGAGGTCGGCATATAAGCGGACAATAAGGTGACAATAAAATCGTCGAAAGCTTGCTTGAGGCGGAAAAACAGTTCGCTGGTCTGCTCGACGGTGGGAATTTTTGGCATTTCCCAGACGATGGTCCAGCCGATGTCGCCGACGGTGGGCGACGGGACGAGGCCGTAGAGGGCCAAAAACGCGATCATGGCGGAGAAGAGAAGCCCCAGCGGCGGGCCGAGGCGGAAGAAGCCCCACCGCTCGGGCCGGGCGTCGAATTTGAGGGCGAGGAGGCGCAGGAGGCCGGCGCCGGCGTAGATCGTCAGCCCAAAAGCGACGGCGACCCAGAACAGGCGGCCCTGGTCGGTGCCGGAGAATGTGAAGAGGGCTGCGACGCCGGCGAGCAGGCCTTTGAAGAGGGCTTCGCCAAATCCGATGACAGGGACGAACAGGCCGCGCAGCGAATTGCCGGGGCCGAAGTAGAACGGCATTTCGTTGCGAAGCCGCAGGACCTCCAGGCGCAGCCCGAGTGCGAAGGCGAGGAGCCCGGTTCCAAGCGCGAACAGGACAGGATGGTGGAGGCCGGCCCAGGCGACGGCTGCGCAGGCGGCGATCTCGAACAGGATCAGGATGAGGTTCAGGATCACGCGCATGCGGTCGTCTTATCCCCGTGCCTCTGGCTTTGAGGCCCCTGCCCCACGGCGCCACCATAGAGAACGGCGAGCATGGCGGGAAGTGGACGTGCGTTGACGGCGGGAAGGGCGCGCGCTTCAGTCGGAACGGCACGTGGGGTGGAGGCGATCATGCATTTGGTTTTGCGGGTGGCATTGGGGTTGGCCGTTGGCTACGCGCTCGGCGCAGTCGCGGGATACGCCGGTGTGCAGGTGTTTTCGGGGAACATGCACGACAAGGACTTGGAAGCGGCAATGACGGCCGCGTTCGCGACCGGTCCGCTCGGCGCGGTGCTTGGGGTGGCCGTGGCGCTTTGGATGGGGCGGCGGGGGTGAGTGATGGTGCGGAACCGGCACAATAATTCGGTTTCGTGCTGCCGGCGCGATGGGTCCTCGGGACGAGCCCGAGGATGACATCTTGGGGATGCGCGCTTTAGCTCAGCGGTTTTTCTGAGGATTTGCAGACGGCGTCGCCGACGCGGGTGAGGGCGGCGTGGAAGGGAAAGGAGCGGCGGAACCAGCGGAATTCGGGGCCGGTGTCGCCGACGAGTTCGAGCATGGCTGGGGTGTCGTCTTCGGCGGCCATGAGATGCGCGTCGATGACGTAATTCTGCGTGTCCTTGCCGAGTGAGAGTTTGCCTTCGAAGGCGTCTTTGCGTTTGGTGTCGCTGTGGGTCTTGAGTTGCATCACCTCGGTGGCGCAGGCGTTCGCGCGGTCGACTTCGATGGCGCACCAGCCGCTGGCGCAGGCCACGATATCGAGGACGAGTTTGCAGTCGCCGTCTGTGCAGCGCGATGCGTCGTTGCGGATGACGTGGGGCGTGCCGCTCCAGCGGCCGGCGAGCGAGGGCGTGCTGAGTGCTGCGACCGCGACGGGTTTTGCCTTTGGCATTTCACCGGCGAGCACGCTGGTGGTGGCGAGGACTGCCGCAGTGACGCCACAGAGCGCGCCGACGATAGCGCCTGTGATGCCCACCATGATGCGCGAGACCATGCTCCCCACCCCTGCCCTCGCTGAACCTCGTCTGACATGGGCTGCGCGCATTGGGATCGCGGCGGCGCTCATGCTGTCGCTGATCGTGGCGGTGGTGGCGTTGGGATCGGGGACGGGGGCCATTGCACTTCCTTTCGAGATGTCGCTGGTGGACCGGCGGCTGCCGGTCGTGTTCCGCGTGCACATGCTGGCGTCGGCGATCGTGTTGCTGTTGTTACCTGTTGCGCTCAGCCTTCGCTTCAAACCTGAGCTTCACCGCAAAATCGGATGGACGTTGGGCGCTTTCGTGGTGGTGGGAGGGCTGACCGCGCTGCCCGTCGCCATATTCAGTTATTCGTGGTGGCCGTCGCGGGCGGGTTTTTTCGTGCAGGGGATTGTGTGGTTGTGTCTCTTCTATGCGGCGGTGGTGTCGATCCGGCGCGGCGACCGGGGGCGTCATGCTCGCCTCATGCTGGCCATGGCGGCGGTGACGACGGGGGCGGTTTGGTTCCGTTTGATCACGGGTTCGGCGATTTTATTGGAGCTGCCGTTCGAGCCGATTTACGCGGCGGCGTCGTGGATCGCGTGGCTAATCCCGCTGGCGCTGGTGTGGCGGTATGCCGAGGCGTTGGACCGTTGGGCGTTTCAGTTGCCGTCGCTTGCGACCGCCGGCGGGCGAAGCTCCGCCCCACCCCTGCCCCTCCCCCTCGAGAGGAGGGGTTGAGAATATGGCTGCGGTTGATTGGCGGATGAAAGGCGGTAGTGTCCGCGGCCATGACACAGAGCGAACCTTCTCCTTCCGCCGCCGGGGCGCTGCAGCGCCTCATTGAGATCATGGCCGCGTTGCGCACGCCGGAGACCGGCTGCCCGTGGGATCTGGAGCAGACGTTTCAAACGATTGCGCCCTACACCATCGAGGAAGCCTACGAGGTGGCGGATGCGATTTCGCGCGGTGATCTGGCCGACTTGAAGGACGAGCTTGGCGATCTCTTGCTGCAGGTTGTCTATCATTCACGGATGGCGGAGGAGCAGGGCGCGTTTGCGTTTGCCGATGTGGCCGACGCGGTCAATACAAAGATGATCCGGCGGCATCCGCACGTGTTCGGGAGCGCGGAGGAGCGGGCGGCAGGTGCGCAGCCAGATTTCTGGGCGCGCATCAAGGCCGAGGAGCGGGCGGCCAAGGCGGCCGAGCGGGCGCGTTTTGGAAGCGCCGGTCAGCAGGCGCCCAGCGCGCATCGTGCGGCAGTGCTCGCCGACGTCCCGGTTGGGTTGCCGGCGCTGACGCGGGCGATCAAGTTGCAGGACAAAGCCGCGCGCGTGGGATTCGATTGGCCGGATCTGGCGCCGGTGTTTGCGAAGATGAAGGAAGAGATCGGTGAGCTAGAAGAGGTTGCTTTTTTATCTGCGGCTTCCGACTCCCCTGCAGGGAGTCGGCCGGAAGCCGCGGTGTTGATTGAAGAAGAGATGGGCGACATGCTGTTTGTGATGGCGAACATCGCACGGCATTTGAAGCTCGATCCGGAGACGGCGCTGCGAAAGGCGAATGACAAGTTTATGCGGCGGTTCGCTTACATCGAGCGGCGATTGGCGGAGATGGGCAAAACGCCAGAGCAGTCCACGCTCGAAGAAATGGACGCGCTTTGGGACGAGGTGCGGGCGCAGGATAAGGCGCGGCTGGGCCATGAGGCGGTGCCAGGCACCGTCTCTGGCACCAAGTCAGCGACCTAGAATTTAGCTAGCTGCGCATCAAGCCGGGCTTTGTTTTCAGGCGTGGTGCGCAAAGTGAGCGTTGTGGCGCCAGTTTCGTCGTTGGTGGTGCGGGTGAGCACATCGGCGTTGGTGTGGATCCAGGCGAGCAGTTTGCCGGCGTCTGCGGGAAGTGTGACTTCGACGATCTGATCAGAGGCGCCGAGACGCGCGTCGATGGCGTCGAGGAGTTCGGGAATACCCTCCCCGGTGATGGCGGACACGAGTGCGGGTTGGCGCTCCTGGAAGCGCGCGAGGTTGCCGGCATCCTGGCGCAGGATGTCGGGCAGGAGATCGATCTTGTTCCAGACTTCCAGGATGTGGCTGTGGGCAGGCACGGTGTCGATGCCCAGATCGCCGAGCACGCCTTCGACGTCGGCTGCTTGCGCGTCTGTTTCGGGATGCGAGATGTCGCGCACGTGCAGGATGAGATCGGCTTCGACGACTTCTTCCAGTGTGGCGCGGAAAGCCGCGACCAACATCGTGGGAAGGGATGAGATGAAACCCACCGTGTCGGAGAGGATGATGCGGCGGCCGCTGCGCAGCTTCACTTCGCGCATGGTGGGATCGAGCGTCGCGAAGACCTGATCCTTGGCCAGGACGGCGGCACCCGTGATGAGATTGAAGAGCGTTGATTTGCCGGCGTTCGTATAGCCGACGATGGCGACGATCGGATAGGGCACCTTGCGGCGGCCGGCCCGGTGGAGTTCGCGCGTTTTCACGACTTGGGTGAGTTCGCGTTTGATGGACTCGATGCGCGATTCCAGAATGCGCCGGTCGAGTTCGAGCTGGGCTTCGCCGGGGCCGCCCAAGAAGCCGCCGCCGCCGCGCTGGCGTTCCAAGTGAGTCCAGGCGCGCACGAGGCGGCCCTTCTGATAGGTCAGATGGGCGAGTTCGACTTGTAGGCGCCCTTCGCGGGTTCGCGCGCGGCGGCCGAAAATTTCAAGGATGAGGCCGGTGCGATCGAGCACCTTGGCGTTCCAGGCTTTCTCCAAGTTGCTCTGCTGCACGGGGGTGATCGCGTGATCGACGATAACGAGGCCGGCGCCGGTCTCTTCAACTTCGAGGCGCAGTTCCTCGACTTTGCCTTTTCCAAAGAGAGTGGATGGACGTGGCTCGGCGATGGTGACGACGCGTGCACCGGCGATTTCGAGATCGATGGCTTCGGCGAGGCCGGTTGCTTCGGTCAGGCGGTCGTTGGGCGAGTGGGTGACGACGGGCGCACCGCGGCTATCGCGCGGGCCATCGTCGCGGTTGTAGATGTCTTTGAGGACTGGAACGATCACGAGGGCGCGGCCGGTGGATACGCGCAGGACCTCGGTGCCGGGCTTTTCACGCTCGGGAACGTCGTTGATGCCGTCTTCTGTCGCTTTATCGATGACGTGTGCCGCCGTGCTCGCGTGGAGTTCGGCCTCAGCCCTCTTCGCCGCCTTCACCGTCCATGAGGTTTACGGGCGCGCCGGGCATGATGGTCGAGATGGCATGCTTATAGACGAGCTGGGAGTGGCCGTCACGGCGTAGCAGCACGCAGAAGCTGTCGAACCAGGTGACGATGCCCTGGAGCTTGACGCCGTTGATGAGGAAGATCGTCAGGGGAATTTTTTGCTTACGGACGTGATTGAGGAAGGTGTCTTGCAAGCTGGGGGCGCGTTCGGGGGGCATTTTGTTGTTCTTTCCGATTGATCGGTCGGTTCTTTTTGTTGGCATACGCAGATTACGGGCGTGCGGCCTTGGCCGGACATGCGATGCGGCTCAGTGACGTACTGCACCTTTTTAGCGGGTTCTCTTCGCAGCTGCAGCAAAAATGCGTGGGAAGTCTGATCAGTGTCGGCGCAAACAGGGCTAAAAAGCTATTCAAACTGGCGTTATTTCAGCCAGATCGTGGAATTTTTCCCGGAGGCGCTGGGTTAGCGCGCCGGGACGGCCGTCGGCGACCTTGCGGCCGTCGATGCTGACGACGGGCATGACGGTTGCCGATGCGGAGGTCACGAAGGCTTCGCGGGCGGCCTGAGCCTCGGGAACCGTGAAAGGCCGCTGTTCGACCGGCACACCTTGGGCTTTCAGGAGGTCGAGGAGCGTGGCGCGGGTGACGCCGCCCAAGATGCGGTGGTCGAGGGGGCGGGTCAGGACGAAGCCGTCGGGGCGGACGATCCAGGCATTGGACGAGGCGCCTTCGGTCACGAAGCCTTTCTCGTCGACGAACCAGGCTTCCTGCGCGCCGGCATCGCGGGCCGTCTCCTTGGCGAGGGCGGCGGGCAGCAGCATCACGGTCTTCAGGTCGCACCGGCCCCAGCGCGGGTCGGGAACGGTTTTCACGGCAATGCCGGACTTGGCTTTCGCGGCCACCTTGTGCGGGTCGATGGGGCGGGCGAGTGCGACGAGCGTGGGGTCGGTTTCGCCGGGAAAGAGGAAGTCGCGGGCAGCCTTGCCGCGTGTGACCTGCAGATAGACCAGTCCATCGCGGACGCGGTTGCGGCGGACGACTTGGGCGAGCACGTGGCGCAGGGCGGCATCCGACATGGGCTTGGCGATTTTGAGTTCGGCCAGCGAACGGTCAAGGCGGGCGAGATGGCGCGTGGTGTCGATCAGCGCGCCGGATTTAACTTCGCAGACCTCATAGACGCTGTCGGCGAACTGGAAGCCGCGATCCTCCACATGCACGCCGGCTTCGGCGTAGGGGAGGTAGCGGCCGTTGACATAGACGATGCGTGCCATGCGATGTCCCTTTGCAGGATCTTTTTAGAAGTAATCTGGGCTGACGCGGAAGAGCTGTTCGACCTGGCGGACGAAGTCGGCGCGGGCAAAGAGAACGGCGCGGTCGCCGACTTCGAATTCGGTATCGCCTGTCGGTTTGACGAGTTTGTTTTGCCGCAGGATGGCGCCGAAGCGGACGCCTTCGCCCAGATCGATCTCGCGGATCGATTTGCCGACAAGGCCGGAGGTTTCGAGGACTTCGGCTTCGAGCACTTCGCCGGCGCCGTTGTGGATCGAGTGAACGCCACGGATGCGGCCACGGCGGACGTGCTGAAGGATGCGGGAGACGGTGACGGTCTTGGGGTTCAACTGCGCGTCGATGCCGAGCGAGCGGATCATGGCGGCATAGTTGGAGGAATTGAGCAGGCAGAGGGAGGATTTGCAGCCGATCTGCTTGGCCAGAGCGGCGGTGAGAAGATTGGTCTGGTCGTCGTTCGTGACGGCGATCAGCGTATCGGCGGAGGGGGCTTCGGCCTCGCGCAGGACGTCTTCGGACAAGGCAGAGCCGTGCAGAACGACAGCGCGTGTAAGTTTTTCGGCGATTTCCATGGCGCGGTTGCGCGACATCTCGATCACCTTCACGCGCAGGTTGGCATCGCGCTCTTCCAGCTCACGGGCGATGAAGTAGCCGATGTTGCCGCCGCCGGCGATGACGAGGCGGCGGGCTTGCGTTTCTTCGTGACCAAAGATCTGGAGGACGCGGCCAATCTGAGCGACGTCGGCGATGACATAGACATCGTCGCCGACCTGGACCTGATCATTGGCGTGGGCGACGATGAGTTTGCCGGCGCGGACGATGGCGACGATGGCGGCGTTGAGATCGGGGAAGAGCTGGCCAAGCTGAAGGAGCGGCGTGTCGATGACGGGGCATTCGCTGCCGGCAGCAATGCCGAGGAGCACCGCGCGGCGATCAGCAAAGGTGACGGTTTCGAAGGCGCCCGGCGTTTCGAGACGGCGCAGGATCATGCGGCCGACTTCGATTTCGGGCGAGATGACGCTATCGATCGCCATGTTGTCGCGATCGAAGAGCTTGCGCCATTCGGGATCGAAATAGGATTGGGCGCGAACGCGGGCGATCTTGGTCGGGATATCGAACAGCGCGTGCGCGACCTGACAGGCGACCATATTGACTTCGTCATGGAGCGTGACGGCGATCAGCATGTCGGCTTCGCGGGCGCCGGCCTTTTCGAGGATGTCGGGATGGGCGGCGTTGCCCTGGATGGCGCGGACTTCCAGGACGTCGTTGGCGCGCTGGACGAGTTCGGCGCTGGCATCGACGATGGAGATGTCGTTGCCTTCCGCGGCGAGGCGCTCGGCAATGCCAGTGCCCACCTGTCCCGCGCCGCAGATGATGACTTTCATGTCGGATCCCGCGACGGAGCGGGCCTCGGTATCAAGTTGCAGCTACGGCCGGGGCCGTCGCCATTCGCCGGGCACATTAGCCGATCGGTCTCACGAGCGGGTTAACCGCGCGATCGCATGTTGCGGTTCACATGGGCCGGCCTTCGGTGCGCTGGTCGGAGGAGACGCCCAGCGCGCGCAATTTGCGGTGGAGCGCGGAACGCTCCATGCCGACGAATTCGGCGGTGCGGGAGATGTTGCCACCGAAGCGATTGATCTGGGCGAGCAGATATTCGCGCTCGAAGATTTCGCGGGCTTCGCGCAGCGGCAGGGACATTAGGTGCTCGGCACCGCCGTTGACGGGCAAGGGCACGTTGGAGCCGATTTCTTCGGGCAGCATCTCGGCGGTGATGACGGTGTTGGGATCGCCGCCGGCGAGGATCATCAGGCGTTCGATGTTGTTTCTGAGTTCGCGCACGTTGCCCGGCCAGTCGTGGGCCTGGAGGACGGCGATGGCATCTTCCCCGATGCGGCGAGGGGCCAAGCCCGAGGCTTGCGACAGCTGGGAGATGAAGAACTGAATCAGGTCGGGGATGTCTTCGCGGCGCTCGGCGAGGCTGGGCACGCGCAACGGCACCACGTTGAGGCGGTGGTAGAGGTCTTCGCGGAAGCGGCCCTCGTTCATGTCGCGCTCGAGATCGCGGCTGGTGGAGGAGATGATACGAGCGTCGACGGAGACTTTCTGCGAGCCGCCGATGCGCTGGAATTTCTGCTCGACGAGGACGCGCAGGACCTTGCCTTGGGTTTCGAGAGGCATGTCGGCGACTTCGTCGATGTAGAGCGTGCCGCCGTGGCTTTCTTCGAGCGCGCCGACTTTGCGCGGGCCGCCGGTGCGGTCTTCGGTGCCGAACAGTTCTTCCTCGACCCGGTCGGGGGCCATGGCAGCGGCGTTGAGGACGACGAACGGCGCGTCGGCGCGGCGCGACTTTAGGTGGATGACGCGGGCGGCGAGTTCCTTGCCGGTGCCGGAAGAGCCGCGGATCAGGATGCGGCTGTTGGTGGGCGCTAGGCGGTCGATCTGGCCTTTAAGCTGGTTGAGGGCGGCGGACTTGCCGATCATGTCGGCGGAGACGGTGGAGCGTTCGCGCAGTTCCTTGACCTCGCGCTTCAACTGCGAGGCTTCGAGTGCCCGCAAAGCGACGAGGATCAGGCGGTCGGCCTTGAAGGGCTTCTCGATATAGTCGTAGGCGCCGCGTTTGATGGCGGTGACGGCCGTTTCGATGTTGCCGTGGCCGGAAATGATGACGACGGGCAGGTCGGGATAGGTGCGCTTGATAACGGAGAGCACTTCGAGGCCGTCGAGGCGGCTGCCTTGGAGCCAAATGTCGAGAATGACGAGGTGTGGGCGGCGCTCTTCGATGGCGCGCAGGGCTTCATCGCTGTCGCGGGCCAATCGCGAGTGGTGGCCTTCGTCTTCGAGAATGCCTGAAATCAACTCTCGGATGTCGGCTTCATCGTCGACGATCAGAATATCGGCTGCCATCGAAACGTCTCCTCTTGGGTCGTCAATTTGCTGTGGCGCGCGCGGGGGGAGCCTGTTCGGCTTCCGGCACGCCGTTGGTGTCGTGATCTTTAGTTGCGGTGGGATGCGTGGCGGGGCGGCCGCCGCGCGGAATGGTGATGCGCACGAGAGCGCCAGTGGTTCGGTCAGGTGCGGACGGCGCATCATCGAGGTAGAGCGCTCCGCCGTGCTGCTCGGTGATTTTCTGAACGATGGCGAGGCCGAGGCCGGTGCCCTTGGAACCCTTGGTGGTCACGTATGGTTCGAGGAGGCGTGAGCGATTTTGTTTGGGCAGGCCGATGCCGTTGTCGATCACGTCGATGTCGATGCGTTCGGGCGTGACGCGGATGATGGTTTCGACGCGGCCTTTTTCCGTTTGTCCGGATTGGACGGCGCTCTCGCACGCCTCGGTGGCGTTTTTGACGAGGTTCGTGACGGCCTGGGTGATGAGGCGGCGGTCGAAGTGGGTGATGACGCGCTCTTCGGGCATGACCAAGTTGTAGGTGACGGCGGGGTGGCCCTCGCGGAAGAGGATGACGGATTCCTGGACCGCGTCGCGGATGTCACCCTCTTCCATGACGGGTTTTGGCACACGGGCGAAGGAGGCGAATTCGTCGACCATGGTTTTGATGTCGCCGGCTTGGCGTTCGATGGTCGCGGTGAGCTTTTCGAACAGTTCGCGGTCTTCGACGATGACCTTGCCATACTTGCGGCGGATGCGCTCGGCGGAGAGGATGATAGGCGTGAGCGGGTTTTTGATCTCGTGCGCGATGCGCTGGGCGACATCGCCCCAAGCGGACGTGCGCTGAGCGGCGACAAGTTCGGAGATGTCGTCGAAGGTGACGACCGAGCCGACGGGACCGCCGTCCGCTTGCTCCGCCGTCACGCGTGCGGAGAACGTGCGTTCGTCGTTGCCAACGACGCGGCGCACTTCCGCGGCGCCCTTCGTCTTGATGGCGGGCTCTTCGGGGTGCTCGAATATGGGCGCAAATTCGGGGAGTGCCTCGACGATCGGTTTGCCGACGATGTCCTTTTCCGCGACGGCCAGGAGTTTCAAAGCAGAGGGTGAGATTAGGGTGATGCAGCGGTTTTCATCGAGGCCGATGATGCCGGATGAAACGCCGGCGAGAACGGCTTCGATGAAGCTCGTTCGCTCGGACAATTCGGAGTTGGCGGTGACCAGGGCGTTGCGTTGGTTTTTCAGTTCGCGTGTCATCGTGTTGAACGTGCTCGACAGGCGGCGCAAGTCGCCTTCGCCGCGCCGCTCGGGCAGTTCGACGTCGAGGTTGCCGGTTGAGACGTCGCGCGCGCCGGCGATGAGGCGTCGGATGGGAGCCACGAAGCGGCCGGCGAACCACAACCCAGTCCAAATGGCGGCGAGCAGCGCCGTCATCGAGATCATCGTGTACATGAGGCCGTGCGCGAGTTTCAAACCGCCGCGGGCTTTGCGCAGGCGGTTGTATTCGTCGACGCTCTGTTCGGTGCGCTGCAGGTAGGACATCACCTTGGGGCTGACGGCGCGGGTGACGAGCAGATACTGGCCGGGGAATCGCTGCAGGCGGGACAGGGCTGCGACGCGGGCGCGCTCCAGCGATTTGATGATCGCGATCTGGCCCTTCTCGGCTTCGGCGATGGCGGCCGGGGGCGGGCTGGCGAAGGGTTCGCTTTCGTCGTTGAACGCGGTGACAAGCAGCTGGCCATTGGGCGACACGAGATAGGCGCTGACGAGATCGCGCAGACCCGCCTGGGCAATCAGGAGTTGGCGGAGGGCCTGGGGATTGTCGACGATATCGTCCGCGGAGGCATCGACATCGCGGGCCATGTTGGCGACATCGGTTCGAATGACGGAGCCGTGCTCTTCGAGATACGACTGGGCCACGTCCATCGAATTGTTGATGATGGCGCGCGTGCGCTCGGTGAACCAGCTGTCAATGGCGCGGGAGAACGTCGTCGTGGCGGCGATGGCCAGCAGGATCGCAGGCAGCGCTGCGATGATCGAGAACAGGCCGACGATGCGGACGTGCAGGCGGGCTCCGGGAACCTCCGCCTTCCAGGCCTTCCAGAGGCCGATGCCCTGCCATGCCAGAATAATGATCATGGCGACGATGAGGGCGATGTTGATCAGCAGCGCGCCCAAGACGATGTCGTCGCGGGGGGTGATGGGGGTGAGGCCAGTCAGGATGAGGAAGGTAGCGAGGCCGGACACCAGAGAGAGCACAACGGTCACGAGACCGATGGAAAAGGCGCGCTCGCTCGCGTCGAGCGTCGGGGCCTGTTGCGGGCCACCGGGGATCAGGAACAGCGCTTTGAGTTTCTCTGTCACCATGGCGCCGGCCGAGTTGCTGCGGAAATTCCGGAAGACGACCCGCGGGGGCGGAATTCCGGCGCTGTTGTGCCAAGACACGCCAGTGTGTGCCGGACGGCACTTAAGGCAGGGCTTGGAGAGGCGCGCGGGCAACGCACGGAGCGAAACCTGCAGCGCCGGAGTCACAAGAGCCAGCTAACTGTGACATTTTCGCGACAAGATCGTCAATCGCGTTGCACATTTTGAACGGTGCACAGGTTCGCGTGCTTACGTCAGCGGGGTCCGGAAGACCTTGATGTTCAGTTCTTTTATGCGGCTGCGCAGCGTGTTGCGATTGAGCCCCAAAAGTTCGGCGGCGCGGATTTGATTGCCGCGTGTGGCGGCGAGGGCGGCGCTGAGAAGGGGGTATTCGACTTGGCGGATGATGCGATCGTAGAGCCCAGAAGGGGGAAGCTCGTTGCCGAATTCGCCGAAATATCCGGCGAGGTGACGCTCGACGAGCTCGGAGAGATCCTTGGTATTGGCGGCGGTGGCGGGCATGCGGGCCGGGATGGCTTCGGCCAATTCCTGATCGATGATCGGCGCGGTGATGAGATCCTGGGTGTGGAGAGCCGCGACGCGGCGCACAAAGTTTTCAAGCTCACGCACGTTGCCCGGCCAGGGATGCTGCTTCAGGCGATCAATGGCGGCTTGTTCGATTGATTTCTGGCCGAGGCCTTCGCGGGCGGCGATGCGCAGGAAGTGGCGCGTCAGATCGCCGATGTCTTCGGTGCGTTCGCGCAGCGGCGGAAGGCGCAGGGGGACGACGTTCAAGCGATAGAAGAGATCCTCGCGGAAGAGGCCCTGCTGGATCTGCGAGCGCAGATCGCGATGGGTGGCGGCGATGATGCGGACGTTGGTGCGGATCGGTGTGCGGCCGCCGACGGTGGTGTATTCGCCCTGCTGGAGAACGCGCAGGAGACGCGTTTGTGCTTCGAGCGGCATGTCGCCGATTTCGTCGAGGAAGAGCGTACCGCCTTCGGCCTGCTCGAAGCGGCCTTGCGTGCGGGCTTGCGCGCCGGTGAAGGCGCCCTTCTCATGGCCGAAGAGTTCGCTCTCGATCAGTTCGCGCGGGATGGCTGCCATGTTGATGGCGACGAACGGACCGGTGCGGCGTTTGCCGTGATCGTGAAGTACGCGGGCGACGAGTTCCTTGCCGGTGCCGCTCTCGCCGGTGATCATGATGGTGAGTTCGGTCTGCGTCAGGCGGGCGAGCGCGCGATAGATATCCTGCATGGCCGGCGAGCGGCCGATGAGGGGCAGTTCTTCGCCGTCGGTGATCTCGGGGCCGCGTTGTGGTTTGCGGCCGGGCGCTGCCAGCGCGCGGGAGACGACGGAGACCACTTCGGCGAGGTCGAAGGGTTTGGGCAGGTATTCATAGGCGCCTTTTTCGGCCGCGGTGAGCGCCGTCATCAGCGTGTTCTGTGCGCTCATGACGATGATGGGCAGATCGGGACGCAGTTTTTTGATGCGCGGGATGAGATCAAACGCGTTCTCGTCGGGCATGACGACGTCGGTTATGACGACATCGCCCTCTCCTTGGCTCACCCAGCGCCAGAGCGTTGCCGCATTGCCGGTGGCGCGCGGGGCATAACCGGCGCGGGCGAGCGCTTGGTTCAGCACCGTGCGGATCGCGGTGTCGTCGTCGGCGATGAGGATCGTGCCACGCGCCATAGGGCTTATTCTCCTGGGTCTTGCTCACCACGCTTCGTCTCCTGCATGGGCAGAAGAACGCGGAACACGGTCCGGCGCGGTTCGCTGTCGTATTCGATGATGCCGCCGTGATCGCCGATGATCTTTGCAACGAGGGCAAGTCCGAGGCCGGTGCCGTTGTGCTTCGTCGTTACAAAGGGATCGAAGAGGTGCGGGCGGAGGTGTTCGGGAACGCCATTGCCGTTGTCTTCCACCTGGATCAGGAGGGGCAAGCTGACACGGGAATTGGAGCCGGGCACGGAGAGGCGCACGCCGGGACGGAATTTCGTTGTGAGAACGATGCGGCCGTGATCGGCGCTGTCGCCGGCGGCTTCGGCGGCGTTCTTCACAAGATTGAGGAAGGCTTGAACGAGTTTGTCGCGGTTGCCGGGGACGAAGGGCAACGAGGGATCGTAATCCTCGACGAAGCGGATGCCACGCGCAAAGCCGGTTTCGGCGAGACGGCGGACGTGATTGAGCACGTCGTGGATGTTGACCGGCTCTTTAGCGAGCGGGCGCTCATCGCCGAACACTTCCATGCGATCGACCAGATTGCGGATGCGGTCGGTCTCGGCGCAGATCAACTGCGTGAGGGCGCGATCTTCGTCGGAGAGGCCGGGCTCGAGAAGCTGGGCCGCGCCGCGAATGCCGGACAGGGGGTTCTTGATTTCGTGGGCTAGGACGGCGGCCATGCCGGAGACGGTGCGGGCGGCGGCGCGGTGGGTGAACTGGCGCTCGATCATTTGCGCCATGTTGCGCTGCTGGACCATGAGCAGGATGTGGCCGGCGCGTTCGGGGAAAGGTCCGGCATGCACGTCGACGAGCTTGGGCATCAGGAATTTGGGCGAATGCATTTCGACGCCGTACTCATTGACAGTGGCGCCTGAGCGGCGGACCTGATCGAGCAGCGGCAGGAGCGGGCAGCCAAAGGCCAAGAGTTCATCTAGCGTCTGGCGCTTGAGCACGGCGATGCTCGACGACAGGAATGCCTCAGCGGCGGCATTGGCGAAGACGATGCGGTTGTTCTCGCCCAGAACGAAAATTGGATAGGGCAGCGCGTAGAGCAGCAGATCGAGTTCGATCGGCTTGTCGGGTGCGGCCGGTTTGGGGGAGCGGGCTTCGGCAGATGACGTCATGCGGCGATGCTCCGCGCGCCGGCTGCTTCGGCGTAGGCCTCGTCGAGGCCGGCGAAGACGGCATCGGCGTTCTCTTCCGTGCAAAGCCGCTTGCGCCAACGCTTGACGGCTTCTTCGGGCAGGCCGCTGTTTTCCAGGTACCAGCCGATGTGCTTGCGCGCGTTTCTGAGGCCGAGGAATGGGCCGTAGTGGACCAGCATCGCGGCGATGTGATCTTTGGCGATCGCGCATTGAGTTGAAAGCGGCGGCGGACCGGTGTCCGTGCCGGTGGCGAGGGCGGTAGCAATGCGGCCGGGTTGCCAGGGTGCGCCATAGGCGCCGCGCCCGATCATGACGCCATCGGCGCCGGACTGGGTCAGCGCTGCGCGGGCATCATCGACGGTGACGATGTCGCCATTGACGATGACGGGAATGGCGATGGCTTCCTTCACGCGGCGCACGAAGGACCAATCTGCTTTACCTTTGAAGAACTGGTTGCGCGTTCGGCCGTGGACGGTGACGAGGTGAATACCAGCGTCTTGCGCGCGGCGGGCCAGTTCGGGGGCGTTGCGCGTGGTGTCGTCCCAGCCGAGGCGCATCTTGAGTGTGACGGGGACTTTGACCGCGCCGACGACGGATTCGATAAGAGAGAGTGCATGCGTGAGATCGCGCATCAACGCGCTGCCGGAGGCTTTGCCGGTCACTTCGCGGGCGGGGCAGCCCATGTTGATGTCTATGACATCGGCGCCGTCGCCGGCCGCGATGCGGGCACCCTCCGCCATCAGATGTGGCTCACAGCCGACGAGTTGTATAACATGGGGCGAAAGATCGCCGCCTTCGGCGCGGCGGCGGACATCGGGGCGGTTGGCGATCAGTTCGGCGCTGGCGACCATTTCGGACACGACGAGACCTGCGCCCAGCGCATGCGCCAGGCGGCGAAACGGCAGGTCGGAGACACCGGTCATGGGTGCCAGAAACACGTTGTTCCGGGCAGTTACGGTCGCGATGGAGAGACCCGCCATCGGGAGTGTTGTCCTCTCAGGTCGCCATTGTGCGCATCTTTTAAGCAGACTTACAAACTGCCCTCAAGTTGGGCACAATAGAGTTTGATCATTTGATTTTCAAGCGTGATCCCTCGGATGCGATTGCGGCCATCCGACCTTCCCGGTTATGCATCCGCGAGGTCTGATTTTGGTCAAGGAGAGCCCGCAGGTGCGTGTCGCCGCCCTTATCGTCGCCGCCGGACGCGGCAGCCGGGTTGGTGGGGGTGTGCCCAAGCAGTACGTCCGCATCGGTGGGGAGACCATTTTGCAGCGGGCGATCGATGCCTTTGCGTTGCACCCGGCTGTGGCTCTTGTTCAATCAGTCATCCATGCGGATGACGGGTCGCTTTATGAGGACAGTCTGAGCCGCCGTCCGGCCGCTTTGCGGGCCCCCGTGACGGGTGGGTCGTCGCGGCAGGCTTCGGTGCGGGCGGGGCTCGAAGCCTTGGCGGCCGAGGAGCCCGATCTGGTCCTCATCCACGACGCGGCACGCCCGTTTGTGGATCGTGGACTGATCGATCGAGTGGTCGCCGCCCTTGAACGGCACCCGGGCGCCATCCCGGCTCTGGCGGTGGCTGATACACTGAAGCGGGCCGACGCGGGACAGACCATCGCGGAAACCGTCGATCGGGCCGGTCTCTGGCGGGCGCAGACGCCGCAAGGGTTCCGCTTCGCGCGGATCCTGGATGCGCACCGGGCGGCGGCGGTGGAAGGTTTTGACGACTTCACGGACGATGCGGCGATTGGAGAATGGGCCGGTTTTCCAGTCGCTCTGGTCGAGGGCGATGCGCGCAATATCAAGATCACGACGGCAGCAGATGTGGCGGACGCGCAGGCGGCATGCGAGGCAGCGATGACGATGGAACCCAGAATCGGGACCGGTTTTGACGTGCATCGCTTCGCCGAAGGATCGAGCGTGTGGCTGTGTGGTGTGGAGATCCCGCATACGCATAAGCTGGAGGGGCATTCGGATGCGGATGTCGCGCTGCATGCGTTGACAGATGCACTCTTGGGCACGATCGGCGATGGCGATATCGGGCAGCACTTTCCGCCGTCTGATCCCAAGTGGAAGGGGGCTGCCTCGCACCTGTTCTTGACTGAAGCCGCGCGGCGGGTCCGCGCGCGTGGCGGGCGGATCGTGAACGTGGATGTGACGCTATTGGCGGAGGCGCCGCGGATTGGGCCGTACCGTGCCGCGATGCAGGCCCGCGTGGCTGAAATCCTGGGGATTACGGCGGACAGGGTGGGCGTGAAGGCCACCACGATGGAAGAATTGGGCAGTATCGGCCGCCGGGAAGGCATCGTGGCTATGGCGAACGCTAGTGTTCTTCTTCCGTTCTCAACTGCTCAGGATCAATCCTGAGCCCCGCGACATTGACCCCCCTGGCAGAATCGCGGCACACCCGGCATAGCAGTTGTATGGTCAAAAAGACCTCGAGATCATGAGACCGACCCTCGCAAAGGCGAACCGATGAACATTATGACCCAGCCCGTCGAACGCGCGGCCAAAGAGCCCGCCAACATGGCCGATATTGCCGAAACCACGGCGACGTCGTGCCTCGCAACCCGTGTCCGCCAGCTCTCGCGCATTATTACGCGCGTCTATGACGATGCGATGCGCCCGCTCGGCATTACCGCCAGCCAGTACACGCTGCTGGCGCAGCTTGCCGCGCGCGATGGCATCACCGCCGTCGAAATCGGGCACGAGCTCGACATTGAGAAGTCGACGCTGTCGCGCAACCTCAAGCGTCTCTTGGCGCTGGGCCTCATCATCATGGATCCGCCAGCCGGCCGGCGCGGCCGTGGTCTGCACCTGACGCCGAAGGGTCAGGCGGTTCTGCGCGATGCCTTCCCGGTGTGGCAGAACGCCCAGAGCCACGCCATCACTGTGATGGGCGCGGATTCGCGCGGCACGCTCGACGGTCTCCTGAAGCAGGCTGAAAAGCTCGTGCAGCCCTGAGCTTTGCTCCGGCGGACAAACGCACGTAGATTTAAAGGCCGGCGTCCCGATTGGGTCGCCGGTCTTTTTGTTTTTTGGGAGTGAGGCCGATGTTGCCTGATGACCTGCTTTCTGCTGCGGCGGCGCTCGTTCAACGGATGACGGCGGCCGGTTTGAAGCTGGCGACGGCAGAGAGTTGTACGGGCGGTCTCGTGGCGGCTGCCATCACGGATGTGCCGGGGTCGTCGGCTGTTCTGGACCGTGGGTTCGTGACCTACTCCAACGAAGCGAAGATGGCCGTTCTTGGTGTTGATCCGGCTTCGCTTGCAACCCATGGGGCGGTGAGCGCGGCAGTTGCGATTGCCATGGCCGAGGGTGCGCTGCGCTATTCGTTGGCGGATGTCGCGGTGTCGATCACGGGAATTGCAGGACCCGGCGGGGCGACAGAAACAAAGCCGATTGGGCTCGTGCATCTTGCTGTGGCCCGGACGGGGCGGCCGACCGTAGAAGAGGGGTGCCGCTTCGGCGATCTCGGACGCCGCGGCGTTCGCATCGCTGCCGTGGCTAAGGCCTTGGCGATGTTAGAATCGGCGCTCGACTAGTTTGACCGTAGGGTTTGGAGACCTCCATGACGTTTCGCTCCCGCCTCATGCTTGTCGCTTGTGCACTGGCTTTGCCGGGCGGGCAGTCGCGTGCGGCGGACTTCACGGCGCGGGAGGTGACGGAGCAGCTCTATCGGGCGACGGGGGCGATCGATCTTTCGGGGCGCGATCTGGAAGGGCTCGATCTGTCGCTGATCGACTTCAAGAAGACGCGGCTCTCGAACGCGCGGATGTTCGGTGTGAACCTGACGGGATCGAATCTTGCTGGCGCGGATTTAGCCGGGTCCAATCTCGACCGGGCGAACATCATCGGCGCCAAATTCGATGGAGCCAATCTCAAGGGTGCGAGCCTTCTGAGGCCCTCGACGACCATGGGACGCGATCCTGGCGCGGAAACGCCGCCGAGTTTCATCGGCGCGGATTTGACTGGTGCGAAAGTGTTCGGTCAGTTCAGCCGTGTCGACCTTTCGCGGGCCAACTTGGAGCGGGCCACGTTGGCGCCGTTCGGCAAGACGGGTTTTATCGAAGACCTCTTCCGCACCGAGATGGAAGGCGCGCAGCTCAACGGCGCCAATTTCGACGGCAGCGATCTGACGTACGTCTCGTTTCGCTATGCGAGCATGAAGGGCGTCAACCTGAAGGGTGCCAAGCTGCACAATGCCGATTTCTCGAAGGCGGATCTGACGGGTGCCGATCTGACGGGCGCCGATGTCGTGGATGCTGATTTCGACGGTGCGATCCTCGCCGATGTCAAAGGTCTAGATACGGTGACTGGACGCGACCGGGCGCGCAACCTCACTAGATAGCTGGCATGGTCACTTACGGCGCGACGTCCAGCGAGATGGCGGCGCGGGTTTCCGCGTCAGTGCCGAGGGGGATTTGCTCTTCGAGGGTTTCTGCGCGGCCGGCGCCGGTGCGGAATTTGCGCAGGTCCTCCTGGGTTTTTTGATAGGCGGTTTCGCGTTCGGCGGTCTCGATCAGGAAGGTGCGCCAGTCGCCGAGCACGGTGAAGCGCTGGCGCTCGAAGTCATGGCCGATGCCTTGCGGGCGTTTGGCGACGGCGTTGCAAATGGCAACGAGGCCATGCCGGCCGGGCTTATCGAGACGAAATTGGAAGGGTGCGCCGGGTGGCGGCAACTGCAGCGTGGTGCCGCCTTTGATCTTGTTGTCCGTCGTCGTGTCGTTTGGAAACAGCACGGTGGCGAGGCCGCCGGCTTCGACGGCGACGATGGTCAGGTGGCAATCGGCGCTGGGCAACGCATAGAGCGTGAGGATATCGCCGGCCTTGTAGGTGGTCGTCTCGGTCCATAGCGCAAGGTGCAGGTCCGTGGCGGTCTGCGTGGCGGTCGTCTCAATTGGCTTGGGTAGTTGGCGGCCGGCGATGTGCGCCTTCAATGTTTCCCACTCGGCGCGCGGCAGACCGGATTGGAAGAGGCGCACGCCGGGGATGGCTTCGTCCTCGGGCAGCAGCCTGATGCGGTCGCGCAATTGATCAACGCTGAGATGGAGTTCGGCGGCGGCGCGGGCCGGGAGAACGCGGCGGGTGTGTTCGAGAGCGAGAGCATCGACGGGGTCGAGGCCGTCGATCAATGCAGTCTCGGTGGGAGAGGCGTTGGCGCGGGCGATTGCGCCAGGTGCTGGAGTTGGGGCGGGAGCTTGGACTGGGACGGTAGCGGCCATCGTACCGGCCGATAGCGCGCGGGCAGCGAGGACCTCCGCATCGACCACATCGGGAAGGGCGTCACCGCGGCCGGCGCGCAGGTCCCAGGCCTCGGCGGTGAGGCCGAGATCATCGGGACGGAAGGCCAAGAGCACGCTGGCATCGCCCACTGTATCTAGGCCGCTGATGGTGTGGCGCGTCAGCCTTGCCAGAAGGATCGCGACGGCTTGCCGGTAGGCGGCGAGTTGAGCATCCGACCGGCAGATATTGTGCATGTTGGCCAGCGAAATGAAACGCAGCGGCTTGGTGGCGTCGGGCTCGAAGACTTTGCGCCAGGCGGTCATGTCGCGCTTGAGATCGCTCAGGCTGACGCGGCTTTTGCCAGAACAGGTGTCGCCGCCGGCGCGAAGTGCTGAAAGCCAATCGCGAACGGCGCCGATTTCGGTGGCGGTGGGACCCGGAACAGGCCCGAAGAAAACTGACTGCGGACGGTGGCGCGCCAGCATGATTTGATAAAGGCGCGAGGCATCGGGATCTGCCGGTACGATGAGATCCTCGCGGGCGCTCAGTGCATCGAGATCCAGAATGTTGCCTAGATTGCCTTTGGCGGGCGGATTTTCGAGCCGGCCCGCCTGATGACAGCGGGCGCAGTGCGTTTCCAGGACTGTGCGGGCGCTCTCGGCCAAACCGTCGGGGGCCAAGGTGGCGGCAATCGACGTGGCCGTGCTTAAAGTTGTCGTAGCAATCGCCACGAGGACGCGCAGGATTCTGGGCTGCGCCATCGCACTGTCGCGCCGATCTCTGATTTTACCTCTTGCCCGCCCCACTCTGACACCATCCCCGCCGTCTTGATTGCGGCGGCACCATAGCCGGGGGGATGCGGCGGGCCTATGGCCAGCCCGCCACACGGGAGATGTCAGCGAACGAGGCGAATGGGTTCTCCGGGCCGGCTGATGTAGCGGCGACCAAAGGACCGGCGCGTGCCGAGCTCAATCGAGACGATGTCGGTGATCGGCGCACCCACCGCTTCGTGTTTGGGCCGGGACAAATAGAAATCGGCGTGGAGCAGGCCTTCGCTTTCCTTGCCAGTCGGATCGATACCCAGCGCCTTTAAGCGCGACGTCACTTGCCGGCATTCGTCCTCCGATTCAAAGCGGCGCTGAACGAATGTCGTGCCGGGCAGCTTTTGGGTGACAAGGCCCGCATGATCCAGTGCCGCGGCGATCGGGTCGTAGGGGAACATGCGCAGGACGAACGACGCCACCCAGGGCCGTGGCTCGCCAATCGCGGTGAGAACCTTCGCAATGGTCTTTTCGGTCACGTAGCCGATGGCGCCGGTTGAGATAATCAAGTCAATACCGCTCAGCACATCTTGTGCGTCGGAGGGCAAGGGATCGCACTCGAAATCACCGACGATGGCCCCCTGCAGTACGCCGGTGGTGCGCGCAAAGCTGACGGCGGGTTCGGAGGCGTCGAGGCCGATGATATCGATCTCATGGCGGGGCCAGGACCGGAAATAGCTGCGGTCCAGCATGGCCAATTGCGCGGGGCCAATCTCACTTTCGGGGAGATTGGCATACCGTTTGGCCAATCGATCGAGATCGACGGGATATTGCAGCAATGCCGCGTTGATGCCATAGCTGCAGCCGATATCGAGCACGCGCAGAGGGCGGCCGCGGAGGTGTTCCAATTCAGTGACGATCGAGGCAAAGACCGGGTGGGCCAATTCGGGAATGATGTAGTCCAGGCCGTAGAGCTCGCGGAAGTACGCGCGGGGATCTGGCTGGCTGTAGATTGAATTGAAGTTCGCCTTGATGGTCTTCTGAACGATCTTGGTCGCGTCATTGGCTCTGCATGACGCGGCCGCCTCCGAATTTGGCATGCTGTGTCCTCCCCATGGGTATGACCTGTGTGCGCCCGGGCCGGATTGGCCGGGTGCGATTAGCGTTTCGTCTTGGGCGCGACGACTGTGACGGGAACGCCGGCGTCGCTGATGACGCGCTCGGCGATGCGGCCCGTGCACGCCGCGGTGAAGGCTGAGATGAGGCGGTCTGTAAACGTGCTGCGGGCTTCGGCGACGAAGATTTGATCGCAGCGCTCCTGACCCGCGATATGCGTGATGACGTCGGCCTTGTCGCCTTGCTCCACCCGGGTCGAGGTGCGAATGCCGCGTGCTGCGGCGGAAGAATTGGCGCGGGCCAGCATCTCGTTGGCCACGCCTTGGAAGCGCTTGCGGCGATGAAGTTCCCAGGCGGATGGTTCGCGTTCGACGCCGAGGAGGATCAACTCTCCGCCAGCAGCGGCTGCGACGTCCATCGCTTTGTCGAGGGCGACGGCGGCTTCAGCGGTGCCATCTACGACGACGAGAAAGCGGGGCATGGGGTTCTGTGCTTGTCTGAATAATTGAAGGGGGGCGGCGGCCGCGTCTTGTTTGGCGTCTGAAGGACGTTTCCTCACGTGTTGCAGCCGCCGCCCGAACTTATGACGCGGGGAGAACTTGGACGGGGTCCTCTTGATCATTGGCGGCGGATGCCAAAGTAAGCCCAGGTTTGTTCGAGGGCAGAATAATGGTGCGGACCTGTACGAACCCGCCCTGCGAGTAAACGGCAGGAAGATCGACCGTTGTCTGAAGGCCGTCGCTGTCGGTATCGGGCATGGGCGGTTCCTTTCCGAATGGGACGATGAGTTCACATGGTCTGCTGTTTTGCCGGGCGCGGCCAGAGGGCAGGAGTTCCTAGGCCGCCGGTCTAAGTAGCGGTACTTATCGTTACGGACGGCATCCGGTGTCACAAGCGACGGGCCCGGCCGCCTGCGCCGGGTTCATATGAGAGGATCAGCTGCACGATGTCGGCAACGTCGACCCTGCGAATTTGGCTGGTCGGACTCGCATTTCTAGCCGCTTACGTGGCACTCGATTTCGTGAGTTACGTGAAGCCCTATCGCGATATCGGTATCACGCCATGGAACCCGCCGGTCGGGCTCGCCGTTGCGGTGATCTTCCTGGAAGGGATTGCGCTGGCACCCTTCGTTTTGCTGGCGCCGTTTGTTGCCGATCTGATCGTGCGCGAAACGTCGGTGCCGTTGTTGATCGACTTGGGTGGTTCCATTTTGATCGGGGGAACGTTTGTTGCCGCCGGCCTCGCGCTGCAGAGGATCACGCATTTCGATCCACGGTTCCGGACGGTGCGCGATGTGCTAACGCTGGTCGGCGTGGCGGCGGTGACCGCACTGGTGTCGGCAGGCATTCTGGTGGTCATATATTTGACGACCGGTCTGTTGATGCGTGACGAAGTTTCAACGGTCGGCTGGCGCTCGGCGGTTGGCGACATGATCGGCATTCTCACCGTTGCGCCGGTGCTCTTGTTATGGCGAACCCACAAGCCGTGGCCGTCGGTTGGGCCGTGGATGCCGCTGCAGGTTCTGGCCATTCTGACGGCGCTGCTGCTCGTGTTCGGATACCATGAGGCGACGGCGTTTCAGTTATTCTATCTGCTGTTTCTGCCGGTGTTGTGGGTGGCGCTAAGTTATGGACCGCCCGGTGCAGCAGTGGCTCTGGTGCTGGTGCAGGTCGGAATCGTGATCGGCGCGGAAATCCGGTTTGGTCCCGATCCGAGATTTAGTGCGCTCCAGGTTTTGATGATCGCGCTGGCGATCACGGGACTCATCGTCGGGGCGATCGTGGCTGAGCGCGAGGATGCGGCAGCGCGGCTAAGGGATCAGCAGGCGGCGTTGAACCGGACGCTGCGTTTTCGTTCGGCCGGCGAGATCGCGGCAACGATCGCGCATGAGATCAATCAGCCGCTGACAGCACTGGCGACCTACGGGGGAATTGCCGCAAAGGCTTTGCGGGAGGGGGACGACGCTTTGGCGGCGCGGGCTATCGCGAAGGTGGAAAGCGAGAGCCAGCGGGCGGCGAGCGTTCTAACCGGCATTCGTGAATTGCTGCGGCAGGGCGCACTCAACAAGTCCGAGGTCGACATCGATAAGGCGTTTCAGCAAATCGGGGAACTGTTGCGAACCGATCTAGCCAAGCGGGGCGTGACGCTGTCATTTGAAATGCTCGAACCGGCGCTGCGGCTCAAAGCGGACCCGGTGCAGTTACAGCAGGCCTTGCACAATCTGGTTGTGAACGCGGCGGAGGCGATCGAAAGCATGGGGCGGAAGGGACGTGTCGCGGTGCGCGCCGAACGGCCGGACGGCCAGAGTATCCGCATCGACGTAATGGACGACGGCCCGGGATTTCCTCCAGCCTACGATGTCAACGATCCGCCGCCCTTTACATCCACGAAAGCCGATGGATCGGGTATCGGACTGACCGTGGTGCGATCGATTGCCGAGGCCCATGGCGGCAAGCTCAGCATCCGGTCGGCTGCACGCGGTGCCACCGTCAGCCTTCAGCTTCCCACAGGAGATCTCTCATGAGCGATACCGTTTCGATCATCGACGACGAAGCCTCGGTGCGGGATGCCGTCGGCATGCTGCTGGAGACAAACGGCTACGCGACAGCAACGTATGCCAGTGTGGCGGACTTTCTAAGTGCGCCGTTCACTCCGGGGGCCATCGTGAGCGATGTGCGCATGCCGGAGACGACGGGGCTCGATCTGGTGCGCCAGTTGCAATCCAACGAAGACCCGCGGCCGATCATTTTGCTCACCGGGCATGGCGACATCGAAATGGCGGTGCAGGCTCTCAAACTCGGCGCCTTCGATTTCATCGAGAAGCCATTCGAATTGGACCGGCTGCTGGCGGCGGTGAAGTCGGCGATGGAAACATCGGTGACTTCGATGAAGACGACGCTGGAGTTACAGGAACTGAAGGCGCGCTATGCGTCGCTGTCGGACCGGCAGCGCGACACGATGCATCTCCTGATCCGGGGGATGTCGAATAAGGAAATCGGGCTGGAGTTGGGGATCAGCCCGCGCACCGTCGAAATTCACCGCACGTGGGTGATGACGCGGATGCAGGCCAAGTCCATGGCTGATCTGGTGCGGATGGGCCTCGGTTTGGGGCTGGCGTGATCGCGCGGCTGGTTGCTTCTCCCTGCGCCGGGCTAGCGGCCTCCCGCCGCATCAACCGCTTTGCACTTTTTTGACTGCCGACCGCAGGGGGCTGGCGTAGAGAAAGGCTGAGGGAGCGGCACGCGGCTCTCCCCCTTTGCTTGGACCGCTCATGCGCACCGGTGGCCGAATTCTTGTCGATCAACTGGCTCTCCAGGGGGCGAGCGCTGCTTATCTCGTCCCGGGAGAGAGCTTCCTGGCCGTGCTCGATGCGCTGTACGACGCGCCGGCGGTGCGCACGGTCGTGTGCCGGCACGAGGGCGGGGCGGCGATGATGGCGGAGGCCGCGGGGCGGCTGAGTGGGCGGCCTGGGATCGCCTTCGTCACACGGGCGCCAGGGGCCACGAACGCGACGTCTGGCGTTTACGTGGCCGCACAGGGGCAGACGCCGATGATCCTGTTCGTGGGATTGCCGCCGCGGGCGCGCGCGCATCTGACAGCCTTTCAGGATTTCGATTTGGCCGCGCTCTTCGGCGGTCTCGCCAAACATGTCGAGATCGCTTCGGCGGCGGCGCGGCTGCCGGAGACAGTTTCGCGCGCGTATCAGATTGCGCTCAATGGGCGTCCGGGCCCTGTCGTCATCGGGTTGCCCGAGGATGTTCTTTCGGAGAGCGCGCACGTGCCCGATGCGCCCTTTGTGGATGCGGCGCGGTCGGAGCCGTCCGAGGGTGCGCTGGCCGATATTGCGGCTGCGATTGGGAAGGCGGAGCAGCCGATCGTGATCGTGGGTGGGCCGCGCTGGTCGGTTGCCGCGCAGGAAGCGGTGCAGGCGTTCGCACTTCGGTTCGATCTGCCGGTAGCTGCGGCCTTCCGGGCTCAGGATTACATCGACAACCGGCATCCGTCCTATTGCGGGCACATCGGCATCAACATGGACGAGCGGCTGGCGACGGCGATCCGGGCGTCGGATCTGTTGCTCGTCATCGGTGCGCCGCTGGATGAGATCGGCACGGCGGGATGGTCGGTGATCACGTCGCCCGTTCCAACCCAGCGCATCATCCATGTGCACCCGGCGGGTCCCGATCCGCGCGACGGGGTTCGGGTTACCGACGCGATCGTGGCCACGGCGGACGGATTTGCGCGCGGGCTGGCGGCACTAGAGCCGCCCGCTGATAAGCGCTGGCGCACATTCCGGCGCGATCTCAGGGCCGGATATGAGCGGACGTTGCGGCCGGTTCCGACGCCGGGGGCGGTGCAATTTGCTGAGGTGGTCCGCACGGTGGCCGAGCGGGTGCCAGAGACGGCCATCATCTGCAGTGGGGCCGGCAACTACAGCCAGTTCGTGCATCGCTACACGAGCTACCGTTCGTTTCCTTCAAGCCTGGCACCGGCTTCCGGTTCGATGGGCTATGGGTTGCCGGCGGCGATCGCGGCCAAGATCGCCCATCCGGAGCGTACCGTCGTGGCTTATGCGGGCGATGGTTGTTTTTTGATGACGGCGCAGGAACTGGCGACGGCGGTTCAATACGATTTGCCGATTGTCGTGATCGTGGCGGACAACGGCATGTATGGCACCATTCGCATGCATCAGGAGAAGGCGTATCCGGGGCGGGTGAGTGGCACGAGCCTCGTCAATCCGGATTTTGCAGACCTGGCGAAGAGCTTCGGCGCATTCGGGATCACGGTGCGCGATACGGCGGATTTCGAGGCGGCGTTCGATGCAGCTGTTGAATGCGGCCGGCCGGCGGTGATTGCGTTGGCGCTCGATGGCGAGGCGATTACACCCGCGACGACACTCACGGCCTTTCGCACGAGCGCGCTGCGTAAGCGGACCTAAAGGTTACGCAATCGTTACGCAGTGTGCCGCGAGGTCTTAAGAAAACATGAAAACGCGCGAACAGCGATTAGCGATAACTCGCGCCTTTGCTCGACTGTAAGACATTTTTGGCCTAAACAAATCTTCAACGCGCTGCCATCGGGTAGCGAAATCTGAACCCGGCGATCGAAGAGCAAGCCAACATGGATCTTCAGGCCCACACGTTGATCGGAGCTGCTGCACCACAGTGGGCCAAACGTTTGGCTTTTGTTTGCTTCGCGCTCGCTTGCGGGCTCCTGTTCAATTCACTCACGCATGCACAGAAGGCCGGTCCGGCGGTTCCTCCCAGTGCTGGTTTGATGTCGGCTCCCATCGTCTGAATTCTCCCCTCCCCCGCCCCACCGTTCGGTTCGAAGTTTAAGCCTCCGCCTCCCAAGGCGGGGGCTTCAGCTTTTTAGGGCGGCGGCCTTCAAACTCGGGCCGAGGAGAATTGCCGGGCGGCGAGCGTGTCGAGCACGCGATTGAAGCGGCGGACGGCATCGGCGATATCGCCGGAGTGGCGGACGGCGGAGGCGTGCGGCGTGCGCTGGCTGCCGGGGCGGGCGGCGTCGACGTCGGAGGCCAGCGGGATCACTTCGACGTTGGGCCAAATGGCGCGGAAGCGGTCGATAGCGGCGGGCGGGACGGCGATGACGACGATGCGGCCGGCGTCGAGCGCTTCCAGCGCGCCAGCGGTCAATCCATGGTCGGCATCGGCATGTTGCCAGCTGACAGCGAAACCTTGGGCGCGTTCGATGTCGCGGAAGACGCGGCGGGGTACGCCGATGTGTTCGCTGTCGTGGGCCGATTGGCGTGTCTGCAAGCGGGCTGGAAATTCAAGACGCGGATCGCCAGCATAGCGGCGGCGGGCCTGTGCGATCAGTAGATCCTTGCCGCGCGCTTCCGCACCCGCCAACAACACGAGGAGACCTGGGCTGAGGGACTGGTGCGGCGTATGTTCTGCGGTATTCGTCATGGGTGTCGGTGCTCCGCCCGGCGCGTGGTGTCGGCGCGACTCGCCGCGCCTCATTGCAGCCTAGCGGTCTGGTGACGCCATGACCGTGTCGGGCGCGGCACAGCGCAGCGATTCTCTGGCAGGATATACGGAGCGTGACGTTCAGGCTTCGGCGGCGGAGCGCTTTACGATGACGCGGTAGCCCGCCTTCTCGAGTGCTGTGACCGTTTCGGTCAGGTGGCCGCTGTCGCGGGTTTCGATCACGAGGTTGAGTTCGGTGCCCTTAGCCGGCAGGTCGGTGAAGACGCGCTGGTGATAGACCTCGACGATGTTGGCGCCAGCGCTGCCGATAACGCCCGACACTTTGGCGAGCTGGCCGGGGCGGTCGGGGATGTCGATGGCGAGGCGCGCGAGGCGGCCGTCACGGGCCAGTTCGCGGGTGAGAACGCTGGCCAGAAGCCGTGCATCGATGTTGCCGCCACACAGGACAAGACCGACTTTGCGGCCACGGAAGCGGTGCGGATCGGCGATGATGGCGGCAAGGCCCGCCGCGCCAGCGCCTTCGACAACCGTTTTCTCGATGCCGATGAGCAAGGCCACGGCGCGTTCGATTTCCGCTTCGCTCACCAGCATGATGTCATCGACGACGTTGGCGATCATGGATCGGGGCAGAGCGCCCGGCTCTTTGACGGCGATGCCTTCGGCGAGCGTGTCGCCGCCGATGGGAAGGCTCGCGTGCTTGATCAGGTTGTACATCGAGGGATAGAGGGCGGCTTCGATGCCGATGACACGGAGTGACGGCTTTAATGCGCGCGCGACGGTGCCCATGCCCGAAATCAATCCGCCCCCGCCGATGGGAATGACGAGATCGTCGAGATCGGGGTTGGCGTGCAGCATTTCCAGCGCGATGGTCCCTTGGCCGGCGATGACCTTGGGATCGTCAAAGGGGTGAATGAAGGTGTAGCCTTCGTCGCGCGCGAGCTTGCGGGTGATGCGGGCGCTGTCTTCGAACGTCGCGCCTTCCAAGATAACGCGGGCGCCCAGCGCGCGGGTGTTTTCGACTTTTACGGCGGGAGTGCCCTCGGGCATGACGATGGTGGCGGGAATGCCGAGGCGGGCCGCGTGGTACGCGACCCCCTGAGCGTGATTGCCGGCCGACATGGCGATGACGCCGGCTGCCCGTTCGGCGGAGGTGAGGCTTGCCAACTTATTGAGGGCGCCACGCTCTTTGTAGGCGGCGGTAAATTGCAGGTTTTCGAACTTGAGCCAGATTTCGCAGCCCAGAAGCACGGACAGGGTGCGGCTCATGGCGATGGGTGTCGCGACGATGGCGCCCTTCAGCGTGCGCGCGGCGTCTTCGATCTCGTCCAGCGTAACGGGGGACGCCTCGGGTCTGATCGCAGCGGTCATGGTCGTCTCCTGGGGCTGCAGCCGGCCCGATGGGGAACCATGGGGCTCAGCGGATGATTCTGAAAGGCGCCTGGTCTGAGAAGTGGCTGGGCGTCGCCATGGGCGGAAGGGGAGACGCGGTTTCAGCGATCCGGTATATCGCACATGCAGATAGGTCGGATGGCGGAAGGACAGCGCAGCATGGCGAAGGTCGCGTGGATCGGGCTGGGGGTTATGGGTTTCCCCATGGCGGGGCATCTCTTGATGCGCGGCGGCCATGATGTGACCGTCTATAATCGGACGGCAGCCAAGGCTGCGGCGTGGGCTGCGGCTTTTCCCGGCGGACGGACGGCGCCGACACCGGCGGAGGCGGCGCGGGGGGCGGAGTTTGTTTTCGCCTGTGTGGGCAACGACGACGATCTGAGGGCCGTGACGGCGGGGCCTGATGGCGCGTTCCAGACGCTGGGTTCGGGCGCCGTGTTCATCGACCATACGACGGCCTCGGCCGAGGTTGCGCGCGAACTGTATGCGAAGGCGCAGGCCCGCGGCCTCTTCTTCATCGACGCGCCGGTGTCGGGGGGACAGGCGGGCGCGGAGAAGGGTCAGCTCGCCGTGATGTGCGGCGGCGATCCGGAGGCCTTCGAGCGGGCGCAGCCGCTGATGGCGACTTACGCAAAGCTGGCGATGCTCATCGGGCCGTCGGGTTCGGGACAGTTGACCAAGATGGTCAATCAGATCGCGATTGCCGGATTGGTGCAGGGGTTGTCGGAAGCGATCAACTTCGCGGAACGGGCAGGGCTCGATGTGGAAAACGTGATCGGGATCATTTCGAAGGGCGCGGCGCAGTCGTGGCAGATGGAGAACCGCTGGGCGACGATGCATGCCCGGAAGTTTGATTTCGGGTTCGCGGTCGACTGGATGCGCAAGGATCTGGGAATTTGTCTCGCTGAAGCCAAGCGCTGCGGTGCAGCAGTGCCGGTGGCGGAACTCGTCGATGGGTACTATGCCGACGTGCAAGCCCGTGGCGGCGGGCGCTTCGACACATCGAGCCTGATTGTCCGCCTGGATGATCCGAAATCGTAGAGTGCAGCGCAGCAATGCAATGCACGCGCGTTGTGCAATGTTCAGTAATAAATATTGGTCGTCACACTCTCGACATCCGACCAAAGTAGGGACTTACTAGGGACACGGGGAGGTCATGCAGCCTTGGTTTTGCGGGTGGGGATCCGCAGAGCCCAACAGGAGGACCACCATGGCATTGCCGACGGTATCGATCGACAATCGGGACATCATCCTGCTCAGTGGTTTCGAGACGGTCACGGCCGCCGCGAACGGGGCCGCGAAGAAGCCATTTGTCGTCATTCTCGACGAGCGGGAGCTTGAACGCTCCGTCAAAAATGACAACAGCGACGCGGTCGCTTACGGCTACGTTGCTGGGCGCTGGATCGCTGTCGCGTAGTCTTTGCACCTCATCAATCAAAGGGCGCGCCGGCTGGGGCTGGCGCGCCCTTTTTCGTTGTCGCGTCGCGAGGTGCCGTCAGGTGTCGGAACCGGCTCGCGGGGTGCGGGCGAACTGCAGCGGGAGCGCGGTGGTGTATTTCATCTGCTCCATTGCGAAGGCGGACGAGACCTTCGCGATCTCGATGCGCGAGATCATTTTTTTATAGAACTCGTCGTAGGCGCGGATGTCGGGAACAACGACGCGCAACAGGTAATCCACCTCGCCGGACATGCGATAGAACTCGATCACCTCGGGGAAATCGTCGACGGCCTTATGGAATTTTTCCAACCAGGCGGTCGAGTGCTTGTCGGTCTTGATGGACACGAAGACCGTGACGCCGGCGTTGATCTTTTCCGGCTCCAGAACGGCGACGCGTTTGCGGATGACGCCGGTTTCTTCAAGTTTCTGGATGCGGCGCCAACAGGGTGTGGTGGAGAGGCCAACCTCCTTGCCAATGTCGGCGACGGGACGGGTGCAGTCTTCCTGCAGGATCGAGAGGATTTTGACGTCCATTTCGTCGAGCATGCGGCCTCCGGATGAGAAATTCATTCCGGGTAGTATGCCTGAGGTCTCGGAGTGTGAAAAGTTATTGTCGCGCGATGGCGATCTGGGGAACTGAATGCCGCGTTAGAGGCGTTCTGCGATGGCGGCGCGAAGGCGGGGGACGATCTGGGCTTCAAACCAGGGGTTGGCCTTGAGCCAGCCGGTGTTGCGCCAGGACGGGTGAGGCAGCGGGATCGCGAGGGCGCTTGCCGGTCCGGGGAGTGGGCGCGGGCCGGCGCGGACAGTGTCGGTGAGCGAGCGGCCGCGGGCATCCTCGAGTGCCCAGCGCTGCGCGTAGGCGCCGACGAGCAGCACGAGGTCAACGGACACCAGTTCTGTCATGAGGCGCTGCCGCCAGAGAGGTGCGCATTCTTTGCGCGGTGGCATGTCGGCGCCCTTCGCATCTTGACCGGGAAAGCAGAAGCCCATGGGCGCGATGGCGATACGGGATTCGTCGTAGAAAACATCGGGCGTCACGTTCATCCAGGCGCGCAGCCGGTCACCGGAGCGGTCGTCGAAGGGGCGGCCGGAGGCGTGGACCTTGGTGCCCGGTGCTTGGCCGGCGATGAGAATGCGGGCGGTGGCCGACGCGCGCACGACGGGACGCGGCTCGTGGGGGAGCGGCGGGCCTTGCGGATGATCTTTGCAAACGCGGCAGGCGCGGATATCGGCCAAGAGGCGGTCCAGGGATGGCGCATTGACGGAGCGGGGTGATGCGGAGCGCGCGGTCACATCGCGATCTTCAAGCCGTCGCTGGCGATGGCGACGGCGGGATGAGTGACGTTGTGCTGATTGGCCAGCATTTCCGGGCCCATGTGCGTGAGCAGGATCTTGCGCGCGCTCAGGCGCGGCACCTGGGCTTCGATCGTGCGCCAGTTCATGTGATAGCGCGCGGTTGAATCATATGCGTAGCACTCGGTGATGTAGAGATCGGCGCCATTGGCGGCATCGATGAGGTTCTCGACCCATTCGGTATCGCCAGAGAAGGCGAGCGTGCGGCCGTCGACGGAAAAGCGCAGGGCATAAGGGGGCGCGCCGGAGGGGTGGCTAACCTCGAAGGGCGTGACGGTGACGCCGCCTTCGGTGAGGGGTTGGCGATCGACATAGGTCCGGAACGTGAGCGCGAAGGGCCGCGCGGTCGAGGTCGCGCCGGGAAAGAGGGCTTCGGCGGCGGCGGTGAAACGCTGTTCGATGCCCGCGGGGCCGGTGACGACGAGGGGCGCGGTGCGGCGGCCGACGTGGTTCGCGTGGATCAGCCACCAAACGAGGCCTGAGAAATGGTCGCCGTGCAGGTGGGTAATGAAGATGGTGCTGATGGAATTCGGGTCGATGTTTTCGCGGGCAAGGCCGATGAGCGACGTGGCGCCGCAATCGATCAGAAATGCGCCTCCTGAATGGGCCACGTGAAAGCAGGTTTGGAGGCGTCCACCGCTGCCAAACGCATCACTGCTGCCTATCACGGTAAGTTGCATATCGCCCCAATTGCCTTTTGAACGATGGAGTCTATCCAGCCAGGATGGTCCCCACTGTTCCGCAGGTAACAGTGCCTGCTTCGGCGGGCAACCATGGCGGATCAAGTGCCGCGTCGGGACGCTGATCCGGTATCAGGACCCGCCGTTGTTGCGACGGCGCCAATCTTGGGGACGCTCGAATTCGGCCCCCCAGATTCCTCTCCGGGCGGATTTAGCTTGCCGCTCCTCACTCTCATAGGCTCCGAAGGCTACGGCATACCCTTCAGCCACCATCGCGGCGTTCAAGTTGGCGCCGGACGCGGAGAAGCAGGTCGCCAGTTTGCGGCCATGCTGGTCGGTTGAGTGGATGTCGCAGCGGATGGGTTGGCCACCGGTCAGGCGCTGGAGGGTGCGCTTGGCCTCCTCGCCGCACCTCCAGTCGCGGCCCTCACGCGTGCAGGTTTGGCGTCCCTCCGGTGCGTCGATACCTTGCATTCGCACCTCCGTCTGACCCATGAAGAAGCTGTCCCCGTCAACAAGGCGCGGGCGGCCGTCGATCGACCCTTCCACGATCGCCGGGGCGCAGCGGGAGATCGCGGCAGCCGCTATGCCCAATAGGATCAAGGCCACGGTGCGCGCGGCGTTGCGATTGGGGCCGAGAGAAAACCCCTGGCTGCGACCGCGCCGTCCCCTCCCCCGGCCCGTATTTTGGGGCCATGACGGACCAAATCCCATCGAACGCTGCTCCGGTTTTGCCAGCCTCAGTAAACACTACCTTAGCGAATGGGTGCGAAATTAACGATGGATGGCACCAATGCGTCGCCGCCGGTTTCCGCTTCGCCATCCCTGCGAAGTCGAACTGTGCGCCGCGCCACGAGTGTCTGGGTGGCGGCGGAATGACCAAGAGCGCAACAGTCGACCAACTCCAGAAGCAAAAACTGCGGCGGGAAACGCGTCAGCGGCGTGCTGAGGATATCCGGGCTGCACGCGAACGGCTGAGCGGCGCCTCCAGCTTGCGGCCGGAGTTCGAATACGAACTGCTGTCCATGTTTGCGCGCAACGAGGTGGGGGCTGCCTTCACCATGCCGGCGCTGTCGGTGATCTTTGCGTTGGCGGCCATGTTCTGGGCGCCGGCTCTGGAAGCGATGGTTTGGCTGGGGCTCGTCATTACGGCCAAGGTCGTTCTGATCGAGACGTGCCGCCGGTTTCTGGCGCAGCCGCGCGATCAAATCAATCTTGAGGTGTGGCGCCGCCGGCTCATTCTGTCCGAATTGCTGAACGGCATGACCTGGGCGTGCTTTGCACTCGTCGGCCTGGGGCAGTTGGGGGAAGCCTCGCAGGGGACAGTATTTGCCTCGCATGTATTCCTGTTCGCGACGCTGATCGTTGTGCTTGCGGTCCGCATGAGCTTCGGCTCGACCGTTATGGGCATTCTTTATGCCGGCACGCTGCCGATGACGATTGTCGTCGTCTCGCGGCTGGTGATGGGGGACGATCCGTTCTACTTCGCGCTGGCGTCGATGTCGGCCGGAGTGAACGTCTATTTCATCTTCCTGGCGAAGGGGCTGCATTCGACGGCTGTCGCGATGCTCGAGTTCCGGGCGCAGAAGGATGCGCTCATCGCGGAATTGGAGGAGGCGCGGCTTCTATCCGATGAAGCACGGCGCCGGGCCGAAACCGCCAATAAGGCCAAGTCACGTTTTCTAGCCACCATGAGCCATGAATTGCGCACGCCGCTCAATGCGATCATGGGCTTCTCAGAAGTCATGAAGACCGAGGTGATGGGGCCGATCGGCAGCCCGTTATACAAAGAATATGCCGGCAACATTCACGACAGCGGCAAGCATCTGTTGCACCTCATCAATGAGATCCTCGACTTGTCGCGGATCGAGGCCGGCCGTTATGAGCTGCATGAAGAACCGCTTCGGTTCAGCGACATCGCGGAAGATTGCGTGCGCCTGCTGAAGCTGCGGGCGCAGTCGAAGGGCATCGAACTCATCGAGGATTACGATGCGTCGCTGGCGCAGGTGTGGGGTGATCAGCGGGCACTCAGGCAGATCTGCCTCAACCTGATGTCGAACGCGCTGAAGTTCACGCCGAAGGGCGGACGGATTACGATCACGGTCGGCGCAACGGTTGACGGCGGGCAATATCTCTCGGTTCTGGATACCGGTCCCGGCATTCCCGCCGACGAGATCCCGAAGGTGCTGCAGGTTTTTGGTCAAGGATCGCTCGCGCATGAGACGGCGGAGGGCGGAACGGGCCTCGGGCTGCCGATCGTGCAGAACCTGATTGAGTTGCACGGCGGGGCCTTCGAATTGCTGTCCGAGTTGCGCAAGGGAACGGAAGCCATCATTACGCTGCCCAAGCAGCGGGTTCTGGCCGCGCTGCCGCCGCTGCAGCCGTTGGGGCAGGAGCGTCACCGCGGCGTGCAGCCTGCGCGTTCGGCCCGTGCGGGCCGGCTGCGGGCGATGGCCTCCTGATATTCTGGCGCTTTTTGACTTTGTCTCCGGCCTGCGGCTCACCATCTCTTGCGCGGGGAGATGACGGTGTTTAACTGGTCTGACTGAGCGCGTGCCGGCGGTTGGCTTGCTGCCAACTCAGCAGAAAACAGCGTCTGGATGCCGTGATGGAATTGCCTCGCATCGAAACTCCCTGTGTCAAGACGTGTGTCATCGACGCGCGGACGCGGCTATGCGAAGGTTGTGGCCGGACGATCGACGAAATCGCCGCGTGGTCAACCTACACATCCGAGCACCGGCGCCAAATCATGGCAGAATTGCCCAGCCGCCTCCGAGGCCCAAGCAAGGCGTGATCACATGCTCGTTTGGCTGATGGTGCTGCTCACGGCGCTCGTGGGCCTGTTTTATCTGCTGTCGGGTCAGGATGGGCCGCTCAGCACGCTGGAAGGCGGTGAGATCGCCGTTGCAGCCGTGTTTGGGGCTCTCGCGTTGCTCTATCTCGCGTCACTCGCTGGGGACTACCGCGGACGGGCGCTGCAAGGGATGCGGCATGCCGGTATCTGGTTGGGGCTGTTCTTCGCGTTGATCACCGGATACGCCTATCGCGACGACTTGGGGCATGTCGCGCGCCGGGTTGGCGGTGAGTTGCTGCCGGCGGGTGTGCCTCTCCCGGAGACATCGGACGAGCAGGGCGACCGCGCGGTTCGGCTGCGCAAACATTTGAGCGGTCATTTCGTGGCGCGCGGGGCAGTCAACGGCGCGCCGGTTTCCATGCTGGTCGATACCGGCGCTTCGACGGTCGTTCTGAAGCCGGCGGATGCGGAGCGGGCGGGGATCGATCTGGCGGCGCTGACGTTCTCGGTTCCCGTTGCGACGGCCAATGGAACGACCTTTGCCGCGCCGGTCAGGCTGCGGTCGATTGCGATCGGGGACATCGTGGTCAACGATATCGAGGCGTTGGTGTCAAAGCCGGGAAATCTTAACGAAAGTTTGCTCGGTATGAGTTTTTTAAGGCGTTTGCGCTCCTATGAGTTCAGCGGCGATTTTCTGACGCTTCGGGGATAACCAGAGCCCGTCGGGTCCGCCGCCCGTGTTCAGTTCAGTGAGTGGCGGCCATCATGTTTTCTTCCGGTCATCGTACGCTCCTTGGCGAAGTGGCATCGTGGATGTTTTTTGCGGGCGTCATGGTGGTGTGCATTACACACTTCGATGAGTTGAAGGCGGCCGGTCACCGCTTGATTGGCACTGATCCGGCGGTGTTGGCGGCGATCCAGCAGAACGGCGCTCCGGTCGAGGAGGCTGTCGCGCCTCAGCCGGCCGCTACGGACGGCTATACGTTCGAGGTCGCGGTTGGTCCCGACGGCCACTACCACGTCGATGCTGAGATCAACGGCCGGTCGGTCGCGGTGCTGGTTGACACCGGGGCCTCGGTGGTGGCGTTGACGGCGGATGACGCCGATACGGCGGGAATCTTCGTGCGCGACCGGGATTTCACCGGCCGGATCCAGACGGCCAACGGGTCGGCGCGCGTCGCACCGGTCGTGCTTGACGAAGTGACCATCGGCGACATCACTGTGCGCGACGTTCGGGCTGTGGTCTCAGAACCCGGCGCGCTCTCGGTCTCCCTGCTTGGGATGACCTTCCTCAACCAACTGGACCGGGTGGATATGCGGTCTGGGAAACTTATCCTACAAGACTGACGTTCCGTCTCGGGATCGGCCCGCGCGCCGCCACAATGTGGGGGCAAAGCGCGGCCGCGTTTGTTTGCGTTCCGATTTTGACCTTCACGCTGAACCATAGGTTGCTCATGCTCCCCCGTCCGCGCGCCGATCTAAAACCCAACACGGCTGACTTCGAACGCTATCCGCTCGTGAAGCCGACCGGCTTTCGCGAATACGATGCGCGATGGCTTTTCCCGCAGGAGATCAACCTGATGGGGCTCAACGCCGTAGGGCTCGGCATGGCGACGCTGTTTGCCGAGCGCGGCGTGCCGAAGCGGATCGTCGTCGGCCATGACTACCGCTGGTATTCGGGCAGCGTGAAGCAGGCGCTGATCACGGGGCTTTTGGCGGGGGGCTGCGAGGTTCATGACATCGGGCTGGCGCTGTCGCCGATGGCCTACTTTGCTCAGTTCGATCTCGACGTTGAAGGCGTCGCGATGGTGACGGCGTCGCACAACGACAATGGCTGGACCGGGATCAAGATGGGTCTGGCGCGTCCGCTGACATTCGGGCCGGATGAAATGAGCCGGCTGAAGGAGATCGTTCTGTCCGGCGGGTTCAAGACTGCCGAGGGCGGGCGGTATATCTTCGTGCCCGATATGGCGGAGCGCTACATTGCGGCGCTATCGAAGCGGCCCAAGCTCAGGCGCCGTCTGAAGGTGGTGGCGGCGTGCGGCAATGGCACGGCGGGCGCGTTCGCGCCGCAGGTTCTGGAAGCGATCGGGTGCGAGGTGGTGCCGCTCGACTGCACGCTCGATCATTCGTTCCCGCGCTACAATCCCAACCCCGAAGACATGAAGATGCTGCATGCGATCTCGGAGGCGGTGATCGCGCACAAGGCCGACGTTGGCCTCGGCTTCGACGGTGACGGGGATCGCTGCGGCGTCGTCGACAACGAGGGGCATGAGATTTTTGCCGACACGGTCGGTGTGATGCTGGCGCGGGATATCTCGGCGCAATATCCCAACGCGACGTTCGTTGCCGACGTGAAGTCGACCGGGCTTTTCATGACCGATCCCGTGCTACAGGCCAATGGCGCCAAGGCGCTCTATTGGAAGACCGGGCATTCGTACATGAAGCGCTATACGTTCGAGCAGAAGGCGCTCGTGGGCTTTGAGAAGTCGGGGCACTTTTTCTTCCAGCCGCCGCTGGGGCGCGGGTATGATGACGGACTTGTTGCAGCGCTTGCCGTCTGCGACATGCTCGATCGCGCGCCGGATCAATCGATGGCCGACCTAAGACGGGCGCTGCCGAAGACCTATCAGTCGCCGACGATGTCACCGCACTGCGATGACGAGAAGAAGTACGGCATCGTCGATCAGATTGTTTCTGAGTACGAAGGCATCGCGAAGTCGGGCGGGACGATTGCGGGGCAGAGCGTGCGCGATCTCGTCACCGTCAACGGCGTGCGCGTGACGCTGGCGGATGGAACGTGGGGGCTGGTGCGGGCGTCGTCGAACAAGCCAGAGCTTGTGATCGTGGTGGAAAGCCCGGTGTCGGAGGCCAACAAGATCGCGATGTTCCGGGACATCGAGGCGCGGCTCGCCAAGCATCCGGAAGTCGGCGAATACAATCAGAAGATCTGAGGCGCCGTCACTTCGTGATGAGAGCGAGGCAGCGGCCGGCTGCCTCGGCGGCGGAGCGTGCCTTCAAGGGGCTCAGAACGCCGGCGCGGACCATGCGTTTGGTTTCGGCGACGACAATGCTGCGGGCCGCCTCGGGCGCGGGCTTGCTGGCGACGGTTGCGGAATAGATCTGCTGGGAGGGCGGCGGCAGGCCGGCAGCGCATGCATCACCGGCGGCGCGATCGGCGAGCGACGGCGTCGGTAGGGCGCTGAAAAGCGCGATGGCAATGATGGGGCCGGGCCGCATCACACAACCTCCAGAGCAAGCGAGAGCTGCCGTATAACAACAGGCCTGCGGTTTCGCCTCAAGTTGTAACGCATAGAACGCCTTAACGGATCCCTTAATGCGCGCCCGTTTGACCGATCACAGCGAGTATAAGGGTCCCGTCCGTTCGCCAGGGATCGCCGCCGCCGTTGAGGCCTGAGCGTTTGGCGTGAAAGCCGATGACAGGGATTACGGTGCTCAATTGGCCCGTGGCCTTCAGCGTCGCGATGACGTGGTCGCGTTCGGTGTCGACATCTGGCGCGATGTGATGCGTGATCTGTCCGGTGTCCCGGCTGAGGCCGACGCTGCGATCGTAGGATGCGGCGCCGATCCATATTGGCGCGCCCGACGCGTCGTCCTTGGGGGCGCGCCAGAAGCGAACGTGGTGACGCTCGCGCGGCGATGCGGCAGCGGTCTGTTCGAAGGCGAGGTCTTGGCTGCGGCCGAACAGCAGAAGCGTGCTGACGGGGGCATTCGGGTCGGGGCGGTCGAGCACTGAGTCAGCGGCGATGCGAACGTCGTTCGATACGGACAACGGGGCGGCCACGCGCCAACCCGCGGCGGCGAAGATCGCCCTCACCTGCTCTTCAGTCCCAAGAAGTGCGACGTTGACGGGATCTCCGGGAATCCCTGCGGTGGTCTCCGTGATGCCGGGGATGCCGTCGAGGCCGGGATGGCTTTTGGCGTAGCGCTCCCACCAGAGGGGCATGACGAGATAAGCGGTTATCGCCCAGGCCGCGATGAGGGCCGGAAAAATCCACCAGATATGCCGCATGAGGATTCTCCGGATGATGGGTGCGGGTATGCTAGCGCCTCTTCGATCGCGTGGGCAGGGTCAGACGCGACCGCTCTGCCGTTCACTGGCACATGACGTGCGCACCGGGACCTGTTCGGCGCGTGCGTGTCGCGCGCGTTCGTCAAAAGTCCTCTACAGAACGCATGGTAGAGTGGCATTGACTTGCACGGATGATCTTGCCACGACTGCGGTGAGCCACCTCCGCGGACTTGCGGCACAACGGGAGACGACCATGGACCGGCGCCAGGACGACGATTTCAGCTTTTATCCGACTGCATTTATTGTTCTCGGCTTCTTCTTGGTGCTGGGGATCGGCAGCCAAGTGCTTGCGAAATTTCTGACACACCGCACGCCTGTGGTGGCGACAGCTCCCGCGCCGGCCGCCGCTCCCGCGAAGGCTGCTGTCCCGGCTGCCGCGACGCCAGCACCGGCTGCCGCACCGGTCGCGGCAGCGCCGCCGGCTCCCGCACCGGCACCGGCACCGGCTGCCGCCCCTCCTGCCGCGCCGACATCGGCGATGACGAAACTGGCGCTGGCGGGCGGAGCTGCGATCGAAGCATCGGGAACGGGTGTGGAAAGCCAGCTCCTCGGGTTCATCAACGATGCGAACGCGCAGATCGACAAGACCAAGTGGTTTGATTTTGACCGTCTGAATTTCGAGACAGGCTCCGCCAAGCTGACCGCCGACTCCAAGGCGCAAGTCGACAACATGGCGGCCATTCTGAAGGCGTATCCGGCGGTGAAGATCAAGATCGGCGGCTACACGGACAACACCGGCAAGCCCGAGAACAACCTCAAGCTTTCCGATAGCCGCGCGAAGGCAGTGATGGAGGCCCTCGTTGGTCTTGGCATCGCGGCCGACCGGCTTGAGGCGGAGGGCTATGGCGATCAGTTCGCGATCGCGGACAACGCCACGCCGGAAGGCCGCGCAAAGAACCGGCGCATCTCAGTCAGCGTGCGCGCGAAGTAAGCGCGCACGGGAGGCGCTCGCCCGGCGTCATCATTCGGTGATGCCGGGTCAGGTCATGCCGGCGGCGCGGGAGCCGAGTAACAGGGCGAGCGTAAAGAGCGCCGCGGCGCCGGCGCGGTAGCCAAAGCGCGGGGGCGAGCCCGTCTGCGTTGTCAGCGCTGCGCCAAAGCTGATCCAGGCGCCGCCGCACAGTGCGATAAGCACAACGAGAGCAGAGAACCAAGGTGCCAGGGCCGCAGCGGACACGTTGGCCGGTAGGAGCGTGAAGGCGAAGACGATTGCCTTCGGGTTCAAAAGCGTCGTCACGAAAACACTGGCGAAGCCGAAGTCAGTGGTGGTGGAGACGGGCAGCGAACTCGCGCGCCATAGCTTCCATGACAGATACATCAGATACACGCACACGAGGGCGCTGAGCACATTGGCGAGGACCGGTTCAGTTGCCATCAATGGGCCGACGAGTGTGCGCAGGCCAATGATCGCCAGGACATAGCCGGCGGCTTCGGCCAAAAGCAGCGGCAGCGATGCTTTTATGCCCCGGGTCGCGCCAGCTGTAGCCAGAAGCGTATTCGTCGGTCCGGGCGTTGCGAGCAGCGCGAGGGCACCGAGGGCGAACGTGGCTAGATCGGTCATGGCGCATTTCTGGTGCTGCTGGGGCGTTGTGGCCTTGATCTAGGTCTGAAAACGCGGGAATCAAGCGAGGGCCGCTCTCTGTTCGCGGCGTGTCCACGGTGATAGGGGTCACAGGATACGGTTCACACTCGCACGATGCCTCCCTCCAGCCTTCAGGTTGCTCCCTTGATTTTCGATCAGATTTCCATTCTCGACTTGGCTGCCGTCTGCTGGTTCGTGGGGATCATCGCGGCCTACGAGTTCATCGCGACGCGGCCCAGCATCTACGCCAAGTCGATCGCCTATTATGTCCAGACCCACCGGCGCGGGTGGATGATGGAAATGGCAGAGCGGGATAGCCGCATCGTCGATGGTCAGTTGCTCGGCTGGCTGGTGAACGCGAACGCGTTTTTCGCTTCTACCACTGTGATCGTGATCGGCGGTCTGGCGGCGCTGTTGTCGTACGGGGAGAAAGCGCGCGAGATTGTGGAATCCCTACCGTACGCGGCGGCCTCAACGGCGACGCTGTGGGAGATCAAGGTCATCTTTCTGATGATGATCATGATCTATGCGTTCTTCAAATTCGCTTGGGCGTTCCGGCTGTCGCACTACACGGTGATGATGATGGGGGCGACGCCACCGCACGATCATCCCGATGGCGCGGCGCGGCGCAGCCATGCAGAGCGGACGGCGGAGTTGCTCGGGCTCGTCGGCTGGCATTCGAACTTGGGGCTGCGGTCGTTTTACTACACGATCGCCGGTCTGATGTGGTTCTTCCATCCGGTGGCGTTTATCGTCGCGGCATCGTGGGTGGTGCTCATCCTCACGCGTCGCGACTTCTTTTCGCAGTCGCGGGCCATTCTCAAGGGTCCGGATGCTCAGCCGTAGAGGCTCCACAAGAACTTGATGGCCACAAGCGCCAGAAAGGCTGCGAACGCCAATTCCAGTGCGCGTTTGGGTAGGCCATGCGCGGCGCGAACGCCTAAGGGTGCGAAGGCGAGACTCGTCGGCAACATCACGAGGGCTGCGGGGATATTGACGTAGCCCAATGATCCTGGCGGCAGGCCAGTGGCGCCCCAGCCCGCCCAAATGTAGCCAAGACCGCCCGTGACGGCGATGAGCGGGCCGAAGCCTGATGAGGTCGCCACGGCCGCTAGCACCGGATAGCCAAACAGCATCAGCAGCGAGACCATGAACAGGCCGCCGCCGATGCTCATCAAGGCGGAGAGGACGCCGATGGCGAAGGCTGCGGCTTCGAGCGCGCGTGTCGATGGCAATGCGCCGCCGAGGCGCCAATCGTCGCGGCCGAGTGCGAGTTTGAGGCTCATCACAATAGCGGCGACCACCCAGACCCAGCGCAGTGTTTCGCTGGAGGAGACGCTGGCGAGTGCCACACCCACGATCACGCCGAGAAGCACGGCTGGCGCAAGACGTTGGAGGGCCGACATGTCGACGGCATTGCGCGCGCGCTGGGCGAGGAAGGACCGCAGCCCCGTGGGACCGATGACCGCGAACGACGTGCCGAGCGTGACCTGCATGCGGACGTCTTCCGATACGCCGGCGGCGCCCATGGCCGCATAGAGAACGGGAACCAGGACCGACCCGCCGCCGATGCCGAATAGCCCAGAAAGAAATCCCGCCGCCATGCCGGCCACGGCGAGGGCTGCGATCATCGGGGCGTAGGTGATGAGTTGGGTGGGGAGGTCTGACATCAGGGGGTATGATTACTCGGCTGCTGGCGACAGGACGATGGCGCTGTCTCCTTCGGCGGCGGCGATGGCCTTCATCAAAACTTCGGCTCCGGCACCGGGACGTTGGCCCTCTTCGCTCAAGATGCGGCGGAAGAGGCGTCCGCGCGGGCGGCCGTGGTAGATGCCCAGTACATGGCGGGTGACGTTGTTGAGGCGGCCGCCTTTGGAAATCTGGCGTTCGATGGCGGGGATCAGTCGTTCGAGCGCGGCACGGCGAGTGACGGGCTCTGACGTCGCGCCGAAGAAGCGGCGGTCAACGCCGGCCAGGATGTAGGGATCGTGGTAGGCGGCGCGGCCGAGCATGACGCCATCAACGTGGCGCAGGTGTTCGTCGCAAGCCTCCAGGCTGTCGATGCCGCCGTTGATGACGATGGTGAGATCGGGGCGCTCGGCCTTGAGGCGATAGACACGGGCGTAGTCGAGCGGGGGGATCTCGCGGTTTTCTTTCGGCGAGAGACCTTGCAGCCAGGCTTTGCGGGCGTGGACGATGAACAGGCGGCAGCCACCGGCGGCAACCGTGTCGATGAAGCGGCGGAAATCTTCCTCGGCGTCCTGGTCGTCGATGCCGATGCGGCATTTCACGGTGACGGGGATGGCGACTGCGTCCGTCATCGCGGACACGCAGCGGGCGACGAGTTCGGGCTCGGCCATGAGGCAGGCGCCGAAGCGGCCCTCCTGCACGCGGTCGGAGGGGCAGCCGACATTGAGATTGATTTCGCTGTGGCCCATGTCTTCGCCGATGCGGGCAGCCGCGGCGAGCTTGGACGGATCGGAGCCACCAAGTTGCAGGGCCACGGGGTGTTCGGCGGGATCGAAGCCCAAAAGGCGTTCGCGATTGCCGTGGAGGATGGCCTCCGCTGTCACCATCTCAGTGTAGAGCAGCGCATGGCGCGTCAGGCCGCGATGGAAGAACCGGCAGTGCCGGTCGGTCCAATCCATCATGGGGGCGACTGAGAAACGGTGGGTGGGCGCGGTCATGCGGCTTGGTACTCCAATCGCTGGCCTCGCCGCACCCTAAAGTTGGCTGCGAACATGGTAAACATCATTCAGGAGCGTTGTCGGGGATGCGGCAGGGTGACGTGGCGGCCGCGGCTGCAACCGCGGGCTCCAGGCGTGCCAATACAGCTCGCGCGGGGGACCGATAAATAACCCCTTGTTTCGTTTGATTTCCATCAATTCGCACCGGCGCAGTGGGGCGTACACAGGTTTGCACCCGGGGCCGGATTGTCCAGTGCCGGTTGCAATCGCGCCGAGGTGGGCCGTGACGCTTCGTATCAGATGCCAGCATTGTTCGGTGCGAACTAACGCGCCGTGCAGCGCGCTCACGGCGGCGACCGCCGATGAGCTTGCGCGGATCGTACATCGCCGCCGGATCCCGGCCGGACAGGTTCTCTACGGCGGAACGAACAGGGCGAAGACGTTCTCAATTATCGTCGAGGGCGTGGTGAAACTCGTCAATGTGCAGCCGGATGGAAGCAACCAGATCGTCGGGTTGCAGTTCCCATCGGAGTTTGTGGGCCGGCCATTCGTTGAGGGCGCCCCACTCGTGGCGGAAGCGGCGACCGATCTTGAAGTGTGCGCGTTTTCCGGCAGCGCATTTGAAAGCCTCATGCAGACGCATGCGGATCTGGAGCGGACGATTTTCAAGCGGACGCTGGATGATCTCGACTCCGCGCGGCAGTGGATGTCGATGATCGCGCGCAAGACGGCGGAAGAGCGGGTGGCGAGCCTGCTCATGCTGATTGCCGGCAAGTTCAGCGGTAAGGCGCGTGATGCTGGGCAAGACGCCGCGGGACTGGAATTCAATCTTCCGTTATCGCGAACGGAAATCGCCGAGTGTCTGGGGCTGCGGCTCGAAACTGTCAGCCGCCAATTTGCAGCGCTGAAGGCGGAAGGCATCATCACAACCGGCCGGCGCCGGGGTTTGAAGGTGGCCGATATGGCAGCGCTCGCGCAACGGGCGCAAGGTCTGGTTCACGCTTAAGGAATGGGCGGGTTGTTGCGCGGTTGACGGCGGCCTTTTTGTGCGCGCAGGCTGCGAGTGTTGTCCGCAAGACCCTGGAAGCCAACGTGAACGAGGATTCCGACATCAGCGATTGTCAGCGCGACGTGGTCGCGTTTCTGGCGTGTGCCGGTTGGGAAGGGCGGCAAGCGGAGGCTGTGCACCGGATCGATACGCATGGCGCGCACGTCTTCATCGGCGCGCACGACGTCTACAAGATCAAACGCGCGGTGCGCTATCCGTACATGGATTTTTCCTCACTCGCGAAACGGCGGGCCGCGTGTGCGCGCGAGGTGGAGATCAATGCGCCGCATGCGCCGGCCGTGTACAAAGGTCTGGTGGCGATCACGCGTGAAGCCGATGGGCGATTGGCGCTCAACGGCGCGGGAGAGCCTGTCGAATGGGCCGTTCATATGGCCCGCTTCGCGGAAGAGGATGTGCTCGTCAACCGCGTGGTACAGACGGCTCTTACGGGGGATGAGGCCAAGGCGCTGGCGGATGCCGTCGTTGCCTCGCATGGCGCCGCTCAGGTTGTTGTTGAACCGCCGGAGCGGGCGGCGATCGCGTCCATTGCTCACGATGTTTTGGCGGCATTGCCGGGATTTTTCGGCGGTACTGACGGCGATGTGCTGGGCCTCACCGATGCCCTATCGCTGCGCCTATCAACGCTTGCTCCTCTGTTCAAACAGCGCGCGCGGGCTGGGTCCGTGCGGCGGTGCCATGGCGACTTGCATCTGGGCAATGTCGTTTTCATCGGCGGGGCTCCGATGCTGTTCGATGCTCTGGAATTCGATGAGGCGTTGGCGACGGTCGATGTACTCTACGATCTGGCATTCCTGCTGATGGATCTCGATCACCGCGGACACCGGGCAGCGGCGAATGCGGTTTTCAACCGTTACATCTGGCGGCGGCAAGACGACACCGATCTGGAGGGGCTTGCCGCGTTGCCGGTGTTTCTGGCGCTGCGCGCGGCGATCCGGGCCATGGTGGGCGCCCAACGGGCCGCGTCAACGGATGAGGGGCTGGCGGAGGCGCGGGCCTATCTCAAGCGGGCTTTGTCGTATCTGGATGAGGGACGGCCTCATCTCGTTGTCACGGCGGGATTGTCGGGATCGGGCAAGTCGACGTTGGCCGCCGCGTTGGCGCCGATGCTCGGGCGCGCACCCGGTGCGGTGCATGTGCGCAGCGATCTGGAACGCAAGGCGCTGTTTGGTGCCGGGGACTTGGAGCGGTTGCCGGACGCTGCTTATGGCGCGGACGTGACGGTGCGTGTCTATGCACGCCTCCTGGCGAAGAGCGAAGCGGCATTGCGCGCGGGTCATTCGGTGGTTGCCGATGCGGTTCATGCCCATCCGTCCGAACGCGCCGAAATGGCGGCGCTGGCCCAGCGCGCGGGTGCGCGGTTCGTGGCATTCTGGCTCGAAGCGCCGCGTCACGTGTTGCTGCAACGGGTTGGTGCACGCAAAAATGATGCCTCGGACGCCACGCCGCAGGTTGTCGAACGGCAAATGTCCTACGATCTGGGGGAGCTCGAATGGACGCGACTCGACGCCAGCGGGACTCCTGAGGAAACGCTCTGCACGGCAATGTCACATTTGCATGCGAGCACCGGCCCACCATGACAACGCGAAATCTCGACTCTCTTTTGACGCCGCGGTCCGTGGCGCTGATCGGGGCCAGCCCGACACCGAATTCGGTGGGGAACGTGGTCGCGCGCAATCTTCTGCGCGCTGGGTTCACTGGGCGGATTCAGTTCGTCAATCCGAAGCATCGCCATGTCGAGGAACAGGCTTGCGTCACATCGGTGCGCGAGTTGGAGGGTGTGCCGGATCTGGCGGTCATTGCGACGCCGCCCGATACGGTGCCCAGCATCATTGCTGAGCTGGGCGCCAAGGGTGTGCGGGCGGCGGTGGTGATCACGGCGGGGCTCAGCGCCGACCAAAAGGCAGCTGTTCTGAAGGCGGCGCGGCCGACGTGCCTGCGGGTGCAGGGTCCCAATTGCCTTGGCCTGATGCTGCCGCAAATCGGATTGGATGCCAGTTTTTCTCACATCGCGCCGTTGAAAGGCGATCTCGCGTTTTTGTCTCAGTCGGGTGCGCTGGTGACGAGCATCGTCGACTGGGCTGCTTCGCGCGGCATCGGGTTCAGCCACGTGGTGTCACTGGGCGATATGCTGGATGTCGATTTCGGGGACCTGCTTGATTATCTGGCGGCGGACACCTCGAGCCGGGCCATTCTTCTCTATATCGAGAACATTACGAATGCGCCGAAGTTTATGTCGGCGGCGCGGCGAGCGGCGCGCGCGAAGCCTGTGATCGTCATTAAGTCGGGGCGGCATTCTGCGGGTGCTAAGGCGGCCCTGTCGCACACGGGCGCGTTGGCAGGCTCGGACAAGGCATATGAGGCGGCGTTCCGGCGCGCCGGCGTGTTGCGCGTGCGCGAGATCGAACAGTTGTTCGATGCGGCCGAAACGCTGTCGCGGGTGGGGCGCATCAGCGGCGAACGGTTGACGATCATCACCAACGGCGGGGGGGCCGGCGTTTTGGCCGTGGACCGGCTGTCGGATTGGGGCGGCTCGCTGGCGACTCTCGATGCGCCGACGATCGCTGCACTCAACGCCGCGCTACCGCCGACGTGGTCGCATGCAAATCCAGTCGACATCATTGGGGATGCCTCACCGGAGCGATACACGGCGGCGGTTGAGGCCGTTCTGAACGACAAGGGGACGGATGCTATCCTCGTTATGAATTGCCCGACGGCTTTGGCAGACAGCACGAAGGCGGCTGAGGCCGTCATTGAGGCGGTGAGGGCGCACAAGCCGGATGGGCGGCGGCGGCCACTCCTCAGCGTGTGGCTTGGAAACGGCACGGCTGAACCGGGGCGAGCGGCGTTTCGTGCGGCGGGGCATCCGTCGTTCGAGAGCCCCGACGATGCGATCAACGGTTTCATGCAATTGGTTCGGCACCGGCGGGCGCAGGATCTTTTGATGCGGACGCCGCCGTCACTGCCGGACGAGATGGGGCTTGATCCCCAATACGTGAACCGGGCGCTGAAGGACGCACTGAAGCGCGGGGAGACGGTTCTGGGGGAAGCCCCGTCGAAGGATGTTCTGGCGGCTTATGGCATCAAGACGGTGCCGACGCGGACGGCAGCGACGCCGGAAGAGGCGCGGGCGGTTGCCACCGAGTTGCTGGCCTCCAGCAAGGCCGTTGCGTTGAAAATCCGCTCGCCCGACATCACGCATAAATCAGATGTCGGGGGCGTACGGCTCGATCTCACCACACCTGAGGATTGCGCGGACGCTGCGGAGGCGATGCTGAGCCGGATCAAGCGGCTCAAGCCTGATGCGGTCATCGAGGGCTTCACCGTGCAGCCGATGATCCGCAAGAAGGATGCGCACGAGCTGTTTGCAGGCGTTAGCACCGACCAGACATTTGGGCCGCTGATCGTGTTTGGTGCCGGCGGGACGGGCGTGGAAGTGATGCGGGATACGGCGGAGGCGTTGCCGCCGCTCGATCTCGGTTTGGCGCACGATCTGATGGCGCAGACGCGGGTGTCGCGGCTGCTGGCCGGCTATCGGGACCGGCCAGCTGCCGACCTCGACCGGATTGCCATGGTTCTCGTGCGCCTCAGCTATCTTGTCGCCGAGCATCCCGAAATTCGGGAGATCGATATCAATCCATTGCTGGCCGACGACCACGATGTGGTGGCGCTCGACGCGCGCATCGTCATCGCCGATCCCGTTCTCAATCCGCGGGTGCCCATGAGCATTCGGCCGTATCCGTCGCGGTGGGAGACCGATTTTCTGCTGGGCGGAAACCAGGAGTTGCTGATCCGTCCGATCCGGCCCGACGACGAATTGCGTTACGACGATTTCTTCAAGCAGGTGACGCCGCATGACATGCGGATGCGCTTTTTCATGGCGGCGAAGTCACTCAACCACGCGACCATCGCGCGGCTGACGCAGATCGACTATGGGCGCGAGATGGCGTTCGTGGCCATCGAGAAGGCGACAGGAACGCTGTTGGGCGTTGCGCGGATGATGGCCGGATCGGACTACCAGAAGGCCGAGTTTGCGGTTCTCGTGGCGTCGCACTTGAAGGGCAAGGGGCTCGGCAAGCGCTTGATGCAGCATCTGATCGCTTACGCTCGGGCGGAGGGCCTCAGCGAACTATCGGGCACGGTGCTGGCCGAGAACCAGACCATGCTCGATTTTTGCGCGCGGCTTGGGTTTGCCATCAGCGACGACCCGGAGGATGCGGGCGTGCGTTTGGCGACCCTCAATCTGGCCAATGCCAAGGCCGCTTGAGCGAACGGTTTGCCGCTCACGCTGCGGGTTTGATCTCACCGCTTTTTAATTTGGCGAAGTAGTCGGCAAGGTCCTTTTTCACTTCCGGCATCAGGATGTAGAGCCCGGTGATGTTGACGAGCGCCATGGAGAAAATGGCGGCGTCGGCGAAATCGATGACGTGGTTCAGGTTGATCGCGGCGCCGACCACGACCATGCCGCAGTAGATGGTGTTGAAGGTGATTTCGCGCGCGCGGCCTTCGCCGAACAGATAGGTCCAGGCTTTCAGGCCGTAGTAGGACCACGAGATCAGCGTCGAGAAGGCGAAGAGTACGACGGCTAGTGCCAACACGTATGGAAACCAGGAAATCGAACTTTCGAAGGCAGCGGAGGTCAATTCGACGCCCGTGAGGTTGCCTTGTGTCGCGATACGGCCGGCTTCGGCGTTCCAGATGTAGAGCCCGGTCGCGGGATCGATTTGAAGGACGCCGGTCATGACGATGACGAGGGCGGTGCAGGTGCAGATGACGACGGTGTCGATGAAGGGTTCCAGGAGGGCGACCAGGCCTTCGGTGACGGGGTGCTTCGTCTTGACAGCGGAGTGGGCGATGGCGGCTGATCCGAGGCCGGCTTCGTTTGAAAACGACGCGCGGCGGAAGCCTTGGATGATGGCGCCGAGCATGCCGCCGGCGACCCCGGCTCCCGTGAAGGCTCCCGAAACGATCTGGCCGACGGCCCACGGCAGCTTTTCGATATTCATCCCAATAATGATGAGAGCCGCGCCGCAGTAGATGAGGGCCATGATGGGCACGATGAATTCGGCGAACGTGGCGATCGACTTGATGCCGCCGACGATGACGGCGAACACGATCACGGCGAGGACCAATCCCGTCAGCCAACCCTGTCCGGCGAGGAAGCTGGCATCGCCGCCGGTGACGTTGACGAGTTGGGCGTGGACCTGATTGGCCTGGAACATATTGCCGGCGCCGAAGGACCCCAGAACGCAGAAGACCGCAAAGATGGCGGCCATGATGCGGCCGGGGACGGCGAGGCCGCGTGCGGCGAGGCCTTTCGAGAGATAGTACATGGGGCCGCCGGAGACGTGTCCATCGGCGAACTCGTTGCGGTATTTGACGCCGAGCGTGCACTCGGTGAACTTGGTCGCCATGCCAAGAAGGCCGGCGAGGATCATCCAGAACGTGGCGCCCGGGCCGCCGACGGAGACGGCCACGGCGACGCCAGCGATATTGCCGAGACCGACGGTTCCGGAGAGTGCAGTGGAGAGGGCTTGGAAGTGACTGACCTCACCGGGGTCCTTGGCGTTATCGTATTTGCCACTGACGAGGGCGAGCGCGTGGCCGAAGCCGCGGATCTGGATGAGGCCGAAGTAGACGGTGAAGACAACCGCGGCGGCGATCAGCCAGAGGACGATCCAGGGAAAAGCCGTGCCGGGTAGCGGCGAGAAGATAAAGGCGACGAAGGGGGCGGACAGGGTGCCGACCGTTTCGTTGATGCTCTGGTCAAGGGTGAGGGCTTGGGGTGTATCAGCGCCAGCTAGGGCCGGCGTCGCGGCGATCAAACCTGTGATCGCGCCCAGGAGTATGCCCGGGCCAGTCCAACGGCGCGCGGTCGCTCCCCGTGGTGTCAATCCCGGCATGTCGTGCCCCCCGGCCGCCGCGCCGCCATCGTGATGCCCCCGGCATCGCCGATAGTTACGCTGTTTCAACATCGCGGTACCCTAGGCCAGCCCCGGTGTGCGACGCAAGATCGGGCTGCGAGCCAAAAGTTGAGCGGGCCGGTCAGTCAGTTATCGTGGACGTTATGCGGGCACTTTCCTTGCGCCATCTCCGGTTCTGGATCGGACTGACACTTGTACTGGCCGCCGGCACACGCGATTCCGCCGTGGCTGAGGCCGCGCAGCGAATTGTGGTGGCGGGGCCGGCGACGGGCCGTCTTGCGGAGACGCTGCCCGCGATGATCGCGGGGGCGCGGCGCGGGGCGGCCGGAGCCGAGCTTTCGGTCGACGAGGTGGACGACGGCTGCGACGCCGCGCGAGCTGCGGGCGCCGCGCGAGAGATCGTGTCGAACAAGCCTGATTTGGTGATTGGCCACCCCTGCCCGGCTGCAGCGATTGCGGCGTCCCGGGTTTACGCCGACGCTGGCGTCGTCTTTATCGCGCTGGGCGTGCGTCATCCTGAGCTGACCGATAAACGGGCCGGACCAACGATCTTTCGATTGGCGGGGCGGGACGATCTGCAAGGTGCGGCCGCGGCATCGGATTTGATGGCCATGGCCCCCAGCGGGCGGATCGCGATCGTTCAGGACCGGACCGCTTACGCGCGCGGTCTCACGGCTGCGGTAACAGCGGCGATTGCTGCTGCGAAAGGAATGCCGCCGGTTGTGGTGCCTATCGTTGCGGGGCGGCGGGACTACGACGGGGAGTTGGCCAAGCTGTCGGGGCTTCCGCCTGACGTCATCTTCTTTGCCGGTTATCCTTCCGAGGCGGCAGTTGTATTGCGCAGTCTGCGCAAGGCACGCCTCGGCGCGGCTGTGATTGCATCGGACGCGAACGCGACGGACGACTTCGCCAAGGCGGCCGAGGGATCGCTTAGCCAAGTTAAGGTGATGGTGCGTGGGGCTGGTTCGGGTGGCCTCGATCCCGGCGACCTTGACGACGCGGCGGAACGGGCTGTGGCCATCTGGCGAGCGGCGCGGGGCTCCGGGGACCCAGCGACTATCATGAATGGCGATGGCAGCGGACGTGCGTCAGCGTTCGACGCTAAGGGTGACGCGCGCGTACCTTCATTCGTTGCTGTGCCGCTCGTTGCGGGACGATGGTCCAAAAGCGCAAACGCCAGCGAGTGACCTCGCTGGCGCCGCGATCCATTTCAGGTTCGAGAACCGACTAACGACCCTGTGATTCAGACAGGCACTCCTGCATGAGCACCCGTTCCATGCGCTGGAGCGCTTCGGGAACGGAGGCACCGCGGGAGCGATAGGTGTTGATCCGCTCTTTCAAGAGAGCGTACTGGGCGCGAGGATCGTCAAGCTCATCAAAACGATTATTGAGTTCGGCGATTTCGCTCTGCATCTGCTCGGACATAAATTTCTCTCGTCTGTTCTTTTCAGGACTGGTCCGGGCTTTTTGCGCGGGCCAAAACTGCGTCTTCCCCAAAGGCGTGCCTATTCGTCGTCGCTCTTCATCCCGGCTACTCTAACGCCGATGACGTTACTGTAGAGTTGCGTCGGCGCCCTCGGGTTACAAGGGGCTTGTGGTCACTGCGTTAAGTGCCGTGTCTTGTTTTCAACATTGGACCTGAAGCGTTCGTGAATGGCGACGCCGCGATCCGGGGCCGATACGCCATCGAAATATGGCTCCAAAGCGGCGTGTTTCTTCGCTGTGCAGCAGAGCGTTGCTGGCGCGAAACAGCGCGCAATATTCTCGTGAAATCGGGAGATTCCGGGGGATGAGTGGAAGACAGGCGAGCGCACGGATTTTGCAGAGCAGCATGGGGGACTTGGCGGCTCCGGCGACGACGGATTTCGCATGTGCGAGATGAACGTTCATTCAGAAATCGCGGGGGATTATTTGATTGGTGAGAATTGACGCAGGGGGGCTTGGATGGCGTTTGGTTCGGGCTCATTCGGGGCTGGCCGGCTTTGTGCCCTGGAGCGATTCGGTGCCGGGGCTGTCCGGGGGCGGTTCGGATTTGTGCGAGAGGGCACGTTGCTGGCGGGCGGCGAGGGTGTTACGCCACCGGCATCTTGCGGCCGGGCGCAATCCGGCTCTCCCCCCTTCCACTGACCCGACGAGGACGTCATGATTCCCCGCTACTCCCGGCCCGAGATGGTGCGCATTTGGGAGCCCGATACACGCTACCGCATCTGGTTTGAGATCGAGAGCCACGCGGCGACGGCCATGGCCAATCTCGGCATCATTCCCAAAGAGGCTGCCGACGTCATCTGGAAGAAGGGGTCGCAGGCGCGATTCGAGGTGGCGCGTATCGATGCCATCGAGCAGGTGACGAAGCACGACGTGATTGCGTTCCTGACGCATCTGGCGGAGATCGTGGGACCGGAAGCGCGGTTCGTACACCAGGGCATGACGTCGTCGGATGTGCTCGATACGACGCTCAACGTTCAGCTCGTGCGGGCGGCCGACATTCTCATCGCCGACATCGACCGGCTGCTCGAGGCATTGAAGCTGCGCGCGTTCGAACACCGCCTGACGCCCACCATCGGCCGGAGCCACGGCATCCACGCTGAGCCGACAACGTTCGGGCTGAAGCTGGCGTGTGGGTATGCAGAGTTCGAGCGGGCCCGGGAGCGGCTCGTGGCGGCGCGGGAGGATGTGCGCACATGCGCCATTTCAGGGGCGGTTGGAACGTTCGCCAATATCGATCCGCGCGTGGAAGCCTTCGTCGCCGAGCGGATGGGGTTGAAGCCGGAGCCGGTGTCGACGCAGGTGGTGCCGCGCGACCGGCATGCGATGTATTTTGCGACGCTCGCGGTGGTCGCTTCATCGGTTGAGCGGCTGGCAACAGAGGTCCGGCATTTGCAGCGGACCGAGGTGCTGGAGGCTGAGGAGTATTTCTCGCCGGGACAGAAGGGGTCTTCGGCGATGCCGCACAAGCGCAATCCGGTGCTGGCGGAGAACTTGACTGGTTTGGCGCGCATCGTGCGCGGCTATGCAGTGCCGGCGATGGAGAACGTGGCGCTGTGGCACGAGCGCGATATCTCGCATTCGTCGGTGGAGCGCATGATCGGGCCCGACGCGACGGTGACGCTTGATTTCGCGCTCAACCGGCTAGCTGGCGTGATCGAAAAGCTCGTCATCTATCCGGAGAACATGAAAAGGAACCTCGACAAGCTGGGTGGCTTGCATAACTCCCAGCGCGTACTGCTGGCGCTGACGCAGGCGGGCGTGTCGCGCGAGGATGCCTATGCGATGGTGCAGCGAAATGCGATGAAAACGTGGGAAGAAGGCAAGGATTTCCTCACCGAATTGAAGGCGGATAGTGAGGTGACGGCCAAGGTTCCCGCCCGGGATCTCGAAGACATGTTCGATCTCGGCTACCACTTCAAACACGTCGACACGATCTTCGACCGGGTGTTCGGGAAGAGTTAACGACGCCCGCAGCCAGCCGTTCCCTCAGGAACTGCGGTCTAATGAGATGGCGCTATTCGTACTTGCGGGAGATTGGACCCGCAGGAGATGGTTCGTCATGCCGTCGGCCACATCATTGACTCATGGATCCGGGCGCACGTCCGCGCAGCGTGTCGCCGTTACGCTCGCTGTGCTGGCCGTGCTGTTCGTTGGGACGCGGCTGCCTGTGCCTGGGCTCGACCCGCAGGCCCTGTCGGGGCAACAGTTTGACGCCTGGAGCGGGAGCGGACAACGGTTGTCGGTGTTGGCGTTGGGCGTCATGCCATGGTTCAACGCGTTGATCGTGGGCGAGTTGGTGTGGCTTTTCATTCCGGCAGTGCGGCGCTGGCGGTCAGACAACGGCGCTGCTTACGAGCGCAGCGTCATGTTCCTCGCGGTAATTTTTGCTGCCGTGCAGGCCTATGGTGTGGCCGTCGCGCTCGATCAGTTCGACGGACTTGTTTTGCTGCCCGGTGATGGCTTTGTGTGGCCGGCCGCTATCACACTGTTCGCTGCGAGCATGCTGTCGATGCTCATGGCCAATCTCATCACGCGCGAGGGGATCGGAAGCGGCTTTTGGCTCGTGTTCCTGTCGCAAAGTCTGTTTGGCTTGCCTGCTACGGCCACTTTTCTATTAGCGGGCGTTAGGACGGGTGCATATTCGGCAGCGACACTGCTCGTCACTCCACTTGTCACCATCGCTGCCGCAGTGCTGGCGGTGGCCCTCCTCCGGCAGCGCACCGTGCTAGGGCTCAAGGATCATTCCGCAGTCGTGTGGCCGCCTTTGCTCGGTGCCGTGTTGGCGGGCTGGGTCCTCGCTTTCGTCAGCATGCGCGTGGTCTCAGCGGACGGCACCTCGACCTTTGTGCAGGCGGGGCACCCCGTGTTTGAAGCGATCATTGCTGGCCTGATCGTGTTGTTATCCTGGCGGTATGGGGCGCTCGCGGGCTATGCGTCGCTGGGCTTCAAGTCGGGTGTGCTGCTGGCAGGCATCGCGGTGCTGCCTGATCTTGCATTTGCTTCCCTCGGCTTGCCGCCGTTCATCAGTGGGAGCACGCTCATCATTGCGGTAACGGTGCTGTTCAGTTTTATGCAGGTGTGGCAGACAGCAGAGGCTGCGGACACGGGTCCGGGTGCGCGAGGCGGGCCAGATACACAGAGCTTATGAAGACATCCGAAGCCGATATTCTCATCATCCCGGGCTGGTCGAGTTCCGGGGCGGACCACTGGCAGACGCGGTGGGAGAAGAACCTCAAGACCGCGCGGCGCGTGGAGCAGGACGACTGGATTCGGCCTGACCGGGATGCGTGGGTGGCGCGGATCGTCGAAGCGGCGGCGCAGTCCGTGCGGCCGGTGGTGCTCGTTGCCCATAGCTTGGGTACGATCGCGGTGGCGCATGCGGGCGCCAAGTTGGCGCGGCTGCCGGCGCCGCCAGTTGGGGCTTTTCTGGTGGCACCCGCGGATGTCGACAACGCGGGCGATTGGCCTGTGACGGCGGGAGAGACCTTCGGCGCGGGGATGGAGTCGGGCTTTGCTCCCGTGCCGCGCGCGATCCTGCCGTTTCCATCAGTTGTCGTGGCGTCGGCGAATGACCCCTACTGCACGCTGGAGCGGGCGCGCGGGATGGCTGGATCTTGGGGATCAACGGTGATCGAGAGCGGCGAAGTCGGCCACCTTAATGTGGCCAGTGGACATGGCCCCTGGCCGGACGGTCTCTTGGCGTTCGGCATTTTCATGCAACGCTTGTCAGCCGCGCCGGTGGCGTTGAAACGCACACCGGACGCGTGACATTAGTGACGCAGGGGTAACTGTCGATGCGGGCCGGGGATCAGGCCGGCTTTTCGAGGTCGTTCACGGCCTTCGCCAACGACTCGTACATGACCTTCCGGATGTCCTCATCGGCGACCGAAAGGCCTTTGGCGGCGAGGTCGGCCTTGACCTTGCGGAAGACATCGTCATCGCCTTTTTCAGCGAGGTCGGCCTTGCGCACGTCCTTGATGTAGTCCTCAAGGGCGGAACCGTTGAGGCCCATCAGGCCGCCGGCCCATTCGGCCAGGGCCTTGTTGCGCCGCGATTCGGCTTTGAACTTGAGTTCGCCATCGCGGGCGAATTTGCTCTCGAAGGCCTTTTCGCGTTCGTTGAAGGTGGTCATTCGGGCTCTCCCAAGGGACTGTTCCTGAATTGTTCGGGTGTCGACGTCGGTTGTATCTCAATCTCCCGTGACGCCCGTTGCCTGCTGCCTAACCGGTCCCACATGACAAATCAACGGCTTGTGGATGACGTGAACCATTGAGCCGGGATGGGGGGCGGTGCGGCGTCGTTAAGATTGTTTCTCCCCCCCGGTTCGGCTAGGGTCCCTGCAGTCGCATTTGAAGACTGGCGCGGCCGAACCCTACCCCCACAAGAAGCAGAATAAACCTGCAACATCAAAGGGCAGTGGCATTGGTGGCGCGTGTTGCCGTTGTGTTGAGTGAGCATGAGCGTGATCGTCAAAGGACCAGGATCGATGAGCAAGCGGCGGCGGATTTACGAGGGCAAGGCCAAGGTCCTGTATGAGGGTCCCGAGCCCGGCACTCTGATCCAGCACTTCAAGGATGACGCGACCGCGTTCAATGCGAAGAAGCATGCCCTCATCGAAGGCAAGGGCGTGCTCAACAATCGCATTTCAGAGTACATCTTCTCGCGGCTCGGTGAGATCGGTGTGCCGACCCATTTCATCAAGCGGCTGAACATGCGCGAGCAGTTGATCCGCGAAGTTGAGATCGTGCCGCTCGAAGTTGTGGTGCGCAACGTGGCGGCTGGATCGCTGGCCACGCGTCTCGGCCTGGAAGAGGGCACGGCACTGCCGCGCTCGATCATCGAGTTCTACTACAAGGCCGATGCGCTGAACGACCCGATGGTTTCGGAAGAGCACATTACGGCTTTTGGCTGGGCGACGCCTCAGGAAATCGACGAGATCATGCAGCTGGCGCTGCGCATCAACGACTTCCTCGTCGGCCTGTTTCTCGGCATCGGTATCCGGCTCATCGACTTCAAGGTCGAGTTTGGCCGGCTGTGGGACAATGAGCAGGTGCGGATCGTGCTGGCCGACGAGATCAGCCCGGATTGCTGCCGCTTGTGGGACATTACGTCGGGCGACAAGCTCGACAAGGACCGCTTCCGCCGCGATTTGGGCGGGGTGCTCGAAGCCTATCAGGAAGTCGCGCGCCGGCTTGGCGTGCTGACGGAAAACCCGCGCCCGAAGGGATCGGGTCCGGTGCTTGTTGCGTCCAATCCCACGGGGAAACCCAACTGATTTGCGGCATCGGGCAACCGGCAGCCGGCAACCGACGCCGTTCGGTTGGGGTGCGCGGTTGCCGATCGCCGGCTGCCGGAGACCGATATGAAGGCGCTCATTCGCATCACACTCAAAAACGGCGTGCTTGATCCGCAAGGTAAGGCCATCGAGGGCGCGGTGCGCGGCCTCGGGATCTCCAATGTCGGGGATGTCCGTCAGGGCAAGTTCATCGAAGTTCAGTTGAACGAGACCGATCAGGCCAAGGCTCGGGCGATTGTCGAACAGATGTGCAAAGACCTGCTCGCCAATACGGTGATCGAAAACTACGCTTACGATCTGGTGCCATGAGCCCAAGCGATGGCGCGGGCGACCGGTCTCATGGCGGCGACGATGCACGCCGCGCGGTGGTGTTCATGGCGGTGAAGTTTGCGCTGTTCGCGGTTTTGCCGGTGCTGGTGGCGGCTGCCATCGTCGTCTTCACCTTGCCGGACTAACATGGCGAGGACTGGCATGGCGAGGCTGGCTACCGCCCTGATGATTTTGCTGCCAGGTGCAGCGCAGGCGGCTGATGCTCCCGCACTTCCCGCGTTGACGCTGGTTGTCGCCAAGCCCGTGGAACTGACGTGCAGGACCAAATCCGTGGTGGTGAAAACGGACGCCGCCAATGCCACGACGGGTGAGCTGAAAATTTCGTTGGTCCTGAAGGACGAGGCGACAAAGCCGCCGTCTGGGGCATGGCGGATCGTATCGGTGGCGGACGCACATGCGGGATCGCTCGGCCTCCGGGAGGCCAAAGTCTGCGCGGAGGCGTGTCCACTGTCGGTCGGCGCCGACGGTAACATCGAGTTGTGGTCGCCCGCGCCCAAGTCCATCACAGAGTTGAAAGAGGGCGAGATGCTGCTGCTTGCGGTGGTGAAATCCAAGACCCTCGACTTGCGCGCGACGACGTTCAGCGGCAAAGAAATCGAGTCCCTCGAAGAGGGTTCATGCAGGACCGGATCATGATCAGAGCTTCCGTCATCGTTTTTCCCGGGTCCAACTGCGATCGCGACGTGAAGGTTGCGATCGAGCGGATCACGGGTGTCGCGCCGGCCATGATTTGGCACGGAGACGCCAGCGTGCCGGCGTCTGATTTGATCGTTCTGCCGGGCGGGTTTTCCTACGGCGATTATCTGCGCTGCGGGGCCATGGCGGCGCACTCGCCGATCATGAAGGACGTGATCAGCAAGGCGAAAGCCGGGACGCCGGTATTGGGCATCTGCAACGGCTTTCAGGTGCTGTGCGAATCCGGGCTGCTGCCGGGCGTGCTGATGCGCAACCGCTCGCTCAAATTCATCTGCAAGGACGTGCATTTGAGGGTCGAGCGGGACGATACGTTCTTCTCGCGCTGCTGCCGCAAAGGCGAGGTGATCAAGGTTCCCATTGCGCATGCGGAGGGCAATTACTTTGCCGACACCGACACACTCGACCGGCTTGAAGGCGAAGGTCGCGTCGCGTTCCGGTATTGCGATGAGGCGGGTGTAGTGAGCGATGCGACATCGCCCAACGGTGCCCAGCGCAATATCGCCGGCATCACCGATTCGACGGGGCGCATTCTGGGGATGATGCCGCATCCGGAACGGCTTTATGAAGCGGCGCTGGGCGGCACCGACGGGCGGCGCATTTTCGAAAGCGCCGTGATCAGCCTGACGGCGGATGCGGCGTGAGGGATTAGGAAGATTTCGCGAGCATCGTGACAGATTTGCCTCTGCACACAGATTATAGTGAAGTCCTACTTGCGTCGCGAGGGCATAGACTTAGTCTCCGACCCGATATTTTGAGGTCAGGGACATGCGATTTTCACCACTCTTATTGGCTTTCGCGCTGGTTGGCTGCGCCGGGCGTGCTCCTGACATGGTTCCGATCGTGCAGGTCAACGATCCGCACCTCACGTGTGAGCAGATCATCGCGGAAGCCAAGATCAACAACGATCGCATCACCGATCTCGCCCGCGAAGAAGGGTGGAAGGTAACGCAGAACGTCGCTGCTGGAGTGGTGGGGTTGGTCATCTGGCCGGTTTGGTTCGGAATGGACTTTCAAGATGCCGCCGGCAAAGAAGGCCGGGCTCTTTCGCAGCGCAACGAGTATCTCGGCACCCTTGCAAACCAACGCTGTGGTCCTGGCGGTGCAACGGCATCCATTCCGCCCCGCAGAAGCTAAACCCCCGTTCATACGGTTGAGCCGGGGTGGTTCCACGCCGATGTCGACATGGAGAACGTCCTTCCGGACGCCTAGCTTGAAACAGAGTTCGACGGCCTGAAGGTCGTCGCCTTCTGCTTGCTCGAAAATGAATCAAGCTCCACCTGTTGCAAAGTGCTGATCCTCGCCGCTCGTGACTGATGCGGACACTGCCGCTACCGTGAGCTAGAGTTGTCTCTCCCCCGATTGTGGAAAAGTAGGATAGCTTCCAGTTGACGGGCAGATCCGGTGCGATTCGGATCAGCGGAGGGTGAGGGACTCGCGGTAGCACTTTCGGCATGGCTGAACCCGCATTTCTCCCCTCCGAAAAACTGCGCGCCGTGGCGAACGCTACGGAGCCGGTCAATTTCCGTCAGGTGCCGCACAACATCGAGGCCGAGCAGGCTTTGCTGGGTGCGATCCTCGTCAACAATGAAGCGCTGGACCGGGTGACCGACTTTCTCGATCCGGTCCACTTCTATGATCCGCTGCATGCCGAGATCTACGAGACAGCGACGAAGCTGATTCAAGCCGGCAAGCAGGCAACCCCCGTAACGCTCAAGACGTTCTTTGAGAACGCCGAGCCGATCGGGCCGAACATGACCGTGCCGCAGTATCTCGGCCGGCTGGCGGCGAGCGCCACGACGATCATCAACGCGCACGATTATGGGCAGACGATTTACGATCTGGCGATCCGCCGCAATCTGATCGTGATCGGCGAGGATCTGGTCAACACGGCGTTTGATAGTGCCGTCGATCATTCGCCGGATGACCAGATCGCCGAGGTCGAAGGCAAGCTCTATGCGCTCGCGGAAAAGGGCAAATACGGGCAGGGATTCCTGTCGTTCGGCACGGCGCTGACACACGCGATCGAGATGGCCAATCTGGCCTACGAGCGCGACGGTCATTTGTCGGGCATCTCGACGGGGCTGACAGATCTTGATTCCAAGCTCGGCGGGTTGCAGTCGTCGGACCTCATCATTCTCGCCGGCCGTCCGTCGATGGGGAAGACGGCGCTTGTGACCAACATCGCCTATAATGTCGCCAAGGCGTATCGGGCGGAAATCCAGGCTAACGGCGAGGAGAAAGCCGTCGAGGGGGCCAAGGTCGGGTTCTTCTCGCTGGAAATGTCGGCCGAACAGCTCGCCACGCGTATTCTTTCGGAACAGGCTGAGATCCCATCGGAGAAGATCCGGCGCGGAATGATCACGCAGGACGAGTTCAATAAGCTCGTTGTCGTCTCGCAGGAGATGAGCCGGGCGCCGCTGTTTATCGACCAGACGGGCGGCATCACGGTGGCGCAGCTTGCCGCGCGGGCGCGTAAGCTGAAGCGGCAGCACGGTCTTGGGCTTCTGATCATTGACTACTTGCAGCTGCTGGCGGGATCGTCGAAGTCTTCAAGTGCGAACCGCGTGCAGGAAATCACGGAGATCACGACGGGGCTGAAGGCGCTGGCGAAGGAATTGCAGGTGCCCATCATCGCGCTGTCACAGCTGTCGCGTGCGGTGGAGCAACGCGAGGACAAGCGCCCGCAGCTGTCGGACTTGCGTGAATCGGGATCGATCGAGCAGGACGCCGACGTTGTGATGTTCGTCTTCCGCGAGGAATATTACGTCGAGCGCCTGAAGCCCGCCGAGAGCGATCCGAAGTTCCAGGAATGGCAGCAGAAGATGATGCAGGTCTCGGGCAAGGCCGAGGTCATCATCGGCAAGCAGCGTCATGGTCCGGTCGGCACGGTGCCGCTGGCGTTCGAGAGCCAGTTCACGCGGTTCGGCAATTTGGCGCGCGATGCATGGCTGCCGGAGCGGATGGAATAGCCGCGATTTGGAACACGGGGCTGCGGCGTGTGGCACGGGTGGCCTCGCCTGGGCCGCCGTGGTGTGCGAAAGAGCGGGTATGACCACGCGGCCCGAAATCAAATCACCCCCCTTCCCTGCCGACACGGTGTCTATTGCCGGGGCGGAAACGGGTGTTCTGCACATCGACCTTGATGCGCTGGTCAACAATTGGCGGGCGTTGGCGCGGCGGGTTGCTCCGGCTGAGTGCGGGGCCGTGGTGAAAGCCGACGCATATGGCCTTGGCATTGGACGGGTGCTGCCCGCGTTGGCGATGGCCGGATGCCAGACTTTTTTTGTGGCCACGCCGCGCGAAGCGGCCGAAGCGCGGGCGCTGGACGGGCGCGCGCGCATTTTTGTGCTCGATGGGCTCTTTCCGGGGGCGGCCGATGACATTCTCGCAGCCGCTGCACTTCCGTGTCTTGCCGGTCTGGCGGAAGTTGAGGAATGGGCTGCGCATGCGCGGCGGATCGGAGCGCGGCTCGCATGCGCGCTGCACGTCGATAGCGGTCTCCATCGTTTGGGGCTGCCATTGGACGAGGTGCAGCGGCTGGCGGCGCGGCCAGAACTTCTGGAATCGCTCGATGTGGTGCTCGTGATGAGTCATCTCGCGGCGGCGGATGATCCGGCCGATCCGGCCAATGCGGCACAATTGGAAGCCTTCACGCTGTTGCGTCATCTTTTGCCAAGAGCGCCTGCGTCGCTGGCGGCATCCGATGGACTGATGCTTGGACCGGACTTTCATTTCGATCTGGTGCGGCCGGGGTATGCGCTCTACGGCGGGCAGGCGTTTCGCGGTGCGCGGGCGCCGGTGTCGTCGGTTGTTTCGGTCTATGCGCGTGTGCTGCAGGTGCGCGACGTTCAGCCCGGCGGGGCCGTGGGATATTCGGGATCGTGGCGAGCACCGCGCGCAAGCCGGATAGCGACGTTGGCCGTGGGATATGCTGATGGTCTGGGTCGCGCGGCCAGTGCGCCAACGGGAGCTTCCGGCGGATCGGTCATCATTCATGGCGCGCGGATGCCGATTGTCGGGCGCGTGTCGATGGATCTGATCACGGTCGATGTCACGGATTGCCGGTTGCCTGTGGCGCGCGGGGACGTGGCGGAGGTGATCGGCCAAACGCTGACGTTGGAGGCCGTTGGGGCTGATGCGCGGACCATCGGCTATGAGGTCCTGACGCGCCTGGGGCGGCGGATGCAGCGGGTTTATGCCGGAGGCGGCGCTTAATGGCGAAAGCGTCAAAGTCGCTCTACGTGTGTCAGGCGTGCGGGGCATCCTCGCCACGCTGGGCAGGGAAATGTCCGGGGTGCGGCGAGTGGAATACGCTAGCTGAGGAGACCGACGCGGGGCCGCCACCGGGGTCTGGGATCACGCGGGCGTCGAAGGGCAAGGCGGTCAAGCTCGGGACGTTGGCGGGCGGCGCGGATGAGGCGCCGCGCTTCACGACGGGCATGGCGGAACTCGATCGCGTGACGGGCGGGGGCATCGTGCCGGGATCGGCGCTGTTGATCGGTGGCGAACCTGGCATCGGCAAATCGACACTGCTGTTGCAGCTCTCCGCATCGCTGGCGAGGGCGGGGCGGCGGGCGATCTATTTCTCAGGTGAAGAAGCCACGGCGCAGGTGCGGCTCAGGGCAGAACGGCTGGGATTGGCGTCGGCACCTGTTGCGTTGGCCGCCGAGACCAATCTGGCGAATATTCTGGCGACGCTGGATGCGGGAGCCAAGCCGGATCTCGTCGTCGTCGATTCCATTCAGACGCTGTGGTCGGATGAACTCGATGCGGCGCCCGGCACCGTGAGCCAGGTCCGCGCGGCGACGCAATCCCTCATCCGGTATGCGAAACTTGAAGGTGCCGCGCTGCTGCTCGTGGGGCACGTAACCAAGGACGGGCAGATCGCGGGTCCGAAGGTCGTCGAGCACATGGTCGACTGTGTGCTCTCGTTCGAGGGCGACCGGGGGCATCCGTTCCGGATCCTGCGGGCGACCAAAAACCGGTTCGGGGCGACCGACGAAATCGGCGTGTTCGAGATGGTGCAGCAGGGCTTGCGCGAGGTGGCGAACCCGTCCGAGCTGTTCCTCGGCGACCGGGAATCGTCAGTCCCGGGTGCGGCTGTGTTTGCCGGAATGGAGGGCACGCGGCCGATCTTGGTCGAAATTCAGGCGCTGGTCGCGCCCTCTCAACTCGGGACGCCACGGCGCGCGGTCGTGGGTTGGGACAGTAACCGGCTGTCGATGATCCTTGCTGTGCTGGAAGCGCGGTGCGGGATTTCGCTGGCGCAGCATGACGTCTATCTGAATGTGGCAGGAGGCTTGAAGATTACGGAGCCGGCCGCCGATCTGGCTGTGGCATCGGCCCTTCTATCGTCGTTTTCGGGCATTGCCCTGCCTGTGCAACGGGTGTCGTTCGGCGAGATTTCGCTGTCGGGGGCGGTCCGGACGAGCGCGCATACCGCCTTGCGCCTGAAAGAGGCCAAGAAGCTGGGGTTCATCGAAGCTATGATCCCCGCCGGGGGGGAGACGGGCGGAGACGCGTCTAACATGTCACTGACGCGGCTTCAGCATCTCAAAGACCTTGCAGACCCGTTGCGCCCGTGCGACTGAGCGGCAAAACTACACACGCTGTATCACGGCGTGGGCCTGGCTGGGGCCGTTTGCACAGCAGTGCAAGCCCATGACTTGGGGGCCAGTGTCTTTGGGGGAGTGCCTGACATGATTGGACCGCTGACTTATCTCGACGCCGCGCTGATCGCGGTGGCGCTGATCTCAGGCCTGCTCGCCATGTATCGCGGGCTGACGCGGGAGTTGCTGTCGATTGTGTCGTGGGCCGTGGCGGCGTTAGCCGTTTTGTATTTCGTTCTGAATTACAAGAAATTTGCTGAGGATTTGGCCGCACAGATGGGCACGCAGGTGGCGATTGCTCAGATCGCCATCGGTGCAGTGATCTTCCTGATCGTGCTCATCATCGTGCATCTGGTCACGTCGCGCATCTCAGATATCATTCTGGATAGCTCGGTCGGGATGATCGACCGCGTTTTAGGTTTCCTGTTCGGGGTGGTGCGGGGCTTCATCCTCGTCGTGATCCCCTACATGTTCTACGAGTCGTTTATTCCGGACCCGGCCAATCAGCAGCCGTGGGTCCGGGATTCGGCGTCGCTGCCCTACATCAAGTCCACGGGCGATTCGATCAGGTCCATTCTTGAGACCCATATGCCGTCGAGCCTGACCAATCCCCAGCCAGCGCCCCCAAGCCCTGCCGAACCGCCGCCCGGTTAACCGGGCCCCCGGGCTCAGTACTCCCCTGCGTTAATGCCGGGATAACTGTTTTGCGGTGCCGCAATTGTGACAGTGCGGCGTCGGGCCATGGCGCGGGACGGGAAAGTAGTGCTAAAGACGGGCCGGACAGCACCGGCGCCCTCACCTCGCCGGTTTCGCGCAACGGATGCTTGAGCGGGAGGCAACCCATGGCGCTTCAAGACGATGCCGGTACGACGCTTGGCGACTTCGGGTACTCCAAATTCGGCGATGACCGGCTCCGGGAGGAGTGCGGCGTCTTCGGCGTATTCGGGCATGCGGATGCGGCGGCGCTGACGGCGCTGGGCTTGCATGCGCTCCAGCATCGCGGTCAAGAGGCGGCGGGCATCGTCGCCTACGACGGGCAGCAGTTCCATTCGGAGCGGCGGCTCGGTCTGGTCGGCGACAATTTCAACGATGCGGGTGTGATCGGGCGGCTCAAGGGCCACATGGCCGTCGGGCATAACCGCTATTCGACCACCGGCGAGCCCGCGCTTAAGAACGTGCAGCCGCTTTATGCCGATATCGACACCGGCGGATTTGCAGTTGGGCATAACGGCAACCTCACCAATGCTCTGACGCTCCGCCGCGAGCTGATTTCGTCAGGCGCGATCTTCCCCTCCACGTCGGACACGGAAGTCATCCTGCATCTGCTGTCGCGCTCCAAGAAGCGGCGTATGGTCGATCGCTTCATCGAGGCGATCCGGCAGATCGAGGGCGCTTATGCGCTGGTGGCGCTGACCAATGACATGATGATCGCGGCGCGCGATCCGATTGGCATCCGGCCGCTGGTGCTGGGCCGTCTCGACGGGGCGACGATCTTTGCCTCCGAGACGTGCGCTTTGGACATGGTCGGCGCGGAGTTCGTGCGCGAAGTGGAGAACGGCGAAGTGATCGTCGTCACCAAGGATGGAATCGAGAGCCATCGTCCCTTCCCGCGGCGTCCGGCACGGCCGTGCATTTTCGAATACATCTACTTCTCGCGGCCCGACAGCCTTATCGGCGGGCGTTCCGTCTATGACATCCGCAAGCAGATGGGCGTGCAGCTCGCCATCGAGTCAACACCCGGCGCGGACGTCATCGTGCCGATCCCGGATTCGGGCGTGCCGGCGGCGATCGGGTTCTCGCAGCAATCGGGCATTCCTTTCGAGCTCGGCATTATCCGCAACCACTATGTGGGGCGCACCTTCATCGAGCCCGAACAGCGTATTCGGGCGCTCGGCGTGAAGCTCAAACACTCGGCCAATGCTGGTGTCATTCGCGGTAAGCGCATCGTTCTCATCGACGACAGTGTGGTGCGCGGGACGACGTCGAAGAAGATCGTGCAGTTGATGTATGAAGCGGGAGCGAAAGAAGTGCACATGCGCATTTCCTCGCCGCCTATTACGCACCCCGACTACTACGGCATCGATACGCCGCGGAAGAAGGATCTGCTGGCGGCGAACATGGACGTTGAAGGCATGCGCCAGTTCATGGGTGCGGATAGTCTTGCGTTCCTGTCGGTGGATGGCATCTATCGGTCGGTCGGGTTCGATCAGCGCGATGCGCGCGCGCCGCAATTCACCGATCATTGCTTCACTGGCGAGTATCCGACTGAACTCGTTGATCAGAACGGGACCGGTTTCCGGCAGTTGTCACTCCTCGCCGAGGTCGTCTAAAACCATCCGCAATGCCGTTGCGGGGTTGCCGCCGGCCTAACGTGAGGCACCCTCCCCCGTGACTGCTGCTCAGCCTCCTCTTAAAGGGCGCCTTGCCCTCGTCACCGGCGCGACGCGCGGCCTCGGCCGGGCGATTGCGATTTCGTATGCGAAGGCCGGTGCGCATGTGATTGCCGTCGGGCGCACGCAAGGGGCGCTGGAGGAACTCGACGACGAGATCCAGAAGGTCGGCGAGCCTGCGACGCTGCTGACGCTCGATTTGCGCAAGGGCGACAAGATCGACGGATTGGGCCCGACGATTTACGAGCGCTGGGGCAAGCTCGACATCTTCGTCGGCAACGCCGCTATGCTGGGGCCGTTGTCGCCACTGCCGCATGTCACGGCGGACGCTTGGCAGCACGTGATTGATGTGAACCTCACGGCGAACTGGCGGCTCATCCGGACACTCGATCCGCTTTTGAAGCTCTCGGATGCGGGGCGGGTGATCCTCGTGTCGTCTGGGGCAGCCGAGGGGCGTTATGCCTATTGGGGACCGTACGCTGTCTCGAAAGCCGGCGTTGAGTGCATGGGGAAGATGTACGCGGCCGAGTGCGAGAATTCGCCCGTGCGCGTTTCGATAGTCAATCCTGGTGCCACGCGGACCGCGATGCGGGCGAAGGCGTTTCCGGGCGAGGACCCAATGACGCTGCCGGCACCGGAGGATGTGGCGCCGCTGTTTATGGAGCTGGCGCGGCCCGAGAGCACCGTGCACGGGGAGATCGTGCGCTACCGCGAGTGGATCGCAGCGCAGGCGACGGCGGCGGCAGCGACGTAGCGCGGGTTATCCTTTCACCTCGATGACCATGCCATCGTAGGCGGGCTCAACGTTGGGTGGGAGTTCGGCTGCGAGTTTGGCGTAATCGAGGTCGCTCGTCATGTGGGTGAGGATGGCGCGCTTGGGTTTCAGGCGTTCGATCCAGGCGAGCGCGTCGGAGACGCTGAAGTGGCTCTCGTGCCGGGTGTAGCGCAGCGCATCGACGATCCAGACATCGAGGCCTTCCAGGAGCGGGATCGATGTTTCCGGCAGGTCGGAGATGTCGGGCGAATAGGCGATGGAGCCGAAACGGAAGCCGAGCGAGGCGATGTCGCCGTGGATTTGCGGAACGGCTTGGATGTCAAAGGCGGAGTTGACGCCCGGGATCCGGATTTTGCCATCGGCAGGAATGCCGGCGGGCTTCAGGATCGGGTGATAGCCCGAGCCCGGCTGCTGCTCGAAGCAGTAGTTGAAACGGCCGACGATGCTATCGCGCGTCGGGGCATCGAAGTAGCAGGTCACCTTTGATTTCATCGCATAGGCGACCATGCGCAGGTCGTCGATGCCATGCGTGTGGTCGGCGTGATCGTGCGTGTAGAGGACGCCATCGAGATGGGTGACGCGGGCGTCGAGAAGCTGTTCGCGCAGGTCCGCGGGGGTGTCGACGAGGACATTGGTGAAGCCGCCGGGGACGATTTTTTCGGCGAGCACCGCGCAGCGGCGGCGGCGGTTTTTTGGATTGGCAGGATCGCAGGCGCCCCAGATAGGGCCGAGGCGGGGCACGCCGCCAGACGAGCCGCAGCCCAGAATCGTCAGGCGGATTGTCATGCTGCGGCTCCGGGACGGGGAACCTTCTGATAGAGGCGGAAGAAGTTGTCGGTCGTGGCCGCAGCGAAGTCTTCGAGGGCCAGGCCGCGTGCGGCGGCGAGTGCGCGGGCGGTGTGGACGACGTAGGCGGGTTCGTTCTGCTTGCCGCGGTAGGGTTCGGGCGCGAGGTAGGGCGCGTCGGTTTCGACGAGGACGCGATCCAAGGGAACGGCGTTGGCGATGGCGCGCAGCTCCTCATTTTTCTTGAAGCTGACGACGCCGGAGAAGGACACGTAGAGCCCTAGTTCGACAGCGCGCATGGCGAGGTCGCGGCCACCGGTGAAACAATGTAGCACGGCGGGGAATGGGCCTTTGGCGTACTCGTCCTCCAGGATGGCAATCGTATCCGCGTCGGCGTCGCGGGTGTGGATTTCGAGCGGCAGGCCGGTCATGCGTGCGGCTGCAATGTGGGTGCGGAAGCCCTGCGCCTGGGCTTCGGGTGTGGAGTGCTTGTAAAAATAATCGAGGCCGGCTTCGCCAATGCCGACGATCTTGGGGTGCTCGGCGTAGCGGGCGAGATCAACGGCGGTGACGTCTAATTCTTCGTGGGCATAGTGGGGGTGCGTGCCGACCGTGCCGTACACCGTGTCGTAGCGATCGACGACCGAGATCAGGTGGGGGAACTTGGCGACGCGGGTGGAGATGTTGACCATCAGGCCGACGCCGGCCGAATGCGCGCGGGCGACGACGCCGTCGAGGTCGCGGGCGAATTCGGGGCGGTCGATGTGGCAGTGGTGATCGACGAGGAGCATCTTAAGTGGCGTCCTCGGATTTGGACTTCTGCCGGTTAGCTTCCTTCTTTGCCTTTTTAGCGGCCTTGGCGGCTTCCTGCTCTTCAGCCGACATGGAGCCGCTCTTCTTGGCGTCGGCGGCTGATGGATCGACGTAACGCGGGAAGACGCCCTGGGGTTCGGGCAGTTGCGTCCCAGGCTTGAGGCGGCCTGCGGGGCCCAGCGCTGCGAAGATGCGCTGGGCGGGATCGGTGAGAGCGAGTAGGCCGAGGAGTTTGTCGGCGGACGCTGGCATCACCGGCTGTACGAGGATAGCGAGTTGGCGGACGACTTCGGCGGTGACGTAGAGGATCGTGCCCTTGCGCTCTTCGGTCAGCGCTTTATCGAAGGGCTTTTCGCTGGCGAAGTAGCGGTCGCCTTCGCCGACGACATCCCAGACGGCATCGAGCCAGGTTTTGATGGCTTGCTTGTCCATGGCTTCGCGGGCGATGGCATAGAGGCCGTCGGCTTTCGCGAGGAGGGCCCTATCGGCGTCTGTCAGATCGACAGGTGTGGGGACGACGCCGCCAAAACCCTTCCAGATCATGGAGAGGCAGCGCTGGGCAAGGTTGCCCAAGCCATTGGCGAGGTCGGCATTGATGCGGGCGGCAATCGTTTCGGGCGAATAGCTGCCGTCGGAGCCGAAGACGACTTCGCGCAGGAAGTAGTAGCGGACCTGATCGAGGCCGTAGTGCTCCACGAGCGCGAAGGGATCGACGACGTTGCCGACCGACTTCGACATCTTCTCGCCCTTGTTGAACAAGAAGCCGTGGCCGAAGACGCGGCCGGGCAAGGCGACGCCGGCACTCATCAGAAAGGCCGGCCAGTAAATGGCGTGGAAGCGGACGATATCCTTACCGATGACGTGGACGTTGCAGGGCCAGAACTCTTGCCGCTGCTCGCCGCCGCCGAAGATGCCGGTCGCAGTGCAGTAGTTGTTGAGCGCATCGACCCAGACATACATGACGTGGCCGGGATGGCCGGGGACGGGGATGCCCCAGTCGAGTGTGGTGCGCGAGATGGACAGATCTTCAAGGCCAGAGCGAATGAAACTCACGACCTCGTTGCGGCGCTCGGCGGGCAGAATGAAATCGGGGTTGGCCTCGATGTGCGCGAGCAGCGGCTCCTGATACTTTGAGAGGCGGAAGAAAAACGTCTCCTCCTCCTGCCACGTCACTTCAGTGCCGGTGGGCGTGGCGTAGCGCTGGCCGTCGTCGCGGACTTCGGTTTCGGCTTCTTTGTAATAGGTCTCGTCGCGAACCGAGTACCAGCCACCGTATTTTTTGAGATAGATGTCGCCGGCGGCCTCCATGCGGCGCCAGAGTTCCTGGCAGCTCTCATAGTGGCGCGGTTCGGTGGTGCGGATAAAATCATCGTTGGAGAGATTGAGCATGCCGGCCATTTCGCGGAAGCGGGCCGAATTGCGGTCGGCCAGTTCACGCGGGGTGACGCCGTCCTTGGTGGCGGTCTGCTTCATCTTCAAGCCGTGCTCGTCGGTGCCGGTTAGGAAGAAGACATCCTTGCCGTCGAGGCGCTCGAAGCGGGCGATCGCGTCGGTTGCGATGGCCTCATAGGCGTGGCCGATATGCGGCACGCCGTTGGGGTAGGAGATCGCCGTCGTGATGTAGAAGCGTGTGCTCATGGTCTCACCTCAGCTAGGCGCTCCGATCCGAACCAGAGCCGCACGAGCCCGCCCCTCTCAGGGCTGTCTAGACTACGGAATAGCGCGTCAGGCCGGAGCCGCGCCGCGGGAGGTCTGCACGAGCCGTTGGAAGGTCAACAGGATCAGCGATTTGCGATCCAGGTTGTAGATCTCAGTGCTGGCCTTTTCGGCGACCGTGGTTTCCCACAGTTGGGCCCATGCCGCAAGCTGGTCCTCCGGCATCAGGCGGGTGGCCAGCTTGACCTCGGCGGGATCCCCTTCCCCGGTGGCGGCGGCGCGGATGAGACGGGCGAGGAGCCCTAACAGCAATTCGAAGAAGAGCTCGTATTTGGCTTCGGCGGCGTTGGATGCCAGTTCGTCGCCGAGCGTATGGATGGGCAGCCAGTCGATCCGAGGCAACAGCGCGACGGCGCCCGCAATCTTGCGGTGAAGGTCGAGACCCTTGGCGGTGTGCAACAGGAGGAAGCGGCGGACGCTGCCTTCGGACAGGCGTGCCAACGTTTGCCATTCTTCTCCCGCTGGGAGAGCCGCTTCGGCGCCGGCGTCGTCGGCCGCGTTGAGCGCCTGGGCCACGGCCTTGCGCAACGCGTCATCGGACAGCGGCGTGCAAGCGAGCGTGCGGCAGCGGGAGCGGATGGTCGGCAACAGGCGGTCGGGTGCGGACGAGATCAGCAGAAAGACGGTGCGCTTGGGCGGCTCTTCGAGAGATTTGAGAAGCGCGTTGGCCGCGTTGGCGTTCAGTTCGTCAACGGGATCGACGATAACGACGCGCCAGTCCTCGCCTGCCCCCATGCCGAGGAAGCCCTTCAGGCGCCGGACCTCGTCGACGGTGATTTCCGATTTCAACTTTTTGGTTTTGAAGTCGTATGGGCGGCGCAGGACCAGCAATTCGGGGTGGGCGAGGTTGGCAACAAGGCGGGCGGCGGTGGTGGCGGGATCGATATCGAGCGAACCACCGAACATGTCGCGCTCGCTGTCGCCTGCGAACAGGAAACGCGCGATGCGATAGGCGAGCGTCGCTTTGCCGATGCCCGGCGGACCGGTGACGATCCAGGCGTGGTGCAGACGGCCGGAGTTGAAGGCATCGAGGAAGCCCTGTTCGGCGACCGTTTGGCCATAGAGCCGTTCGGTATGGCGCGGCGAGGGAAAGCCATCGAGCTTGTCGGGTTCGGGCAACAGTTCCGTTTCGGCTGCAAGGGCGGTGGCGCGGGCCATGGCTTAGCGCGCCTCGGTGAACAGGCGGCTTTCGACGGCGGCCCAGACTTCGCGCGCGACATCGTCGGGCGATCTCTGGCCATCGACGATGACGCAGCGCTGGGGTTCGAGGCGGGCGATTTCGAGGAAGCCTTCGCGGAGCTTTTTATGAAAGTCGAGGCCGCGGGATTCGAAGCGGTCGGCGAGCAGGCTGCGGGGCTGTTTGGCGGTTCTCTCGCTGGGAGCCTGGGCGGCGGGCGCGTTGAGACGCAGTGCGGCCCGGGCGAGGCCGATTTCGGCGGGGATATCGACGACGATGGTGAGGTCAGGTTTGGTTTGTTGCACGATGATGAGTTCGAGGGCTTCGAGGAGGCGGGGTTCGACGCGGCCGGCGTAACCCTGATAGACGCGGGTTGAATCGGAAAAGCGATCGCAGATGACCACGTGGCCGGCGGCGAGCGCGGGGCGGATCACCTGTTCGAGATGATCGGCGCGGGCGGAGGCAAAGAGCAACGCTTCGGCCAGCGGCGAATGCTTCTCCAGATTCGGATCCAGGATGATGGCGCGCAAGCGCTCGGCGAACGGCGAGCCGCCAGGTTCCCTGGTGACGGTGACGTCATGGCCGGCGGCGGTCAGACGGTCGGCGAGGCGTTTGGCCTGGGTGGACTTGCCTGAGCCTTCGCCGCCTTCAAATGTGATGAACCAACCGGCCGTCATTGCGCCCCTTTCTGCGGGCCGCGACGGACCCGGGGCGCGTTATGACAGCCCCAAAGGGCGTTTTAGAGGTTGGCCCAGCGCAGCGCCAGAAAAACCAGACTGTCCATTCCGCGCCGCCACAGGTTGGCGGGTTCCACGTCCTCAGTGGCGACGAGGGGGACTTCGGTGGAGGCGTTTGAGGAACTCGTGACCCGCAGGCGGGCGATTTCGTCGCCTTTTTTGACCGGCGGCTTGAGGGGGCCGTTGTAGACGATTTCGGCGCGCAGCTTCTGGTTGGCCGGGAAGCGCGGCAGGACGACGTTCAATGGCCCTCCGCCTTTGGCGCTGAGGGGGACGTAGAACTGGGTGCCGCCCCAGATGCGGGCGTGGCCGACTTCCTCGTCGGCGTCAAAGAGGGTGAACTTGGCGAAGCTGCGCTGGCCCCACTCGAGCAGCCGGCGGGCTTCTTCGCGGCGTTCCTTTTCATCGGCGAGGCCCATGACGACGCCAATGAGGCGGCGGCCTTCGCTGACCGACGATACGACGATCCCGTATCCTGCTTCCTTGGTGTGGCCGGTTTTGAGACCATCTACGCCGAGCGCATCGTCGCCGAGGAGAGGATTGCGGTTGAAGAATTTGTGTTTGCGATAGGGGAACTCGCGCTGGGCGAAGATTTTATAATGTTCGGGATGCTCGCGGATGATGTGGCGGGCAAGGATGGCCAGTTCGCGCGCCGTCATCAGGTGTTCGGCATCGTGCAGCCCGGTGGCGTTGCGGAACGTGGACTTGGAGAGCCCGATGCGGCGGGCCTCCTCTTCCATCATCTTGGCAAAGCCCTGTTCCGTGCCGCCGAGTGCTTCGGCAACCGCGATGGAGGCGTCGTTGCCCGACTGCACGATGATGCCCTGGATCAGTTCGTCGACGCGAGCTTTCGTATTGATGGGAACGAACATCGCCGATGTGCCGGACGGCGCGCCGCCGGTGCGCCACGCATATTCGCTCATCAGGAATTCGTCTTCGGGTTTGACCTTGCCCTGCTTCATCGCCTGGAACAGCACTTCCAGTGTCATGAGCTTGCTCATGCTGGCGGGCGGGGCCAGTTCGTCGGCATTCTGCTGATAGAGAACGGCGCCGCTGTCGGCGTCCATCAGAATGGCGCGCTTGGCGCGCGTGATGAATTCCCCGGAGGCCTGCGCCAAGGCGGGGGTGGCGAATGTCAGGGTCTCAATCGCAACGGCCGCGACCGCGACCAGGATGAGCGCCGCCAGCCGGACCAGTGATCGTGTTGCCGTGAGCCCCACGCGTTTTGCTCCCCGAGACGGACGTCGTGTGCAGATAAACGCGAAACTGTTGTGCAGCTTTATGGAAGGCGGCGGACGGGTGGTCAACCGCGTTCGGGCACGATGTGGACAACTGCTGCGTGTGCGCGGGCGAGGATTGTGACGTTAGGGTTCGCCGCCCAGGCTCGAGCGGCGGTGATCCATGAATGACCAGTCGCCGTCCGTGGGATCAGGAGCTTGGCGGCGCGGAGGCAGCGGTGCGTAGGCCGATCCGGCGTTTGTCGCCACGCGATTTCCGCTTGACCAAGGTTGGCTCGCCAGGAATTGGCGTTCACGGCGATCGTCGCCGTTCATCGGGGCCTTGCCGGCATAGCGAACGCGCACGCGGCCCAGTCCCTTCCCCTTGGTGCCCAGCGCATTGGCTGCAGCGCGGGACAGATCGATGACACGATTGCCGACATAGGGGCCCCGATCGTTGACGCGGAGGAGGACCGTGCGGTTGTTTTCGAGATTCGTGACGTAGACGTAAGTCGGCAGCGGCAGCGTGGGATGGGCGGCGGACAACCGGTCCATGTCGTAGATCTCGCCATTGGCCGTTTTGCGGCCGTGGAAGTCGTCGCCATACCATGAGGCGATGCCGACTTCGTCGAGGCCGGGTTGCTCGCGCGGCGTGTACCAGCGGCCGCCGATCACATACGGTTTGCCCAACTTGTAGTGACCACCGCCCTTGGGAATTGTGTCGTTCGGCCCGTACACGCGCTGGCTGGAGCTGACACCCCATTTTGGGTCGGGACCGCCGGATGAGCAGGCACTGAGAAGAGCCGCTGCCAACACGGCGGGGAGCGCCGCGCGGGCGGCAGCTTGAGGTGAGAGGGTACGCACGACAGAATTCCCACTGAGCCGGCCCCAACTGCCAGCAAACGTCCGATCCGGCCGATCCTTTGCAGATCGCCGCGGCCGGGCTTCGGCGGGATCGTGGCGAATTATGCTTAGGATCGGGTAAATTGGTGGGAGAGGGCGTGAAAAGTCCGGCTTGAGGCGGGGGGCGGTGGCGCGTATAGGGGGGCCCACCGGAGGGATGGTCGAGTGGTTTAAGGCACCGGTCTTGAAAACCGGCGTGGGTGCAAGCTCACCGTGGGTTCGAATCCCACTCCCTCCGCCATTTGACCGCTCAAGCGCCCATAGGCGCTCCGCTCACTTGATTTCCAAGCTTCGCTTGGGGTGGCGGCGCGCGCGCCGGGTCGCTTTGTTCCCGAGCCCTGCGGGCTTTTTTCCGTTCCGTGATGGCCGCGCTTTGCTTGGGATGCCGACGCTCGCGCCGGATCGCCTTGCTCCAGAGCCCTTCTGGGTTGCGTCGAGGGTTTGAATTTGGTCCCTCGATGCCCGCCATTTTTTCGCTCATGCGTACGGGTTGATGTGAGACGGGCACCCGTTCGCTGGGCGACGTGAGCCGCGCGGTTCCGCCCGGCCGCGACCGATCAGGCCGATCATCTGAGTGCTTCCTTGGTGCGCCCGTCGGAGGGGGAACGAAAGCGTACGTGCGCCGTTCTCTCAGGTAGTTCCGACACAGAGCTTGAATCAGGCGTCGCAGTTTCGCTCAATCGGAGCGACGCTGTGCGGCGCCGCATTTTATCAGGAGACTGAGATGCACAAACTGGCATTCACGGGTTTGGCGGCAAGCATCATGCTGCTTACGCCCATGGCGGCGCATACCGCGCCGGCCAACAGCGCCGACGGAACCATTGTTATCGCGCAGCGTGACGGTGGCGGTGGCGGGATGCGCGGAGGCGGCGGGGGTGGTGGTGGTGGCGGGGCCATGAAGGGTGGCGGCGGGGGTGGAGCCGGGGCCATGAAGGGCGATGGTGGTGGTGCCGGGAAGGCGATGGGCGGGCCATCTGGTCAGCGCTCGTTTGACGGTGGCGGGCGACGTGGCGGCGAGGGCGCAGGCCGGGCGTTTCGTGGCGGCAATGATGGTGCTCCGCGCGTACAGCGCGGTGATCGACCTGGACGCAACATCGATCGTGGTCCGCGGCAGGCGGAGCCGGGTGTAAAGCGCGGGAATCGCGGGCCGGGTTATGGCTATCGCGGGGGCAAGCGCCACAGCCGGGACTTCGTACGCCGGCGCGGACACCGCTATCTGTGGGGACCGGGTCTCGGTTTCTACTTTTATGACGGCTACTACTACGGCGATTGCGATTGGCTGGAACGCCGCGCGCTGGCGACCGGCAGCGCATACTGGTGGGACCGTTACAACCGCTGCATCGATTGGTAATTGATCGTCGCGAACGCAGATGACTTCGAGAGGCGTGGGCCAAGGCTCACGCCTCTTTTTTTCTTATTAGCGGGCGTCGACGAGGCCGCTGTCGATCAAGCGGCGGTGGAACGTCATAATCTTGGCTGTGTCGGCGCAACTGTCGTAGCGGCCTTGGCACTGATCGAGCAGGCGGCGGCGCTCGCGATAGGAATCGGACAACGGCACGCCTGCGGCTTGGAGCAGGACGGTGCTCAGATAGGGCACATCGAGCACCTCCACTTCGGGAAGCCGCGGCATATCGAAGTTAATGCCCTCGGCGCTGTAGTAGGTGATGAAGCCGGGACTGTCCTTCGTGATGGCAACGTCTTCAGCGAAGCGAACGTCGCCAAAGCCCAAGTAGTGACGCGTGGCGATGGGTTGATGGTCGCCGTATTGCACCAAAAGGATCGGCTCACCGGGGAAGCGGGTTTTGAGTTCGCGTTTAAACGCCTCCAGGTCGATGCGCGCCATGGATAGGCGGCGGAGATATTCGTTCATCTCGGGATGCGTGCCCGCGCCGCCGCCGGGCACATTCACTTCGGGCTGGTAGGGTTGGAGATAGGGGCCGTGAGCCGCCATCGTGATGACGTACGTGAAGAGCGGCTGGTCACTTTTGCGAACATGCTCGGACAGCAGCTTCAGGGTGTTGCCGAAATAGAAATGGTCGCGCTCGTTGCCGGTTTTGGCGCCTTGAGCCTTCTTATCGAAGATCTCGGGCATTCCGGCAGCGGTGTAGAATTTGCCGTTCGAGACAAAGTTTTTGTCGAGCGGGTAGATGACGGTGTTGCGATAGCCGCAACGGGCGAGCGCCTGGGGCAGCGTGTCATGAACGCGGCCAGCCATCAGCGATTGCACGAACGGGCGCATGCCGCCGAAGGAGTAGGTGGAAACTCCGGCTAGGACGGAGAACTCGGTCAGCCAGGATGCGCCGCCGTAGGTCTCGACCCGCATCTTGCGCAGCGTTCCGTCGCCGGAGCGGAACATTCCGTCGACGCGCTTGTCGTATTCCAGGCCAGGAAAGTATTCGGGAGGGACGACGGATTCCTGATGGATAAGGATGATGTGCGGGGGCTTCTTGGCTGCGCCGCATCCGGCGGGGACCGTGAAAAGCGGACCAGACGCCGTGGTGGCGGCATCGATGAGTTGGCCGCGCCAGAGGGTCTCGATGGTCTCAGGCACCGACGAATAGAATGTCGAGACCACGAGGTCTTCCCAGTATTGCTGGGTATGGCGGCGCTCGCCCTTCATGGTCGCGCTGAGGCCTGTCAGAACGGCGAAGGCCAGCATGAGGGGGACTGAGACAACCCGGCGCACGCGGGTGGCGTCCATGACGTAGGCCGCGACGAGCACCAGCGCAAAGCCGAGCAGAGCTGCGAGGAGAAGCAGCAGTTCGGTACGGTATGAGGCCCAGAGAAACGAGAGCGTTGAGAACGACGAGAGATAGAAGAAAAGATCGTAGGCATGAACGGACATGTTCATGGCCTGATGCTTGGCGGCGGCCGCGTGCACGATGATGGTCACCAAGAGAGTGACGAACACGGTGGCGACCAGCAAGCGGCGGGTCAAGGCGAGAACGGTGAGGCCGGCAAACAGGGTGGCTGTCCACACATAGGCCAGATGCCAGTCAGAGCCCTCGTAGCGGCGAAAGTAGGTGTGCAGTCCGATTGCTGCCAGGACCGCGAGGATGCCGACAGCCCGCCAGCCGAGTTGCCATGGCCCGGCGTTGGGCGCTTCGGAGGCAAGGGCGCGTTGAGTATCAACGACACTGCGGTCGGTCATGTTGGCCGTTCCGATGCGGAGCAAGGACAGAGCCGTGCGGGTTCCGACGGCGATCCGTCATGGACTTGTCATATATGACTGTTTGATGACTGCGTAGTCCGTTTCGTTCCCGGTCGGCCGGAGATTTTTTTGCCGGCCATCGAGCAGCTGCCTCAATCCGGACTCCGCCGGAAGAGGACGGCTGGCGCGCTTAGACAAAAGCACGGGGCGGGACATCGCTGCCCCGCCCCGGAATTTAAGGTTTATATTCGCGTCCGGCGTTAGTACCAGCGGCTGCTGCTGCGGCGACCGCTGTCCATTTTCCAGAGCGCGCCGATCACAATGCCGAGCACGCCGACTGCTGCCAGTGAAGCAAGGGGCTGTTGGCGTACGGTTTGATCGATGGCCGACATGGCGTGACGTCCCTGCTCTGCGGCGCTGCGCGCTGCATGCTCGGCCCCGTCGAGGGCGCGGTCGAACTGACGGCTGGCTGCATCCGTGAGGCCTGCTGCACGTTCGGACATGTCGTTGGAACCGCCATATGAGGGGGTGGACATTCCAGTTCTCCTTCTTGGAAATTTGAATTTGTAGGACGGTTGACTAACCCGCCGGAGACAAACCGGTTCCCAATGCACTGTAATGGGGATCGGGCAGAGCGGTGCCGGGCGGCCGGCAGCTACCCGGCACGGTTCACGATGCCGAACTATCACCGCGTGTTGGTTCCATCCGTGTCCATCGAATCCGCCTTGCCATCGCCGTCGCGGTCGATCTGGCTTTCAGGACGCGGGACGGGTGGAGCCAATCCGTCCCGGGCGGTGCCCGTTCCCGAACCGGTCCCAGGCACCGGGTTGTACGGACGTCCGGCCGTGCCTGGAGATGGTTGAATGGGGCGCACGGCGTTCGTTCCTGTGCTGCTGCCGGTGCCCGGAGCAACGACATTTCCACCGCTTGACGCGCCGCTGCTTCCAGACCCGCTGCCGCCAGCGCCGGCAAGGGCTGCCGATGACATCGTGACGAGTGCAACGGTGAGAACAGTTTTGATCTTCATCGCCGGTTTCCTCCTTCGACTTGAAGTCCGAAGAACCGTCGCTGTGCAGGAATGTTCCGCTCAAACGCCGCGGCTATTCGGGGAACTCGCACGGTTGGCGGGCGTTTGCCCGAAAGCTGTTTCCTTTAAGGATTTCTCATATGACCGAACAGACCGATCATCAGCGTGCGCGGGACAAATTATGGACCTTCATGGAGGTATTCCATGCAGCCATGTTCGTCACGCGCGAGCAGAACGGGGCAATGGCGTCGCGCCCGATGAGCCCCATTGTCAAAGCAGATGAGGGCTTGATTTACATTCTGACCGAGACATCCTCGGATTCCGCGCGCTCGGTGCGTGCCGATCCAGTGGCGCTGTTGACCTTTGCCGATGGCAAGCGGTTCATTTCGACGAGTGTTCGCGCGGATGTCTCGGAAGATCGCATCTTGATCGAACGCTTGTGGAATCCCGGGGCGCAGGCCTTTTGGCCAGAGGGGCCGTCCAATCCGCGCCTGTGCGCGTTGGTTTTGCATCCGCAGACTGGAGAATACTGGGAAGGCGACAACGCCATTTCGACGGTCATTCAAATCGTCGTGGGTGCGGTCACGGGCCGCCAGCCCAATCCGGGTGAGCACGGTCAAGCGCAGTTGTCATGAGCATGGATCATCCGATGCCGCGCACGCCGTTCATCCTCATTGGTGGTTTTGCTGCCGCCGTTGTGTTGTCTGGATGCGGGGATGAGACGGCGCTGCCCAAGGGTGCTGATACCGGTCCCAATCCGTCCTTGCCGAAACCTGTGACGTCGGCAGTTCCTACCGTCAATGTGGCCCCGGCAAAAGGTTGGGCAACGGGAGAGTTGCCGACCGCTGCGGCCGGATTGACGGTTGGCGCATTCGCCCGCGGTCTCAATCATCCGCGCTCGATCCTCGTTTTGCCGAATGGAGACGTGCTCGTGGCGGAGAGCAACGCGCCACCGAAGGAACAGAGCACGGGCATCCGCGGCTTCGTGATGAAGCTGGTCATGGATCGCGCAGGGGCGGGTGTGCCGAGTCCGAACCGCGTCATTCTCTTGCGGGATGCGGATGGCGATGGGACTGCGGAGGTTCGCTCAACCTACATCGAGGGCCTCACCTCACCCTTTGGGCTCACGTTGATCGGCGACCGGCTCTATGTCGCGAATGCGGACAGCATCGTTGCCTTTCCCTATGTTGCCGGTTCCGACAAGATCACTGCAGCGGCGGAAAAGATAGTCGATCTGCCGGGAGGTCCGCTCAACCATCATTGGACCAAGAGCCTGATCGCCAGTCCGGACGGGCGTTTTCTCTACGTCGGGGTTGGATCGAACAGCAACGTCGGCGAAAACGGCATGGAGATGGAAAAGGATCGCGCTGCGATCCTGGAAGTCGACGTCACGGCCAAGACCATGCGTCCCTTCGCGACGGGGCTACGCAATCCAGTTGGAATGGCTTGGGAGCCCGGCACCAAGGCGCTTTGGACCGTCGTCAACGAGCGCGATGAACTGGGGAGTGATTTGGTTCCGGACTATCTGACTAAGGTCATCGATGGAGGCTTTTATGGATGGCCGTACAGCTATTTCGGGACGACTGTCGATGAGCGCGTGACGCCGCAGCGGCCGGATCTGGTGGCCAAGGCCGTCGTGCCGGATTATGCGCTGGGTGCGCACACGGCGTCGCTCGGTCTGGCCTTCTCGCCTAGCCAGAGTTGGCCCCGCGACTTGGCTCAGGGCGCGTTCATCGCTCAACACGGGTCGTGGAATCGCAAGCCCCACTCGGGCTATAAAGTCGTATTCGTGCCATTCGAAAACGGGCGGCCGAACGGGGCGATGCGCGATGTGCTGACTGGTTTTCTTTCGGATGATGGAGACGCGCTCGGACGCCCCGTGAGCGTCGCCTTTACTCAGAATGGGACGCTGCTGGTCACCGACGATATCGGGAATGCTGTTTGGTCAGTAAGGCCGCAGGCGACGCAATCAGATGTTTCGGCGCAATAGGGGCGCGTAAGACACGTTGAAACGATGGGGCGGCGCACTGGTATGCGCCGCTCTCCAATTTTACTGGTCTTCGTTCACGATGTTCGGCCGCCCATCACGGCGCTGGTGTTTGCGTTTGCGGGGCTGGCGCAGAGGTTTCCGTCTCCGTCTGGTTGGACGCCCAGAATCCGAAATAGAGACCGATAAAAACCAGCACGATGATCGCCAACGATGTCCCCAAAACGCGGGCGTTCATCTGGTTCTTCGTGCCCTGGCGGGTGTTTACGTCTGCTTTCGTCACATCTGGTTCATTCATGTTCGTTCTCCCTACACGACCTCTCGTCATAAACGTTGAACGCGCGCCATCGCGTAGGGTTGCCACGCGCACTGAATGGCAGACATCGTGACACACGGATGCCTCCGCAGGTTCCCCGAAGGGAACGTTCACGGTCGAGCGGCGTTTCTCCAGGCGAAGCTGAAAAAGGAGGACATCTGTTGGGCCGGCTGATCTGTGTATCAAACCGGGTGATGACGCCGCAGCAAACGAACACCAGTGGTGGACTGGCGGTCGCGCTTTCGTCAGCACTAAAGCAGTGCGGCGGTCTATGGATGGGGTGGTCTGGCCGCATCAGCGACGAAACGCAATTGAGCGTCGAGGACGGGGCGTTCACGTCCGTCACGCTCGACATGACTCAAGCGGAATACGACGGAGGATACCTCGGCTATTCCAATTCGGTGCTGTGGCCGGTGTTTCATAATCGGCTCGATTTAGCGCGCTTCGACCCAACCTTTTTTGATGCGTATGTTTCATTCAGTGCGCGGATGGCTGACGATATCGCGCAACGGGTGCAGCCCAACGATACCATCTGGGTGCACGATTATCATTTTGTGCTGCTTGGGCAGCAGTTACGTGCGCGGGGCGTTGCCAATCCAATCGGATTTTTTCTGCACATTCCAATGCCGCCGCCGGAAGCATTTTTAGCACTTCCGGAGTTCCGGACACTGGGCGCGGCTCTGGCGGCCTTCGATCTCGTTGGACTGCAGACGGCGTCGGATGTGAGCAATGCTATCGGGTGCCTGCGCCGATCAAACGGCGGACAACTGTTGCCGAGCGGCCGGATCAGCATTGATGGTGCGCGTTTTGAAGTGACGCGGGCGCCGGTGACCATTGATGCGGCCGATTTCGCGCCGGCCGGACCGGTGGTGCGTTCTGCCACTGTACGGCGAGTGCTGGGCGTGGACCGGCTGGACTACACGAAGGGATTGCCGCAGAAATTTCGCGGGTTCGCGCGTTTGCTGGAGCGCTATCCGCACTTTCGCAAAACGACTGTGCTGGCTCAGATCGCTGCACCGACGCGGGACAGCGTGGAGGTTTATGCCGACATCCGGCAGGAGCTAGAGGGAATTTCGGGCGCGGTGAACGGCGCTTATGGCGATGTTGATTGGGTTCCGATCCACTACGTAAACCGGGCTGTACCGCGCAAAAAACTTGGCGCGCTATACCGATCTGCCGCGGTGGGGCTGATTACGCCGTTGCGGGACGGCATGAATTTGACGGCCAAGGAATATGTGGCGTCGCAAGATCCGAACGATCCGGGTGTTCTCATTCTCTCGTCATTCGCCGGAGCGGCCGAGGAGATGGAAGCGGCGTTGCTCGTCAATCCCTATTGCGTCGATAGCATTGCGGAGGCACTTGCGGTTGCGTTGACCATGCCGCTGTCTGAACGCGTTGCGCGGCACCGGGCGCTGATGGCCGTGGTCGGCGCGCGCGATAGCCAGATGTGGGCCTCTGATTTTGTCCGGCAGTTGGAGCGGGCGGCGCGGATCAACCGGGGCGGTCCGGTTGTTTCGGTGGCGTGACGCGATGAGACAGCGAGTGGACTCTCCTGGACGCTCAGGCAGACTTTTGCTGCTCGATCTCGACGGGACGATTGTGGATATCCAGGCAGAGCCCGGCGAGGCGGCTATCGACGCTTCCACACTCGTAGCGCTGGCCAATTTGGCCGCTCCGGACCCGTTGGGTCTGGTGATTGTGACGGGGCGATCCCTCGCGGATGCCGACCGGATGCTTGGCCCCCTTAAGCTGCCGATCATAGCCAGTCACGGGGCGGAAGCGCGGGTGCGCGGATTTTCGCTGCTCGAGGCCGGTCCGTCCATCGCCGCCGTGCGAGAAGGCATAGAGGAGATTGCCGCGCGTTGTCCCGGGGTGTTGGTTGAATGGAAGCCCTACAGTGCCGCCTTTCACTTTCGAGCGGTGCCGGAGGTGGGGCCTCGCGTTTGGGAGGCGCTCTGCGCATTCACCCAGGCTTGCCCGGCATTTCGGATCCAAGGCGGGCGGATGGTGTTTGAAGTTGTACCGACCGGCATTTCGAAGGCGCTTGCGGTCGAACATCTCTTGCAGGTGCCGAGGTACTCTCGACGGCGCCCGATCTATGTCGGGGATGATCCTGCGGACGAGGCCGCCATGGCGATCGTGGAAGCCGTAGGCGGAACCGCGTTGCGTGTGGCTGGCGAGCATTTCGGCCCGAGCGTCGCGGATTTTGACGGGCCGGCCGCCGTGCGGACTTGGCTGGCGGCCCTGTTGGCGGACACCGATGAGATCGGCGGTTCGGTGAAGGCAGCGATCGTGGGTGGATAGGTCATATTTAGCCGACTGAAACGACAAACGGGAGCCGTGGGCTCCCGTTTGGACATGTGATGCGTGCTCTACGCTATCAGAAATTGTGCTTCACTGATCCGCGGATCTGAAGGTCATCCGACTGGTCTTGGGGATCGGGCGTAACCGGACGGGCTTCGTTGGCGCCGTAAAGGAGTTCGAGGCCGAAATCCATTTTGGGCAGCACGCCGAGTTTGCCGAGACCCGGGATGCGGACCTCGGTACCTTCGACAGGCTTCTTGGCCTCCTCCGGCGTCAGCTGCATTTCAGCAGGCTTAGTGCCGGTGCCGGCCTGAGGCGCGGCAGACGGCGTCGACGGCTGCGCTTGCGGCGCGCCACCAATGGTTTGCTCTTGAAAGGCCAGTGCCGGCAATGCTGCGCCCAACAGCACGACCGAGAGACCCCAAACATGTCTTAGCTTCATGGTCCGACAAAACCCCGCTCCGGACGACTCTTGATTTGGACAATGACGCCCGCACCCGGCGAAAACAAGGATGGGACAGCACTCCTTAATGCCATCTGAAGGATTGTCCCGTGGGTGTTGTTTCTCCGTCATGTGGCACGTGAGCCACATTATTGTTCAGTGCACGTAAAACTTTGATTTTTTAACAGAAAAAAGGGGGCTGCCGCAGCAGCCCCCTCAAGTCGACGGGATTGGGAGACGGCGGATTAGAACTTGATGATGCCGCCGGCGAGGACCAAGTCGATATCCTCGTACTCGATGAAGCCAGCGCCGGTGAAGGTCGCCTCAGACTGAACGTTGCGGTACATGATGTAGACGTTCATGGCCGCAGCATCGATGCCCTGCATCACTGCGAGCGAGTAAGACTCGACTTCCGAGTTCAGGATTTGGCCGGCACCGCCGAAGCCGCGGCTGTTTGCGCCGCCATCGTTGTTGTAGTATTGGCCGAAAACCGTGGTCTTACCCAGCGGCGTCCACTTCTGCTGGATGCCGACTTCACCAGCGAAGAATTCGCTGCGGTCATCGCGTCCGGCCGGGGTCAGCTCATCTTCCAGATAGCCTGCGGCGAACTGGGCGTAGAGACCGGTCGGCTCGTGCATGACGGCGATCGAGCCGCCGAGCTGGTTACAGTCGGCGTCCGCAACTCCTGCTACCGGAGCGGCCAAGCACTGGATGCCAATGGTGCCGCCGCGCTGGGACGTTTCGCCGTATGCGATGGCTGCGGCGAGCTTGAAGCCCGAGAAATCGGCCTTATAGCGCAGGCCCATTTCCCAAGTGTCGTCGCCACCCCAGTTGACCGTGCCGATGAAGCCGGCGATTTCCGGCGTATCGTAGCGCACCATGTCGTAGCGGCGGCCTTCGCCCGGTTGATCGCCGTTGTCGCGGATCAAACGGCGGAGGGTGACGTCGTTCGTCACACCGGTTGCGCCGTCGATATTGATGTTGCCAGTTCCGCTGCGGGTGAAGTTACCATTGGCCAGGCGCAGACCCAAACCGCCGGCGAGGTCTTCAAGATCGGCGTACTTGGCAACATCGCCGGTCCCGGCAATGTTCGTTTCCGTGACGCTTTCGCCTGCGCCAGCGGTCAGACCGACCCAAAGACGGCCGAACTTCTTGCTGTCGAGGTACCAGACCGAGTGACGCAGATCGAGGCCGTTGTCAGCGCCCGTGGCCGAGGGCTGATCCTGGTTGAAGCGCTTAGAGTTCGCGCCGCGGACGCCGATCTCGAGCAGGTAGCCGGCGGAGAAGTCGTCGTTGATCTTGGCCGAGCCCTTGAAGCGGAAGCGAGTGCGCGAGGCATCGTTCGTGTAAACGCCAGCGTTCGATTCGAACCCGTCATCCCAGAAGATGATGGCTTCGTTGACGTGGCCGGACACTTCGAGCTTGACCTTGCGGTTGCCCTTTCGGGCCGTGGTCGCTTCGAGTTCGGCAATCCGCTCTTCCAGATCGGCGCAGCAGTTGCCGCCGAGATCTGCCGCACCGGCCGGCATCGCGCCGAGGCCAACTGCTGTGAGCATGGCGATGGCCGCTGTGCTCAGTTTCAACCCGCTTGTCAAACACGTCCCCCTGGAGGCTTACTCCGCGATGGCGGAGCTTTCGAAATCCTGCGTTCCCAATCCGGTGAGTTCAGCCCCCGCTTGGCCCAACCGGTGAACGCCGGGGTCACTATCGGCAATGATTAATCTGCGTAAACACTCAATGCCCGTTTGACAGTTTTGCGAATTGGCGTATGTGGCCCAAGCGACACTAACTCGTTGAATTGTAACGGTTTTATGAAGCTTTTGTGACAGGCGGCGGCCGATGGAGCGGTTCGGACGTTTGGGCTTGAGCATTGCCATCATCAATGGATTCGAGCTGCTTTGGATCAAAGAGTTCCGGCCAAACCATTGATCAGCTGGGCGTCGTAGAGGACAGTGATGGCGTCTCACTACACGCTGCCTCTACTGGACATACCGAATGAACCGAGCGCCTCATGAACCAACTGCCCTTGTCGTTGGCGGCGGCCCTGCCGGACTGGCTGCCGCGTTGGCCTTGAGTGTTGCGGGCGTACACGTGACGTTGGCCGCCGGCCCGCATCGGCCGGGTGGACACGACAAGGACCGGCGCACGGCGGCGCTGTTTGCGGGATCCATCGAGTTGCTGCGCAATCTCGGCGTTTGGGACGGCCTCAAGGACCACTGCGCGCCGCTCACGGCCATCCGGTTGATTGATGACACGGGACGGCTCTTCCGGGCGCCAGAGGTGACGTTTCGGGCCGCGGAGGCGGGGTTGGACGCGTTTGGCTACAACGTGCCCAACGCGGCGCTGCTCGACGCTCTCTCCGCACGAGCGGGCACCATGCCGGGACTAGAGCTGCATGCCACGGCCGGCGCTCGCAAGGTGAGCATCGCTCATGGGCGTGTGACTGTCGATTTGGCGGAAGGCGATCAGATTAGCGCGCCGCTGGCGGTGGCGGCCGACGGGCGCGGCTCGATCACGCGCGAGGCCGCCGGCATTACCGTGGAGACGTGGAGCTATCCGCAGGCCGCCGTGGTGACGTGGTTCGCGCATCAGCGGCCGCACGATGGCGTTTCGACGGAGTTTCACCGCACCGTTGGCCCGTTCACAACCGTGCCGATGCCGGGTCGTGCGTCCTCGCTGGTCTGGGTCGAGGAGCCGGACGAGGCGGAGCGGATCATGGCGCTTTCCGAGACGGACTTCCGGCGGGCCATCGAAACGCGGCTCAATGGATTGCTTGGCACGGTTGGCGAGGTTGGCGCCCGCGCGATGTTTCCGTTGAGCGGGCTTACTCCCGATGTGTTCGGGCGCAATCGCGTGGCGCTGGTGGGCGAGTCGGGGCACGTCATTCCGCCTATCGGCGCGCAGGGGTTGAACCTCGGCTTGCGCGACGCGGCGACGTTGGCGGATTGTGTTGTGGAGGCGATCGCTGAGGAGCGCGATCCGGGTGGATCGGCGGTGATGGACCGCTATTCCGCGCTGAGGGCGCCCGACGTGAACGGCCGCATCACGGCTGTCGATATCCTAAACCGTACGCTGCTGTCGCCCTACCTCCCCGTCCATTTCCTGCGCGGGCTTGGGTTGCATGTGCTGAACATTGCCGGTCCGCTGCGGCGGCGGATTGTGCAGGAAGGTGTGCAGCCCGCTTCTTATGTGCCGCTTTTGATGCGAAGCGGTGGATTAGACCTCGTGCGGGCGGGGCGTGGAGCCGCAGCGGCGGCGTCCCCGGCTTGACGCCCGGCGCACGGCCTCGCATGACCCACAGATGACCGCCGAACTCTCGCCGCTGCGCGATATTCAATTCCGTCTCGAATACGTCGCGCTCCGGCTGATCACCGGTCCTTTCCGGCTGCTGCCGCTCGACATATCGGCGCCGTTCTCGGCGTGGTGGTGGCGGCGGCTGGCTCCGATCCTTAGTCCGAAGCGGCACCAGCGGGCCCTGGACAATCTCAAAGTTGCGTTTCCCGAAAAGAGCGACGCGGAGCGTCTCGCCATCTGTCTTGCGCACTGGGAGAACCTGGGGCGCGTGATGGTGGAGACGATCCAAATCGACAAGCTGATCGCCGATCCCAGCCGGATCGCGATTTCGCCCGAGCACGTCTTCAAGCGTTACAAGGACAAGCTTGGCCCCGCGATTGGCGTGTCGCTGCATATGGGGAACTGGGAACTGGCCATCTGGCCGTTCGTCGTGGCCAACGCTAACCCGGCCGCCGTCTATCGCTCAGTGAACAATCCCTATGTTGATCGCTATCTGCGCTATCTGCGGCGCGATCTTTATCCGGGCGGGTTGTTCGGGCGCGGACGGGTGGAGGGCGATCACGGCGACAATCAGAAAACGGCGCGGATCCTCAACGATTTTGTCCGTAACGGCGGGCGGCTGGGCATTGTCTGCGATCTTTGGGACCGGACAGGTATTCCTGTCCCGTTTTTCGGCAGGCCGGCACAGACACAGGCCATTGGGGCGATGATCGCGCGGCGCGTGGGCAGCCGGATGTGGATGTCATGCTGCCGCCGCATCCCGGGACAGAGCCGCTTCGTGGTTGAGATCAAGGAGCTTCGCGTGCCGCGGACGGCTAACACGTCGGACGACATCCGCACGATCGTGACCGAGATGCAGCGTCAGTTCGAAGAGTGGGTGCGGGAAACGCCCGAACAGTGGATGTGGTCGAACCGGCGCTGGGAGTAGCGCTGGACGTCACGGTTTTTCGGCAGATTTTTTCACCGGCAACGGCGGGATTTGCTGGAGCGGTACTGCGGGTGCGGCGGCATGTGCGGCAGGTAGCGCCTTCATCCGTTCGAGGCTGGCGGCGCGGACGTCGCGGTCGATATCGCCCTTCTTTTCCGCGTCGATGAGAGCGGTCATGACGGTGTTCAGGTGCTTGTCGCTGAACGACACCAGGACGAGATCGGCGCCGGCGTTCAACGCCTTCACCGCCGCACCGCCGATGCCTTCTTTGGCCCGGGTGACGGCACCCATGGAAAAATCATCGGTGATGAGCAGGCCCTTGTGATCCCACTCGGTGCGGATCAGACCGTTGATGACGGGCGCTGAAAACGACGATGGGGTCTCGCGATCCAATTCGCGCAGGCGGACGTGGGCCAGCATGGTAACGACGTGCGGCTTGCCCATCAGGTCGCGAAAGGGGACCCAGTCAGCGCCTTTCAGTTCCACGAGCGGCGCTTTGATGTCGCCGGCGTGACGGTGGGTATCGAGTGCGACACGTCCAAGCCCGGGGAAATGCTTGATGGTGCAAAAGACGCCTTCTTCGGCCAGCGTATCGCAATACCAGCCGGCGGCGTTGCTGACCGTTTTTGGGTCGGATGACAGGGCCCGGAAGCGCAACTGGGTTTCGCCGTCGCTGCGCCGTTTCGGGTCGATCTTGAGATCCACGACGGGGGCAAAATTGAGATTGACACCGATGCGCTTTAGTTCGGTCGCTTGCTTGCGGGCATAGGCGACGACTGCGGGCTTGGGGTCTTCGCGGGGTTTGACGGACGAGAGCACTTTGGCGAGGCCCGGCTGGCGGGCGAGCGGTGGCGTGAGACGGGACACAGCGCCGCCTTCCTGGTCGGCCGCTATGATCAGGGGTGGCAGGCCTTGGCTTTTGCGGATGGCCTGCAGCGCATCGATCTCGGCGCGGATGTCCGGCACCTTGCGGCGGCGGACATTGTGATCGGTGATGAAAATACCGGCGATGGCTTTCTTCTCGACGAGGGCCTTCACCGTTGCGGGGCTGTGATAGCCGATGACGAGGTGACGGCCCAAACGTTCGAGGATGGCGGGATCAGTGGCCAGGATTTCGCCGCGCGAGAGGACCTTCAGTGGGGTCTTTGTTTCTGGTGCCGCGCTTGCAGGCTTGGGCTTAGCGCGGTTTTTGCGTGACGGTTTGGCGTTCGCCTTGGCCATCAGTTGGGCGGTGGCGGCCTGTTGTAAAGAAGGCTGGTCGGCGGCAACTGGCGCGCACAGGCTTGCGCTTGCCCACACTGCAGCGGCGGCGACCCTTAATGCGGGCCACCGGTGCCTGCGATGGTATGTCTCGCCAGCCGTCATGCTCTCGTTTCCCGCCAGTGCAGCGCGCCGTCCGTATGCATCGTTCCCGGGCAACCTAGCCGACTCGCGGGTCGGTTGGAGCGCTGATTGCGGCAATTGACAGCGGACAGGTCCGGCCTAATGTGCGGCGCAAAATCGCCTGCTGACCACTGATCAACTCCGATACAAGGTGCTGCCATCTCATGAGCGTAACGCGCACGCCCGCCAAACATTTCGCCCCCCTTGCGATCGGGGCTCCCGAACCTTATCGCGCGCTGCCGGTGCGCATCGAGCGGATGATCCACTTCATCCCGCCGCATAACGAAAAGATTCGGGCCAAGCTAAAAGACACCATTGGACAGGTGGACGTCGTCCTAGGCAATCTCGAGGACGCGATTGCGGTGGGCGAGAAGGAGCAAGCGCGCGCCGGATTCGTCTCGATGGCGAATGAATTCGACTTCGGCCAGACGGGGCTTTGGACGCGCATCAATTGCCTCAATTCGCCGTGGATGCTTGACGACGTGACCGAGATCGTTGCGAAGGCCGGCAACAAGGTCGACGTTATCATGCTGCCCAAGGTCGAGGGGCCGTGGGACATTCATTATCTCGATCAGCTGCTGGCGCAGCTCGAAGCCAAGCACAAGGTGAGCCGCCCGATCCTTATCCACGCGATTTTGGAAACGGCGGAAGGCGTGAAGAACGTGGAGGCGATCGCGGCGTCTTCGCCACGTATGCACGGGATGAGCCTTGGTCCGGCGGATCTGGCGGCTTCGCGCGGCATGAAGACGACACGCGTCGGCGGCGGGCATCCCGACTATGGCGTGCTTGCCGATCCGTCGAAGGATGGTGGTCCGCGTGCCCATTATCAGCAGGACCTCTGGCACTACACGGTCGGCAAGATGGTCGATGCTTGCCTGTCGTACGGGTTGAAGCCGTTTTATGGTCCGTTCGGGGATTTCGCCGACGGGGCAGCGTGCGAAGCGCAATTCCGCAACGCATATCTCCAGGGTTGTCTGGGGGCGTGGTCGCTGCATCCCTCGCAGATCGAGATCGCCAAGCGCGTATTTTCGCCGGACCCGAAGGAAGTGGCGTTCGCTCGTAAGATCCTGGAGGCGATGCCTGACGGGACCGGCGCGGTCATGATCGACGGCAAGATGCAGGACGATGCGACCTGGAAGCAGGCGAAGGTGATCGTTGATTTGGCACGTCTCGTCGCGTCGAAGGATCCGGAACGGTCGGCGGCATACGGCTTCTAATGACCCGCAAACGGACCATGAACGATAAGAGGCGGCGCGCCTTGACACGCGCGGCGCGGGCAGTGCGTAATCCCGACATGAGTGGAAAACGTAGCCCTTCCGACCCCGCAGTTCCAAAGGCCAAGGCCGCCAAGCCAGCCGTCAAGCGGAGCCGCAAAGCCATTGCCGCGAAGACACCGGCGGCCGATCAGCCCGTGGCGGCGCGCGGCGCAAAGGCGGTTGCCAAGATCAAGGCGAAAGCTGCGGGCAAGGTGAAGGTGCGTGCGGTTTCGCCGAAAGCACCGCTGGCGAAATCGCCGGATGCTGTGGCCCCATCCCGGACCCAACGCCGCGTTGCCGCCGAGGTCAAGGCAAGGCCGCGTTTGCGGAAGGGCGAGCGGGCTTTGCGGGTTGGCGGCAAACGCCGGGACGGCGGCATGGCTCTGGCGCGATTCGCGGTCGGCGACGTGGTGCGGCACAAGTTTTATCCGTTCAGGGGCGTGGTTTTTGACATTGACCCTGTGTTCGCCAACACGGACGAGTGGTGGCTGTCGATTCCCGAGCAGATGCGGCCGAAGAAGAACCAGCCGTTCTACCATCTGCTGGCTGAGAACGCGGAGACGGAATACATCGCCTACGTTTCTGAGCAGAATCTGATGCCGGATACCACGGGTGTGCCGGTGCGCCATCCGCAGGTCGCGGATTACTTTGTCGAGGACGATGAGGGGCGCTACCGCCCCGTGTTCATGACCATGCTGAACTGACCCCATTCGGCGTTCGGCTGTCCCCGCACGATCAGACCTTTGGCAGACAAAAAACCGCCCGGTGTTTCCACCGGGCGGTTTTGATTTTGGGAAGTGTCAGCTTTACTGCTTGGGAGCCGGAGCTGCGGCGGGCTTAGCCGGAGCCGAACCCGTCGTGGTCGGCGGGGCGCCCGGACCATCGGTCGGGATCTTCTTCAGTTGCTCGGCCTTGAACTTATCGATCGCGGCCTTCTGGCGGTCGCGGATCTGGGCCATCAGCTGACCGCGGGCCTTTTTGTATTCGGCGTTGTCGATGGGCTTGCCGGCGAATGCGTCGGTGAATCCATCGAGCGGCACGGGGAAGCCGATCGGCTGAGCGGCTGCGTTCATGGCGACTACCATCAGACCACCACCGGCCTTCATCTGATCCAGAATGCCGGCTTCGGCTTCGATTTCAGCCGTGCAGCCCGAGGCATGGCAGAGCGAATACTTGAGATCGACCGGTTTCAGTTCCTTGTCGTCGACCTTTTCGTTCTTGGCGATCTTGGCCCACTGGTCCTTGGTGTAGACGGCGGCGCGCAGGCCCGGGGGAAGCGCCATGCCGAGCGGCACCATGATCATGAGGTGCTTCTTGTCCTGGCCTTCGACTTCGCGGATGGCGGCGGAGACCAGCACCATGCCAGAGTTGCCGTCGAGGCGCTCGTGGTGGGTGAGGCAGATGTCTTTTTCTTCCTTCACTTCCTTGCCGTCTTCGCCCTTCTTCACGAGCGGGGTCTTTTCGCAGAGCTTGACCCAGGCGCTCTTGTTAGCGGCAGCGGCAGCGGGGGCTGCGCCGGCGGCGGGGGCTGCGCCGGCGGCGGGGGCCGCGGCGGGCTTGGCAGGAGCGGCGGCGGGCTTATCCTGCGCGAGGGCGGGCGTGCCGGCGATCACAAGAGCTGCGGCCAGCGCGCTCCAGGCGGTGAAACCAAACGTACGTGCGTGTGCCATGAAAAATTGGACCTTTCTCTCTGAGCCGGATCACCGGCTCCACCCCTCTGAGGCGCGCGTTATTCAGGGTCGTTGGGACACTGGTTCGACCGACGTTTCGCCGAGCCTGCACACCCTCCAGCGCCCTTGCGCCAGCCGAGGGGCAGTAAGGCTCGGATTGCGGCAATCCCGTGGCCGGGCGGGCGGGCGTCAAGTCGTGCACAACGGTCTCACGGGGGCTCGTTGCAAACTGGCCACGGATCGGTCGCGTTTGAGCTTTAAGCGGATCGGTGTCTAACGTGCTAAATGGCTGCCGCCATTATGGTAAAGGCCGTTTCATCTGCTCGTGCCGACCCGCGAACCCCGCGTCCGGTCAAACTCCTGGAGACGCCATGACGCGCCTTGGGCCGCGCCCTACGCCACGATCCGGTCTCGGCTGGGCCTGCCTCGCTGCCGCGGTGTTCGGGTTGCTGCTCGGCGCCGGTGCGGCGCGGGCCGGCGACGTGGGGGCGCATGCGATTGCCATGCATGGCGCGCCGAAATACCCGTCGGGATTTCAGCACTTTGGTTTCGCGGATCCGGCCGCGCCGAAGGGGGGACGCGTTGTTCTCGGCCAGACGGGGTCGTTCGACACGCTGAACCCGCTGATCATTCGCGGAGAACCCGTCGCGGGTATTCGGGAGTGGGTTTACGAAACGCTCATGGCACGCGGGTTCGACGAACCCTTCACGATGTACGGACTCATTGCGAAGACTGCCGACGTTCCCGACGACCGCTCGTCGGTGACATTCCACATCGATCCGGCGGCGCGGTTCTCCGATGGGAAGCCGGTGACGGCCGACGACGTCATCTTTTCGATGGAAGTCTTGCGGGAACGCGGGCGGCCGAACCATCGCAACTCCTACAAAAAAGTCGTTCGCACAGAGCGTGTGTCGGACTTGGCGGTGCGCTTTGTCTTCGATGCCAGCGGCGATCGTGAGATGCCGCTCATCATGGCGTCGATGCCGGTGCTGCCGAAGCATCTCCTCACGCCGGAGACGTTCGAGCGCACGACGCTGGTGCCGCTGGTCGGGTCGGGGCCGTACACGATCGCGGCGGTCGATGCAGGGCGGTCGATCACCTACAAGCGCAATCCCGACTATTGGGGCCGCGATCTGCCGGTGAACCGGGGGCGGTTCAATTTCGACGAGATCAGGTACGAATATTTTCGCGACATGAGCGTGCAGTTCGAGGCGTTCAAGTCGGGCGTGCTCAGCATGCGCTCCGAAGATGATCCGAAATTGTGGTCATCGGGCTACGACATCCCGGCCAAGCGCGATGGGCGGATGCTGATGCGGGAGGTGGAGACAGGTTTGCCGGCGGGCATGTCGGCGCTCGCCTTCAACATCCGGCGGCCGGTGTTTCAAGATCCGCGCGTGCGGCGCGGGCTGCTTTTGCTGTTCAACTTCGAGTGGGTAAACAAGACGCTCTACCACGGGCTTTACAAGCGCACGGAAAGCTTCTTCGAGCGGTCGTATCTGTCGTCGGTCGGCAAGCCGGCGGATGCGCGGGAGCGGGAGTTTCTGGCGCCATTTCCGGATGCCGTGTTGCCGGAGGTGATGGAGGGGCGGGCGCGGATGCCGGTCAGCGACGGCACGGGGCACAATCGCGAGAATGCGCGGGAAGCGTTCCGGCTGTTCAGCGAGGCCGGCTATGTGATCGAGGGCGGGCGGCTGATCCACAAGGACACGCAGCAGGTCCTTGGGTTCGAGATACTAGCGGGCTCGAGCGTGCAGCAGCGGCTGATCGCCAGTTTCGTTTCCGATCTGGCGAAGCTCGGCATCGCGGCGCGGCTGCGCGTTGTCGATAGTTCGCAGTATCAGTCCCGGCTCAAGGACTATGATTACGACATGATCCAGACGGCGTGGCCGTCGTCTCTGTCGCCGGGCAACGAGCAGGTGTTTCGCTGGGACAGCCGCAACGCCGACGTGCCTGGCTCCTTCAATTTCGTCGGCGTGAAGAACCCTGCGGTGGATGCCATGATCAAGCGGCTCTTGGAGGCCAAGGACGACCAGGATTTCACCTCTGCCGTGCGTGCCTTGGACCGGGTGCTCCTATCGGGCACCTATGTGATCCCGCTCTTTCATGCCTCGCGGCAGTGGGTGGCGCACTGGAAGCAGGTTAAAGGCCCCGAGCGCTTCCCCCTGTGGGGCTTCAGTCTCGACACGTGGTGGATTGACGGGCAGAAGTAGGCTTGCAACCCCGCCCTTAGAACGTCCGCACCCATGACCGTTGCCCTGCCCCCTCTCGTCATCCCCGAGCTCTTCAACATGGCGCGCTATTGCCTTAGCCCGCAGGCCGAGCGCTTGCCGGACAAGCCGGCGCTCGTGGTGGTGGATGATCCGTCGCCCGGTACTCCACCGCTTGAGACGTGGACGTTTTCGCAGATGGAAGACGCGGTGCTGCGGGTGGCTGCGGCGCTTGAGGATCGTGGGCTGAAACCCGGCGATCGCATTCTGATCCGGCTCGACAATACGAGTACGTATCCGATCCTCTATTTCGGTGCGATCGCCGCGGGTCTGATTGCGGTGGCGACCTCGAGCCAGCTGACGGCGGCGGAAGCGGATTTTCTCATGCAGGACAGTGCGCCACGCGCGGTTGCGCTCGCGCCGCATCTGCCGCGCGGAGATATTCCGGCCGACGTGATGGTGCTGGACGAAGCGGACGTGCGCGACATGATCCATTATGCGCGGCGCGGGACCTATGCCGACACGCGGGCGGAAGATCCCGCGTATCTGCTCTACACATCGGGTACGACGGCGCGGCCGAAAGGGGTGGTGCACGCGCATCGCGTGGCGCTCGGCCGGTCGCGCACGTATCAGGGCTGGTATGGCATCCGTCCCGACGATGTGATGCTGCACGCGGGCGCGTTCAACTGGACCTACACGCTCGGCACAGGGCTCATCGATCCGTGGGCCAACGGCGTGACGAGCACGATCTTTGTCGGCGAGAAGACGCCGGAGGTTTGGCCAGCGGTGATCCGCAAAACCGGAGCGACGATCTTCGCCGCCGTGCCGGGGCTTTTCCGGCAAATCCTAAAATATGCGCCGCCGGGTCCGCTCGATGTGAGGCCGCTGCGGCATGGGTTGATAGCGGGCGAGGCCCCTGCCGCGTCGCTGTTCGGCGACTGGCATGGGCGGACTGGGACCGAACTCTACGAAGCGCTGGGGATGAGCGAGATTTCGACCTACGTGTCGACCTGTCCGGGGATGGTGCGCAAGGAGGGTTCGCCCGGACGCGCGCAGCCAGGGCGTCGCGTGGCGGTGCTGCCGGTTGACGGCGGGACGGAGCCGCTGCCGGCGGGTGAGGAAGGGTTGCTCGCCGTGCATCGCTCCGATCCGGGGCTGATGCTCGGGTATTGGAATCGGGCCGATGAAGAGGCGGAGGTTTATCGCGGCGACTGGTTCCTTGGCGGCGATCTCGCGATCATCGATGCGGATGGGTACATCTTCCACCAAGGTCGCGCCAACGATGTGATGAAGGCGCTGGGCTATCGCGTCTCGCCTTTGGAGGTCGAGACGGCCATAGCGCAGCATCCGGATGTGGCGGAGGTCGCTTGCGCGGAGATTTGCCCGCGCGAAGGCGTGACGGTGATCGGCGCGTTTCTGGTGGCAAAGCCCGGGCACACGGTGGATGCAGCCAGCGTGCTTGCGTTCGCGAAGGAACGGCTGGCGCAATACAAATGCCCGCGCGAGATTGTCGTCGTGGATGCCCTGCCGCGCACGCCGAATGGGAAGGTGAAGCGGAGTGAGTTGCAACGTGCGTATCGGGCCAAAGGGTAGGGTTGGTATGAGGCGCTGATACTCCCCTCCCCCTGGCGTGGAGGGGTGAAGTGCGCTTTACGCGGCTTTCTTGGCTTCGGCGGCGATGCGGGCCAGCGAGGCGACGAGTTGGCGGACGCCTTTGATGCGGTCGGCGGCTGTTTCGAAGTCGCCGCGGAAGACGAGTTTGTGGTCGGGCTGCATTTTGGCGCGAGTGCGTTCCGACTGCAGGAATTGCGCGAGGCCGGCGGCGTTTGGGAAATCGTTCTTGCGGAACGTGACGACGGCGCCCTTGGGGCCCGCATCGACCTTGGCGATGTTGGCTGAGCGGCAGAGACCTTTGATCTCCATGACGTCGAGCAGGTAGCGCACTTCGTCGGGGAGTTCGCCGAACCGGTCGACCAATTCGGCGGCGAAGCCGTCGATGTCGGCGCGGGATTCGAGTGAGGAGAGACGGCGGTAGAGGCCGAGACGGAGTTGCAGGTCAGCGACGTAGGCTTCGGGAATGAGCACCGGCATGCCGAGCGCGATTTCGGGGCTCCACTTGTCGGCGGCTTCTCCCAGATCGCCGCCCTTCATGGCCGCGACCGCTTCTTCCAGCATGGATTGATAGAGTTCGAAGCCAACTTCGCGGATGTGGCCGGACTGTTCTTCGCCGAGCAGGTTGCCCGCGCCGCGAATGTCGAGGTCGTGGGAGGCCAGCGAGAAGCCGGCGCCGAGCGTGTCGAGCGACTGGAGAACTTTGAGGCGCTTATCGGCGCCTTCGGTGAGGACGCGGTTGGGCGGGGTCGTGAAATACGCATACGCGCGGCGCTTGGAGCGTCCGACGCGGCCGCGCAGCTGATAGAGGGCGGCGAGGCCGAACATGTCGGCACGGTGGACGATGAGCGTATTGGCGTTGGGCACGTCGAGGCCGGACTCCACGATCGCGGTGGAGAGAAGGATGTCGTATTGGCCCTCGTAGAAAGCCGTCATGATGTCTTCGAGTTCCGTGGGCGTCAGCTGGCCGTGGGCGCGGGCGACTTTCAATTCGGGCACGACTTCGCGGAGGAATTCGGCGACTTCGTCGAGGTCGGCGATGCGCGGGACGACATAGAAGCTCTGGCCGCCGCGGGCGCGCTCGCGTTTGAGCGCATCGGCGAGGATGACGGGATCAAACGGTGAGATGAATGTGCGCACGGCGAGGCGGTCGACGGGCGGCGTCGTGATGAGGGAGAGTTCGCGCACGCCTGTGAGCGCCAGTTGCAGCGTTCGCGGGATGGGTGTTGCGGAGAGCGTCAGGACGTGGACGTCTTCGCGGAGTTTTTTGAGGCGTTCTTTGTGCGTCACGCCGAAGTGCTGCTCTTCGTCGACGATGATGAGGCCGAGCCTCGCGAAGTCGATGGCCTTACCGAGGAGCGCGTGCGTGCCGACGACGATGTCGATCTTGCCCTCTTTCAGGCCCGTCTTAACGTCCGCCAGATCTTTTGCCGATACGAGGCGGGAGGCTTGCGCGACGTTAACGGGCAGACCTTTGAAGCGCTCGGTGAAGGTCTTGTAGTGCTGGCGGGCGAGGAGCGTGGTGGGCACCACGACTGCGACCTGCATGCCGTTCAAGGCGGCGACGAACGCGGCGCGCAGCGCCACTTCCGTTTTGCCGAAGCCGACGTCGCCGCAGACGAGGCGGTCCATCGGGCGGCCGGAGGCGAGGTCGGCAAGCACGGCTTCGATGCTGAGCGCCTGATCTTCGGTTTCCTCATAGGGGAAGCGGGCAACGAATTCGTCCCAGGCGCCGGTGGGCGGCGAGACGGCGGGGGCTTCTTTGAGTTGGCGGAGGGCGGCGATCTTGATCAGTTCGCCGGCGATCTCGCGCAGGCGGTTCTTGAGGCGGGCCTTGCGCGATTGCCAAGCGCCGCCGCCGAGTTTGTCGAGTTGGCCGTCGCCTTCATCCGAGCCGTAGCGGGAGAGGAGTTCGATGTTTTCGACCGGCAGGTAGAGCTTGTCGCCGCCGGCGTATATGAGTTCGAGGCAGTCGTGGGGGGCGCCGAGCGCGGTGATGGTTTTGAGGCCCGCGAAGCGGCCGATGCCGTGGTCGGCATGGACGACAAGATCGCCGACCGAGAGGCTCGTTGCTTCGGTGAGGACGCTGGCGGCGCGTTTCGGCTTGCGGCGGGTCCGAACGAGGCGGTCGCCCAGAATGTCTTGTTCGCCGATGACGGCCAGCGTGGGCGTTTCGAAGCCTTCTTCGATGCCGAGCACGCCCAGCGCCGCGATGTCGCCCGGGAGCGCCAGCGCCTCGTCGTAGCTGTCGACTTTGCGGACGTCTTTCAGGCCGTGCTCGGTGAGCAGGTGGCTCAAGCGTTCGCGGGCGCCGGGGGTCCAGGTGACGACGATAACGCGGCGCTTTCCGATCTGCAGCGCGCGGATGTGGGAGACGACGGCGTCGAAGACGTTGGTTTCCGGGTTCTGGCGTTCGAGCGCAAACGTCTTGCCCTTCTTGGCGTGCATGGAGCGCACGTTGGGCCCTTCTGTCTGCTCGAACGCAGTGAGGCGGACGATGTCGTGGGTGCCGAGTGCTGTGCCCCAGGTTTTGGCGTCGAGGAACATCTGGTCGGGCGGCACGGGCTTATAGGGCTCGGCGCCAAAGTTCTTGGTCTCCAAGCCTTCAACGCGGGCGTCGTAGTGCTCGCCGATCTGCTCGAAGCGGGCTTTGACGACGTCTTCGGCGTTGTGGTCGAAGGACACCTTCACGCCCGGCACGTAGTCGAACAGCGTTTCAAGCTTCTCGTGATAGAACGGCAGCCAGTGTTCCTGGCCCTGGAAGCGGCGGCCGGCGCTGACGGCCTCATACATGGGATCGTCGCCGGTCGCGCCGCCGAAGAGTTCGACGTAGCGGCGGCGGAAGAGCGCGATGGGGTGTTCGCCGAAGGCGACTTCGGACACCGGCATCAGGACGACTTTGGGTACGGGCTTCAGCGAGCGCTGCGTTTCGATGTCGAACGATTTGATGCTCTCGATGGTGTCGCCGAAGAAATCGAGGCGGATCGGCGTCTGGCGGCCGGGCGAGAAGAGATCGAGGATGCCGCCGCGGACGGCGAATTCGCCGGGTTCCATGACGGTGGAGGAGCGCGTGTAGCCGGCGAGCGAGAGACGGCGGGCGAGTTCGCCCATATCGATGCGCTGACCGGGCGCCAGGATCTTCATCGCGTTCTTGATGAACTGGCGCGGCGGGACCTTCTGCAGCACCGCGTTGACGGTGGTGAGAACGATCGCCGGGTCCTTGCGGCCACCGTGGGCGAGCTTGGCCAGCGCCGTGATGCGCTTGGAGATGATGTCGGCGTTGGGGCCGACGCGGTCGTAGGGCACCGTATCCCAGGCGGGGAACGAAATGACCTTCACCTTGGGCGCGAAAAATTTGAGCGCGTTCTCGATCTCTTCCGTGCGGCGGTCGTCGCGCGCGATGTGGAGGTGGAGACCGGGGCCGGATGGGCTGCCCGCTTCCTGGACGAGATTTGCCAGCACGAGCGCGTCGAGGCCCTCGGGGACGCCGCAGAGAATGGTGTCGTGCCTTTTCGTGTCGATCTGGGCGGTCATCAATTCTGGCTCAAAATGATCGTCAGGCCGAAGGCATGCCGTGGAACGCCCGGACGGCGTTGACGATGTCGGCGAAGGGCACGTCATGGGCGGCGGTGGGCGCGAGCAAGAGCGCCTGCAGTTCCGTTTCTTGCTGGGTCAGGAAGTCTTCGAAGTGCGTCAGATCTGCTGCATCCATACGGTCGAGGTGGGCGCTGGCGTAGGCGCCGATGAGAATATCGAGTTCCTTGGTGCCGCGATGGGTCGCGCGCCACAGGGCACGGCGGCGGCGAACGGCGATATCGTCGATGGGTGTCGTTTGTTCCATGGCCGGGAGCGGCGGTCCTTGTGGGGGGAGGGTCAAGACGGCTTGACGCACCAGGGACAGACCGGTTTTGTCGCCCGGCCCCGGGGAGACGGGTTCTATAGCCTCCGCCTGGGATTACGGCTAGAGCGGCATCATGCGGCCTGACGACCTTACACCCTTGTTTGCCCCTGTGGAGACGCTGAAAGGCATCGGACCGCGGCTGGCTGTGCTTATGAAAAAGGCGCTGAAGTTGCCGCCCGGTGTGCGGGAACCGCGCGTGCTGGACCTTCTGTGGCATATGCCAACGGGTGTGGTGGACCGGCGGGCGGAGCCGTCGGTGGCGGATGCGGTGCCTGGCACCATCGTGACGCTGAAGGTGCGCGTGCTGAAACACAAAGCGCCGCCACGGGGCAATAACAAAGTTCCATATAAAGTTTCGACAGAGGACGAGACGGGCAAGCTCGACCTCATCTTCTTTCGGGCGGAGCCGAGCTTTGTCGAGCGGCAACTGCCGGTTGGGGAGATCCGCTACATTTCCGGGCGGGCGGAGAAATACGGCGACACACTGCAGATGGCGCATCCCGACTACATCGTGGCGGAGGACCGGCGCGATGATCTGCCGTTGTTGGAGCCGGTCTATCCCTTGACGGCGGGGCTCACGGCGAAAGTGGTCTTGAAGGCGGCGCGGCAGGCGGTGGAGCGGGTGCCGGATTTTGCCGAGTGGCAGGATGCGGCGTGGCTGAAGGCGCGCGGGTGGGATTCGTTTCACGACGCTTTGCACCGGGTGCATCAGCCGGAGGATGCGGGGGATGTGTCGCCCTCCTCGCCGGCCTGGCAGCGGATCGCTTACGACGAGTTGCTCGCGAACCAGCTGGCGCTTGGCATCGTGCGGTTGAGTTTCAAGGCGCAGCGCGGGCGGCCGGTGCGGGGCGACGGGCGTATTCGGGAGCGGATCGTCAAGGCACTTCCCTTCTCCTTGACCAATTCGCAGCGGACGGCGCTGGGCGACATCGCCAACGACATGGAAGCGCCGAACCGGATGCTGCGGCTGCTGCAGGGCGACGTGGGATCGGGCAAGACCGTCGTGGCCTTGATGGCGATGGCGATTGCGGTCGAAGCGGGTGCCCAGGCCGCGCTGATGGCGCCGACTGAAGTTCTGGCGCGGCAGCATCTGGAGACGATCGCGCCACTCGCCGAGGCGGCGGGTTTGCGGATCGGGCTGTTGACGGGGCGGGAAAAGGGCAAGCCGCGCGAGCATTTGCTGGACGCCTTGAAGGCCGGCGAGATCGACATTCTGATCGGGACGCATGCGCTGTTCCAGGACGATGTCGTGTTTCGGGATCTGGCGTTCGCGGTCATCGACGAGCAGCACCGGTTTGGCGTGCACCAGCGGCTCGCGTTGCAGATGAAGGGCGGGGATGGTGGGGCGAACATGCTGGTCATGACGGCAACACCCATCCCGCGCACGCTTTTGATGACGCACTATGGCGATCTTGACGTGTCGAAGCTCACCGAGAAGCCGGCCGGGCGGAAGCCGATTGTCACCAAGGCCGTGCCCACGGATGCGATGGAAAAGCTGATCGACCGCATTCGCGTGCAGTTGGCTGAGGGGGCGCAGGTCTATTGGGTGTGTCCACTGATCGAGAGTTCGGAGGTGTCGGAACTGGCAGCAGCCGAGGAACGTCACGCGCATCTGAAACAGATCTTCGGCGACATCGTTGGACTACTGCACGGGGCCATGACGTCGGCGGCGAAGGACGCGACAATGGCGGCGTTCGCCAAGAATGAATTGAAAATTCTCGTAGCGACGACGGTGATCGAGGTCGGCGTTAATGTCCCCAACGCCAACATTATGGTGATCGAGCACGCGGAGCGGTTTGGTCTGGCGCAATTGCATCAGTTGCGCGGACGAGTCGGGCGCGGGTCGCGGGAGAGCTTCTGTATGCTGCTCTATGCGCAGCCGCTGGGCGAAACGGCGAAGGAGCGGCTCGCCATGATGGAGGCGACGGAGGACGGGTTCAAAATCGCCGAGAAGGATCTGGAGTTGCGCGGCGGCGGCGAGGTGCTGGGCGCACGGCAAAGCGGCCTGCCTGAATTTCGCGTTGCTGATGTGCCTGGATTTCCGATGTTGCTCGCTACCGCGCGGGACGATGCGCAAATGATCCTCGACCGCGACCCGTCGTTGACGAGTGCGCGCGGTCGGGCGCTCCGGACGCTCCTTTATCTGTTCGAGTGCGATGAAGCCGTGCGGCTCTTCCGTGCGGCTTAGGCTCGGCTTCGGCCAACGTCATCCTCGAACGAGGGAGCATCGCGACTGACGTTAGGGGATCCAGCGTCAGGCTCGCCAAAGACACGATAGCCTTTGCGTTGCGCCTGCGGCGCTTGCCTTACGCTGGATCCCCGGCCGGCACTGACCTGCGGCTCGTTGGGCCGAGGATGACGTTTTGGACGTCGGGATGGATAGGAGCCGCCCGTTGCCGGCGCGGTGACGCCGCCCGGTTCAGGTGGGCTTGGCTTTTTCGGCGAGCTTGCGCAATCGGGCGATTTGCTGATCGGGGGTCACCATGCCAGCGGAGATCACGATCTTGGCGGCGTCCTCGACGGTCATTTGCAGAAAGGTGACGTCGCGGCGGGGGACGTAACAGACAAAGCCCGTGGGCGGCACAATGCCGGTCGGCATGAAGACGGCGACGAGATCGGTTTCGCCGCCGGGTTTGGCCGCGGCGATCTCACCTCCGGCTTCGCCGGTGACGAACACGATCGACCACAAACCCTTCGACGGGAATTCGATTAGGCCGACCTTCTGGAAAGCGCGCTTCGATTCGGTGGCGGTGACGGCGCTTTCGAAAATCTGTTTGAGCGCGCGGTAGACGTTGCGCACGATCGGCATGCGATCGAGGATCATTTCGCCACCGGAAATGAGGGAGCGGCCGAGCAGGTTGGCGCCGAGGAAGCCGATGAACGTGAGGCCGATGATGCCGAACAGGACGCCGATGCCGGGGATGGCGAACGGCAGGTAGGTTTCGGGCAAGGATACGGACGGGATCAGTGGCTTCACATAGTCGTCCGCGAAGGCGATGAACCACTTGATGAGGTAGACGGTGACCGCAATCGGCCCGACAATGATGATGCCGGTCAGGAAGTAATTGCGCAGACGGGCGCCGATGCGCAGCGGCACGGTGGGATCTTCGTGGGCGAGACGCTTCAGGCCTTCAGCCAACGCCGCGTCGCCATCGGAATGCGATGGCTCGGGTGCTGGCGGCTTCGGCATGTCGCGCGTCATGGGTACATGGTGAGGCCCACCGCGGCGCGCGTCAACGACCGTGCACCGTTGGGACCGTTACTTCGTGACGACGAGGCAGTCGTAGCCTTTCGGCTTTAGTGCCGAACAGAACTGGCCCGGCTCGGCCGCACTGGCGTAAGGCCCCACCTGGACGCGAAAGAACGTGCCGTTGCCGAACGTGACTTCGTCGATGGCCGGCGCGGCGGCGCCGAGGCTTTCGGCGTGTTCGGCGCGAAGTTTTGCGGTGATGCTCTCCGCCTCCTCGCGCGAGCCGACGATGCCAACCTGGAGACGGTATTTACCGGCGGCCGTGTCGCGGGGCTTTGCGATGGCCGCGACCTTCTTTTTAGTTTCGGACTTGGCGGGCTTTTGATCGCTGCCAGGGACCACGCTCAGACCTGCATTCCAGTCGCCGGCGGCGGGTGCTGCTTGCACGCTGGCTGCCGGCGCCGCAGGTGCGGGAGCCGGAGCGGGGGCTGGCGGCGCGGTGGCGGTTGCGACATCGGTGGATGGAGCGGTTGTGGCGGTGCTGCCGCCGCCGAACATGTTGCCGAAAAAGCCCGTGACGGCCGTGCCGGCATTGCCGATGGCGGTGCCGACGCCCGAGAGCGGGTTGGCGGCTGGGGCCGTTGCCGCATCGCCCTGCGGCACTGCGGAGAGTGTGGGCGCGTCGGGCGCGGACAGGCTGGCATAGTTGCCGGACGCTGAGGAGAGATTAGGAACGGACGCTTCAGCGGCGCTCTTGGCGCTCGTCGCGCTCCATGAGGAGGTGGCGCTGTCGGCTGGACTTGGGACCGAACTTGGGACCGGCGCAGGCGCAAGTGCGGTCGCTGCAACGGACGCGGGGGCTGGGGATGCGGGGGCTGGCCCGGCGGGCGGTAGAGGAGCAGCGGCAGTGGCCGGCGCATCGAGCGGCGGCGCACCGATGGGCGTGGCGTTGCCGAGGCCTGCTTCTTGATAGGCGCCCTGGCGGTTCTCCATGGCCGCGGCGCGGTCGGCGTCGCTGAGGCCGTTCTTCAGCCAGACGGCAGAGGTGAGATCGGAAATCGCCTGCGCGCTCTTACCGGTCTTGCGATACGCGACGCCGCGATAATAAAGGGCCTTGGCCATTTGCTGGCTAGAGAGGCCGCCGAGCGACAAGGCGTTCGACAGAGATGAGATGGCGGAGGTCAATTTGCCCGCCTCGAAGGCCTTCGCGCCGGCTTCGTAAGACTTCACGCCGGTGGCTGCGGGTTTGCTGGCAGCGGCGGGCGCTTTGGGGACGCTTTGCGCATTGGCCAACATCGGCGCAGCAACGACTGCGACCGCGCAGCCGGCGGCGAGCATGATCTGCTTAGCGTGCATCCTTCAGTCTTCCCCCCAACGGTTCAGCACGCGGCACACGGATTCGTTGACGTCCACCTTGTATGTCAAGCGCCACCGGGTGGCAATTCTGGGGCGAAATCCGCACAGGCTTTCCCCAGGTTGCAAAACAGGCTTTTACGCCGAATTGGGTTAACGGCCTTTGCAGTGGCTGCCGCAGAGGGTGGCGCGGCTATTCGACGGTCACGGACTTGGCGAGATTGCGCGGCTGGTCCACGTCGGTGCCCATGAAGACGGCCGTGTGATAGGCGATGAGTTGGATGGGCACTGCGTAGAGGAGCGGGTTGGCGAAGTCGTGGCCCTTGGGCACCTTGATGTGCGCCACGAGCTTGCAGCCGCACTTCTCCGCCGGGGCATCCGAGATGAGGATGATCTGGCCGCCGCGGGCGGCGACCTCCTGCATATTCGACACCGTCTTTTCAAAGAGGTCGTCATCGGGGGCGACGACGATGACGGGGACGTTCTCGTCGATGAGGGCGATAGGACCGTGCTTCAGTTCGCCGGCGGCATAGCCCTCGGCGTGGATGTAGGAGATTTCCTTCAGCTTCAGCGCGCCTTCGAGGGCGAGCGGGTAATTGATGCCGCGGCCGAGGAAGAGGACGTCGCGGGCCTTGGAAAGATATTGCGCGAGGTCCTCGTATTGCTGCTCTGAGTGGAGCATCGATGACATCAAGCGCGGGACTTCGATCAGCGCCTTGACGAGTTCGGCTTCCTTGGCGGGCGTGATGGTGCCCTTGGCGCGGCCAATCGCGATTGCGAGGCAAGCGAGTGCCGAGAGCTGGCAGGAGAAGGCCTTGGTGGAGGCGACGCCGATTTCGGGACCGGCGAGCGTGGGCAGCACGGCGTGGCTTTCGCGCGCGATCGAAGAGGTGCGCACGTTGACGATCGAGGCAATGCGCTGACCGCCAGCCTTGCAATAGCGCAGCGTTGCCAGCGTGTCGGCGGTTTCGCCCGATTGGGAGACGAACACGGCAAGCCCCCCATCGACCAGCGGGGCTTCGCGGTAGCGGAATTCGGAAGCGATATCGATTTCGACCGGCACGCGGGCGTAGCGTTCGATCCAGTATTTGCCGACGAGACCGGCGTAGTAGGCGGTGCCACAGGCGGAGATCGTCACGCGCGGGATCTTGGCCAGATCAATGCCGAGGTCGGGGAAAGCAATCGTGCCGGAGCCCATGTCGAGGTAATTGGCGAGCGTGTGGCTGACCACCTCAGGTTGCTCATGGATTTCCTTCGCCATGAAATGGCGATGGTTGCCCTTGTCGACGAGGAGGGCGCTCGCCACCGACTTGATTTTCGGGCGATCGACTCGGCTTCCTGCCTCGTCATAGATTTCGACGCCGGAGCGGCGCATGACGGCCCAGTCGCCTTCGTCGAGGTACGTGATGGTGTCGGTGAAGGGGGCGAGCGCGATGGCGTCGGAGCCGAGATAGACTTCGCCGGTACCGTAGCCAATGGCGAGCGGGGAGCCTTTGCGCGCGGCGATCATGAGATCGTCGTGGCCGGCGAAAATGATACCGAGCGCGAAGGCGCCTTGCAGCTTGGCGAGTGCGGCTTTGGTGGCGGCGATCGGCTCCAGGCCCTTGTCCAATTCATCGGTGACGAGATGGACGACGGCTTCGGTGTCCGTGTCTGTTTCGAAGACGTGGCCGCGCGAGGACAATTCGGCTTTAAGTTCGCGGTAGTTCTCGATGATGCCGTTGTGGACGACGCCAACCTTGGCGCTCATATGCGGATGGGCGTTGCGCTCAGTAGGGCGGCCGTGGGTGGCCCAGCGCGTGTGGCCGATGCCGACGTGGCCCTGCAAAGGCTGTTCATGCAGACGGGTTTCAAGGTTGCGCAGTTTGCCTTCGGCGCGGCGGCGATCGAGGTGGCCGTTCTCCAGCGTTGCGACGCCGGCGCTGTCGTAGCCGCGATACTCTAGGCGTCGCAGCGCATCGACGAGGTCGATGGCGACGGGTTTGTTGGCGAGAATTCCGACAATGCCACACATGCGCGGTTTTCCTGTCGTCCTTTGAAATTTCACTTCGACTTAAGCGGTGCGTCGCGGTTGGCGACAAATCAAAACCTGTTTCCGACTTTCTTTGTGGTCACTTCGACTTCGCGGCTTTGCGGCGCGACATCATCTCGCGGAATTTCGCCGCCCATTGGGGCCGCTCCTCCTGCGTTGCGCGTTCGAGGGCGAGCGCGCCTGACGCCACATCCTTGGTGATGACGCTGCCGGAGCCGACATAGGCGCCGTCGCCGATCTTGATCGGGGCGACGAGAGAGGAATTGGAGCCGATGAAGGCCCCCTCCCCGATTTCGGTCTTGTGTTTGAAGAAGCCGTCGTAGTTGCAGAAGATGGTGCCGGCCCCGATGTTGGCGCCAGCTCCCACCGAGCCGTCGCCCAGGTAGGCCAGATGATTGGCTTTGGCACCGGGGCCGACGGTGACGTTTTTCACTTCGACGAAGTTGCCGATGTGAACGTCGGGGCCAAGAGAGGCGCCGGGGCGCAGGCGGGCATAGGGGCCGATGCGGGCGCCGGGGCCGATTCTGGCGCCTTCGAAGTGGCAGAAAGCTTTGATTTCCGCGCCGTCGGCGACGGTGACGCCGGGGCCGAAGACGACGTGCGGTTCGATGATGACGTCGCTGCCGATCACGGTGTCATAACTGAGGAAAACGGTTTCGGGGGCGGTCAGCGTGGCGCCTTCGTCCATGACCTTTTGGCGGGCGCGGTCCTGCCAGATGCGTTCGGCGACGGCGAGCTGGCTGCGGGAATTGACGCCCAGGACTTCGTCCTCGGGGCAGCGGACGACGGCGGCGCGGGCACCATCGGCGCGAGCGATCTCGACGGCGTCGGTGAGGTAGTACTCGCCTTTGGAATTGGCATTGCCGATGCGGGTGAGAACGCCCAAGAGATCGGGCAGGCGGAAGGCGAGCACGCCGGAATTGCAGAGCGTTATCTTGCGCTCTTCGGGGCTCGAATCCTTGTGTTCGCGAATGGCGAGGAGCGTCGTTTCGCCGACGGTGATGAGACGGCCGTAGCCGGTGGGATCGCGAGCTTCGAAGCCGAGAACGGCGACGCCGGAGCCGGCGTCGAGTGCGTCACCCAGCGCGGATAACGTGCCGGCTTCGATCAGGGGCGTGTCGGCGTAGAGCACGATCACGTCGCCGGAGTGGCCATCGAGCGCGGGCCGCGCGGCGAGAACCGCGTCGGCGGTGCCGGATTGGTTTTCCTGGACGAACACGCGGGCGGCGGGGGCGAGGCGTGAGACTTCGGCGCGGACCTCGTCCATGCCGGGGCCGACTACAACTGCGATCGTAGCGCCCGGTACGGTTGAGGCCAGCGCCAAGACGTGGCCCAGCATGGAGCGCCCCGCCACCTTATGCAGGACCTTGGGCAAGGCGGATTTCATGCGCGTGCCCTTGCCGGCGGCGAGGATGACGATCAGCGGCGCAGCGGTGGCCATGATGGCAATGGTGCCCTTATTTGTCAGATGCGAACGGCCGAGACCCGGCCGAGGAGCGGTGCCGGCCCCCGCGTTGAGCCGGGATTGACGACGCAGGTGTCCCAGGTCTGCCGTCCCAGGTCTGCAAAGACTGTACCGCGGCAGTTAACCCGGTTGGGTGACCGTGGAAAGGCGACGTGATGCGCCGGACAGTGCCGTGACCACAGTGCCTGGATTCGGGGGGCCACGTCTCGCGCGGAGGCCGGTGAACCTACTTTAGGTTGCAGACAAAAGCGGCCTATGCGTGGCCTTGCGGTGCTGTCCACAGGGAGCCAGTCCCCAGCGGTGGAGCCTCGTTGACGCTGCCACACGACTCACGCCAGCAATCGGCAAAAGTCCTCAATTGTTCAAGGGTTTTAGCACATGTCGCAGGCGCACAACTCCCTCCCTCCGACGCCGCCGCCGTTGCCGCCGGGTTTCGCGGCCGGTCCCGCTACTCAGATGCCGCCCCCGCATGCCGCTGGGCGTTTAGATCCCCCGATGGAGCCCGCTTATCACGTTCCGCCCGCCATGGTGGGGCCGGCGCAGCGGGCACGCCGGGGCCGGATGTCGCTCGGCGCGTCAGCCTGGGCCTTCGCGGCCGCTGCTGCCGTTGCCTACCTCTCGGTCGTGGTGCTGCGTCCCGATCTGGTCGCCCGGGTGGAACCGGCCGGGATGTCGGTGGCCGAAATCGAGGCGTTGCGTGGCGACGTCGATGGTCTGCGCCGCGAGGTGGCGGACATCCGCTCCACGGTCACGGAAACGGCTTCGCAGCAGAAGGTGATCTTTGAACGCCTCGCGGCGCTGGGCGCTTCCGTCACTCAGCCGATCCCGGCTGCACAATCGGACGGTCCGCCGCCGGCCTTGCGGCTCGACAGCGCGCCGGTCAATGGACCGATCTCGCCGCGCGCCGACGCGGCTCCGGTTCAGCCGGCAGATGAGCCGGCCAAAAAGGTCGCTGATGCCAAAGTCCTTAACGGCAAGCCTGCCCTGGAGACGGGCAGCGTGAAGCCCGCGCCGCCGGTCGTTCCGGCGCCTGTTGCCAAGCCTGCGGCCGCACCGGTTGAGCCGCCACCGTTTGGCGCGCCTGTGGTGACGCCGGCGGCGAAGCCTGTCGGCGTACAGATCGCATCGGGGGCATCGATCGATAGCTTGCGTTTGAGCTGGAATCTCTTGTCGGAAACGCATGCGGACAAGCTGAAGAGCCTCGAGCCGCGCTACTCGCTGTCGGTCGACAACGGCGCGGTCATCTACAATTTGATGGCGGGTCCGGTGAAGTCAGAAGCCGAAGCGAAGAAGATGTGCAAGGCGCTCGCGGCGAAGGCCGTGCCGTGCAAGATCGTCGGCGAATTCGGCGGGGCCGCGCTCTAACTCACTCCCATTGCGACGTGTGAAAGCCGCGCGAACTTTTCGCGCGGCTTTTTTATTCGGTGGCGCGCTCCGGCGTGGTCCACGTGCAGCGCTTCAACCAGCGGCGTTCGATTTCGCGGGCGATGAGGCCGGTGGCGTCGATGGGCGCGTAACTCCAGGCGGGCAGGCGTTCGACGATTTCGGGCAGGCGGCGGGTGGCGTTGAGTTCTTCCAGCTTAGCGTGAAAACGCTGGAACTTCGGTTTGCCGCCGGTTGGATGGAAGACGTACACGGGGCGACCGGTGGCGCAGCATTCGCCCGTCATGTTGACGCTGTCGGCGGTTACGACGAAGGCGTCAGCGTGGGCGAAGAAGTCCGGATATGGGTTGTCGCCGGTGCCATCCCAGAGAATGCGCGGGGAATCGCGCGTGGCGCCATCGGTGACTTCGAGAAGGCGCGGATGCGTGCGCCGCGAGGGCGTGATCATGAAGGATGCGCCGAGCTTGGCGAGCGATTGCAGAGCCGTCTGCAGGCGCTGATCGTCGGCGTCGCTGAAGGCGTAGGAGCCGTTTTTACCGCCGAGGAGCACGGCGATGCGCGGGTGCGGGAGGGCTGCGATGTCAGGCGGTGTCGTTGCCCGCAGTTTGGCGATCCGTTCGGGGGAGAAGCCATGCGGCGAGGTTGGAGTCGTATAGACGTTCGGGCCGCGGCGGCGGTCGTGCTCGGGCACCCAGATGACATCAGCGGTGCCGGGGCCGGTTTGGGGATCAAGCAGCACGACGGTGAAGAGCGAAGGGCCGGCGCGGCGGCGCAGTTCGCGCAGATAAGGGATCGACGCGCGACCGGTGGCGATGGCGATGGTCGGCCAGGGTGGGCAGAAGCTGGTTCCGGGTGCGGCGAAGGCGGCGCGTTTGGGCACGCGGCCCCAGGGCGCGGTCCATTTTTTGACGCCGTCCAGTGTGACGCGTTTCATCTCGTAATCGACGCCCAGCGCTTCCGCGAGGCCGCGCGTTTGCGTGTCCATGCCGGCCTTAGCTTCGCTGATGATCCAACAGCGAGCGCCGGCGAGCGGACGGCCGGATGGGTGAATGCGGGATGGGGCGTCGGACGTCATGGCGGCACCCTGGGGGAAATGGAGGCGGGCTGTCCAGCCCGCCCGCTCACCCGGTCGCGGTAATTTTGTTTCACTGGATCGAGCGAAGCGGACATAATCTGTTGGTCCGCATCTCACACGAGTCCCCATGACCCGCAAGCTCGACAGCACCGACTGGCGCATCGTCAAAGAACTCATGGCCGACGGCTCGCTCACCAATGTGGCGCTGGCGGGCAAGGTGGGACTGTCGGCGCCACCGTGTTTGCGGCGTGTGCGGGCGCTGGAAGAAGCGGGTGTCATTACCGGTTACACGGCGATCGTGGACGAGCAGGCGCTGGGTTTTGATCTCACCGCGTTCGCGATGGTGGGGTTGCATAACCAGTCGGAGGCGGATCTGAGGACGTTCGAGAACCGCATTCTCGGCTGGCCGATCGTGCGGGAGGCTTACATGCTCTCGGGCGAGAGCGATTACATATTGAAATGCGTGGCGCGCGATCTGCCGTCGTTTCAGACTTTCATTTTGAAGGAGCTGACGGCGGTGCCCAACGTGGCGAGCGTGAAGACCACGCTGGCGATCCGGCGGGCGAAGCTCGCTCCCGGTGTACCGGTGGCGCCGGAGTAGGTCAGACGCCGCGGTTGAGGTGGCGGACCTTGCGGAGGTCGGGGAAGAGTTTGGCCCAGAGTGCGGCCGTGATGAGGGCGCCGGCGCCACCGATGACGACGGCGGGGACGGCGCCGAAACCGGCCGCCATGGTGCCGGCGCGGAATTCGCCCAGTTCATTGGATGCCCCGATAAACGTCATGTTGACGGCGCTGACGCGGCCGCGCAGGTCGTCGGGCGTTTGCAGCTGAATGAGCGTCTGGCGGATGAAGACTGAGACCATGTCGGACGCGCCCATCACGGCGAGTGCCAGCACGGAGAGCCAGACCGTCGTCGACGTTCCGAAGACGATAATGGCGAGGCCGTAAACGGCGACGGCTGCGAACATCGTCACGCCGGCATGATCGCGGACGGGATTGTTGATGAGCCAGATGCTCATGAGGAGCGCGCCGACGCCGACGGCTGAGCGCAGGGCGCCCAGGCCCCAGGGTCCGACGTCGAGAATATCGCGCGCGAAGACGGGCAGGAGTGCCGTCGCGCCGCCGAGCATGACGGCGACCATGTCGAGGGAGAGCGCGCCGAGTACGATCGGCTGCTTCCAGATGTAGCGGAAGCCGGCGAAGAGGGCTTCGGTCGTGACGGGCTGGTGGGATTTACGTTGCGCCGGTTTGGGGATCATGAGGGTCAAGATACCGGCAAACAGGAAGAAGGCGACGGACACGCTATAGGCGAGTTCAGACGAGACGCCGTAGAGCAGGCCGCCCGCGGTCGGGCCAACGATGGTGGCGATCTGGAAGCTCGACGAATTGAGCGCGATGGCATTGGCGAAGGCTTGCTGGGGGACAAGGTTGGCGAGCAGCGATTGCACGGCGGGGCCCATGAAAGCGCGTGCGATGCCGAAAACGAGTAGGATGGCGAAGACGGGCCAGATCTCGGTCGTCTCCGAATGCAGGATGGACAGAAGTGCAAGCGCGCAGGCGCCCTCGACGGCCATGCAGATCGCCATGATGACGCGGCGGTTGTAGCGGTCGGCGACAGAGCCGGTGACGAGAACGAGCAACGGGGCAGGCAGGAATTGGACGAGACCGACGAGGCCCAAAAGGAACGGGTCACGCGTCTGATCGTAGATCTGCCAGCCGACGGAGACGCTCAGCACCTGGATCGCGAAGACGAGGAGGAAGCGCGCGACCCAGTAGAGGCGGTAGCCGGGATAATCGAAGGCGCGATCGGACGGCGGCGCTCCATTGACGGGAGGGCCGGCGGACGCGTCGGACACGGTCATGGTGCGTTGTCTCCGGTTCGCAGAACGCGCGAACCTGACGGCGGGTTGCCGCCTACTTCCACTCGACCTTGAGGATTTCGTAGGAGCGCGAGCCCTTCGGCGTCGTGACTTCCACAGTGTCGCCCTTGGTCTTGCCGATGAGCGCGCGCGCGATGGGCGAGGAGATCGAGATCTTGCCGTCCTTCACGCTCGCTTCGAGATCGCCGACGATCTTGTATTTCACCTTATCTTCGGTGTCCTCGTCGACCAACGTGACCGTGGCGCCGAACTTGATGTTCGTGCCCGACAGACCGGCGGGATCGATAACTTCGGCGCGGCTGAACTTGTCTTCGAGTTCGGCGACGCGCGACTCGTTGAGGCCCTGGGCTTCCTTGGCGGCGTGATATTCGGCGTTTTCCGACAGGTCGCCATGCGCGCGCGCTTCGGCGATCGCCTGGATAATGCGCGGGCGCTCGACTGCCTTGAGGCGATGCAGTTCCTCCTCGAGCTTTTTATAGCCCTCGAGGGTCATCGGAACCCGATCCATCGACATCGCTAACGTCTCCTGATTGGCCTGGCCACCGGGCCAGCACCCTTCGATTCATCCGCAAAACGCGTGGGAAACCCTCGCAAAGAAACCCGCAAGGGGCGCGGCGGTTTCCGCCGCGCCCTCACTCACGGGCGACAATTCGTTCAGGTTGTGCGCGCGACGTAGGCCTGCAACGGCGCAACCTTCAGGGTGTCGGACTTCAGAGCCTTGATGGCTTTGGTCACGGCTACGGCCCCGGCCAAGGTTGTATAATAGGGGACGTGGTGAAGCAAGGCCGTGCGCCGGATGTCCTTGCTGTCGGCGAGGGCCTTTGCACCCTCTGTGGTATTGAAAACTAACGCAATTTCGCCATTCTTGATGGCGTCCACAATGTGCGGGCGGCCCTCCAGAACCTTGTTGACGACCTCGCACGGGACGCCTTCGGCCTCCAAGTGGCGCTTGGTCCCGCGAGTCGCGACGATTTTGAAGCCCATCGCGGAGAGGTCGCGGAGTGGGGCCACGATGCGGTCCTTATCGCGATCTTTGACCGAGACGAAGACAGTGCCGCCCATGGGTATCTTCTGGCCGGCGCCGATCTGGCTCTTGGCGAAAGCCATGGCGAAGTCGCGGTCGAGGCCCATGACCTCACCGGTGGAGCGCATTTCGGGGCCCAGGATCGGGTCGACGCCTGGGAAGCGGGCGAAGGGGAAGACGGCTTCCTTGACCGCGATGTGGCCGAGCTTCTGGCTCTTCAATCCAAACGACGCGAGGGGGTGACCGGCCATCACCTTGGATGCGATGCCAGCGATGGGTTCGCCGATCACCTTGGCGACGAAGGGCACCGTGCGCGAGGCGCGCGGGTTAACTTCGAGGATGTAGATCTCGTCGTCCTTGATGGCGAATTGGACGTTCATCAAGCCCTTTACTTCGAGCGCGAGGGCGAGCTTGCGGGCCTGTCCGCCCAGTTCCGCGACGGTGGCGTCGGAGAGCGAATAGGGCGGCAGGGAGCAGGCGCTGTCGCCGGAGTGAATGCCGGCTTCCTCGATGTGCTCCATGATGCCGGCGATAAAGGTATCCTTGCCATCGCACAGGCAGTCGACGTCGACTTCGACGGCGTCCGAGAGATAGCTGTCGATCAGCAGCGGGCGCTTGGGCGAGACGACGAGTTCGGACGGGTTATCGAGCGTGGCTGAGAGGCGCGCGATATAGCGGTCGATCTCAGGGCCGTCGTGGATGATTTCCATGGCGCGGCCGCCGAGCACATACGACGGGCGGATAACGATAGGGTAACCGATCCGGTCGGCCACGGCGCGGGCTTCGCCGGGCGTGCCGGCGATGCCGCTGGCGGGCTGCTTAAGGCCGAGCTTCTCAATGAGCGCTTTGAAGCGATCGCGGTCTTCGGCCAGATCGATGGCGTCGGGCGAGGTGCCGAGGATCGGAACGCCGGCTTCTTCGAGGGGGCCTGCGAGTTTCAACGGCGTCTGGCCGCCAAACTGCACGATGACGCCCTTCACCTTGCCTTTGGACTGTTCCTTGCGAATGACTTCCAGCACGTCTTCGGCAGTGAGCGGTTCGAAATAGAGGCGGTCCGACGTGTCGTAGTCGGTGGAGACCGTCTCGGGATTGCAGTTGACCATGATGGTTTCATAGCCGGCTTCGGTTAGCGCGAAGCAGGCGTGGCAACAGCAGTAGTCGAACTCGATACCCTGGCCGATGCGGTTGGGACCACCGCCGAGGATGATGATCTTCTCGCGATCGGTGGGCTGGGCTTCGCAGACGGGCGCGTCGGTGAGGCCGGTTTCGTAGGTGGAATACATGTAGGCGGTCGGCGAGGCGAACTCGGCGGCGCAGGTGTCGATGCGCTTGAAGACGGGCGTGACGCCGAGATCGTGGCGAAGGCGGCGCACGTCGGCTTCCGTCTTGCCGGAGAGTTTGGCGAGGCGCGCGTCGGAGAAGCCGGCGGCCTTCAGCATTCGCATCTGACGGGCGGACGTGGGCAGGCCATGCGCCTTCACGCGCGCTTCCAGATCGACGATTTCCTGCAGGCGGTCGATGAACCAGGGATCGAATTTGGAGAATGCGTGGACCGTCTCGTGGTCGACGCCCATACGGAGCGCCTGGGCGACCTTCAACAGGCGGTCGGGTGCGGGGCGCGAAAGCGCGGCACGGACGACGTTCTTGTCGTCGCCGAGGCCCAGACCTTCGAGCGTGATGTCGTCGAGGCCGGAGAGGCCAGTCTCCATGGAGCGGAGCGCCTTCTGCAGGCTTTCGCCGAATGTGCGGCCGATGGCCATGACTTCGCCGACCGACTTCATGGCGGTGGTCAGCGTCGAATCCGCGCCGGGGAATTTCTCGAAGGCGAAGCGCGGGATCTTCGTGACGACGTAGTCGATGGTCGGTTCGAAGGAGGCAGGCGTGGCACCGCCGGTGATGTCGTTTTCGAGTTCGTCGAGCGTGTAGCCGACCGCCAAGCGGGCGGCGACCTTGGCGATCGGGAAGCCTGTCGCTTTCGAGGCCAGCGCGGATGAGCGCGAAACGCGCGGGTTCATTTCGATGACGACGAGGCGGCCGTCGGCGGGGTTGACCGCGAACTGCACGTTCGAGCCGCCGGTTTCGACGCCGATCTCGCGCAGAACGGCCAACGAGGCGTCGCGCATGATCTGGTATTCTTTATCCGTCAGCGTGAGGGCCGGCGCGACGGTGATCGAGTCGCCCGTGTGCACGCCCATCGGGTCGAGGTTTTCGATGGAGCAGATGATGATGGCGTTATCCGCTTTGTCGCGGACGACTTCCATCTCGTATTCCTTCCAGCCGATGAGGCTTTCATCGATCAGGATCTGGCCGACGGGCGAGGCATCAAGACCGGACTTGGCGATGGTCTCGAACTCTTCGCGGTTGTAGCAGACGCCGCCGCCAGTGCCGCCCATGGTGAAGGCGGGGCGGATGATCGAGGGCAAGCCAATCGTTTCGAGTGCGCGCATGGCTTCGGCGAAGCCCGCGTGGCGATCGTAGCCGATGACTTTGCCGGCCGCATCGCGGATCTCGGGCGAGGAGGCGATCATGGCGCGCGGGCTTTCCAGCCCAATGCGGTCCATGGCTTCGCGGAAAAGTTTGCGGTCTTCGGCCATGTCGATGGCTTCGGCCTTAGCGCCGATCAGCTCGACGTCCATGGCCGCCAGCACGCCTTGCTTTTCGAGCGCGAGCGCGGTGTTGAGCGCGGTCTGGCCACCCATGGTCGGCAGCAGGACCAATTTTTTATCGGGGTGAAGCGCTTTTTCAGCAGCGATGATCTTGGCGACCACGTCGGGGGTGATCGGCTCGATGTAGGTGGCATCCGCCATGTCCGGATCGGTCATGATGGTGGCCGGATTGGAATTCACCAGCACGATCCGGTAGCCGTCCGCTTTGAGGGCTTTGCATGCCTGTGTGCCGGAATAATCGAATTCACAGGCCTGCCCGATGACGATGGGCCCGGCGCCGATGATGAGGACGGTGTCGATGTCTGTACGTTTTGGCATGGCGGGGCCAACTCTTATTGCAGCGCACATGGTTTGGCTATAGGCCGCGACCGAAAGCGCGGCTCAAACCGGGTGCGCCCGCTGCATCGGGGTTGCCGAGCCATCCGTCAAGGGTTAGGGCGCCTCATCGCACCGCGATCCCCTGCAAAAAGCCCGGCGCCTCTTTGAGAGGGGCCGGGCTTTTCCATGACGATCCGGTGACGGGGGCGTCAGCCGGCGGGCTTTTCGATCTTAATGTCGGTGGGGTAGCTATAAACTTCCTTGAAGATCGGTTTGTCGAGCATGCCTTCGCGGGCGAAAATGATCCGCGCGGGCAGACCCGTTCCGACATCGAGGTAGACGACGCGAACCGCTTCGTTCTTCGGCGCTTCGGCGGGCTTTTCACCCCTCTTTTCGGCTTCGATCTGTTCGGGCGTCTTCTGCTTGGGCTCGTCGAGACCCTTGAACGCGCGGACCTTCTGGCCCTCAATCGTTTCGGCGCCCAGGCACTCGAAGGTGCCAACGTTGGCCGGGGTTTCGGCAAACGTGCTCTTGAAAAAGCTCACGATCTGATCGGTGGTCGATTTATCCAGCTTCTGCCAGGCGTCGGTGCCGGTGCGGCTCCAAGCGTCGGAGCCAACCAGGATGGTTTCGGTGGGTTTGTCGGGTGCAGTGAGCGTTTTGACCACCTGACGCATGCGATCGGGTTTGACGTAATCGATCGTCATGGTGAAGGGACCTGTCTCGCCGATCAGGTTCATCTCTTTACGCACCATGTCAGTGTTCGACTGGCGGGTGAAGGATTGCAGAACCTCGCGGGTGCAGTCGGCGGAGGCGGCGGTCGTGGAGGCTGCAACCACCAGGGCGGCGGCGGCAGCGCGCAGTATTAACGTCATGTTCGAATTCTCCATCGGCCGCTCACGCGCGCCGTTGCGTCGGGTCTTGAGATTACTTCTTGTCGCTTGCCGGTTCCGAACTGGGGACGACATCGGTCGGCGGAATGATCGTGATGCCTTCATAGGAATAAGCCGCCACGAACTTCGCCGGACCCTCGGACTTGGCCGACTTGGTGACGTAATACGCCGGGAGGCCGGTGTCGGGCGAGACGTAAACCGTCGTCACGACGTCCATCCCGTCGGTATCCTTAGCAACGGCGGTGCCGTAGCCGACGAAGTCTTTGCCTTCATAGCTGACCTTGCCGAGGCAGGAGAAGTCGGCGGCGGCCTTCGGCGGCACTTTGTATGCTTCGCGCTCCTGAGCGACGACCTGGGCGTTGTGCGGGGGCTGCTCGTCCCAGCCGCCTTCGGTGTTGGCCCAGGCCCACTTGCCTATGCCGATTGTTTCAACCGGGGCTTCCTCGGTCGGGCTTTCGATCTTGTTGTAGATCGCGTCGGGGGCGACGAAATCGATGGTGCGGATCAGCGGGCCATTGAGGGTCTGGGCTGTGGCTACCGTGCGGAACGCCGGCTGTGCGCGCTGCTTGACGAAAGCGGCCTCGACTTCGCCCTTGCATTTGTCGTCGGCGAACGCCGGCGTGGTGGCCATGGCCAGGATGGTGAGAGTGAGAACGCGTGCTCGCATCGGCGGGGTAACCTCCCTTTATTGGACTTTTGCCGCCCTTATACGCAGGTCATGCGGCGGGCTGTCCTTAAATCTGGGAAAGGTTGACCGCGTCGGCGGGCGTTTACTTCCCGAACGCCTTGCAGGGGTCGTCGCGGGTGATCGTCGGGGTGAAGATCACATAGTCCGCAGCCGGCTTTCCGTCCGGATCGCGGGGCACGTAAGCCTCGGGATCGGTTTTGCCCTCCTCGACCTCGACGAGGATGATGGACACGACCTCCTTATCGGGGGCGCGGGCGCGGATGTACCAGGGCACGCCGCGGTCGGTGCGGGCGTGGTTATTGCCGGTGAGCAGGACGGCCTGGCCGTGATCGGCGGCGGCCTTCAGGGTTGCATCAGCCAAGTGGGCGTCGCGGTAGCGCTGGGCGAGCGCCATTTTGGGGATCGCACTTTTGGGCAGCATACCGCAGTGCGAGGCTTCGATTTCCTCCGCCGAGACGGCGTCGAGTTTTGCGCCCAGTGGCTGATCGAGGGCGAGGCGCTTCTGGTCGTCGGTGCTAAGGACGCCGAGACCTTCTTTCGCGATCTTTCGGATGGTGTCGCGGGGTGGGTCGCCGGCGTAGATGGGGAGGCTCAGTTTCAGGATGGCTTCGAGGAGGGGATCATAGGGATATTGGTCCCAGCCGCCGGATTTCCAGTCCACCTTGGTTTTGAAATCATTGATTGTCGCGAGACGGGCGGACTTGGCTTGATATTCGGCGAAACTTTTGAGCCCTGCGTTTTGATCGGCGCGTAGTTGCTCCATCGCGATGGCCGGCTTGGTCAGAAGGCCGGCGCGCAGTTTGTGGTGATGGGGATTGTCGTGCGCCTCTCCGAGAATAACGATCTCGCTGGCGGCGATAGCCGGAATCGACTTCCTCAGACTGTCTTTGGGTCCAACTCTTTCGAAAGCGGTCGCGCCCGTTGTGCGCCCGGTATCGTAGACCGCGCACGCGTCGGCGGTTGCGTCGGGGCACAGGGGATGAGCATCGGCTGCGCTTGCGACGAGTGCCGTGCCCAGCGCAAGTGACAGGTGGGCGGTCCAAGACTTCGAATGTTTCATGCGAAGTTTACTCGGCTGACACCCCGGCAGATCACCGTTCCTTGACGGGGGGCGTGCCTTTGTCCGCGCGCATGAAGTTGGCGAAGCGGTTGAAGAGGTAGTGGCTGTCCTGCGGGCCGGGCGAGGCTTCGGGGTGATGCTGGACGGAGAAGACGGGCTTTCCTTCGAGGGCTAAGCCGCAGTTGGAGCCATCGAACAGCGAGACATGCGTTTCGACGACGCCGTTAGGGAGCGTGTCGCGATCGACCGCGAAGCCGTGGTTCATGGAGACGATCTCGACCTTGTTGGTCGTGAAGTCCTTCACCGGATGGTTGGCGCCGTGGTGGCCTTGGTGCATCTTTTTGGTCGTGGCACCGAGTGCGAGGCCCAGCATCTGATGGCCGAGGCAGATACCGAACACGGGCTTGCCGCTGGCGACGAGTTTTTCGATTTCGGGGACAGCGTATTTGCCGGTTTCGGCCGGATCGCCGGGGCCATTTGACAGGAAGACGCCGTCCGGGTTGCGGGCGAGGACCTCTTCGGCGGTCGTCTTGGCCGGCATCACGGTGACCTTGCAGCCAGCGTTGGCGAGGCAGCGCAGGATGTTGCGCTTCAAGCCGTAGTCGAGGGCAACCACGTGGAACTCGGCATTCTCGTTGCGGGGATAGCCTTTGCCCCACACCCAGCGCATTTCATCCCAGGTGTAGCTCTGGCCACTGGTGACGTCGGGCACGAGGTCCATACCGACGAGGCCCGGCCACGCAGCGGCGTCGGCTTTCAGTTTGGCGAGATCGAATTGGCCCGACGCATCGTGCGCAATGACGCCGTTGGGCATACCTTTGTCACGGATGCGGGCGGTGAGTGCGCGCGTATCGACACCGGCAATCGCAATGATGCCGCGCGCCTTCAGCCACTGATCGAAGTGTTCGGCGGCGCGGTAGTTCGACGGTTCGGTGATGTCGGCGCGCAGAACGCAGCCGCGCACGCCGGAGCGGGAGGCGAGGTTGGATGTTTCGGTGTCGTCGGTATTGGTGCCGACGTTGCCGATGTGGGGAAAGGTGAAGGTGATGATCTGGCCGGCATAGGAGGGATCTGTGAGGATCTCCTGGTAGCCGGTCATGGCCGTGTTGAAACAGACTTCACCGACGGCCTGGCCGGTGGCGCCGAGGCCGTAGCCTTCAATGACGGTGCCATCAGCGAGCACAAGGCGCGCGGTCGTGGGCGCGTCGGTCCAGGGCGCGGGCGAGGGAGACGTCATCGGGGCCTCTTGGGAACGATCACAGGGGTTACGGGCGTTCCCTATGGGAAGCGCACCTGGAAATCAAGGAACGCAGGGGGTGGCGGATTGCGGTGCACACGTCACCTTGACGCACCACCCGGCACTTGCTCCACAGCGTTCAATCTTCGGGAGGCTTGCCCGGCGCGGGACATAATCCTACACAGCGGCCTCATCTAGAACCGCCGGGCCGCACATCAGGAGAGTTGAGCCATGCGCACCCGCCTCAACGACGACATCAAGACGGCCATGAAGTCCGGCGACAAGCGGCGGCTGGCGACGCTGCGGCTGATCTCGGCGGCCATCAAGGACCGGGATCTCAGCGCGCATCAGGACGACCAGGGCGAGGCGACGGGGCGGGACAAGATCACGGATCAGGACATCCTGTCGCTGATGCAGAAGATGATCAAACAGCGGCGGGAAAGCATCGAGACTTACCGCAAGGCCGGGCGGGACGATCTGGCCGATCAAGAAGTCGAGGAAATCGCCGTTATCGAGGCCTATCTGCCCAAGCAGATGAGCGAGGACGAGATGCGGGCGGCCGTCAACTCCGTTGTGACTGAAATGAACGCCAAGGGCCTCAAGGACATGGGCCGCGTCATGGCGGCGCTGAAGGAGCGCCACACGGGCTCGATGGACTTCGGCAAGGCGAGCGGGATGCTCAAAGAGGCGCTGAAGTAAGCGTCAGGCGCAAGTCAATTGGCAGGTGGGTGCGCTACCGAACAGGAGCGTGCAGGCTGCAATCGCCACAACGAACAATACCACAATGCCAATAAAGCAATCCGCATCCGGGTGGGCAGGTGGCGGCCATCGTAGCAGCCACCGGACAGAACGTCCTACGCCGTGAAAGACGATCTCAAAGACAAACTCGAGAACCAAACGCACCGTGAGTTCAAGCACTTCGGCCATACAGGAAACATGATCGGTTCCGGCGCCGGGACAAGGGCTTGGATCACGGCCCGGGGGTGCTAATGCGCGGACATGCTTAATCAGGTGTTCGACGCTGTGAATAATGGGGGTTTATGGGTTTAGGCCGGGGGATGGGGGGCCGAATCACCTAGCTTCCCGCCCAATGGGCCGCAGAGTTTCGTGCGGCGCGGGAGACACATGCGATTTTCGCCTCACTTGCTCGATGAGATCCGAGCCCGCTTGGCCGTGAGCCAGGTGGTGGGGCGGAAGGTTGCGCTCAAGAAGAAGGGGCGTGAGTGGTCGGGGCTATCCCCCTTCAAGATGGAGAAGACGCCGTCGTTCTTCGTCAATGACCAGAAGGGCTTTTATCACTGCTTCGCCTCGGGCGAGCACGGCGACATCTTCACGTTTCTGATCAAGACCGAGGGGCTGACGTTTCCGGAAGCCGTCGAACGGCTAGCGGCGGAGGCGGGCGTGACGCTGCCCAAGCCCGAGGTGCGCGATCAGGAGGTTTATGACCAGCGGCAGAGATTGTCGGCCGTGCTGGAGGCCTCCGTCACGTTTTTCGAAGAGCAACTCGCGGGGCCCGGCGGCGCGGAAGCGCGGCGGTATCTGACGGAGAAGCGCGGGCTCAGGCGTGAGACGATCAAGGCATTCAGGCTTGGCTATGCGCCCCAGTCACGCACGGCGCTGAAAGAGTATCTGACCAAGGCGGGCTTCACGGTCGAGGAGCAGGCGCTATCGGGCATGCTCATTTCGGGCGAAGAGATCCGCGAGCCGTATGACCGGTTCCGGCATCGCGTAATGTTCCCGATCGGCGATTGGAAGGGGCGGACGATTGCATTCGGCGGGCGCGCGCTCGATCCGGATGCACCGGCGAAATATCTCAATTCGCCTGAAACGCCGCTTTTTCATAAGGGGCACAATCTTTATAACGCGCATTTGGCGCGCAGCATCGCGCACGACAAGGATCGCGTGATTGCGGTCGAAGGCTACATGGATGTGGTGGCGCTGACGGAGGGCGGTTTTGCCGAAAGCGTGGCGCCGCTCGGCACCGCGCTGACGCCGGAACAGGTGGCGCTCTTATGGCGGATGACGCCGGAGCCGATCCTATGTTTCGACGGCGACAGTGCGGGCAAAAAGGCCGCCTACCGGGCCATCGATACGGTGTTGCCGCTGTTGAAGCCGGGGATGAGCGTGCGGTTCGCCTTCCTGCCCGACGGCTTGGACCCGGATGATCTTGTGCGGCAGCAAGGGCCGGAGGCGATGGAAGCGGCGCTCTCAACCGCACAACCGCTGGCGCAGGTGCTGTTTGATCGCGAATGGGCGCAGGACGACTGGTCGACGCCAGAACGGCGGGCGCGTCTGGAACAGCAGATCCGGATTTTGACGGCCCGGATCGAGGACGGGTCGGTGCGTTCGCATTATGAGCAGGATATGCGGCGGCGTTTACATGCGGCCTGGGGCAACGACCGCTCGACGGCGCCGTTCCGGCCGTCGCGGGAGACGGGGTTCGGGCGGCAAGGCGTACCGGGTGCCCGCCCGGGGGCAAATTTCCGCGGCATGCCGGCGGGGGGATATCCGCGCGGCGGCGGGCGATTGGGCGCTGGCGGGGGTCGCTTCGGCGGGATTCCGGGAGGTTATGGCGGTGCGGGACGGGGTGGGCCGGGGTTCGGCGGACCGGGGGCGGTGCCGATCCATGCGCTGCCCTCATCCAGCCTGCTCAACAGTCCGTTGGCGTCTAGCGATCAGACGCGGCCCGGCTACCGCGAGATGTTATTGATCCGAACTCTGATTAACCATTCGTGGCTGGCCGCCGAGGATGCGGAGGCGCTGGCGCAGGTCACCTTCGTGGCCCCTGTGCTTTCCAGGTTGCGGGATGCCATCCTTGCAGCGGTTTCACTTGACAATTCCCTTGACAGCGCCGGGTTGCGCTCCCATTTGGTCCAAACGGGCTTCGGCGGGGTTTTGGACCTCGTCGATCGTTCGGTTACACACAAGTGTGACAGGTTCGCCGAGCCCAATGCCGGGCACGCCGAGGTGGAAGCTGGCTGGCGCCACGCCCTCGCGCTGCACGATCGGCAAGTCGGGTTGAAGGCGGCGCTCGAAAGCGCGGAGCGGGCTTGGCATGAGGATCGCGACGAAGATGCCTTTCAGCGCATCCGCGAGCTTCAGGCCGAGATCGAACGTTTGGCGCGCCCCGGTGACCTGGACGAGAACTCAGAAGATGCCGCTGCGATATGAGGGAAACGCGCGCTCATCGTCCGGAAATGCCCGGCTGCGCCCCACCGTGTGGGCCGGCCGCCAGATGCATTTCAACGATGTGGCCGCCGATTCCATTTCGCATACTTGAACTTTGGGCCCTCCCGAGAGGCAACACCATATGAGCCGCGCACCGCAGACCAAAGCCACCGCAGCCCCCAAGCGGGCCGCCCCAGCCGCCCAGCCGCGCACCGACGAGGCTGGCGGCGATGCGCCTGAGCGCGATAGCCCGCTACTCGATCTCTCCGATGTGGCCGTCAAGCGTCTGCTCAAGACGGCCAAGGCGCGCGGGTATGTGACGTATGACGAACTGAATGCCGTGCTGCCATCGGAAGAGGTCTCTTCCGAGCAGATCGAAGACACGATGGCGATGCTCTCGGATATGGGCATCAACGTCGTCGATCAGGAAGAGGCCGAAGAAGGTGCGGAGCCTGTTGACGATGCGGGCGACGACGAGGACGGCGGCGGTCGCGCCCTGACGTCCACGACGGCGCTGGTCAAGACCGAGACGCGGGCGGAGCCGACCGAGCGGACAGACGATCCGGTGCGCATGTATCTGCGCGAAATGGGTTCCGTCGAATTGCTCTCGCGCGAAGGCGAAATCGCCATCGCCAAGCGCATCGAAGCCGGCCGCGAAGCCATGATCGCGGGCCTGTGCGAAAGCCCCCTCACCTTCCAGGCCATCATCATCTGGATGCAGGAACTGAACGAAGGCCGGATCCTGCTGCGCGACATTATCGATCTGGAAGCGACGTACGAGGGCCCGGAAGCCAAGGCGGCGGAAGCTGGTGTTGCGGCAGCCGAGAGCGACGAGGCTGGCGCTGATGGCGCTGCTCCTCCCGCGCCGGGCGGCGACATGGCCGATGACGAGGAAGACTTCGAGAACGCGTTGTCGCTGGCGGCGATGGAAGCGGAACTGAAGCCGAAGGTTCTGGAGACCTTCGACCGGATCGCGAACACCTACAAGAAGCTGCGCAAGCAGCAGGACAAGAAGCTGGAACAGCAGGTGGCGGGCGAACAGGGCTCGCGCCAGCAGCAGAAGGCTTATGAGAAGATCCGCGATGAGATCATCGTCGATGTCAAGTCGCTGTCGCTCAACAACGCGCGTATCGAGAGCCTCGTCGAACAGCTCTATGCGATCAACAAGCGCCTCGTCGGCTTCGAGGGGCGCCTGATGCGGCTTGCCGACAGCTATGGCGTCGGCCGCCAGGACTTCATCGACGAGTACTTCGGCAACGAACTCGACCAGACGTGGATCGAAAAGATCTCCGGCAAGGGCAAGAAGTGGACAAACCTCGTCAAGCAGGAGCGCCCGATGATCGAGCGCATCCGCGGCGACATTCACAATCTCGCTACCGAGACGGGTCTGGAAATCCCTGAGTTCCGCCGCATCGTGAAGGCCGTGCAGAAGGGCGAGCGCGAAGCGCGGCAGGCGAAGAAGGAAATGGTGGAGGCCAACCTCCGCCTCGTGATCTCGATCGCGAAAAAGTACACCAACCGCGGCCTGCAGTTCCTCGACCTCATTCAGGAAGGCAACATCGGCCTGATGAAGGCGGTCGACAAGTTCGAGTACCGGCGCGGGTATAAGTTCTCGACGTATGCGACGTGGTGGATCCGGCAGGCGATCACGCGCTCGATTGCCGACCAGGCGCGGACCATTCGCATCCCCGTGCACATGATCGAGACGATCAACAAGATCGTGCGTACGAGCCGTCAGATGCTGCACGAGATCGGCCGCGAGCCGACGCCGGAGGAACTGGCCGAAAAGCTCGCCATGCCGCTGGAAAAAGTGCGCAAGGTT